>JAWKQJ010000032.1:0-60394 GCA_041390205.1 Gemmatimonadales bacterium
ATCGGGCCGGACGGCAAGGTCGCCCACGTCATCTCGCCGTTCAGGGAGACCGACCCCACCCACTACAAGGAGTTGGAGGAGGCGGTCGACCGGAGCTCGGGCGGCAACTGACCATCGGAAGCCGCTCTCGCGCCGGCGCTCCCAGAGGGCGCCGGCGCTTTCATTCGAGGGCCGCGGCCACCGCGCTGAGGGTCGCGTCGACCTCGGTGATCGGCAGCGCCGACCGGTCCTTGAGCAGGATCTCGGGATCCTTGAGGAGATGGCCGGTCAGCACCGCCACCGCCCGCTCGGTCGGAGCGATGGTCCCTTCCCGCACCAGACGCCTCACCCCCGCCAGCGAGGCGGCGCTGGCCGGCTCACAGCCGACGCCGGCCCGGTCGATCGCCGCTTTCGCCTCGAGGATCTCGGCGTCCGTCGCGGTCGTCACCACCCCGTTGGTCAGGCGAATCGACTCGACCGCCCGCTCGTACGAGGCCGGGTCCCCGATCCGGATCGCGGTGGCCACCGTCTCCGCGTCGACCCGGTGCCGGGTCGCGAATCCGTCGGCGAAGCTCTTGGCGAAAGGGGCGGCGCCGGCCGCCTGGATCGCCGCGAGTCGCGGCAGGCGATCGATCAGCCCGAGCGCCCTCGCCTCCGAGAGCGCCCGCCCGAAGGCGGAGAGGTTTCCGAGATTGCCGGCCGGCAGCACGATCCAGTCGGGCGGGTTCCAGCCCAGCTGGTCGAGCAGCTCGAGCACGATGGCCTTCTGCCCCTCCAGCCGGAACGGGTTGATGCTGTTGAGCAGGTAGAGCCCGAGCGCCTGGCCCCCTTCGTCGACCAGGCGGAGGCAGGCGTCGAAGTCTCCCCGCACGGCCAGGATCTTCGCGCCGTAGGCCACGGTCTGAGCCAGCTTGCCAAGGGCGATCCGGCCTTCCGGCACCAGCACCACCGCGGTGAGCCCGGCCTGGGCGGCGTAGGCCGCCATCGACGCCGCCGTGTTGCCGGTCGAGGCGCAGGCCACGGCCCCGACGCCGAGCCGTGCGGCGTGGGTCGCGCCCACCGTCATGCCCCGGTCCTTGAACGAGCCGGTCGGGTTCTGGCCCTCGTGCTTGAAGAGCAGCTCACCGAGGCCGGCGAAGCGGTTGAGCGCCTCCCGGTGAAGCAGTGGAGTATTGCCCTCTGGAAACGTTACAATGGCGGACGGTGCCGCCTCCGGGTAGACCAGCTCTCGGTAGCGCCAGACCCCGGAGGCGTTGGGGCCGGTCGAGGAGAGCCGCCGCTCGGCGAACAGCTTCTTCCACTCGGCTCCCGGGCGCTCGGTCCCGATGCTGCCCCGGAGCTCGAGCAGGCCGCCGCACTCGCAGCGGCTCCTGAGCGAGGTGCCCTCCTGGGCCGCTCCGCAGGCCCGACACCCCAGTGTCCGCCCGCTCATACCACCCGCGCTCCTTTCTTGTCCGGCAACGCGATCCGGACGCCGCAATCGACCCCCGCTCGCCGGTAGGCCTTCTCCATCGCGGTGGCGATGCCTTTCGCGGTGGTCGTCGAGTCCGTCACCGCGAACGCGGTCGGTCCGCTGCCGGAGATCGAGCAGCCGTACGCCCCGGCCTTGAGCGCGGCCCGCTTGGCCGCCTCGAAGCCGGGCAGCAGGCCGGCCCGCGCCGGTTCGGCGATGTGGTCGTCGATCGCGCGGCCGAACGCCCGCACGTCGTGCGCCCGCGCCGCGGCCACCATCGCGGCCACGTTGGCCGCCTGCTGCAGCGCGACCGAGCGATCGACGGTCTTCGGCAGCACCGCTCGCCCCCGGGAGGTCGCGAGGTCGTAATCCGGCTTCGCGAGCACGACCACCAGCCGGCGGGGCGGATCCAGCCGGACCACGTCGGGTCCGATCAGGCTTCGGATCAGCACCAGTCCACCGAGCAGCGAGGGCGCGATGTTGTCGAGGTGACGGCCGGCGACGGCCGTCTCGGCCTCGAGCGCGGCGAGCATCAGCTGATTGTCGTTGAGTGGCTCGCCGGCGAGCAGGTTGGCGGCCACCGCGCCGGCGACGGCGGAGGCGGCGCTGCCGCCCTGACCCCCTGCGAGGGGAAGCCCCTTGTCGAGTCGGATCTCCAGCCCGAAGCGCTGGGCCCGCCCCGCCCGGCGGAGCACGGCCCGCGCCGCGAGCGCGGCGGCGTGTCGCCGGGCCGACCGGGGCAGGTCCGGATGGCCTGGATCGGCGACGATCACCCGCCCGCCGGGAATCCGGCGGGCATCGACGGTGTCACCGGGCCCCGCGAGCGCGAGGCCGAGAATGTCGAGGCCCGGGCCGACGTTTCCGATCGATCCTGGCGCGAACACCCGCACCCGTTCCATGCGCGGAAACGTGAAGCCGCCTTGTGCGAAAGTCCACCGGTTGAGAATCGAGCCTGGTGGTGTAGATTCGCGGCGCCCTTCCAATTCATCACTGCGAGGCTTCATGCGGATTGGAGTGCTCCGAGAGACGGCCGCGCACGAGCGCCGGGTCGCCCTCGTTCCCGCGACCGTGCAACGCCTGGTCAAAGGCGGGCACAGCGTGCTCGTGGAACGTGGCGCCGGCGAGGCGGCCTTCTACCCCGACGACCAGTACCGCTCCGCCGGCGCGACCGTCGCCGACTCCGCCGCGCAGGTCGCCGAGCAGGTGGAGCTGGTGGTCAAGGTCCAACGCCCCTCGCTCGAGGAAGCCGCCGTTCTCAAGCCGGGAACGATCCTCGTCTGTCTGATGGCGCCGCACGCCGCGTCCGACCTGCTCGCGAAGCTCGCCGAGCGCAAGGTCGACGCGCTCGCGCTGGAGCTGGTGCCCCGCACGACCAAGGCGCAGACCATGGACGTGCTCTCCTCGCAGGCCACCGTGGCCGGCTACCAGGCGGTGCTCTTCGGGGCCACCCAGATGGGGCGGTTCCTCCCGATGCTCACCACCGCGGCCGGCACCATCACCCCCGCCAAGGCGTTCGTGATCGGCGCCGGCGTCGCGGGATTGCAGGCCATCGCCACCGCCCGCCGGCTTGGCGCGGTGGTGTCGGCGTTCGACGTGCGCCCGGTGGTCAAGGAGCAGGTGCAGAGTCTCGGCGCGAGCTTCCTCGACATCGATGCCCAGGCCGAGGGCAGCGGCGGGTACGCCAAGGAGCTGGCCTCCGACGCGCAGGCCCGGGTGGTGGCCGGTCTCGCCGCCCACTTGAAGGACATGGATCTGGTGATCAGCACCGCGGCGATTCCCGGCAAGCCGGCCCCGCGCCTGATCGCCAAGGAGACCCTGGCCACCATGCGCCCCGGCTCGGTGATCGTCGACGTGGCCGCCGAGACCGGCGGCAACTGCGAGGGCACCGTCGCGGGGCAGAACGTGGTCGTCTCCGGCGTCACCCTCATGGGGCCGACCAACCTGCCCTCGACCCTGCCGTTCCACGCCAGCTTCATGCTGAGCCGGAACTTCCTCTCGCTCTTCGAGCACGGTCAGAAGGACGGCGCCTTCGTCGCCGACGTCGAGGACGTCATCCTCGGCCCGATGTGCGTCACCCACGGCGGCGCCGTGCGGTACGGAAGGAGCTGATCTCGTGGAAGTCCTGATCACCAGCATCGTGATCTTCACCCTCGCGACCTTCCTCGGGGTGGAGCTCATCCATCGGGTGCCGACCATTCTGCACACCCCGTTGATGTCCGGGGCCAACGCCATCAGCGGGATCACCATCGCCGGCGCCCTGATCGTGGCCGGCGGCCAGCACGGCTGGATCTCCTCGGTGCTCGGCTTCCTGGCCGTGGTCTTCGCGATGATCAACGTCGTCGGCGGGTACACGGTCACCGATCGCATGCTGCAGATGTTCAAGCGCGATCCGGAGAAGTCCTGATGTCGCCGTCGCTGACCCAGCTCATCTACCTCGTCGCGTCCGTCTGCTTCATCATCGGGCTCAAGTGGCTCGGCAGCCCGGCGACGGCGGTCAAGGGCAACCGACTCTCCTCGGTCGGCATGCTGATCGCCATCGTCGTCACGCTGGTCGACCGCCAGATCGTCTCCTACCCGGTCATCGCGGCGGGCATGGTCGTCGGCGCGGGCCTCGGGTTGTGGATGGCCAAGACCGTCAAGATGACGGCCATGCCGCAGATGGTGGCGCTCCTCAACGGTCTCGGCGGCGGCGCCTCGCTGGTCGTGGGCGCGGCCGAGTTCCTCAAGTCGGAGCTCGAAGGACGGACCCTGCCGCTCAACACCTCGATCGCGATGCAGCTGAGCCTCCTGATCGGCGCGGTCACGCTGACGGGCAGCATCATCGCCTTCGCGAAGCTGCAGGAGCTGATGAGCGGGCGCGCCATCGTGTTCCCCGGGCAGAAGGTGCTGAACGCGGTGCTCTTCCTGGGGGTGATCGGCTTCGCGGTGGTCCAGATCACCAATCCGGCCTCGGTGCTCTGGCCGTTCTACGGTGTGGTCGGCGTCGCGCTGCTGCTCGGCGTGCTGCTCACCATCCCGATCGGCGGCGCGGACATGCCGGTCGTGATCTCGCTCCTCAATTCGTACTCGGGCATCGCGGCGGCGATGACCGGGTTCGTGATCGACAACGAGATCCTGATCATCGCCGGCGCGCTGGTCGGCTCGAGCGGCATCATTCTGAGCCAGATCATGTGCAAGGCGATGAACCGGTCGCTCGCCAACGTGCTGTTCGGCGCCTTCGGCGCCGCGGCGAAGTCCCAGAAGAGCGCCGAGGGGCTGACCGCCCGCCAGGTCAGCGCCGAAGACGCCGCCGTCCAGCTGGGATTCGCCCAGAGCGTGATCGTGGTGCCGGGCTACGGTCTGGCGGTCGCGCAGGCCCAGCACCTGGTGCGCGAGTTGGCCGATCTGGTTGAGAAGCGGGGCGGGGAGGTCAAGTACGCCATTCACCCGGTCGCCGGGCGGATGCCGGGCCACATGAACGTCCTCCTCGCCGAGGCCAACGTCCCGTACGACAAGCTGTTCGACATGGACGAGATCAACAGCGAGTTCGAGCGGGCCGACGTGGCCCTCGTGATCGGGGCCAACGACGTGGTCAACCCGGCCGCCCGGACCGATCCCTCCAGCCCGATCTACGGGATGCCGATCCTCAACGCCGACCACGCCAAGTCGATCATCGTCCTGAAGCGCGGGATGGGGGCGGGGTTCGCCGGGATCGAGAACGAGCTCTTCTTCAATCCGAAGACCGCGATGCTCTTCGGCGACGCCAAGGCATCGCTCAGCAAGCTGGTCTCCGAGCTCAAGACTCTCTGACCGGCCGCCGGTCGATTCGGGGGCCCCGCGTCGGGGGCCCCCGATTCCTTGGTGGCCACCGGACCGAGGGGCGGGCCCTGCCGGGACCCAGCCGTCAAACTCATGGTTCTGGGGGCCGGGCGCCGAAGAGGGCGTCATTTGGAACGGCGACGTCGGCGGCTGGGGCGGGCGGAATCGGCTCCTCTCCCGACTCCGCTTCGACGCTGAGCGGCCCTTCCACCAGGCCGGCGGGTGCCAGGGACTAAGGGCTCGGGATGGAGGGAACTTCCGCCAGTCTCGGAGCTATGTGTAGGCGCCGTGGTGCACGCCGGGCGAGGATCGACGTCTTTACCTGTGGGCGCGGCGGAGCGGCCGGTCGTACGGAGGCAGGGTGCGCAAAACCCTGCAGATCGCGCCGCAACAAATTGACGGTTGGCGACGTAATAACGATAGTGGAGGTCGGGATTGGGCTCGCGATTCGCAAACCCATGCCCTGAGCAGATTTACCTAAGTTGTTGATTTTTTTGATGTTGGGTTGTACATTGTTGCGCTGTAGGGGAACGACTATTTCGGGGTGCGTTCGGTACTCTCACGTAGGTTTCCCGCTCATCGAGACGGAGGGCAAGTGACTCATCCTCGTGCGAAGCGCCGGGCAGCTCGACCTGCCCAGATCGCCCGTGCGGTGGACGAGGGCCGAGAGAGCCTCGACCTGTACTTGGACGAGATTTCCCGCGTACCGCTGCTTAGCCGAGACGAGGAAATGGAACTCGCTCGCAAAGCGTTTCGGGGGAATGTCGCCGCGCAGGAACGGCTCGCCCGGCACAACGTTCGGTTCGTGGTTTCTGTGGCCAAGAAGTTCCAGAATCGTGGTGTTCCGCTGGTCGACCTGATCGGAGAGGGCAACCTCGGTCTGATGACCGCTGCCCGGAAGTTCGATCCCGACCGCGGGGTGAAGTTCATTTCGTACGCGGTGTGGTGGATTCGGCAGGCGGTGCAGGCCGCGATCGCCCGGCATGGCCGGCCGGTCCGGGTGCCGCTCAACCGGACGGCTGACCTCAGCCGCCTGGGGCGGACGACCACCCTGCTCAAGGAAAAGCTTGGGCGGATGCCGACCACCGAGGAGTTGGCGCGAGCCACCGGGCTCACCCCGGAGGCCGTGCGGAGCCTGAGCGCCCTCAATTCCGAGGCTCTCCGGCTCGACCATCCGACTCGCGATGGCGATGGCAACGAGCGGATGGAGCGGTTCTCGGCGGCGGATCAGGAAGGCACCGATAGCTCGACCCTGGCCAACAGCCAGACCAACGACATCGAGGCCGCTCTGGCCACGCTGCCGCCCCGGGACGCCAAGGTGCTCCGGCTCTATTTCGGAATCGAGGACGGCAACAGCCGCACCCTCGAGGAGATCGGCCGGATGATGGGTGTCACCCGCGAGCGGATCCGGCAGCTTCGCGATCGGGCGCTGCAGCGCCTCCGCGAGGGCGAGACCGGTGATCGTCTGAAGGACCTGGTGGCCTGATAGCAGCCACCTCCGAGTGATCAGGGGCCCGCGAGGGCCCCTTTTCATTTCGCTTCCATTGTCCGGCCCGGTGCTCCGGGAGACGGTTCCGCCGACTCCTTCCGAGAGCGCTCCCATGAACCCTTTGCTGTTCCTCGCAGGCCTCACCTCGACGATCCTCGTCGGCCCGAGCCCCTCTGCGGCTCCGCCAAGCCCGATCCCGCCGCCCGCGAGAGCGGACACGATGCCGGACTGGCTCAGGCGGCACATGGCCAATCGAGTGGCGGGCACGGGTCGGTGGATTGCGGACAACGCCGCCTACCGTGGCACGGCGGAGCCGATCGACGCGTACGGGATGGAGTGGACCTGGGGCCCCGGCCGCCAGAGCATTCGTGGCCGCCTCTTCGGCCTCCAGGGAGACAAGGAGATCGGCACCTACTGGCACTTCCAGCTGGCCTGGCACCCCGCCGAGCGTCGCCCGGTGCTCTATCAGTTCGGGGGCGACGGCGCGGTCGGGATCGGGCCGATGGGCTTCGAGGACGGCAAGCTCGTCGTGGAGCAGGTCTTCTCTCGTCCCGACGGCTCCAGCGTCCGGACCAGGCACGAAAGCGTGGAGTCGGTGGCGGTCGACGACTCGCGGTCCTTCGATTGGGAGGACGGCCGCTGGGTGCCACGCCGGCACTATCTCTGGAGGAAGACCGGATGAGGCGGATCGGCTTCGCGCTCGTTCTTCTGCCGCTGCTCGCCTGCGGCGCCCCGGAGGAGCCTCCCACGCCACCGGTGGCGGAGGAGGGGCGGGTGCCGATGGACGACGGGGTCGAGCTCTACTACCGGATCGAAGGCCGGGGCGAGCCGACGCTCGTGATCCCGGTGGCGGTCTTCCTGAGCGAGCCCCTCCAGCGCCTCGCCGCTGGCCGGCGGGTCGTCTTCTTCGACGCGCGGCACCGCGGTCGGTCCGGCACCGGGCCGCTCGACAGCGTCTCCCTCGACCGCCAGGTGCGGGACCTCGAAAGCCTCCGCCAGGCCCTCGGCCTCGACTCGATGGACCTGCTCGGCTGGTCGGGGCCGGCGATGGAGCTGGGCGCCTATACGGTCCGTCATCCGGACCGGGTCCGCCGCTTGATCCAGGTCTCGCCCGTGCCGCCGGCCGCGTCGCTGATGCGGGAGCTCGGTGGCGATTCCCGGGGCGGCCGCCGCGACCAGGTGGCCATCGACAGCCTGACCGATCGCTGGGAGCGTGGCGAGCTGGGCGAGGCGCAGTTCTGTCGCGGCTACCAGCGGCTCAGTCTGCCGGCCAGCTTCGCCGACACCGCGTTCGTGGCGGCCGTGCCCGACGTGTGCGCCTTCGAGAACGAATGGCCGGTCAATCTCTGGCCCTACTTCGACGCGCTGCTGGGGTCGTTCGCCGACTACGATCTCCGCCCCGCCCTCGCCGAGCTGCGAGTGCCCCGTCTGGTGATCCACGGACGCGAGGACGGGATCCCGATCGCCGGCGGCCGAGCCTGGGTTGAGGGTATCCGAACGCGCGCTTCCTCGAGCTCTCGCCGGCCGGGCATTTCCCCTTCATCGAGCGCCCTGAGGAGTTCTTCCGCGCGGTCGAGGAGTTCCTCGCCGCTCCTCGGGATGGCTGAACCGCCGGCCGGCACACTCCGCTTCGGCGGCTTCGAGCTCGACCCGGCCGCAGCCGAGCTTCGCCATCGGGGCCGCCCGGTGGCCCTCCACCCGCAGCCGGTTCGGGTGCTCGAGCGGCTGGTCCGGTCTGGCGGCGAGCTGGTCCGCCGGGAGGAGCTCTACGAGCTGCTCTGGCCCGATGGCGGGGTGGACCGCGAGCGCGCCCTCAACACGTTGATTCGCCAGCTTCGAATCGGGCTGAGAGGTTGCGAGCCCGGCCTCGAGCTCGTCCGGACCTATCCGAAGCGCGGCTACCGCTTCGTCGATCCCGGCCTGGTCGCCGACCGGAGTTCCGTGCGGTCCCGGGAGCCGCTGCTGTTTCCCGTCCTCGGTCGATCGCGTCGGATCCGTCGCGCCTGGCCCCGCTTTGCGATGGCGACGGCGCTCGTCGCGGCGGCGGTTCTCGCCTTCGAGAGCGGCTCGGATCTTCGGCGAGTCCCGCGTCCGGCCCGAAGCTGGAGGTCACCATCTGCTCCGTCACCCGGATCCCGCGAGGCGGGCGGAGGCCGCCCGCTGCTCGACTCGTTGCGGAGGAGCGGTGTGATGCCTGGGAGGGGGCCGAGGTCGCCCTGGCCGAGGCGCACTTCTGGGGCGGCGACTACCCGGAGGCGCGGCGCTGGGTCGACTCCGCGCTCGGGGCCCGCCCGGCGATCACCGGGCGCTGTTCGTCAGAGGCAACCTGAGCTGGTGGCCGATTGGGATTGGCTGCACGCGCGCTGGCGGATCTGGGGCGGGCCATCGAGCTCAGCCCGAAGCAGGCGGAGTACCACGTCGCCCTGGGGTTCGCGCTCGCGACCGCCGGGCGTCCCGGCGACGCGGTGAGCGCCTTCGAGGAGGGCTATCGGCTCGATCCGGTGTCCGCGGTGGTGGTCAACGACCTGGGATACGGGTACCTCTGGGCGGGCCGCTTCGAGGAGGCCGCGGCCCGTTGCGCCGAGGCCGCCAGGCTCGAGCCACGGGCGCGGGTCGGCCTCGAGTGCGGGTTCGCCGCCGATGGCGCTCGGCCGCAGGGGCTGGCGCTCGGGCATGCCCGCCTGATCGTGGGCAATACCGGCGACGACCCGGCCCGGTCATCGGAGCGGACACCGGCTCGGTGGGGTTGGCCCGTTTCAGGCGATGGCAGGTCGACCGGCTGAAGGGAGCCTGGTAGAGGAGGAAGGGCCTCGGCCTTCACGATGGCGGTGGCGCTTGCGGACCTCGGAGACTCGACCGGCGCGCTCGACTGGCTCGAGCGCCAGCCGGGAGCGCTCCCTGGGCCTGGTCACCGCCCTCGTGGATCCCCGCCTGGCCCGGCTACGCGACTCGGACATTCCGGCCCTGGCCCACTCGCTCGGCTGGCCATCGCCGTCGAGCTAGCCGCTCAGGCCGCTAGGCGGCCTCGTCCAGGAACATCCGGAGCACCCGCTGCAGGATGCCGCCGTGGCGGTAGTAGTCCACCTCGACGCTCGAGTTGAGCCGACGACAGGCTCGAAGACGATCGAGGTCCCGTCTTTCCGGACGGCGGTCACCTTGACGGTGCCGCCTGGCTGGAGGTCGGCGATGCCGGTGATCGAGCGGCGCTCTTCGCCGGTCAGGCCGAGCGACTCGCGGGTCTCGCCCGAGCGAAGGCGAGGGGCAGCACGCCCATCCCGACCAGGTTGCTCCGGTGGATCCGCTCGTAGCTCTCGGCGATCACGGCCTTCACGCCGAGCAGGTTGGTGCCCTTCGCCGCCCAGTCGCGGCTCGATCCGGTGCCGTATTCCTTGCCCGCCAGCACGATCAGCGGGGTGCCCCGCTCGTGATAGCGCATCGCGGCGTCGTAGATCGAGAGCACCTCGCCGCTGTCGAAGTCCAGGTCCAGCTGCCTTCCTTGTCCGGACCAGCCGGTTCTTGATCCGGACGTTGCCGAAGGTGCCCGCATCATCACTTCGTGGTTGCCCCGACGGGCCCCGAAGGTGTTCCAGTCCCGCTGTTCGACGCCGTGCTCGCGGAGGAACGCGGCCGCCGGCCCGTTCTTGGGGATCGAGCCCGCGGGGGAGATGTGGTCGGTGGTGACCGAGTCGCCCAGCGAGGCGAGCACCCGAGCGCCCTGGACGTCCTCGAGGGCGTCGGCTGGCGGGGCAGGTCGATGAAGAACGGCGGCTCCTGCACGTAGGTGGACGCCTGGTCCCAGGCGGGCGACTGCCCTCGGCACCGCCAGGCCCGCCACTCGGCGTCGCCCTCGAAGACCGCGCCGTACTGCTTCTGGAACATCGCCGGCTCGAGCGAGGTCTGCATCGCCTTGGTGATGTCGCCCGAGGAGGGCCAGATGTCGGCGAGGTACACGGGCTTCCCGTCGCCGCCGACCCCGAGCGGGTCGCGCGAGAGATCGAGGTCGACCCGGCCGGCGATCGCGAAGGCGACGACCAGCATCGGCGAGGCCAGGTAGTTGGCCCGGACGGCGGGATGGACCCGCGCCTCGAAGTTCCGGTTGCCGCTCAGGACGGCCACGGTCACCAGCTGATGCTCGTCGATCGCCTCCTGGATCACGGTCGGCAGCGGCCCGCTGTTGCCGATGCAGGTCGTGCAGCCGTAGCCCACGGTGTTGAAGCCGAGCGAGTCGAGCGAGGTCTGGAGGCCGGACTTATTCAGGTAGTCGGTCACCACCCGGCTGCCGGGGGCCAGGCTGGTCTTCTGCCAGGGCTTGGTGGTGAGCCCCTTGGCGAGGGCGTTTCTGGCGAGCAGGCCCGCGCCGATCATCACCGACGGATTCGAGGAAGAGCAGCTGGTGATCGCCGCGATCACCACCGATCCGTCCCGGAGGGCGTAGGATACCCTTGCTGTCCTCGATCTCGATCTCCGGCGGGGCGTCGGCCAGCGCCACGCCACCGGCGAGGCGCCGCCCTCGCCCGCCCAGCGGCCTTCTCGCCTGACGGCGCCTCCCGGCGGCGGAGTTACGGCCGCGGGAGCAGCGCGGCAGCGAGGTCACGAAGTTGCGCCGGAGGTCGGCGAGCGGACCAGATCCTGCGGCCGCTTGGGGCCCGCGGGCTGGGCACCACGGTCGGGAGTCCAGGTGAGGTCGCGGAGAAGGTCGGATCCGGGTCGCGCTGGTGTGGAAGAGGCCGACCTCCTTGCGGTAGCGCTCGACCCGGTCGACCGCCGCCTGGTCGCGTCCGGTGCGCCGGAGGTAGCCGATCGTCTCGGCGTCCACCGGGAAGAAGCCGATGGTGGCGCCGTACTCGGGCGACATGTTGGCGATCGTGGCCGGTCGGCCAGGCCCAGCGCTGGCGAGGCCGGGCCCGAAGAACTCGACGAACTTGTCCACCACGCCGTGGCTCCGGAGCAGCCGGTGACCGTGAGGACCAGGTCGGTGGCGGTGGTGCCGACGGGCAGCTCGCCGGTGAGCTTCATCCCGACCACCTGGGGATCAGCATGGCTATGTGGCTGGCCCAGCATCACGGCCTCGGCCTCGATCCCGCCGACCCCAGCCCACCACGCCGAGGCCGTTGATCATCGGTGTGGGAATCCTGTGCCGACGAGGGTGTCCGGATAGACGGTGAGCTCGCCATACTGCTCGCGGAGCTGGACCACCGGGGCCAGGTATTCCAGGTTGACCTGGTGCACGATGCCGGTGCGGGCGGCACCACCCGGGGTGCCCGGAGATCGCTGGGCGAACTTGAGCAGTTGATAGCGCTCGGAGTTACGCTCAAATTCCAGGGCCACGTTCTGCCGGAAGGCTTCCGGGGTGCCGTAGTGGTCCACCTGCACCGAGTGGTCGATGACCAGGTCGCAGGGCACCACGGGGTTGATGTGCTGCGGGTCGCCGCCCATGCGGGCCATGGCGTCGCGCATCGCGGCCAGGTCGACCACGCAGGGCACCCCGGGGAAGTCCTGCAACACGACGCGGGCCGGCATGAAGGGGATCTCACCGGCGCCGGGGCTGCCGTCCCATTTGGCGAGTTGGGCGACCTGCTCCTCGCTGACGGGGCCCCGTCCGGTGTGGCGGAGGGCGTTTTCGAGCAGCACCCGGATCGAGAAGGGCAGGCGGTCGAGGCTCACCCCGAGGGCGTTCGCGACGGGCTCGAGGCGAAAGGCCACGGCCCGGTCCGCACCGAGGGTGAGCGTCGTTCGACTGCCGAAGGGGTTGGGTGAAGCGGTCATCGCTCGATCCGAGATGAGGTCGGGATTGCGCCGCGCGAGCGGCTCGATCGGAACCCTGTTGGGTGGAAGCCGTAAGATACACGGGAGGGCGGTGCGGCGACGATGACACCGATTCCCACGGCGATCACTCGCCGCGACGACGGCCTCGTGATTCGCTGGGCCGACGTCGACTCCGACTGCGTGCTGGCAGCCCGAGCCATCCGGCTCGCCTGCCCCTGCGCGGAGTGCGTCGACGAGATGACCAGCCGTCCGCTGCTCGACCCCGCGAGCGTCCCGAGCGACGTGCGACCGGTCGCCGTGAGCCTGGTCGGCGCCTACGGAATCCGCATTCGCTGGAGCGACGGGCATGGGACCGGGATCTACACCTTCGAGCGGCTTCGACGCCTGTCCGACCTGGCGGACGCTCGATGATCATCGGTCTCCGCTATTGGATCTGGATCTGGTACGGCATCCTGGCGCTCGGCGTGGTCGGGTTGGTCACCGCGCTGTACTGGGGAGGACGGACGGGGTGGAGAAACCTGGACGAGATACTCCGGGCCACGGGCACGATCGCGGTCTCGATGGGGATGGTGCTGCTCCTCAAGGGGCTCGGCGGCGGCGCCGGCGAGGTCCTGCTGGTCGTGGCCCTGTTCAGCTTCGTGATGGCCTTCGTGCTGGGCCGGAAGATCGACGATCGGCGGCCGCCCGACGAGGGGGACGACGAAGCCTGATCGCTCGGGCCGCCCTGGTCGCCGGTCTCGTCCTCCCGATCGCGCCCGCCCGGGCGCAGACCGGCCCGTCCACCGGTGGCGCGGCGGCCCTGGCC
The DNA here is from genome assembly GCA_041390205.1 of Gemmatimonadales bacterium. Lineage (GTDB taxonomy): Bacteria > Gemmatimonadota > Gemmatimonadetes > Gemmatimonadales > GWC2-71-9 > SHZU01. The sequence continues at coordinate 13,291 of JAWKQJ010000032.1, forward strand.
CAGGCCGAGCGGATGCTGGGCCACACCAAGCGGGTCCTCCTGATCGCGGCGCACCCGGACGACGAAGACACCGAGCTGCTCACCTATCTGGTGCGGCGAGAGGGTGCCGAGGCGGCCTATCTGTCGCTGACCCGGGGCGAGGGTGGCCAGAACCTGGTGGGCACCGAGCTGTTCGAGGGGTTGGGTCTGCTGCGCTCCGGTGAGCTGCTCGCCGCGCGGGAGCTCGACGGCGCCCGCCAGTACTTCACCCGAGCGTTCGACTTCGGCTTCTCGAAGACCATCGACGAGGCCTTCCGGTTCTGGCCCCGCGACAGCGTGCTGAAGGACGTGGTCCGGACCATCCGCCGGTTTGAGCCCCAGATCGTGGTGGCCACCTTCTCGGGCACGCCGCGGGACGGCCACGGCCAGCATCAGGTGGCGGGCTGGGCCGCCCGAGCGGCCTTCGAGGCCGCGGGAGACCCGCGCCGATTTCCGGAGCTCGAGCGCGAAGAGGGTCTGGCCGCCTGGGCGCCGAGCAAGCTCTACCGCTCGGCCCGCTTCGACAGCAGCGGGACGACCCTGATTCTCGATGGCGGCGAGCTCGATCGGGAGATCGGCCAGTCCTATCGGCAGATCGCGATGCGGGGTCGGAGCCTCCACCGCTCGCAGGACATGGGCGTGCTGCAGGAGATGGGGCCGAGCCAGATTCGCCTGGCGCTTGAGACCGACCGGACCGGAGCCGGCAGCGAGCTGTTCGCCGGAATCGACACCACGGCGGCCACCAGTGGGATCGCAGCCCGGGATCTCGCCGAGCATGCCGCTTTGGCCGAGGCGATTCGGCATGGCCTGATCCTGGATGCGACGACGACTCGGTCGAAGCTGATTCCGGGGAGCGAGGTCGAGGTGACGCTCTCGGCCTGGAACGCAGGATCCGACGCGGTCCGGACGCGGCTCCGGCTCGCGGCGCCCGACGGCTGGAGCGTCAGGGCCGACTGCCTGGGCCGAGCGCTCGAGCTGCCGGCGGGCGAGATCGAGCGCTGCACGGCCACGGTCTCCGTGCCGGCGAGCGCGCCGATCAGCAACCCCTACTTTCTCCGGGCCCCGCGGGACGGGGCGATGTACCGCTGGGTCGGCCCGGCTTCGGTCTACGGCTTGCCGTTCGACCCTCCGCTCCTCGTCGCCAGCTTCACGACCGACGCCGGAGGGGCGCCGTTCACGGTCGAGCGCGAGGTCCGGCAGCGCTACCGGGATCAGGCGGTCGGCGAGGTCAGACGATCGCTGGTCGTGGTGCCCGCGGTCGACGTCAAGCTGACCCCCTCCGCCAAGGTCTGGCCCACCGGACAGCGCGCGCCGCAGCCCTTCACGGTAACGTTGCAGCTCTCGGGGCCTCCCGTCTCGGGCGAGGTCGAGCTCGACCTTCCGCCCGGCTGGCCATCGGTGCCCGCCAGACCGTTCGCCCTGGAGCGGGCCGACGAGCGGCGCGCCTACACCTTCATGGTCGCTCCACCCGGGTCGCTCGAGGCCGGGCGCTACGCGATTCGAGCGTTCGCCCGCGATCAGGACGGTCGGCGCTACGACACCGGCGTGGTGACGGTGGACTATCCGCACATTCGGGAGCGCGGGTACGCGATCGCCAGCACCGCCGAGGTGCATGCCGCCGCGATCGCGCTGCCGGCGGACCGGCGGATCGCCTACGTGCGGGGCGCGTCGGATCGGGTGCCCGAGGCGCTGGCCGACGTCGGCTTGCCGGTCGAGGTGCTCACCGACGAGCAGCTGGAGCGCGCGGACCTCGGCGGCTACGACGCGATCGTGATCGGGAGCCGGGCCTACGAGACCAACCAGGCGCTGGTCGAGAACAACGGCCGGATCCTCGAGTACGTGAAGAATGGGGGCCAGGCGATCGTCCAGTATCAGCAGCAGACCTTCTTCCGGGGCGACTTCGCTCCCTATCCGCTCACGCTCGCTCCCCGGCACGACCGGGTGACCGACGAGACCGCTCCGATCGAGATCCTCGCGCCCGACGACCCCATCTTCGCGTCGCCGAACCGGATCGGCCCGGGTGACTTCGAGGGCTGGGTCCAGGAGCGGGGCCTCTACTTCGCACGCTCCTGGGACGAGCGCTACCGGCCGCTGATCTCCTCCCACGATCCGGGGGAGCCGCCGCTTCGCGGAGGGTTGCTGCTCGCGAGGGTGGGGAAAGGGACCTACCTCTACTCGGGCCTCGCCTTCTTCCGGCAGCTCCCGGCCGGGGTGCCGGGCGCGCTTCGGCTCTTCGTCAACCTGCTCGACGTGAGGTCCCGTGGCGCGCAGCCGTAGTCTCCTCGCGCTCGGCCTGCCCGCCGGCGGCGACGGAGCGCCGGCCCGATGACTACCACCCCCGCTACCCGCCGGGAGATGCTGCGACGGCTCTCGGTGCTGATCGCCACCGCCGCGGTCGACATGCTCGGCTTCGCGATGGTGCTGCCGCTCCTGCCGTTCTACGCGCTCAAGCTGGACGCGACGCCCGAGACGATCGGTCTCCTGATCGCGTCCTTCTCGGTGGCGCAGCTGGCGACGGCACCACTGTGGGGTCGGGTCTCCGATCGCTACGGACGCCGCCCGGCGCTGATGGCCGGACTGATCGCGTCGGCGATCGCCTACACGGTGTTCGCCTTTGCGGACTCGGTCTGGCTGCTCTTCGCCTCGCGGATCGTGCAGGGGGCCGGTGGGGGCACCACGGGCGTGGCCCAGGCGTACGTGGCGGACAGCGTCGGCCCGCGCGACCGGGCGCAGGGTCTCGGCTGGCTCTCCGCGGCGAGCTCGCTCGGGGTGATGCTGGGTCCGGTGGTCGGCTCCCTCGCGACCGGGCTGGGGCCGGCGGCGCCCGGCCTGATCGCGGCCGTGCTCTGCGTCGTCAACGTCATCTTCGCCTGGCGTTGGCTGCCGGAGTCGCGCCCGCCCGGGGAGCACCGGCCCCGCCCGACGGCCGGGATTCGGGAGCAGATCGTCAGGATCATCACCCAGCCGGGTGGCGCCGTCCCCCGGCTGATCTGGATCTACGGCGCCGGGATGCTGGGCTTCACGGCGATGACCTCGGTGTTCGCGCTGTTCGTGGAGGGGCGCTTCGGGGTCTCGGAGCAGACCATCGGCTATTTCTTCTTCTACGTCGGCCTGCTCTCGCTCCTGATGCGGTCCCTGGCGCTCGGCCCGATCGTGCACCGGATCGGCGAGCGCGGCGCGATGCGGGCCGGGACGATCCTGCTCTGCGTCGGTCTGGCGTCCTATCCGCTCGCGGGCAACCTCTGGGTCCTCGCGGCGGTGATGCCCTTGGTGCCGGTCGGGACGGCGCTCCTCTTCCCGGCGACCACCGCGATGATCTCGCACGCCACCGAGGCGGCGGACTACGGGACCATGATGGGGGTGGCCCAGACCTTCGCCGGCGCGGCGCGGGTCATCGCGCCGCTCTTCGCCACCTCGGCGTATCAGCGCTTCGGCGACGGGATGCCCTTCTATCTCGCGGGGCTGATCGTCGCCGGCGTCGGCGTGTTGGCGTTCCGGTTACCCGCCGACGGCGCGGAGCGGTCGGAAAGGGCTTCGGTGTAACTTCCGCCATGTTTCCGAACGATCCCTCCGACATCGCCGACGCAACCTGGGCCGACCTCGAGCCCTGCTACCGGGCCCTCGAGGCCGAGCCCCTCGACCGCGAGAACGTCGAGCCATGGCTGGCGCGTTGGTCCGGCTTCGAGGCGATCCTGACCGAGGCGATCTCCTCGGCGATGATCGCGTACACCTGCGACACCGCCGACTCGGCCAAGGAGGAGGCGCACCGGCGCTTTTCGATCGAGATCGCCCCCAAGGCCGAGGAGCACAGCATCCGTCTGGCGAGGCGCTTCGCCGACCTGGGCTACAGCCGTCCGGGGCTCGAACAGATGGTGGCGCGGTTCCGCCGCTCGATCGAGATCTTCCGCGAGGCGAACGTTCCCTTGCTGGCCGAGTTGGAGGAGACCTCGACCCGGTATCAGCGGATCACCGGCGGGTTTCTCGCCGATTGGGACGGCGAGCGCAAGCCGCTGCCGCAGCTGGCGCCCTTCCTCCAGAGCCCGGACCGTGCCGTGCGGGAGCGGGCCTTCCGTTCGGTGACCGCTCCGTATCTCGGCGCTCGGGAGGAGCTGGCGGCGCTCTTCGCGCGCCAGGCGGAGCTCCGCGGCCGGGTCGCGAAGACCGCGGGGTTCGGCGACTATCGCGACTACGCCTTCGCCGCCAAGTACCGGTTCGACTACGGGCCCGACGACTGTCTCGGATTCCATCGGGCGGTCGAGGAGCTGGTCGTGCCGGCGGTCGAGCGGATCCACGCGCATCGGAGGCGGGCGCTCGGGGTCGACTCGCTCCGGCCCTGGGACCTGGCGGTGAGCCTCTACCGCGACCAGCCGATCCGACCGTTCAAGGACGGCGCCGAGCTGGCGGGCAAGTCGCTGGCGATGTTCCGGCGGCTCGACCCGACGTTAGGCACCCAGTTCGCCACCCTGATCGACGAGGGGCTGCTGGATCTCGACAGCCGCGCCAACAAGGCGCCCGGCGGCTACTGCGACACCCTGCATCACCGCGGACGGCCCTTCATCTTCATGAACGCCTCGGGGGTGCTCGAGGACGTGATGACCCTGCTGCACGAGGCGGGGCACGCGTTCCACGCCTTCTCGGCCCACGCCCAGCCGCTGCTCTGGCAGCGGCATCCCACGGCGGAGGCGGCGGAGCTGGCCTCGATGTCGATGGAGCTCCTGGCCGCGCCGCTGCTGGATTCGCCGGGAGCGTTTCTGAGCGAGCGGGACGCGGCGATCGCCCGGCTGGAGCATGCCGAAGACGCCTTGATCACGCTCTGTCACGTGGCCTCGATCGACGCGTTCCAGACCTGGCTCTACACCGATGGGGCGGGAGCCGATCCGGTGGGGCGGGATCGGGCCTGGCTCGAGATCCGAGGGCGCTTCGACCGTGGCCTGGACTGGAGCGGTCTCGAGGCGGAGCGGGTGGCCCGGTGGTATCGCCAGCTCCACGTCTTCCTCTACCCGTTCTACTACATCGAGTACGGCATCGCGCAGCTGGGCGCGGTGCAGGTCTGGCTCAATCATCGGCGCGATCCGGCGGGCGCCCTGGCCGCCTACCGTCGATTCCTGGCCCTCGGCGCCACCGTCGGGCTGCCGGAGCTCTACCGAGAGGCCGGTGCCCGCCTGGTGTTCGACCGGGCGGCCATGCAGCCGCTGGTGGAGGCTCTCGAGGCGGAGGTGGTCGAGCAGCGGGCCAAGCTGGCCTGAGAGAGGCTCGGGGCGCGATCGACGGCGTGGAGCCGTCGGCCAGAGCTCGGGCCGATGCCGGGACCGCCTGGAGTGGATCCTCGGCCTGCGCCAACTCGGGCCATGGGTGATGGCCGGGCAGCTCGGGGCCAGGAGCCAGCGGCGGCGCCCCGGGTCGTGGAGCAGGGGGCACTTCGTCCCGCTGGTTGCCCCCGGCATCCCTCCGGGCAAGATTAAGGGGCCGTCCCGACCGGGACCGGCGTGGTCGACCCGTTGCGTGAGGATTGGATGGCGAAAGAAGAAGGCATCGAGATGGAAGGCGTGGTCCAGGAGGTTCTGCCCGACCGGAATTACCGGGTGCTCCTCGACAACGGCCACACCATTCTGGCCTACGCGGCGGGGAAGATGAGCAAGTTCAAGATCCGCGTGTTGGAGGGCGACCGGGTGAGCGTGGTGCTTTCGCCCTACGATCTGACCCGCGGCCGGGTGATCTACCGGCACAAGTAGGCGGCCGGGCAGGTCCGGAAACGAAAAGGCCGCCCCGCGGGGCGGCCTTCGTCGTGTGGTGGGGTCGTGCTACTTGGCCATCCGCACGACGTTCTCGGCTGCGGGGCCCTTGGCACCCATGACCATATCGAACTCCACCTTCTCGCCCTCGGCGAGGCTGCGGAAGCCTTCCGCCTTGATGGACGAGTGGTGAACGAAGCAGTCCTTTTCGCCGTTCTCCGGGGTGATGAACCCGAACCCCTTCGCGTCGTTGAACCACTTCACGGTGCCAGTCAGTCGAGCCATTACGTCATACTCCTAGTTGGTGGACCACGAGCCGGGCGCAATCCTACGCCAGCGGCCTTTCCGAGAGCGCGAGCCCATCTCGCGTCTGGAAAAACAAACGCCAACTGATCCCCGCCCGTCAGACGCGGGCGGCGTCAGCCAGCTTTACCGATTTGCGGAATAGGAAACCAAGAAAAGCCCCACAAGAACGCGGGAACAAGATGAAGACCGACCGGTTTTCTGTCAAGATCTCGCACGGTCGAACATGCCTCGGAGTGGATCGGCCACCCGTCGGAGCCAGGAGGTTCGGGCGGCTCGCCGCTGGTCCCGGCGAAAGGCCCGATTCAAGGCGCTCAGGAACTCGTTGGCCGTCGGGAACCGCCCCTGCGGGTCGGCTCGCAGGGCCTGACGGAGCACTCGATCGAGGTGCGGGCCGATGTCGGGCCGCAGACCCCGGATGTTGGGGATCTCCTCTGCGGTCTGCCGCACCAGGATCGCTTCGGGCGTCGCGCCGGTGAAGGGCGGGGTGCCCGTGAGCGCGAAGACCGCGACGGCGGCCAGGCTGTAGAGGTCGGTGCGGCCGTCCACCTTCTCGCCCGAGAGCTGCTCCGGGCTCGCGAACTGGGGCGTCCCGCTCCGGCTGGTCGCGCCGCCGAACCGTCCCGCGAGCGCGACCGCGAGGCCGAAATCCGAGATCCGGAGACTGCCGCCCCGGGCGATCAGCAGATTCTCCGGCTTGATGTCCCGGTGCACCAGCCCGATCACGTGCGCGTGGGCCATCGCCCCCAGGGCTTCGCGCAGCAGGCGGACCACCTGGTCCAGCGGGAGCGGTCCCGACCGATCGACCAGCTGCGCGAGGTTGGGGCCGTCCACCAGCTCCATCGTGTACCAGACCAACCCGGCCCGGCCGCTGGTCTCGTAGACGTCGACGATGTTGGGGTGGTTCACCCGGGCGGCCAGCTGCGCCTCTCGGCGGAAGCGCTCGAGGCCGATCGGGTCCTCGGTCATGTTCGGGTGCAGCACCTTGAGCGCGACCATCCGCTCCAGGCCCAGATCGCGCACCCGGTACACCCGGCCGAAGCCGCCCGAGCCGATTTCGGCGATCAGCTCGTAGTCGTCGCCCAGGGCCCGGCGGAGCCGCTGCTCCCAGGCGCGGCCGTCGACGCCCTCCATCGGCGCCCAGTTGGCGTCGAGCGTCGGCAGCGTGGTGTAGTCGCCGGCCTCGGAGGCGAAGTCCTCCAGCATCTCCGAGGCCGTCAGATAGCGCTCGTTCGGCGCGGCGCGGAGCGCGCGCATGATGACCCGCTCGAGCGCGCGCGGGCAGGCGGCTCTGAGCTGCCGCGGGGCGATCACCTCGCCCGGCAGCACCGCGACCTGGGTGCCGGTCACCGCGTAGTAGAGCACCGCGCCGGCGGTGTACACGTCGCTGGTCGGGTCTCCCGGGTCGCCGTCGCGGATCTCGGGGGCCATGAACGCCAGGTCCGACGGCGCGAGTCCCGAGGGCACCGCCGGCAAGACGTAGCTGCAGAAGCGGAGGTCGGAGATCGTGGCGCGCCCGGTGCTGTTCACCAGGAGCGAGGTCGGGGCGACCCGTCGGACCGTGACCCCGCGCGAGTGGGCGTGCTCGAGCGCGCGGAGCAGGTCGCGGGCGAGGACGTGCACCTGCGGAATCGGCCGCGGCCCCCGCGCGTTGGCCTCGTCGAGCCCTTCGGCCTCGACCCAGTTGCCGACCCGGAAGGCCATCTCGTCGACGATCCCGGCGTCGTAGACCCGGCGGATGGCCGGGTGGTCGAGCTGGGCCAGGGCCTCCGCCTCGCGGAGGAACCAGGCGCGATAGGCCGCGCTCGACTCGAAATGGACTCGGAGCCCGACCCGGCGATTGAGCAGACGGTCCCGGGCGACGAACAGGATCCGAATCTCGGATGCGGCGACCAACCGCTCCAGCTGATACCGCTCGCCGAGCCGCCGCGAGGTCTCCTGGAACAGGTAGGTCGGGTCGTGCTGGGTCACGGCGATTCGGCGACCACCACGGCGTTGCCGCCCTGGCGCTTCGCCGCGTAGAGCGCGGCGTCCGCGGCCTCCACGACCGCTGCGGGGGTGAGACCGTGTCGGGGGGCCTCGGCCAGGCCGAAGCTCATCGAGGTCTCCACGAACTCGGGATGCTCCTGCAGGAGGGCGCGGAAGGCGGTGCGGACCCGGTGGATGAACCCGATCGCCTCCTGCGGGCTGGTCATCGGGAGCAGGACGATGAACTCGTCGCCGCCGAGCCGTCCGATCACGTCGAGCGTGCGGACGTGCCGCTGGAGAATCTGGGAGACCAGGACGAGGTAGCGGTCACCGCCGGCGTGACCGAGGGTGTCGTTGACCTGCTTGAAGCGGTCGAGGTCGATCAGGACCACGGTGGTCCGGATCTGGTGCCGGACGCTCCGGGAGATCTCGGCCTGGAGCCGGTCTTCGATGGCCCGCCGGTTGAAGACCCCGGTGAGCGTGTCGGTCGTGGCGGCGTTCTGGAGCCGCTCCACCAGGTCGGCGTTCTTGAGCGCGATCGCGCCCGCGAACGCGAGCGTGGCCGCCAGGTCCCGCTCGGCCGGGCCGTAGGGGAGCCCGTTGAGGCGGGCCCCCAACACCAGCACGGCCACCCGCTCTCCGCCGGCGTCGAGCGGCACCAGCAGCTCCGCGCCGGGGGGCAGGTCGACGGTCCGTGCCACTTCACGCGGATCCGCGATGCCGCTTCCCAGGGGCACGGCCGCCTCCAGCCGCTCGCGGCTGATGCTGCCCGGCACCCGCTCCAGATCGAGCGACCTGAGCGAGCGGGGCACGAAGGCCGCGCCCGCTACCCGGTAGAGGCACGCCCACCAGGAGAAGAAGACCTCGGCCACGAAATCGAGCACCAGGTGCTCGGTCTCTTCGGTCGAGTGCGCGGAGGAGAGCAGACGCGCCACCTGACGCAGGGCGCGCAGCTGGAACACCGCGTCGTCCAGGGCTTCCTGGCGCTCGAGCAGGACCAGCCGGAGCTCGAGCACGAGCGCGAGGCCGAAGGCGAGCGGGGTGGCCGCCGCCCGGAGTCCTTGGGCATGGTCGGGGACGGTGGTCACCGCGATCGAGGTCTGTCCGCCGCTCCAGCGGGCGACCTCGACCAGGTCGGTGCGATCGACGGTGGGTCCGACCCGGTTGGGCAGGTCTCCGTCGGACTGGACCGTCAGCCAGACCTGGTCGGTCTCGAACCGGTCGGCGAGCTCCCGCCGGCACCGTTCCAGGAGCTCTGGCTCGGTACGGGACAGCCGACAGGCCTGCGCGAACGCGCTCGGCAGGCTGGATACGGAAGACGTCGCAGGTTGCTCCACGGGCCTGCCCAATATAAGAGCCACGCCGCTCTCCTGGGGAGAGCGCGCAAGTGGTTAACCCATCTAAGGTTTCGGCTCCCGATGCCGATACTGGAGGTCGCCAACGGGCAGGGACTATGCCAAGGGGACGGGTATGTTCGCCATGAAGCTGGTTGCCACGAGCGCGGCCTCGTTCGCCGGGGCGGTGGCGCTCGCGGCGTTCGCGGTTGCCGGGCGGGAGATCAAACGGAGCGGGCAGGGGGTCCTCGACCTCGAAGCCTCGATCGACAGCCTCCGGGTGGTGGCCACCGGTGCGATGCCGGCCGTCGGGTATTCCACCGGCCGCTCCAACGTGATCACCGACTTCAACGAGGACCTCGACCTGCCGGTGATCGACGGCGGCGCCTACGTCGATCCGCTCGCCAGCGTGATCGGCGCGGTGCGGATCGGCCGGCAGGTGTACGTCGCGCCGTTCGCCTCGATCCGGGGCGACGAGGGGCAGCCGATCTACATCGCCGACGGCGCCAACGTCCAGGACGGCGTCGTGGTCCACGCGCTCGAGACTCACCAGGAAGGCCTTCCGGTCTCGGGCCGCACCTATCGGGTCGGCAATCGGGATTACGCGGTCTACGTCGGGCGGCGGGTCTCCCTCGCCCACCAGGCGCTGGTCCACGGCCCGGCCCTGATCGAGGACAACGTCTTCGTCGGGATGCAGGCCATGGTGTTCAAGGCGAGCGTCGGGGAAGGGGTGGTGATCGAGCCGGGCGCCAAGGTGATCGGGGTGTCGATCCCGGCTCACCGGTACGTGCCGGCGGGGCAGACGATCACCGACCAGAAGGTGGCCGACAAGCTGCCCACGATCACCGACTCCTACGCGTTTCGGAGCCTCAACGACGCCGTCGTACACGTGAACACGAGCTTCGCCAACGCCTACCGGGAAGCCGCCGCCGAGCGCGCCGATTCGGCCGCGGCGGCCGAGCAGGCGCGGGCCCACGGGCCGGCGCCGGAGCCCTCGTCCCACGCGAAGCCCGAAAAGAAAGAGGAGAAAAAGAGCGAGGGTCACTAGACCCTCGCTCTCGAGATCGGGCGGCCGCGCTGGCGGCGACGCTCCCGGCCAGCCTCAGTAGCCCGACTCCCGCAGTCTGCCGTTCAGGTCGTCGGCCGTCCTGGCCAGCTCGGCCAGGATGTCCGTCCGCCGCCAGAGCACGTGGCGGCGGAGCATCTCCAGCAGCGAGCCCAGCCACCAGCGGGTGTCGTCGGGCTGGGGGACGCCCGCGGCCTCCAGATACTCGACCCCGAGCCGGCGCACCGACACCAGCGCGGCGCCCAGGCGGTGCAGCTCGTCCGCGGCGACAACGTCGACGGCGCGGGCGGACGCCACTTGCAGCCGGGCGAGGTACTCGAACCGGGCGGCCTTCCAGGTCCGCTCGCGGCCCAGCGGATCGTACCGGGGCTCGGACGCGGACTCGACCGTCTCCGCCACCGTCTCGCCGAACTTGCGCTTGATGTCGGCGTGCAGCCGCTTGAGCTGATCCAGCTCGCAGGAGTCGACCAGCTGTTTCAGGATGCTGGCCGTGATGGTGGCCTCGTCACTGCCGTGCCGGGCGAGGATCACGGCCACGCTCGAGGCCCGGATCAGACAGGAATGCCCGTCGTACCGGGACACCGGTCCGGGGTGGTGCTTGGCGGTGAACGCCAGCGCGTGGTGGATGCGGTCGGAGTAGCCGTGGAGCATATCAGTCGATGCCGAGCATCTTATGGGTTTGGACGGACAGCCGCCACTCCGGGTGCGCCAGGCAATACTCGATCGCCGCCTCCTGGTGGCGGGCCAGGTCGGGCCCGTCCATCGGCTGGAGGAAGCGGAAGCGGGCCCGAAATCCGGCGAAGCGCTCGGGCTCGGCTCCCGGCTGATGGTACACCAGCTTGAGCTCGTCGGCTTGCGCCACCACTGGCTCGGCGCCGGCCTTCGGGCTCACGCAGAGCCAGTCGATGCCCGCCGGCGGCCGGAGGGTACCGTTGGTCTCCACCCCGATCTCGAACCCCGCCGAATGGAGCGCCTCGACCAGCGCCTCGTCCAGCTGGAGCAGCGGCTCGCCGCCGGTGCAGACGACGTAGCGCCGTCCCTCCTGCTCGGCGCCCCGCCAGGCCGCCGAGACGGCGCCCGCCAGCGCCGCCGCCGAGCGGAAGCTGCCTCCGCCCGGCCCGTCGGTGCCGACGAAGTCGGTGTCGCAGAAGCGGCAGACGGCGGTGGCGCGGTCGGCCTCCCGGCCCGACCACAGGTTGCAGCCGGCGAAGCGGAGGAAGACCGCCGGCCGGCCCGCCTGGGCGCCCTCGCCCTGGAGGGTGTAGTAGATCTCCTTGACGGCGTAGGCCACGCTAGTCCCGGTAGGCGATGGGGTCGACGATCCCCGCGTCCTCGAAGCCCTGCCGCCGGAGCAGACACGCGTCGCAGCGGCCGCAGGCCACCCCGTTGGCGTCCGGATCGTAGCAGGACGAGGTCATCGCGTAGTCGACACCCAGCTCCCGTCCCCTCCGAATGATCTCCGCTTTGGTGGCGGAGACGAGCGGAGCGTGGATCGTGATCTTCTCGCCCAGCTCGGTGCCGGCCCGGGTGGCCTGGTTGGCGAGTGCCTCGAAGGCCTCGATGAACGCGGGGCGGCAGTCCGGGTAGCCGCTGTAGTCGATCGCGTTCACGCCGATGAAGATGTCCCGGGCCGGCGTCACCTCCGCCAGGGCGAGCGCGTACGCCAGGAAGATCGTGTTCCGCGCCGGCACGTACGTCACCGGGATGCCCGAGCCGCGCTCGGCGTCGCTCCGGTCCTTCGGCACCGGGACGTCGGCGGTGAGCGCGGAGCCGCCGAAGACGGCGAGATCGATGTCGACGATCTGATGGCGAACCGCGCCGAGGAAGCGGGCCACCGCCTGGGCGGACTCGAGCTCGGCGCTGTGGCGCTGGCCGTAGCGGAAGCTGAGCGCGTGGACGGCGAAGCCCTCCGCCCGGGCGATGGCCATCGTGGTCGCCGAATCGAGCCCGCCGCTCAACAGCACGATCGCGTTCCGGCTCATCCGCCCCGTCCGAGCAGATGCCGGAGCGCGCTCTCCAGGTCGGTGTGCCGGAAGCGATACCCGCTCCGCTCGAGCACACCGGGCACCAGCCGATTGCTGGCGAGCAGGGCCTCGTCGGCCATCTCGCCGAAGAGCAGGCGGAGGGCCCCGGCCGGCACCGTCAGCAGGGTGGGCCGGCGGAGCACCCGGCCGAGCACGGCGGTGAATTCGGCGTTCTGGACCGGGGTCGGCGCCGCGACGTTGACCGGGCCCTCGAGCTCCTCGCGCGCGAGCAGGTGGACGATCGATCCGACCACGTCGTCGATCCCGATCCAGCTCATCCAGGCCCGGCCGCTGCCTAACCGTCCGCCGCCGCCGAGCAGGAAGGGGAGGCGGAGCCGCTGGAGCACCCCGCCGGCGGGGGAAAGGATCAGTCCGAAGCGCATCGCGACCGTCCGGACGCCGGCTGCTCGGGCCGGATCGCTGGCGGCCTCCCAGGCGCGGCCGACCTCGGCGAGGAAGCCCTCTCCCGTCTCGGCGCTCTCCTCGAGCGGCTCGTCGCCGCGATCGCCGTAGATCCCCATCGCCGAGGCGACCAGGAGGGTGCGGGGGCGGGGCGAGCAGGCCGCGATCGCCTCCGCCAGCCGGCGGGTGCCGTCGACCCGGCTCCGGCGGATCCGCTCCTTCCGCGCGGCCGTCCAGCGCCCGCCCGCGATGCTCTCGCCCGCCAGGTGGATCACGGCGTCGACGCCGGCCAGCGCGTCGGGGGCGATCGGGCCGGGGGCCCATTGGATCTCGCCTTCGCGGGCCGGACGGCGGACCAGGCGCACCACCCGATGCCCGCCGGTGCCGAGCGCGGCAACCAGGGCCCGGCCCACCAGTCCGGAGGAGCCGCTCACGGCGACGGTGAGTCGCGGACCCGGGTAGGCGGCGTGCATTGCCAGATCGCCGCCGGTGATCCGGTGCCGGTAGCGGAGCATCCGGAGCACCTTGCGGCGGACGAACGGCTCGCCGAGCTCGCCCACCGGGCCGGCCGGCAGCTCGAAGCTCACCCGGTCGATCAGCTCGGAGCGTTCCGGGGAGACCTCGGCGAAGCGGTGCTCGTGCTCCCAGCGGGCGAAGGGCCCCCGCGCCTGCACGTCGACGAATCTGGAGGGCGGCTCGACGACGGTGTGGCGGGCCACCCAGGCCGTCGAGAGCGGCCCCAGGCCGACCTCGAGCTCGACCTCTGCGCCCTCCGCGATGCCGGGGTGCGGCCGGACCAGCCGGACCCGCTCCCACGGTGGCAGGAGACGCTCGAACGCCCCGGGCCGCGCGTGCCAGGCGAAGGCCTCCGATGCCGATGCGGGCACCGTGGAGCGGTGTTCGACGTGCATCGCGGAAATCTAGCGGAGTCGGCCGGCTCGAGGGCTTTCATTGACCGGCGCTTGGCCGCAGATTTCCCCCGCGTTTCGCACCGGGGGATCCGATCGCCGCGACGTCATGGTCCGCCAAGGACTCGGAGAAGCTCTACAACATGGCCGGATGGGGCAAAGGCTTCTTCCGGATCAACGAGGAAGGCCACGTCGCCGTCCATCCGACGGGGCGGCCCAACGGGGGGCTCGATCTCTATCGCCTGGCGCTCGACCTGAACGCCCAGGGCATGCAGCTGCCGTTGCTGATCCGCTTTTCCGACGTGCTCCGCGCCCGCATCGAGCTCCTGGCCGGCGAGTTCCACCGCGCCATCGAAGAGTTCAAGTACGACGGCAGCTACACCACGGTCTACCCGATCAAGGTCAACCAGCAGCGCCACGTGATCGAGGAGATCGTGGCCTTCGGCTCGCCCTACGGCGTCGGGCTGGAGTGCGGCAGCAAAGCCGAGCTCCAGGCGGTGCTCGGCCTCACCAGCGACACCAAGCACCTGATCGTCTGCAACGGCTACAAGGACGAGGAGTTCCTCCGCTTCGCGCTGATCGCGCAGCGGCTTGGCCACCAGGTGTTCATCGTCATCGAGCAGCCCTCCGAGCTCGACCTGGTGCTCACGATGGCGGACGATCTCGGGGTGACGCCCAACCTCGGCGCCCGGATCAAGCTCGCCACCGAGGGCAGAGGGCGATGGGCCAAGAGCGGCGGCGAGCGCTCGAAGTTCGGGCTCAGCGCGCCGCAGCTGGTCCGGCTCCTCGACCGGCTCCAGAAGACCGGCCGGCGCGACGTCCTCAAGCTGCTCCACTTCCACCTGGGCAGCCAGGTCACCGACATCCGTTACGTCAAGGCCGCGCTCGAGGAGATCGGCCGCTACTACGTCGAGATCCGGGAGCTGGGCTTCGATCTCACCCACGTCGACGTGGGCGGCGGCCTCGGCGTCGACTACGAAGGCTCGCGCACCACGCGGCCCGCCAGCATGAACTACACGGTCCGCGAGTACGCCAACGACATCGTCTACGTGCTGGGGACGCTCTGCCGCGAGCAGGGCGTCCCGATGCCCAATCTGATCTCGGAGTCCGGCCGGGCGCTCACCGCGCACCACGCGCTGCTCCTGATCAACGTCACCGACGTCGACGCGCAGACCGAGCCGACCCTGCCCCCGCTCAAGAAGGACGCCCATCGGGTGCTGGTCGAGCTGCACGAGAATCTCGAGTCGCTGGCCCTCGATCGGGTCGAAGAGGTGTTCCACGACGCGGTGGCCGCCAAGGAGCGGACCCGGGAGCTCTTCGCCAGCGACGCGATCAGCCTGCCGGAGCTGGCCGAGATCGAGGAGCTCTATCTCGGGACCATGAACGCGATCGCGCGGCTGCTCGGTCCGGACCGCACGGCCTATCCCGAGATCGCGACCCACCTCGAGACGGTGCTGGTCGACCGGTACTTCTGCAACTTCTCCGTCTTCCAGTCGCTGCCGGACAACTGGGCCATCGACCAGCTCTTTCCGATCATGCCCATCCACCGGCTCAACGAGGAGCCGAGCCGGCGGGGCACCCTGCAGGACATGACCTGCGACTCCGACGGGGTGATCGACCGCTTCCCGGGCGGGCGGCGGGGCAAGCCCTGCCTCGAGCTCCATCCGGTCACGCCGGGCGAGCCGTACATCCTGGGGATCTTTCTCACCGGGGCGTACCAGGAGATCCTCGGCGACCTGCACAACCTCTTCGGCGACACCAACGCGGTGCACGTCAAGGTGACCGAGAGCGGGTACGAAGTCACCGACCTGGTCCACGGCGACACCGTCACCGAGGTGCTCAACTACGTCCAGTTCCACCCCGGCGACCTGATGGCCAACTTCCGCCGGAAGGTGAGCGCGGCCGGCGACCTGCCGCGGCACCTCGCCAACGCCTTCATCGCCGACTATCTCGCCGGACTCGAGGGCTATACCTACCTTGAGGGCGACATCCCGGTCGAGACCACCGCCGAAAAAGGAAGCGGGGCCGAAGCCGGCCCCGCGTGATTCGGGTGGAACGCCCGCCGCGCTAGCGCCGCTGACTGAGCGGCACGAACTCCCGGAGGTCGGCGCCGACGAAGACCTGCCGCGGTCGGGCGATCTTCTGGTCCTTGTCGTTGATCATCTCTTCCCACTGGGCCAGCCAGCCCGGCAGCCGCCCGACGGCGAAGAGCACCGTGAAGTAGTCCGTCGGATAGCCCATCGCCTGGTAGATCAGCCCCGAGTAGAAGTCCACGTTCGGGTAGAGCTTGCGGGAGACGAAGTAGTCGTCCTCCAGCGCGATCCGCTCGAGCTCGAGCGCGATCTCCAGCTTCGGGTTCATCCCGGTCTGGGCGAAGACGTCGTAGGCGGTCTTCTTGATCAGCTTCGCGCGCGGATCGTACGACTTGTAGACCCGGTGACCGAAGCCCATCAAGCGGCCTTCGCCCTTCTTCACCCGCTCGATGAACTTGCCGATGTTGGCTTTGCTGCCGATCTCGTCGAGCATCGTCAGCACGGCCTCGTTGGCGCCGCCGTGGAGCGGGCCGTAGAGCGCGGCGATGCCGGCGGAGGTGGCCGAGAAGGGATCCACGTGCGAGGAGCCGACCGAGCGGACCGCGCTGGTCGAGCAGTTCTGCTCGTGATCGGCGTGCAGGATCAGGAGGATCTCGAGGGCGCGCTGGAGCACCTTGTTGGGCTCGTGCTTGCCGCCGATCGAGAACATCATGTTGACGTAGTTGCCGATGTAGTCGAGGTCGTTCCGCGGAAACTCGAACGGCAGCCCGCGCGAATGCCGGAAGATGAAGGCCGCGATGGTCGGCAGCTTGGCCAGCAGGCGAACCCGCTGCACGTGACGGTTCTCGGCGTCGCTGATGCCCTTCGCGTCCGGATAGAACGTGCTCAGCGCGCCCACCACGCCGAGCAGCATGCCCATCGGGTGGGCGTCGTAGCGGAAGCCCGAGAGGAACTTGATGATGTTGGTGTGGACGTAGGTGTGGTACTTGATCTCCTCGGCCCACCGCTCGAGCTCGGCCTGGGTCGGCAGCTCGCCCTTGATCAGGAGATAGGCGACCTCCAGGAACGAGGCCTGCTCGGCCAGCTGCTCGATCGCGTACCCCCGATAGCGGAGGATGCCCTTGTCGCCGTCGATGAAGGTGATGGCGCTCCGACACGAGGCCGTGTTCATGTAGGCCGGGTCGTAGGTCATCAGGCCGAAGTCGTCCGGAGCGGTCTTGATCTGCCGGAGATCCATGGCTCGGACGGTCCCGTCGGTGATCGGCACCTCGTACGACGCGCCGGTCCGGTTGTCCGTGATCGAGAGGGAGTTCTTGGCCACCTTGGGGCTCTTCCTTCCATTCCTGGTGTCGGTCGGGAGCCGGCTCGCGGGGTCCGGCCATGCTGGCGGGTGTAACATAGCCGGCCCGGCCTGCTTACCCGACCCCCCGAGGGGCGCCGGCGGCCGCCCCACGGCCGCCCCCTCCCTCCTGCACGGTTCTTGCGCCGCAAATCGGTCTTGCGGCGACCTTTACGGAGCCGTGGACGGGCCGGGACCGCCCTTCGTATCATGGACCCGGTGAGCGTCGTGGCAGGTCCGACAACCTCGAGGCGGAGTGGCATGGACAGCAACCGGTCTTTGGCGTTTCTGATCCTGGCGGCGGGCGCCGCGGGGTGCGGCTCCGACCCCCTCCCGCCGGTGCCGACCGCCACCGCCCTGGCGATCGTCACCGCCCCGTCCCCCTCGGCACAGAGCGGCCAACCGCTTCCGGTCCAGCCCGTGGTCGAGCTCCGAGACTTCTCCGGAAACCCCGTGTCGACCCGGGGAATCCTGGTCACGGCCTCGCTCGCCTCGGGGGGCGGGACCCTGGCCGGGACGGTCGACGTCCGCACCGACGGCAACGGCCGGGCGGTCTACACCGACCTGGCGATCTCCGGGACCGTCGGCGCCAAGGCCCTCCGCTTCAGCGCCTCCGGCCTCACGGCGGCGCTCTCCAGCTCGATCGCGCTCTCGGCGGGGCCGCCCGTACAGCTCACCGCCAGCGCTGGCGCCAACCAGACGGCGGCGGCGGGCACCGCTCTCGCCGTGAGCCCGGCCGTCCTCGTCGTCGACGGGGCGGGCAATCCGGTGGCCGGCGCCACCGTCACCTTCGCCGTCGAGGCGGGCGGCGGCTCGATCACGGGCGCCATGGCCACGTCCAACGCGAGCGGTGTGGCAGCGGTGGGGAGCTGGAGCCTCGGTCCCGGCCTGGGCCAGAACCGGCTCCGGGCCTCGATCGGGACGCTCGATCTCCTCTTCACGGCCACGGCGATCGTCGGGCCCCCGGCCAAGCTGGTGGTCGAGGCGGGTGACAATCAGGCGGCCGTGATCGGCTCCGCCGTGCCCACCGCGCCGTCGGTCAAGCTCACCGACGCGTTCGACAACCCGATCGCCGGCGTGGCCATCACTTTCGCGGTGGCGTCGGGCGGCGGTGCCGTGACCGGGCAGACCCCCAACACCAACGCCTCCGGCGTGGCGGCGCTCGGCTCCTGGACCCTCGGCCTCACGCCTGGCGTCCAGACCATCACGGCCGCCCGGAGCGGCGTGCCGACGCTCACGCTCACCGCGACGGCCAACGACTTCCAGATTTCCAGCGTGTCGGCCGGCGGGTTCTCGTCCTGCGCGGTGGCCACTACCGGCGAGGCGATGTGTTGGGGCGACAACTCGGTGGGGCAGCTCGGCGACGGCGGCCAGATCAGCGCCAACGTGCCGGTGACCGTCCAGGGAGGCACCCTCTTCACCCAGGTCGCGATCGGGAGCGGTCACGCCTGTGGCATCACCAGCGGCGGGTTGGCCTTCTGCTGGGGAGCCAACGCCTCCGGTCAGCTGGGTGACGGCACCACGGTCACGACGCCGGTGCCGGTCGCTGTGCAGGGCGGCCTCACCTTCTCGGCGATCGGCGTCGGCGACCTCCACAGCTGCGGCCTCGCCAGCAACACCGGCGCGGTCTGGTGCTGGGGCAGCAACACCAGTGGGCGGCTCGGCGACAACACCGCCATCGCGAGCGCGGTGCCCGTGGCCGTGGTCGGTGGCCATACCTTCAGCTCGATCTCGGTGGGCGCCGCCCATGCCTGCGGGATCCGCAACGACGGCGTCGTGCTCTGCTGGGGCTCGAACGGCAGCGGGCGCCTCGGCGACGGCACCACCATCAACCGTTCGCTCCCGACCCCGATCACCACGCCGATCGGGGCTGCCGCGTTTACCAGCATCGCCGCCGGCGGGGCCCACAGCTGCGCGGTCGACATCGCGGGCCAGGCCTTCTGCTGGGGGGCCGGCGGCTCCGGCGCGCTCGGCAACGGGAGCCTGGGCGGATCACCGAACCCGGTGCTCGTCTCCGGCGGGCGGGTGCTCACGTCGGTGGCCGCGGGGCTCAACCACAGCTGCGCGCTCGAGGCGGGTGGGGCGGTTTATTGCTGGGGCGCCAACGCGACGGGACAGCTGGGCGACGGGACCACCGCGAACCGGTCGGTGCCGACGGCGGTCGCCAATCAGCTCAGCGCGTCGATGGTGCGGCTCGGCAACGCCCACTCGTGCGCCCGGACGGCCGCGGGCTCGGCGGTCTGCTGGGGGCTCGGCGCACAGGGGCAGCTCGGCAACTCCGCCAACCTGCAGAAGCTGCTTCCGATCGGCGTCACTCCCCGCTAGCCGGGAGGGTCACCGAGCAGGTGGTCAGGAAGCCGCCCCGGACCCGGTAGTCGGTCCGTACCGTCAGGCTCTCCGGCGCGAGCGCGGCGAAGAGGTCCTCGGCGATTCGGGCCGTGGCGTGCTCCTGGAAGATCCCGACGTTGCGATAGCTGATCACGTAGTACTTCAGGCTCTTGAGCTCGACGCAGCGATCCCTGGGCACGTATCGGATCGAGAGTCGCGCGAAGTCGGGGAGCCCGCTGTAGGGGCAGACGGCGCTGAACTCCTCCGTCTCGGTGACGATCTCCTGCCGGGGGCCCTCGTACGGGAAGGTCTCGAGCACTCCGGTCTCGATCGCTTCCGGTCCCACGAACGGCAGATGCTTGCCCTCTCCAATGGCCATCGGGTCCTCGGTTGCTGGCTTCGCCGCGCGGCTCCGTCGTCTCCACACCGCCGCTCGCGATCGGGGCTTGCCGATCCAGGCGGGGCGATGGGAAGCGGGAATCTAGTGGAGTGGAGGGCTCAACCGGCGGCGGGCAGCTCCCCCGAGTGGCGGTCCGGTCGGGCCCGGATCGCTTCGTGGCGACGGCCCAGCCAGAACGCCACGGCGAGCCAGAGCCCGGCGATCGGCGCGGCGAGCAGCGCGATCCCGGCCACCCCCACGCCGACCGACGCGATCAGCGTGTAGGACCAGGCGCCGACCTGATCGCCGGCCCGGTAGACGAAGGTGTCGATCAGGTTCTTGGCCTTGTACTTGTCCTCCCGGCTCACCACGGTGTAGAGCACCTCGCGGGTCGGCTTCGCCACGGCGAACTCACCCGCCCGCCGGAGCACCTGGAAGACGACGAACACCGCGAGCATGTGCGCGGTGCCGAGGGCCAGGAAGCCCGCCACGGAGAGGGCGGGGAGCAGGGTGAGGGTGCCCACCACGCCAAGCCATTTCAGGATCCGTCCCGTGAGGAACGCCTGGGTCAGGAGCGTGAGGACCTGGACGGCCTGCTCCAGTCGGGCGAAGAACGCCGTCCGCTCGGCCGAATCGGTGATCGCGCTCGCGAACTCGGCCTGCTGGAAGTAGAGCACCGTCGAGCCGATCGTGAAGAGCAGCATGTAGGCGCAGATGCCCAGGAGATACGGCGAGCGGACCACGTGGGCCACGCCCGCGATCGCCGACCCGCCGATCACCGCCTCTTCGCCGGCCGCCGGGTGCCCCGGCCCGCCCCTCTGCGCGGCCCGGGCGCTCGCCGCCGAGAGTCGGCGGGAGCAGAAGGCGCCCGTCTCCAGCAGACCCGCCGACACCAGGAGCAGGTTGCTGAGCCCGATCTGCGGCGCGAGCTCGGCCGTGAGCGTGGAGCCCAGCAAGCCGCCCAGCGTGCCGCCCACCCCGATGAAGCCGAAGAGCCGCTTGCCCTGCGCCGTGGTGAAGACGTCGGCCATGAAGCCCCAGAAGACCGAGACCACGAACAGATTGAACACGCTGGTCCAGACGAAGAACACCCGCCCGAGCCAGACCTGATGGTCGGGGTCGAGCGCGTGCCTGAGCGCGAAGAAGATCAGCAGGTTGACGGTGAAGAAACGATAGGTGACCCCGACGAAGCGCCGGCGCGGAAGCCTGGCCACCAGCGCCCCGAAGGGCGGGTGGATCAGGAGCATGGCGACCAGGGTGCCGGTGAAGAGCCAGGGCAGATTCCGGACGCCGCCGGCCACGCCCATCTCCTCCCGGAGCGGCCGGATGATGAAGTAGGCGGCGAGAATGAAGAAGAAGTACCCGCAGGACCATCCGACCCGACCGAGCTCGTCGTCCTCGACCTCGATGACCCGCTGCAGCAGGCGGATCATCGGGCTGGGGGACGGCGAGCCCGGCGGGTCGCCCGTCAACGGCCGGCCTTGTCGTGCCAGGCCTTGAGCACCGCGGCTTCCTTCTCCGCGGTGAGCCCCGCGAGCATTTTCGCCCGTCGCTCGGCGGGCAGCGTGCCGAACCAGGCGATGGTGTCACGCACCGTCTCGGCCAGGGGCCGGAAGGTGAGTCCCTTGGCGATCGCGCGGTCGATTTTGGTCTCGGTGAGCGCCGCCATCTCCGAGCTCGGCGGGAACCAGACCGTCATCTCCGACCAGGGACGCACCTGCTGCTCGGCCAGGAAGTCCGCCGGCACCCAGGTGAAGCGGACGTCGGTATCACCGGAGATCGCCCCGCGGATGCCGTAGAGCATCTCGGCGAAGCTGAGGCGCGCCCGGGGTCCGGTGGCGTTGTAGATGCCGGTGACGCGCTCCTCGGCGGTCCGAATGGTCCACTCCGACAGGTCCCGGGCGTCGATGATCTGCGCGCCCGCGCTGCCGTCGCCGGGGGCGAGGACCTCGCCGCCCCGGTTGATCCGGATCGGCCAGTAGGTGAACCGGTCGGTCGGATCGTTCGGGCCCACGATCAGGCCCGGGCGGATCACCGTGACCTTGCCGGGGAACCACTTCTCGGCCTCCTGCCGGAGAGCGCCTTGAGGGCGCCGTAGTACTGGCCGAGCTCCCGGCTCATCTCCCGGTGTGAGAGCGGGTCGTCGCTCCGATCCCATTTGGCGACGGCGGTGGACTCGTCCGGCGGCGAGCGGAAGTCCCCATAGACCGAGATGGTCGAGATGAAGATGTACTGGTCGGTCTGGCCCTTGAGCACCTCGCCGGCGTCCTTGACCCAGCGGGCAGGGTGGTCGGGTTGTCGATCACCACGTCCCAACGACGGCCCTTGAGCGACGCCAGGTCGCCGGTGACCCGATCCCCGCGGAGCTGCTCCACCGAGTCCGGCAGGTCGGCCTGCCGGCGGCCGCGGTTGAACACGGTCACCTGATGGCCCCGCGCCACCGCGTAGTCGACCTCGTAGGGGCCGATGAAGCCGGTGCCGCCCAGGATCAGGATCTTGAGCGCGCGGGGAGCCGGGGGACCGAACCGGGCTCGAGCCAGGGCCGGCGCGGGCGCGTCGCACCGGTCAGGGAGAGCGCGCCGAGGGCGGTCGCGGTGGTGCGGACGAAATCCCGCCGATTGGACATCACCAGCTCCGGGCTGTGCGAAATTGAGAGAGAGGGAACGTAGGGATCAGAACGTTAGTCGGCGCTGACGGGTTTCCGCCAGCGCCGACCGTTGAATGCCGAGCGCACCAGCCGACTAGCGCTTGCCCTCCCAACCGGCCACACCCTCTTCCAGCCAGACGTGCCGCTTGGCCACCACGTCCTGCGCGATTCGGTAGGTCCGGTCGTCCTCGTTGCCGAACACCTCTTCGAACCTGACCATGATCTTCCAGGTCGCGTTGCGGCAGAATAGGTCCGCCAGCTCCTCCGGCCCCTTGTTGCCCGGGTCCTGCTGCGTCATCCGATGCGCCCGGCTGATGGTCGCGCCCATCGCGAAGAGCTCGGCGCCGATCTCGACCAGGCGGAAGAGGACCGACTGCTTCTTCTCGAGTCGGGGCCCGAACCGGATCATCGCGTGGAACAGTGTTCGCGCGAGCCGCCGCGAGGCGCGATTCATGAACCGCAGATGGCGCGCCAGCGGCCCGAACTCGGAGTAGCGCGGCCAGAGGCTCCAGCCGATGTACTGCTTGGGATACCACCAGGCGTAGAAGAGGCCGGCCTTCACCAGCGCGGCGAGCTTCTGCCCGACCGACGACTTCGGGTTGATCAGATCGCCGGCAACCTTGAGGTGCGTGTCCACCGCCTCGCGGGCGATGAAGAGCCGCATGATCTCCGACGAGCCCTCGAAGATCAGGTTGATCCGCGAGTCACGGAGGATTCGCTCGACCGGGTCGGGCCGATCGCCGCGGGAGCGGAGCGAGTCGGCGGTCTCGTAACCCCGGCCACCCTTGATCTGCACCGTGTCGTCGGCGATCCGCCAGCCCACCTCCGAGTTCCACATCTTGGCCATCGCCGCCTCGAGGCGGATGTCGGTCTTGGGGCGATCGGCCAGGAGCGAGCAGAGGTCGCTCACCGCGTCCATCGCGAAAGTCTCGGCCGCCATCCGTCCGATCTTCTGGGCGATCGCGTCGTGCTTGCCGATCGGCTGGCCCCACTGGACCCGATCGGCGGCCCACTTCCGGCTGATCTCGATGCAGCGCTTCGCGCCGGTCACCACCGAGGCGGGCAGGGTGAGCCGGCCGGTGTTGAGCGTGATCAGCGCGAGCTTCAGTCCCTTGCCCTCGCCCCAGAGCACGTTCTCGGCTGGCACCTTCACGTCGTGGAACCGGAGCAGGCCGTTCTCGAGCGCCTTGAGCCCCATGAAGTGCAGCCGCCGCACCACCTCGACGCCCGGCCAGTCGGTCTCGACGATGAACGCGGTGATCGCCTTGGGACCGGTGCGGGCCATCACGACCATCACGTCCGCCACGGTGCCGTTGGTGCACCAGAGCTTCTCGCCGTTCAGGATCCAGTGGGTGCCGTCCTCGCTCAGCCGCGCGGTGGTCGAGAGCCCGGCCGGGTCGGAGCCGACGGAGTTCTCGGTGAGCGCGAAGGCGGAGATCGTCCCCTGCGCGAAGCGGGGGAGGTATTTCTTCTTCTGCTCCGGCGAGCCGAACAGCTTGAGCGGGACCGGCACCCCGATCGACTGGCTGGCGGAGAGCAGGGCCGTCACGTTGCCGCAGACGCTCGACACCATCGACACGGCCCGGGTGTACATCAGCTGGCTCAGGCCCTTGCCGCCGTACTCCTCGGGAATCTTGATCCCGAAGGCGCCCAGCTTGCGCAGGCCGTCGACGACCTCGGGCGGCACTTTGCCCTCGCGGTCGATCCGGTCGCCGTCGACGTGCTCCAGCAGGAACTTCTCCAGCTCGTCCAGGAACGGTTGGGCCCGCGCCACGTCCTCGGCCTTCGGCTCCGGGAACGGATGGATCAGGTCGAGCCGGAGCGAGCCCTCGAAGAGCTCCTTCACGAAGCTCGGGTTCCAGGTGGTTTCCCGCGCGGCTTCGGCGACTTCGCGGGCTTCTTGCTCCGACACCGGACGGGGCGGAGCGCTCGGAGTGGCGTCGGGTCGGGTCGCGGTCGTCATGGCGAAGGTCCTCGGCCGTCAGGCGGAAGGGAGTGAGGGGACACCGGCGCGGCGGGCGCGCAACCAGGCGACCAGCAGCTCGGTGACGTGTCGTTTGCGGGCTTCGAGAAAGCCGGGCGCGCTCGGGTCGAGCCCCACCACGCGGCCCAGCGTGTGTCCATGCAGCAGCGGGAACCAGGTCAACGCGATCAGGCTGAAGAGCAGCTGCGCGACGTCTCCCGCCTCGGTCCGGTCCAGCTCGAGCTCCTCGGCCAGCGCCGCGACCATCTCGCGACCGGCGGCGGGCCCGAGCGACACGCCCTGGAGATTGGGCGCGTCGGAGAGGGCCTCGCGCTGGATCAGCCTCACGAAGTTGGGCCGCGCCGCCACGAAGTCGAAGTAATCCGACACCACGCCGGCCAGCACAACCTCGGGGTCGCGAGCCGCCCGGCGCGCGCGGGCCCGGCCCTGCCGGACCGCGTCCCGCACCTCCTCGAACGAGCGGTCGAGCACGGCTCGATAGAGCTCCAGCTTCGAACCGAAGAAATACCCCGGCGTGGCGCGTGAGACGCCCGCCGCCCGCCCGACGTCGCTCAGGCTGGTCGCCTCGTATCCCTGCTCGGCGAACAGCACTTCGGCCGCCCTCAGGATTTCCTCCCGGGTGCGGTCCGGATTGCGTTCTCGATCGCGTTGAAGGGCTGGAGCGGCCATCCGGGCTACTTGCTAGACGTTCAGCAAGTTAACGGCCAGTCCGTTGTCGGGCAAGCAGTTCACCCTCGGGCCCCGACGGCCTAACCTTCACCCGGGACCGCCTGGATCGGAGGTCGAGGATCTGGGCTTCAGAGGCGAGCCGGCGCCGCGAGCCGGATCAGAGCGTTCGCCAACTCGGCCTCCCGGCCCGTCACCGCGTTTGACCGGCTGACGCGTCGGCCCGACGCAACGGGCGGCCCTCAGGTCCCGGGCGCCCAGCAATACGAGCCGCAAACGGCCCAACACCCCCGACCGGCGAGCCCGCCGTGAACCCGAGCCCCTGCCCATCCTGTGGCGCCGATCTGCTGGCCGGCGCGGCCTTTTGCGCCCGCTGCGGCAAGCCCGTCGGCGGACCGGACGCGACCGCTCCACTCGGCCGGGATACCGCGGTCGACCTCGGCAAGGCGCTGGGCTCGGGCTACGAGGTCAGGGGCCTGATCGGGCAGGGAGGCTTCGCGCTCGTCTACGAGGTCTGGGACAAGACCCTCTCCCGGCGGCTGGCGGCCAAGGTCCTCAGGCCCGACGTCGCCTGGACCCGGGGGATGCTGGACCGATTCAAGGAAGAGTGTCGCGTCCTCGCCGGCCTCAATCACCCCAACATCCTGCCGATCCATTTCGTGGGCGAAGGCGAGGGGCTCACCTACTACGTGATGCCCTTCGTGGCGGGCGAGACCCTGGGGCAGTATCTCCGCACCGCCGGCGCGCTCGAGGTGAGTCGGGCGCTCGAGATCGCGGTGCCGGTGCTCGAGGCGCTCGGCCACGCTCATCAGGCGGGCCTGCTCCATCGCGACATCAAGCCGGACAACGTCCTCCTCGACGGCGGCTCCGGCCGGCCAATGCTGGTCGACTTCGGGATCGCCAAGCGGCTCAACGACGACACCCACCTGACCCAGACCGGCTTCGTGATCGGCACCCCGCAGTACATGAGCCCGGAGCAGGCGCTCGGGCAGGGCGGGGTCGACGCGCGGAGCGACCTCTACGCCTTCGGCGCGATGCTCTTTCAGATGGTGACCGGCGCGCCGCCCTATGACGGCGATTCGTCGCAGGAGATCGTCGGCAAGCATATCGCCGAGCCGGTGCCCGCGCCGGTCGACCGCAACGCCCGAATCCCGGCGTGGCTCTCCTCGGTCATCGTGCGCTGCCTCGCGAAGCGACCGGGCGACCGGTTCCAATCCGCTCCGCAGCTGGTCGACGCCCTCAAGCTCGGACGGGCGACCGGCAGGTCGGACACGGTGACGGCGGCGCAGGTGGCCGATCGGGTCAGCCGCCAGGACGTCGCGGCGCCGGGCGCGGACCGGTCGACCGAGGCGACGGTGGTGACGGCCGCAGCCCGATCCCGGCCCAAGCTGCTGCGCTGGGTCGTGCTGGCCGGTGGCTTGGGCGCCCTGGCGTGGTGGTTCTTCCTCCGGCCCGTCATCGTGAGGATCGACAACCGCTTCGATCGCGCTCTCGAGGTGACCTTGCCGAGCGGCGAGACGGTGCGGGTCCCGGGCGGCGGGTCCGAGACCCTGAGGCTGGCCGGACCGGGCTTCCATCGCCTGCTCTGGAAGGCCGACCCGGTCGAGGGGGACGGCGGTCCGATGGGCGACACTGCGGATGGCGAGCTGGCCCTCGATCTCGGGCGCGGCCTCACCGCCCGTTCGGTCGGCCTGACGGACGCCCGGATCGCGATGTTCTCGCCGCTCGTCACCAACGAGTCGTCGGTTCCGCTGGAGATCATCGTCAACTACGGCCTCGCGGGCGCCCGTCCCTGTGGCTGCTCGGTCCCGCCCGGCGCGGTGCGTCAGCCGATCGGCGACTATCCGCTCTACCGCAACTCGACCGTGCGCGCGGTGGCGCCGGACGGCCGGACGGCCACCTTCGTGGATCTCGGCGACCAGGTCGATGCCCGGCTCGCCAAGGTCGGCCTCCGCTTCGGGGACGCCGACTTGCGATGAGCGCGCCCCGCATCCTCCTCGCCGATTGCGACCAGATGTTCGTCGCGGTCGCGCGCCTGGTCGATCCCGACGGCGCGGGCCGCGCCAAGCTCCTGGTCGTCGGCGGTCGGGCGGAGAGCCGGGGCGTGGTCTGCTCGGCCTCGTACGAGGTGCGCGCCTTTGGCGTCCGCTCGGGAATGCCCATCGCGCGGGCGGCCCGACTCTGTCCCAAAGCCACCTTCGTGCCGGTTCCGCGCGGGGCCTGCGTCGCCAAGAGCCGCGAGGTCCGCGCCGTGCTCGCGGAATGGACGCCCGTGGTCGAGCCGGCCAGCATCGACGAGTTCTACCTCGACCTGAGCGGGACCGAAGCCCTCTATCGGCACGAGCCGCTCGAGCGGACGGCCGCCCGGCTGCGCGACGCGGTCCGGGAGCGGACCGGGCTCTCGGTGTCGATCGGCGGAGGCACCAACCGCCTGGTCGCCAAGCTCGCCGTCGAGCGCGCCAAGCCCCGGCCCGGCACCGACGGCACCGGCGTGCGGATCGTGCCGCCCGGGGGCGAGGCGGAGTTCCTCGCCGGCCACCAGCTGAGCGAGCTGCCGGGCGTCGGGCCGCGGCTCCAGCAGGTGCTGGCCCGCTACGGGCTGACCGCGGTCCGCGACGCGCTGGCCATCGACGAAGAGTCGCTCAAGACCTGGCTCGGTCCCCGGACCGGTGAGTGGCTCTTCGTGCGGATTCGCGGCAGGGGCCGGGCCCGCGTGGAAGGGCGGGCCGCACCCAAGTCGATGAGCCGGGAGGAGATTTCCCGCGACATCGCCGAGCAGGACGGTCTCGAGACCGAGCTGCTCCGGCTCAGCGTGCGGCTGGCGGCGGACCTCCGCGAGTCGGGGCTTCGGGCCCGCTGCGTGTCGGTCAAGCTCCGCGACCACGACTTCCAGACCAGCCAGACCAGCCGCACCCTGCCCGACGGCATCGCGTCGGACCGCGCGCTCTACCTGGTCGCCAAGGAGCTGCTCGCGATCGTCAGGAAGAAGCGGCCGGCGCCGGCCCGACTGCTCGGGATCGCGCTCTCTCGCTTCGGAGGGGGCCGCTCGAGGCCCAGCTCGATCTGATCGCTCCTGCGGCCGCCCCGATCGAGTCCCCTCGGGATCGGGCGGTGGCCCAGGTCATGGATCGGGTAAACGCGCGTTACGGGCGGCATGCCCTCGAGCCGGCGCGGCTTCGCCGCCCGAGCAGCCGGGACGATCGTCAGATCACCTGAATCGCGGTCGCCTTGATCGCGACGTTGACCTGCTCGCCCGCACGAAGCGCCATCTCCTCGGCCGACCGGGTCGTGATGGTCGCGAGCAACGGGAGGCCGACGTCGAGCTCGAGCTTGGCCAGAGGACCGGCCGTCACCACCCGCTGGATGGTCGCGACCAGGTGGTTCCGCGGCGGTGTGGAGAGCGGTGGCCTGGTCACCGGATCTCCTCGGGGCGGATCATCGCGTGGCAGCGACCCCGGCGCTCGTCGACCACCTCCAGCGTCAGCGCCTCGGTGGTGAATCGGGCCATTCCGTCGTCGTCCGCGGTGACCACGCCGGCCAGGACGTTGCCGCTGCCGATGAACTCCGCCACGAAGGGCGAGGCGGGTGTGCGGAAGACCTCGACCGGCTTGCCCTGTTGGACCAGGCGCCCCGACACCATCACCGCGACCTGAGCCGCCAGCTCGAGCGCGTCCTCGAAGTCGTGGGTCACGTGGACCACGGTGGTGCCTTCGGTCTCGTGGATCCGGCGGAGCAGGGTCCGGAGCCGGCGCCGCCCGGCCGGGTCGAGCGAGGCGAGCGGCTCGTCGAGCAACAGGACCGACGGCGCCGCGGCGAGTGCCCGGCCGAGCGCCACCCGCTGGCGCTCCCCACCGCTCAGGGTCTCGACCGAGCGATCGAGCAGCTCGCGGACTTCGACCAGCTCGCTCACTTCGGTCACCCGGGCGCTCCGGTCGGCGCGGCCCCTGAGCCCGTAGCCCAGGTTGGCCCGGACGTCGAGGTGCGGGAAGAGGAAGTGACGCTGGTAGACCATCCCGACGCCGCGGGCTTCCGGTGGCACGCCGAGCATCGGTCGGCTCCCGATCCGGATCGTGCCCCGGGCCGGAGCGAGGTGGCCGGCGATCAGCTCGAGCAGCGTGGTCTTGCCCGACCCGGTGGGGCCGATCACCGCGGCGTACCCGCCCTCGGGGACGATCAGCTCCGCCGCCTCGAGGCGAAAGCCGCCCCGCTCGAAGGCGATCTGCTCCAGAGCGATCATCCCGTCCGCCGATTGAGAAAGGCCAGGCCGCCCACCACGACCAGCGCCACCAGCACCAGCAGGCTCGCGGCCGGCACCGCCCCGGCCAGGCCGTCGGTGGTGAGCCGGTCGTAGATCAGCACGCTCGCCACCCGCGGGTGATAGGCCACCACCACGATCGCCCCGAACTCGCTCACGGCTCGGGCCCAGGTCACCAGCGCCCCGGCCGCCAGGCCCCGCCGGGCCAGGGGGAGGGTGATGCGGCGGAACGCGGACCACGGCGTGTCGCCCAGGGTGCGGGCCACCCGCTCGAGTCGCGGGTCGATCGACTGGAAGGCCGACTGGGCCGCGGAGACGAAGATCGGCGTGGCCACGAATGCCATCGCGACCACCAGCCCGACGGCGTGATTGATCACCTCGATCCCGATGGCCGCGAGAGCCCCGCCGACCACCGTGTCACGGCCGAGAAAGGCGAGCAGGGCGATTCCGGCCACCGGGTGCGGGATCAGCACCGGAATCTGGATCATTCCCTCCACCAGCGGCCGGCCCCGGAAGTCCCGCCGCGCGAGCAGGAAGGCGAGCGGGATCCCGAGCCCGGCGGCGAGGAGCGTGGCGGTCGAGGCCGAGACCAGGGTCACCAGGATCGCGGCGTGGAGCTCCCCGTCGCCGAGCACGTCGCCGAGGCCCGACCAGGGGGAGAGCAGCAGCAGCTTGAGGAGCGGCCCGATGATGAAGAGGGCGAGGCCGGCCGCCAGGAGCGCGAAGATCCTGGGCGTGCCGCCGTCGGCGCGCGTGCGGCGCTTCGCCGTCGCCGTGGGCGGGTCGGCAGATGCCGGCTTGCTGTCGTCCAGGATCGACACCCGCTCGCGCCCCCGCCTGCTGAGTTTCGAGCTCGCCGCCACGGCGCGACGCCGGACGAGAGCCCCTGAAAGTAGCCTCGCCGCATCGCTCGGAGCCGGCCACCGGGCGCCCGGATGCCGGGCGAGGACTATGTTGCGTCTTGACGACACCTCAGGCGGTCTATATTTGGCGGGTGCCGCCCGTTCGAGGACGGCCGCTCACCGAAATCAATGGGGTACGACCGACGTCATGCGCATCAGCCAGACCATGCAGCGCGCCCTCAACGATCAGATCAACAAAGAGTTCGGCGCCGCCTACCTGTACCTCTCGATGGCCGCCTTCTTCGCCGAGAAGAACCTGAACGGCTTCGCCAAGTGGATGCGGATGCAGGCGGTCGAAGAGGGCAAGCACGCGATGCGGATCTTCGACTTCGTCGAGGACCGGGGCGGCCGGGTGGTGCTCGAGAGCATCGACCGCCCGCCACCCGACTTCCCGTCGGCCCTGGCGGTGTTCGAGCATGCCCGGGACCACGAGGCCCAGGTCTCGGCGGGGATCCACGCCCTCTTCGAGCAGGCCGGTGGCGAGAAGGACTGGGCCACCCAGGCCATGCTCCAGTGGTTCATCACCGAGCAGGTCGAGGAGGAGAAGACCAGCACGGAGATCGTGGACACCCTGCGGATGATCGGCGACAGCCCCTCCGGGATCTACATGTTCGACCAGGAGCTCGGCCGGCGTAACTCGGCCGACTGATGCCCGCCTCACCACGCCTCGCGTTTCTGGGCCTCGGCGCCATCGGTCGCCCGATGGCGGTCCGGGTGGCGGCCAAGTACCCTCTCGCCGTCTGGAACCGCACGCCCGGCCCCGCGGCCGCGATCGCGGGCCAGAGTGGCGCCACGGCGGCGGCGAGCGCCCGCGACGCCGTGACCAGCGCCGACGTCGTGATGGCCTGTCTCTCCACTTCGGCGGACGTCGAGGAAGTCCTCTTCGGTCCCGATGGCGCGGCGGAGTCGATCGCCTCGGGCGCCCTGGTGCTCGATTGCACCTCCGGCGACGCCGCCACCTCGCGGCGGCTGGCGGCCCGCCTGGCCGAGCGGAACGTCGGCTTCGCCGACTGCCCCGTGAGCGGCGGCACCAACGGCGCCGAGGCCGGCACCCTGACGGTGATGGTCGGCGCCGACGACGAGACCTTCACCCGGGCCCGTCCCTTTCTCGAGACCTTCGGCAAGCTGATCGTGCACGTCGGCCCCGTCGGCTCGGGCGATACCGTCAAGGCGATCAACCAGGTCCTCCTCGCCACCCACATCGCGAGCCTGGGCGAGGCGCTCACCGCCATGGTCAAGGCCGGAGTCGACGCCCGTCGCGGGCTCGACGTGATCAACGCGTCGAGTGGGCGCTCGTTCGTGAGCAAGGCGCTGGTGCCCGACCGGGTCCTCACCGGCACCTGGCCCAACACCTTCCGGCTGGCGCTCCTGGAGAAGGACGTCCGGATCGCCCTCGCGCTGGTCGAGGAGCTCGGGCTCGACGCCCCGGTCCTGGAGAAGGTCGGCAAGGTCATGGCCGACGCCCGCCGCGACCTGGGCGAGAGCGCCGATTACCTCGAGGCCATCAAGCTCGCCGAGGCGAGGGCCGGCGTCGAGGTGCGGGGATGACCGTCGGCTGGATGGATACTCGCCGGCAGCGGGCCGAGATCCTGCTGACCGGGCGCCGCGTCATCCACGGCGACATCCACCTCCAGCCGCTGGCCAGGAATCACAGCGGGCCCGAGGGGCCGCTCGACCTGCTCAATCGCACGGAGGCGTTCTTCGCCGTCACCATCGACGGCGAGCAGCCGGTCTTCGTGGCCAAGGGGCAGGTGCTCGCGCTCACGCTGGACGCGGAAGCCGCGCTCCACGACCCCGACCGCGAGTCGGCGGCCCGCCGCGTCGAGCTCGAGGTCGAGCTGGCGGACGGATCGCTGTTCGAGGGCGTCGTCATCATCGAGCTGCCGCCGGATCGCCCCCGGCTGCTCGACTTCCTCAACCTCGCGCCCGAGTTCTTCGCCCTCTGGTCGCCCAACGTGGTCCGCTTTCTCAATCGCGACCACGTCCGCGCCGTGAGCCCGCTGGCCCAGGTGAGCCGTGCCTCGTCTTGACCGCTTCCTGAGCGTGATGCGCGAGCAGTCGGCCGACGCCATCAGGCTCACGGCCGGCCAGCCGATCGCCCTCAAGAAGAACGGCATGGTTCGGCCCATGACCCGCGACCCGCTGAACGAGCAGCAGGTGCTCGGTCTCCTCAAGGAGATCGCGCCCGGGGCCGTCGTGGATCGCCTGAGTCCGGGCGCCGAGGTGGCGTTCACCTACGACAGCCCGGGTGGGGCGATCGAGGTCCAGGTCGTCCCGACCAACGGCATGGTGGGGGCGACCCTCCGGTCGCTCTTCCCGCCGGTGGCCCGGCGGGCGGCGGCGGTGGCGGAGCCCGAGCCGGATCTGAGCGGGCCTCGGGCCCGGATCGACGAGCTGCTCCAAGATCTCGCCGAGGAGGGCGGGAGCGACCTCCATCTCAAGTGCGGCTCGCCGCCGCTGGTGCGGAAGGACGGGGCGCTGGTCCAGCTCGACCAGCCACCGCTCGACGCGGAGGCGATCGAGCTGATGCTCCGGAGCATCATGTCGGCCCGCGACTTCGGCGCCTGGCGGCAGACCGGAGACGCCGACTTCGCCCACGAGATCGCCGAAGTGGCGCGCTTCCGCGGCAACGCCGCGCGCGACCGGCTCGGCCCGATCGCGGTGTTCCGGGTCATTCCCAACGCCATCCGGAGCGCCGAGGACCTCGGGCTCTCGGCCGAGGTCCAGGCGCTCTGCAAGCTGACCAAGGGCCTGGTCCTCGTGACCGGACCGACCGGGTCGGGCAAGTCGACGACCCTGGCCGGGCTGGTCGACCTGGTCAACCGGAGCCGCAGCGATCACGTGGTCACCATCGAAGACCCGATCGAGTTCGTCCACCAGAGCCGGAGCTGTCTGGTCACCCAGCGCCAGGTGGGCCAGCACACCGCGTCCTTCAAGGCCGCGCTCCGGGCGGCGCTCCGCGAGGACCCCGACGTCCTCCTGGTCGGCGAGATGCGCGACCTGGAGACGATCGCCATCGCGATCGAGACCGCCGAGACCGGCCACCTCGTGTTCGGGACCCTGCACACCACCACCGCGGCTTCGACCGTGGACCGGATCATCGATCAGTTTCCCACCGATCGGCAATCGCAGATCCGGGTGATGCTGGCCGAGTCGCTCCGGGGCGTGGTCTCGCAGATCCTCTGCAAGAAGAAGGGCGGGGGACGGGTCGCCGCGTACGAGATCCTGCTCTCGACTCCTGCCGTCGCGAACCTGATCCGCGAGGGCAAGACCTTCCAGATTCCGTCGATCATGCAGACCAGCCGCCGGGTGGGCATGGTCACCATGAACGACGCGCTGCTCGATCTGGTGCTGAAGGACCTCGTCGAGCCGTCCGAGGCCTACCTCCGCGCGGCGGATCGATCCGGGTTCGCCGCGATGCTCAAGGCGAAGGGGATCGACACCACCTTCCTGGCCGACGGGTGACCGCTCCGCCCGTCCTGGTGCTGGTCGAGCCCCAGGACATCGTCAACATCGCGGCGACCGTCCGAATCGCGAAGAACTTCGCGGTTCCGTTCGTCCGCCTGGTCAAGCCGCAGGTGTTCGACCCGTACCGGATCGAGGGCATCGCCCACAACACCGGCGACGTGGTCGACCGGATCCGCCAATTCGAGAGTCTCGAGGACGCCCTGGCCGATTGCGTCTTCGCTGTGGCCCTGACCGCGCGGGAGCGCTCGGCCAAGCGCCAGCTGCTCCGGCCCCGGCAGGCCGCCGCGCTCGCCACCGAGCGGACCGCCGAGGGGCCGGTCGCCCTCGTGTTCGGCCGGGAGGATGCCGGACTCACCAACGACGAGCTCGATCGCTGCCAGGCGCTCGCCGGGATTCCGACCAACCCCGAGCATCGCTCGCTCAACCTGGCCCAGGCCGTGGCGGTGATGAGCTACGAGTGCTGGATGGCGCGAGAGGGAGACCGCCAGCCGCGGAAGCCGCCCCGCCGCCGGGCGGGGCCCGCCTCCGGCGACGACCTCTCCAGGCTCTTCCACGACTGGGCGCGGACCCTCTGGGCGGTCGACTTCTTCAAGAGCCGGAACCCGGAAAACGTGATGCGCTCGCTTCGGGAGCTCTTCTATCGCGCCGATCTCGATCTGCGCGAGGCGAAGCTGCTCCGGGCGATGGCCCTCGAGGTGGTGCACTTCGTCGGCCGGCACGGAATCGAGGTCGAGCTGCCTCCCGAGCTCAGCCGCCCCGGGGGGGCCCGGGAGCCGGAGATCGGCACGGAGGAATAGCCGCCGGCGGGGCCGGTCCGGAGGCCGTCACGGTGGCTTGTCAAAGGGGCTCGTCCCTGTATAATTCGTCGGCCTTGCGCCTTGGTGCGACAGCACTTGCGGCGCACCTCCCATTCTCGTGAAAAGTTTCACATATTTCGAGCCACTCTCGGATTGGCGGAAGCTGTGAGCATGCGAAAACTCCTCGTCGTTGGGGTCGTCTCTGTGCTCGGCTTGGGGGTGATGGGTCTTGCGTCGAGCCGGGCGTACCGGTCGGCGCAGGACGCGGCGCCAGCCGAGCCGGACTCCGTGGTGGCCGTTCGGCTCACGGCGTCCGACTCGGCCAGCCTGAAGGGTCCCCGCCAGCCGGTCTTCTTCCGACACGACATCCACGCCGGCCAGTACAAGATCGAGTGTCAGTACTGCCACTACACGGTCGGCGCGGGGCTGGAGCCCGGCATTCCGTCGATGCAGACCTGCATGGGCTGCCATTTCGCGATCGGCGGAACCGACAGCACCCATCGGGTCGAGATCAAGAAGGTTCGGGACGCCTGGAGCGCCACGCAGCCGATCGAGTGGGTCCGGATCCACTCGGTGGCGCGGCACGTGCGCTTTCCCCACAATCGGCACATCCAGGCGATGGGGCCGACCGCCTGCGGCACCTGCCACGGCGACGTCGCCCGCATGCCCCAGGTCTTCAAGGTCAACAACATCAACAACATGGGCTTCTGCATCACGTGTCACGTGGAGCGGAAGGTCAATCGCGACTGTACCGCCTGTCACTACTGATGCGTAAACCAGTGATCGAGCGGGATGCTGGAGCGCTCACGCGGAGCTCGGATGGCTGACTCGACAGAGACCCTCGACCGTCGTCGGTTTCTCAAGGTCCTCGGCGTCACGGGGGCTGGCACGGCCGCGTTAGGCGGCTGCTCGACCGGCAAGGTGGAGCGGCTGATTCCCTATCTGGTGCAGTCGGAGGATCTGGTTCCGAGCCTCCCGACCGTGTACGCCAGCACCTGCACCGAGTGCTCGGCTGGCTGCGGCCTGCACGTGAAGACCCGCGAGGGCCGCGCCATCAAGCTCGAGGGCAACCCCGGGCATCCGGTCAGCGCCGGCTCGATCTGCGCCCGTGGCCAGGCCGGCCTGCAGGGGCTCTACAACCCCGACCGGCTCCGATTCCCGATGGCCCGGAACGTCGCCGGCAAGATGACCGAGATCCTCTGGAACGAGGGGATCGACCGTCTTGCCGCCGCGATCCGCCAGGCCGGCAGCCGGGTGGCCGTGATCAGCGGGGCGGGGCGGGGCACCTTCGACGATCTGCTGGCCGAGTGGGTCCGCGCCCTCGGCGGCCGACTGGTCCGCTACCAGGCGCTCGATCACGAGCCGGTCCGGCTCGGCGCCGAGAAGGTCTTCGGTCAGAGCGAGCTGCCCGGATACGACTTCGCCGCGGCGCAGTACATCGTCTCCTTCGGCGCCGACTTCCTCGAGACCTGGATGTCGCCGGTCGAGCAGCAGCGGGGCTTCGCGGCCTCGCACGGCTTCAACGGTCGCACGATGGCGAAGTTCGTCTACGTCGGACCGCGGGCGTCGCTCACCGGCATCAACGCCGACGAGTGGGTCGCGCCCCGGCCGGGATCCGAGGCGTCGCTCGCCCTGGGCCTCGCCAACGCGATCGTCCAGTCGCGATCGGACCTGCCGGCGGACGTCGACCTGGTGCGGGGCATGCTGGCGGCCTACACGGTCGATCGGGTGGCCACCGATACCGGGCTCGCGCCGGCGCGGATCCAGGCGCTCGCCGACGAGTTCGTGAGCGTCTCGCCGAGCCTGGCGGTGTCCGGCGGAGTGGCCAGCCAGCACGCCGGCGCCGGCGAGCTCGCCGCGGCGGTGCACCTGCTCAACTACGTGGCCGGCAACGTCGGCCGGACGGTGCGCTTCGGCGCCTCGCTGGAGCAGGGTGACGGCTACGGCGCGATCCGCGACCTCGAGCGGGCGATGGCGGCCGGCGAGGTCGACGTGCTGATCGTCCACGAGGCCAACCCGGCCTACACCCTGCCGTCGAGCGGCGGGTTCAAGGCGGCCCTGGAGAAGGTCAAGCTCAAGGTCTCGACCTCGATGTTCCTGGACGAGACCGCCGGGCTCTCCGATCTCCTGCTGCCGACGCTGCACGCCCTGGAGCGCTGGGACGACGTCCGGCCGCGCGCCGGCGTCGCCGGGCTGATCCAGCCGGCGATGTTCCCGGTCTTCAAGAACGTCGCGACCGGCGACGTGCTGCTCCAGGTCGCCCAGAAGGTGGGCGGACCGCTCGCGGGCTTCGCGGCGCCGAGCTTCGAGGCCCATCTCAAGCAGCGCTGGATCGCCGACGCGCGCGCCAATCGCGGCGTGGTCGACGGTGAGGGCTTCTGGCGGCAGGCGCTCGCCAAGGGCGGGATCTTCGAGCCGCCGGCGCCGGCCCCGGTTCGCCTCGCGGCCACGGCGGCGTCGATCGCCGGGAGCCCGGTCTCGATCGAGGGCAACGGCGAGATGGTCTTCGCCCCGTTCGCCTCCTCGATGTACCACGACGGCCGCGGGGCCAATCGCCCCTGGCTGCTCGAGAACCCCGACCCGGTCACCAAGATCACCTGGGGCTCCTGGGTGGAGCTGCACCCGGAGAAGGCGGCGGAGCTCGACGTGCGGGAAGGCGAGATCGTCAAGCTGACCTCGCCCCACGGGTCGATCGAGGCGCCGGTCTACGTCTACGCCGGGATCCGGCGGGACGTGGTCGCGGCGCCGCTCGGGCTCGGGCACACGGAGTTCGGCGAGTACGCCACGGGCCGCGGCGCCAACGCGCTCGACCTGCTCTCGGCCGAGGACGGGCGGGGCTTCCTGCCGTATCTCGCCACCAAGGTCACCGTCGAGAAGACCCGCAAGTACCGGAAGCTCGCCAAGACGGAAGGCACCCCGCGCGAGCTCGGCCGCCACATCACCGAGACCATCGGGGTGAGCGCCGCCGCCCGGGGCCTGACCATCCGGCAGGCCTACGAAGAGGCCGGCCATGAGGCGCACGAGATCAACACCGAGCGCGAGGTCGAGGCCATCGAGGGCTTCCGCGAGGAGCAGCTCGAAGCCCGGAAGCTGGGCGCCTACGCGCTGGACAACCCGCAGTGG
Source organism: Gemmatimonadales bacterium (assembly GCA_041390205.1). GTDB lineage: Bacteria > Gemmatimonadota > Gemmatimonadetes > Gemmatimonadales > GWC2-71-9 > SHZU01. The sequence continues at coordinate 50,967 of JAWKQJ010000032.1, forward strand.
GGGATGACGATCGATCTCTCCCGCTGCACCGGCTGCTCCGCCTGCGTCACCGCCTGCTACGCCGAGAACAACATCCCGTTCGTCGGCGAGCGCGACGTGCTCAAGGGCCGCGAGCTGAGCTGGATGCGGATCGAGCGCTACTTCGAGGGCGGCGAGGAGGGCGAGCCGTTCGCGGCCCGCGTGGTGCCGATGCTCTGCCAGCACTGCGACAACGCGCCCTGCGAGCCGGTCTGCCCCGTCTACGCGGCGTACCACACGGCGGACGGCCTCAACGGTCAGGTCTACAACCGCTGCGTCGGGACCCGCTACTGCGGCAACAACTGTCCCTACAAGGTGCGCTACTTCAACTGGTACGCGTACGCCAAGCTGGCCTTCAAGGAGCCGCTCAACCTCCAGCTCAATCCGGACGTCACGGTGCGGGCCCGGGGCGTGATGGAGAAGTGCACCTTCTGCGTCCAGCGGATCCGTGGGGCTCAGCACCACGCCCGGCTCGAGAATCGCCCGCTCGCCGACGGCGACGTCACCACGGCCTGCGCGCAGGCCTGTCCCTCGGCCGCGATCACCTTCGGCAACGTCAACGACCCATCGAGTCGCGTCGCCGCGGCGCGGCAGAGTCCGCGCGGCTACCACGTGCTCGAGGACCTGAACACCCAGCCAGCCGTGACCTACCTCGCCAAAGTGCAGCTCCGGACGGAGGCCTAGCCGATGACCGCCGTCGCGCACGATCCCGCCCGGCCGCCGCTCACCCACGCGGAGGTTACCCGGGACGTCGTCCGAACCCTGGAGACCCCGAGCCGCGGCTACTACATGGCGCTGTTCACGGCGGTCGGGATGTTCCTGGTCGGCGCCGTCACCTTCGTGGCGCTGCTCAAGGAGGGTCTGGGCCTCGCGGGCTACAACCCGCCGGTGATGTGGTCGGTCTACATCACCACCTTCGTCTTCTGGGTCGGCATCGGCCACGCCGGCACCCTGATCTCGGCGATCCTCTTCCTCTTCCGATCGCCGTGGCGGACCGCCGTGTACCGCTCCACGGAGGCGATGACGGTCTTCGCCGTCATGACGGCCGGACTCTTCCCGATCATCCACATCGGCCGGCAGTGGGTCTTCTATTGGCTGCTGCCGTACCCGAACCAGCGCTGGCTCTGGCCCAACTTCAAGTCGCCGCTGATCTGGGACGTCTTCGCGATCTCGACCTACCTCACCGTCTCGACCACGTTCCTGGTGGTCGGTCTGGTGCCGGACATCGCGGCCGTCCGCGACAAGGTCTCGGGCTGGCGGAAGAAGCTCTACGGCGCGCTCTCGATCGGCTGGACCGGCGCCGACAGCCAGTGGCGGCACTACTCGCGCGGCTATCTCTATCTCGCCGCGCTGGCCACGCCCCTGGTGCTTTCGGTCCACTCCGTGGTGTCCTGGGACTTCGCGATGTCGATCATCCCCGGCTGGCACGGGACGATCTTCGCGCCCTACTTCGTGGCCGGGGCGATCTACTCGGGCATCGGGATGGTGCTCACCCTGATCGTCCCGCTCCGGAAGGTGCTCAAGATCGAGCACCTGATCACCGAGTACCACTTCGACAACCTCGCCAAGCTGACCCTGCTGACCGGCTCGATCCTCTTCTACGCCTACGCGATGGAGTACTTCGTCGCCTGGTACAGCAGCAACACCTACGAGCAGACCACCTTCTGGCGCCGCGCCTTCGGACCGCAGTGGTGGGCGGGCTGGACCATGATCCTCTGTAACGCGGGGGTCTCCCAGCTGCTCTGGTTCAAGAAGATCCGGACCAACCTCACCTCGCTCTTCGTGATCTCGATCTTCATCAACATCGGGATGTGGTTCGAGCGGTACGTGATCATCGCGTCGTCGCTGAGCAACGACTTCCTGCCCTTCGCCTGGGGTCAGCTCAATCCGACCTGGGCCGACTGGGGCATCCTGCTCGGGTCCTTCGGGTGGTTCGGGATGTACTTCCTGCTCTTCGCCCGCACCTTCCCGGTCGTGGCGATTCAGGAGCTCAAGGAGCTGATCCCAATGCCTCGCCGGCGGGGAGGGGCGCACTGATGGCCAGGGCCATGACGGGCGTGCTGGCCTCGTTCGAGCACGAGGACGCCGCCATCGACGCGATCAAGGGGCTCCGCGCCAAGGGGTATCGTGACCTCACGGTCTACTCCGCGGCCCCGAATCACCACCTCGAGGAGGCGCTCGACCATCCGGTGAGCTGGGTCCGGGCCTTCACCCTGATCGGCGGTCTCACCGGTTGTGCCGCGGGCTTCGGGATGACCATCTGGATGTCGCGCGACTGGCCGCTCCTGGTGGGCGGCAAGCCGATCGCCGCGATTCCGCCGTACGTGGTCCTGGCCTTCGAGCTCACCATCCTCTACGGCGCGATGTTCACGGTGCTCGGGATGATCGTGCTCTCCGCGATGAAGTCGCTCAAGGGACGTCCCTTCCATCCGCGCTTCAGCGACGACCGGATCGGCGTCTTCGTCCCCTGCGCCGCGGCCGACCGCGGCAGCGTTCGGGCCCTGCTCGAAGCCACCGGTCCCGAGGAGGTGACCGATCATGGCGCGTAAGACCTTCGCCCGCCTGCGGGGTCGGGTCGCGAGCGTGCTCGCGCTCGGCCTGCTCGGCGGCTGCAACTTCTACTACGACACCGTGCCCTCGCCGGACGACCTGATGAAGCTGGTCCCGTGGTTCGACCACATGGTGACCTCGCCGGCCGTCTATCCCTACAGCTCGATCACCGTGCCGCGCGAGGCCGTGCCCGGCACGGTGCCGATCACGGGTGGCGAGGCCGACTGGCGGGTCGGGGCGCCCAATCCGGCGACCCTGGTCTACGCCTTCGACTCCGCCGCGGCCGCCAACCTGGTCAACCCGCTCGCGCCGAGCGAGATGGTCGCCCGGGGCGACACGCTGTACGGCTACTTCTGCGCGGTCTGCCACGGCGGTCTCGGCGCCGGCGACGGACCGGTCGGGCGGCGGGTGGGCGCGCTCTCGCTCCTCACCCCGAAGGCGCGGGCGCTCACCGACGGCTACCTCTACTCGCTGATCCGCTACGGGCGCGGCGTGATGCCGGTCTACGGCGACAAGATCTACGACCAGCGCGACCGCTGGGCGGTGGTCAACTACGTGCGGGCCCTGCAGGGCGCCGCGGGGGCGGCGCAATGAACGCGACCGATCTGCGCAATCGCCTGGTGAGCCGCGCCGTGAGCGGGAGCTACGGGCCGTTTCGGGTGCTCGGCCTGCTGCTGACCGTGGTCGGCGCCGCTCTCTTCGGCTACGCGCTGACGTCCGACCACGCCGACCGGGCCTGGCACCTCTTCCACGTCAACTGGCTCTTCTTCACCGGGCTGACCGGCGGGAGCCTGGCCCTCACGGCGGTGCACAAGCTCGCCAACGCGAAGTGGTCCGGCGTGATCCTCCGCTTCGCCGAGGCCAACGTCTTCTTCGCCGTGGTCTCGTTGATCGGTCTGGTGGTGATCTTCACCGTCGGTTACGAGCCGATCTACGGGCACATGCACGAGCAGCTCCACTCGCTCTCCCACGGCAAGGCGGTCTGGCTCTCGCACGGCTTCATGTTCGGCCGGCTGCTGGTCGGCTTGCTGGTGCTCTACGGGATCGGCTGGGCCCTGGTGCGCGCGGACATGGTGCCGGACATGCACCTGGTCAAGGACGCCGTCAACGACGGCCGGCGCGACCTCTACGGCCGGATGACCCAGGGCTTCGACGCCTCGGCGGCCGGCCGGGACGCGCACCATGCCAAGATCAACCGGCTCGCCGCCTGGTACGTCCCGATCTACGCCCTGGTGTTCACCATGGTCGCGTTCGACGGGATCATGGCGCTCCAGCCGCATTGGTTCTCCAACCTGCTGGGCGGATTCTACTTCATGGGCTCCTTCCTGGGCGCCCACACCCTGCTGGTGCTGACCATGCTGTACGGCCGGAGCCACCTCGGCGTCTCCGACCTGGTGTCGCCCAAGCAGCGCCACGACCTCGGCAAGCTCTGCTTCGGCTTCACGGTGTTCTGGGCCTACCTGATGTGGTCCCAGTTCCTGGTGATCTGGTACGGCAACCTGCACGAGGAGACCGGTTTCGTCTTCGCCCGCCTCTGGGGGCCGTGGCTCCCGATCGGTCGGGCCGTCTTCGTCGGCATGTTCCTGGTGCCGTTCTGGGGACTGCTCTTCGTGGCCGCCAAGCGGACCGCGCTCACGCTGGGTCTCTTCGCCACGGTGAGCCTGCTCTCGCTCTGGCTCGAGCGCTACCTGCTGGTGTTGCCGTCGATCACCCACGAGCCCGGGCCGGTGTTCGGCCTGCTGGAGCTCGGCCCCACGGCGCTGTTGCTCGGGCTCTTCCTGGTCTGCTACGCGGTGTTCGCCCGCCGCTTCCCGATGGTGTCGCCACGGCTCGCCGAGATCACGCTGGCCAAGGAGGCGGCGCACCACGGGCACGAGCCCGAGGCCGCGAGCCTGCACCAGGCGCCCGCCTAGAGGTCGCGGTCGGAGCGCCTGAACGACGAGCGGGGGCGAGTCTGGTCGACTCGCCCCCGCTTCGCGTTTCCGGTGCCCGCGATCAGTCGCGGAGCGTGATGGTCTTGACCAGCGCGTTCAAGGTGTCGGCGGGCAGGCCGCCGGTCACCATGGCAACCCGGAGGCCGCGCCGGGTCCGGCCGTTGGCATCGACCAGATAGTCCGGCGGGGTGAGCGTCGCGGTGCTGGCGTTGAATCGCCCGGCGTTCTGTTGGGCGTCGACCAGCGCGGAGACCTGCTCCTCGGGGCCTTCGATGGTCTTGATCAGGCGCCCGGACGGATGCTGCTGGGCCACGACCACGAGCGGTCGGGCGTCGCCCACCGTCGGCTGCACCTGTACGTCCACCACCGGCAGCCCGTCGATGCGGGGCAGGTTGCCCCCGGTCACCGAGTAGGCCTGGTACCAGTCGACGGTCTGCGAGAGTCCCGGCAGCGTGAGCCCGGGACCTTCGTCCGACGCCTCGAACGACGCCACCTGCAGCGTCAACGTGCCCGTGGCCGGCGCCGGCATGACCGCGGCCGCTCTGGGCTGCTCGGCCCGGGCCGCCGGCGTCGGCAGCACGCGCTCGATCTCGTCCGGCTCGTTGGCGAGCCGCTCGAGCGGACCGACGTCGCTCATCGCGACCAGCTGGCGGCCGGCGTCGAGGCCGGTGACGGAGCTCGACTTGGTCTCGGGCGCGGCCGGCACCTCGGCCGCGAGCGACTCGGCTGGGGACCCGGGGAAGAGCAGCGAGCGACCGAGCCAGCCCGTCGCCAGGGCGGCGACCAGGCCGGCGGCGAGCGCGCCTCGCCGGGCGACCCGCCCCCAGTCGATCCGGGCCGCGGCGACCCGCGCTTCGTGGCGCGCCACCAGCTCGGTGAACGGAGGGGCGGAGGGGCGCCGCGACAGCGACGCGGCCGCCAGCAGCGACGTGATCCGGTCGCGAACCGCGGCCACCTCGTCCCGCGACCGCTGGCAGTGCCGGCAGCGCGCGAGGTGGCACTCGATCTCGACGCACTGCGACCGGCTCAGCGCCTGGTCGAGATAGGCGTGGAGCTCGTCTTCAGGAATGTGCCGCATGCCGACCGTCGAAGTCCATTCGGTCATAAGCCTCCAACAACCGCTTGCGCGCCCGCGCCAGGGTGGTCCCGATGGCGCCGACGGCAAGCCCCGTCTGCTCCGCGATCTCCGGATAGCTCATCCCGGCGTCCCAGAGCAACAGCACTTCTCGATCCCGCGCGGTCAGCTGCTCGAGGGCGATGCTGACCTGCTCCCGCCGCTCGTCCTGCTCGAGCTGGTCGTCCGCCGACTCGTCCGGAGTGGACATCGGCAGCGGGTCGTTCGTGAGCAGTGTGAGGTGCTTCTTCCTGCGAACCGCCGCTCGGGCCTCGTCCCGCGCGAGATTGGCGGCCACGGCGAAGATCCAGGCCCGCGGCTTCTCGGGCCGGTGGGCCATGGCGCGGATGAACACCTCCTGCGCCAGGTCCTCGGCGCGGTCGGCATCCCAGACCTTGCGGTACAGGAACCGGACCACGGCGGAGTAGGTCGTTTTGTAGAGGCGCTCCAACTCGTCGGTCATGCCGACTCCTCCCCAGGGTGCGTCTCCGACACATGCAGGGACGCCCGGCGGCCTCAAATGTTGCACACCAAGGACTTAGCTCGCAAAGCCCGATTTGCCCCCGACCCGACTGACGAGCTCGAGCAATGCCTGAGGTCGTCAGTGGTAAGTCCTTGTACTGTAATTGATTAGCTGGCTGGTTTGAAGACGCAGCCCCGGTGGTAGGTGCTGTCGTCCTTGGGCCAGTCGAAGCAGAGCTCCGGCTTGGCCTCGGTGCCGTTCGGCCGGCGCCGCCCATGCAACGCGCAGAGGCGGCCGTCGTCCTCGAGGTAGGCGCAGGCGGAGATCATCTCGACTCCCATCGAGTCCGACTCCTCCCGCTCGACCTTGCAGAGAAACGGGGACTTCCGGGTCATGAGGAGCGCCTCGAGCCTGGTGGCCCGGGGCCCGCACAGCACCTCGATCTGGAGGTCCCGGCAGCATCCCGCGCCGATTCGGTTGTCGGCGGTCCGGCAGCGGGCCGTGGCGCACGGGTTGGGCGCGTCCGCGACTGGCAGGCTCCGCCGCGGTGGGGTGGCTCGGGGGAGCGTCCCACGCACCAATCGCCCCCGCGAGACGTACTCGAACTCGTCGCCCCCGAGCCGGCGCTCGGCTGGCGGGCTCCGGCGCTCGCGGACGGACTTGCCCGGTCCCGAGAACCGGTGCGCCGTGCAGCGGGCCCGTTCGCCTTCGACCTTCAGGTAGCGGCAGGGGACGTGGAGCCGGGCCCTCGTGTAGAGGTGGTCTCCGTCGCGCCAGAGCTTGCCGAAGCTGATCCGCTCGGTGTGGCCGAAGAGCCAGGTCGCCTCGGGATCGGCGGACGAGACCCCGCCCTCGAGCGCCGCGACGCGGAGAATCACCGAGAGGCCGGCGCAGTGGGACCCGAGCTTGGTGCAGGGGGGAGGCGTTGCCATCGACACTCCGTGAGCGGGGCTAGGCTTTTGCGGGCCGGGGCCCTATAATTGTGAACGATTTCACAAGCCCATGACCGGGAGCCCGGGGGGCTGTCCCGAATTCGAATCGGAATCGACAAACAGGGGAGGAAGCGGTCACGATGCGAACGATTGGCTGGATGGCGGGGGCGACGTTGCTGTTGGCTGCGTGTGGTGGTGGTGAGCAGGGCGCCCAGCCGGCGCCGGCGCCGGCGGCGCCCGCTCCGGCCCCGGCGGCTGCGACCGCCGCTGGCGCCACGCACGATGTCCAGATGGTGCTCGAGGGAACGGCGTACAAGTTCGTTCCGGCCGAGCTCACCATCAAGGCGGGTGACAAGATCAACTTCCACAACACCAGCGGTGGCCCGCACAACGTCGCCTTCTGGGCCGACAGCATCCCCGCCGGCACCGAGGCCGCGCTCGCGGCGCTCATGACGGGCGACAAGCTCGACGCGCTGAGCGGTCCGCTCCTGATCGAGCCCAATGCTGTGTACTCGATCACCTTCACGGGGCTGCCGAACGGCGAGTACAAGATGCACTGCACGCCGCACCTCGCGATGGGCATGGTCGGGAAGATCACCATCGCCGAGTGACGTTGCCGGCGGGATCGTCGAGCAGCTACGAGACGCGGGGCCCGGACGGGCCCCGCGTTCTTCGTTGGGAACGGGTGGGCTCGGTGGTCGCCATCGACGGCTGAGCCTGCCGGCCGGCGCCGGTCTCGCGTCTCGGTGCGGACGATCATCCCGCCTCCGCTCCGGCGAATGCCCGGGCGGCGACCACCGCCCCCGCGGCGACCAGCAGTCCCGCGATCGCATCGACGGCGTAGTGCATCTGGCAGTATACCACGCCGACCGTGAGCGCACAGGCGATCAGCGCGAGCGGCCAACGCCACGAGGCGATCGAGACCGAGGCGACCGCGGCCCACGTTCCCGCGACGTGCGAGGATGGGAACGCCGCGCCGTAGCTGCTGGCCTGTCCGAGCACGCCGTAGACCAGTCGGGCCGCGGGGTTCGCGACGAAATCGCCGTCCGGCCGAGCGAATTCGTAGTAGGGGCCGGCTACCGGGTAGAACACGAACCAGAGATAGCAGGCCAGGAACGCGGTCAGGATGGCGAAGGTCGCCCGCCGACGGGCCTCGAGGTCCCGCTTCCAGGTGGTGAGCACGAGGGGCAGGGGGACGACGACGTAATAGGCGCAGTACGCCGCGTGAAACACGGTCGACCAGAGCCCGCTCGGAGAGGCGCGCCACCAGTCGCGGCTGGGCTGGCCGCCGAAGAGCGCCCGCTCGACGGCCTGGATCGTCGAATCGTGGGTCGGTCTGGCGCCGTGACCGTTGAGCGCGTCGAGGGCGCCGTAGAGAGCGAGCAACAGCACGAGCGGCGCTCCGTCGCGGAGCAGCTCGCCGAGCCGGCCCGGTCCGGCTCGGGTCAGCAGGCCGATCAGCACCAGGATCAGGAGATGGGCGAGCGCCACCCACCTGAGGTCCGGCCACTCCGCCGATCGGGCGATGGCGACCGGGATCACGATCATGGCGTAGCCGCCGACCACCCATTCGACCGGGCGGAGCTTCAGAGCCATCGATGTCGGCGGTACCAGTCGAGCGTGAGGCTCGCGCCGCGCTCGAGGTCGTGGGCCGCGCGCCATCCCGACGCGGCCGTGAGGGGAGCAGGATCGCAGGTCCAGGCGGCTTGCAGGAACTCGTTGGCCTTGTCGCGGGTGAGCATCGTGGCGCGACCCGCCACTCTGCTGGCCAGCTCGGTGACGCCGAGCGCGACGCGCGCCACCAGACCGGGAACCGGCACAACCCGAACCTTGCGTCCCACTACGCGCCCGAGCGTCGCGATCAGCTCCCGGCTGGTGTGGATCTCCGGGTGAGCCGCGTAGTAGGTGCCGCCGATCGTGCCGGAGGCGCGTGCCGCGTCGACCAGCGCCTGACCCAGATCGGGGCCGAACACCAGACTGAGCCGCATCGTCCCGTCACCGAAGACCGGGGCGATGCCGAGGGTCGCGGCGCGAAAGACCCGGAACATCTCGCGGTCGGCCGGACCGTACACGGCGGGCGGACGCACGATGGTCCAGCGGAGCGCTGAGCCGCGAACCACGACTTCCGCGGCGAGCTTGCTGCGGCCGTACTGGGTCACCGGCGTGGGCGGCTCGCTGCCGTCGAGGGGGGCGGCGCTGGCGGGTCCGCCCGCCGCGGCCGACGAGACCAGCAGGAAACGGTCGGCGCCCGCCCTGGTGGCGGCCTCGATCAGGCGCGCCGTCCCGTCGCGGTTCACCGCCAGGAACTCGGCCTCGCTCCGCGCCGCGACCAGACCGGCGACGTGGATCACCGTGTCGTGTCCCGAGAGCGCCCGGGTCAGGTGCTCGGCGTCGCCGAGGTCACCCTCGACCGTGGC
>JAWKQJ010000033.1:0-60350 GCA_041390205.1 Gemmatimonadales bacterium
AGGCGGGCACGACCTCGTCGCCGGTGCACTGTTCCGGACTCATGTAGGCGGGCGTTCCGACCGACATCCCGGTCAGCGTGAGCCCCTCGGTATCGGTGACCTTGGCGATCCCGAAGTCGGTGACGACCGCCCACCCCTCGTCGTCGATCAGGATGTTGCCGGGCTTGAGGTCGCGGTGGATCACCCCGTGGCGGTGGGCGTAGTCGAGCGCCCCGCCCACCTGGGCGACCAGGGCCTCGACCATCGCGATCGGGGTCTTGCCGAGCTGCTCGATGACGTTGGCGAGGGTGGTCCCCTTCACCAGCTTCATCACGAAGAAGCAGAGCCCGTCCACGTCCTTGACCGCGTAGACGGGAATGATGTTGGGATGGCTCAGCCCGGCCGAGGTTCTGGCCTCACGCCGGAAGCGCTCGACCATGCCCTCTTCGCTGATCAGGGCGGGCGACATCAGCTTGATGGCCACCGCCCGATCGAGCGCGATCTCGTGCGCCAGGTACACGGCCGCCATCCCGCCACGAGCGATCTCGCTGTGGATGTCGTACTCGCCGATCGTGGCCCGGCGGAGCTGCTCGAGGAGCAACTCGCCACCGGCCTTGGCACCGGTGCCGCCTTCGATGGGCTGTCTGGGCTGGTCAACCACGGATTCGTGTCCCGCCGAGTGAATCGGACCGAGCGCGCCTGCGCGAGCTTCCCCAACCTGGGGTTGCGCACTCGGGCGCGCAAGGACGACACGGCCCGGTCAGTGGGTCAGGCCGTAGACGATGTAGTTGATCGCGAACTTGTAGGCCTCGTTGGTGATGTCGACCGGCCACCACCCCTCGCCCGACCACTCCATGTAGTCGCCGAGGTCGTTGTTGTAGTTGATGATCACCTGGAGGCGCTTGTCCGGGTCGTTGTCCTCGTGGATCCCCAGGAAGCGGGCCTTCAGGTAGGGATCGTGGGGGTAGCTCATGTCGAGCGACTCGATCCGGAAGAAGGCGTCGAAGATCGGATGGGAGACGTCGAGGGGCACGATCCGCGCCCCGGGCAGCGCCCGGAGGATCTGATGCTCGAAGTTCCGCCATTCCCCACGCATGAAGTCGTCGACGATCAGGAAGCCGCCCTTCGCGAGATAGGTCCTGAGGCCGACGATCTCCGAGGAGTCGGGAATCCAGTAGCCGGGCTCGGAGAGATACGCGACCGGATAACGGAGCAGCTCCGGATCGTCGAAGGTGAAGACGTTGCTCTCGGTGACGTGGGCCTGGAGCGCGGTCATCTCCCGCATCATCGTCATCAGGTTGCGCTCCATGGTCGGGTAGTCGAACTCCCACCCGCTCCGACCATGCACCGTGTAGCGGATCCGCGCGAAGGTGAAGCGCCCGTCGTAGGCGGCGTTGGGCTCGATCTGGATCCGGCGCCGTCGCCACTGCCCCTCCAGCACTCCAGAAAGGAGCGTGGCCGCGGCCAGAGTCAGGAGCGCCGCGCGGCCGACGAACGGTCTAGCGCGCACCGTTCCCCGGGCTGGCGACGCTCACCCCCATCCGCGCGGCCTGGGCGAGGAAGCCTGAATCGCTCTGGAGCTCGCGCCACCACGGCGCCGTGAGGGACGACGAGTAGAGGAAAGGTTCCCGCTCGTCGATCGAGCGCTCGAGCCAGGAGAGGGCCCCGGGCCGATCCCCCGCCGCCAGCGCCTTCAGGGCGAGCGCGAAGGAGGTTCCCGAGCTCCGATCGATGGCCCCGCACACCCGGGCCGCGCCGACGGTCCGCCCGGCGCGCGTCAGGGCGTAGCAGGCGAGCCCGTTGGCCGGAGCAGTGAGCTCGCTGACGGCGGCCGCGCGCTCGAAGGCCGTGGCCGCGTCCGCCAAACGACCGGCCGAAAGGTGGACCGATCCGGTGAAGAGGTGCACCACGCCCAGCTCGGGCGCGAGCCGGGCCGCTCGCTCGACCGCCCGAATCGCCGCCGAGTCGCGACCGACCAGACCGTAGACGTGCCCCAGCTGGGCGGCGATCACCGCCGAGGCCGAGTCGACTCGCGAGGCACGCTCGAAGGTGGCGACGGCGCCCTCGAGATCGCCGGTCAGGTACTGGACCTCGCCCAACCACTGGAGCGCCACCGCGTTGGCCGAGTCCGCCGCGATGGCGCGCTCGAGCGACGCGGTCGCCGCCGCCCAGCCGCCCTCGCCCTTGGCGAGAGAGCCGGGTGGCGTGCGCCTCGGAGAGCGAAGGGTCGAGGCCACCGCGCGAGCCGCCGCCGCCCGGGCCCGCGCCGCGGCGACGGAGTCCATCGGCGTCCCGGTATAGAGCGGCAGCAGAGCCAGCGCGTCGCCGAGCCCGGCCCAGGCGCGGGCGAAGCTCGAGTCGCGAGCGATGGCCTGCTCGAAGTGCGCGACCGCCTCCCGAAGCGCGGGGCCGCCGCGCTGGTACCAGCGGTGACGACCCTTGAGATACAGATCGTAGGCGCCGAGGTCGTCGGTGCCGCGGGCGTTGGCGGTCTCGATCTCGAGCTGCACCTCGAGCGCGCTCGCGACGGCGCGGGCCAGCTCGTCCTGGACCTGGAAGAGGTCGCCGGCGTCCCGCTGGTAGGTGTCGGACCAGATGGTGAGACCGTCGGCCGCGCTGGTGAGCTGGGCCGTGAGTCGGAGCTGCCCCGCCGCCTTCCGCACCGAGCCCTCGAGCACCGCCCCCACCTCGAGCCGCCGGGCGATCTCGCGCACGTCGAGCCCCGTCTCGGGCTTGAGAGCGTAGACCGAGGTCCTGGACGCCACCCGCAGTCCCGGCACCCGACTCAAGACGGCGATCAGCTCGTCCGTCAGCCCGTCGGCCACGTAGTCGTCGTCGCCGCCCACGGCGGCGAGCGGGAGCACCGCGATGGACCGGGTGTCCGCGCGCGCGTCGCTCGGGCCGAAGCGGAGGTATCCGAGCGCGAGCACCACGACGGCCGCCGCCACCGCGACCCAACGGCCCACCGAGGTCCGAGCCGGCCCGGGCGAGGGCGAGGCCGAGCCCTCCAGACCGTCGACCAGCTCCCGCGCGCTGGCGGGCCGCCGGCCCGGGTCCTTCTCGAGACAGCGCATCACCAGCTCGGCCAGCCCGCTGGGGACACCGGGCGCCTTCTCGGCCAGCGGGACCGGACGCTCGGTCAGATGGGCGACGATCAGCTGCTGCGCTGGTCGGTCGGCGAAGGGCGGCGCGCCCGCGAGCAGCTCGTAGGCGACGCAGCCCCAGGCATAGAGATCGGCGCGGTGATCGACGTCGTCCCCACCGGCCGCCTGCTCGGGCGCGATGTACGCCGGCGTGCCGAGCGAAAAGCCGGCCCCGGTCAATCGGGCGGACGGGTCGCGCGCGGAGGTGAGCGCCTTGGCGACGCCGAAGTCGGTGACCATGGCCGCGTCGCCCGAGAGCAGGATGTTCTCCGGCTTGATGTCGCGATGCACCACCCCGGCTTGGTGCGCGAAAGCGAGCGCCCGGGCCACGTCGCGAAGGATCACTCTGGCCCGGCCCGGCTCGACGGCCCGCCCACCCTCGAGCAGAGTGCGCAGCGACTCGCCCTCCACGAACGGCATCACGAAGTAAAGCAGGCCGTCGGCTTCGCCGGCGGTGAGGACGGGCACCAGGTTGGGATGCTGGAGCTGGGCCGCGAGCTGGATCTCGCGACGGAAGCGATCTCCACTCAGCCCGCGGGCCCCGTGCGGATGGAGCTTCACCACGACGCGTCGCTCGAGCGCGGTGTCGTAGGCCAGGAAAACCAGCGACATGCCGCCACCACCGAGCTCCCGCTCGACGCGGTAGCCGGGGCCGAGGACGGCCCCAAGGCGCTCGATCATGTCGGTCATCGGGTGAGTAGCTCGCGCGGTCCGAGGCGTAGGGGTTGGAAACTAGTACGTGTCAGACGCCGGTCGAGTTCGAGCGGGCTGCGCGCAGGGCGCGCTTGCGTTTCTTGATTGATTGATTAATTATGTCCCATGCCTCAGACAGCCGAATCCACCGCCACCCGCGAGGGGATCCTCGAAGCGGCGGAGCATCTCTTTGCCAAACAAGGGTTTACGAAGACCACCATCAAGGACATCGGGACCGCGGCCCAGTCCAACCCGGCCCTGATCTACTACTACTTCGGCAGCAAGGACTCGCTCTACGAGGCCGTGATCGAGCGGCTGGCCGAGGGGCTCCGATCCCGCGCGGCTGGGGCGTGGCCTGCCGAGGGCGGACGCCGACCGACGCCCCCGGAGGTGATCGAGCGACTGGTGGCCGGCCAATCCGCGTTCCTGGCCGAGCACCCCGCGGCGCCGGCGCTGATGATCCGGGAGATGCTCGACCACGACGGCCAGCGCGCGGGAGCCTTCCTCCCGGTGGCCACCGAGCTGTTCCGCCGAGTCCGCGGCACCATCGAGGAGGGCCAGCGGCAGGGCCTCTTCACCGAGGAGGTCGACGCGCGCTTCGGGGCGATCTCGGTGGTGGCGCAGCTGCTCTACTTCCGCCTCGCCCGCGCCGTCGTGCGGCGGCTGCTCGAGAGCGACGATCCCGACTTTCCCAGCACCGAGCTTCAACACGAATTCGCCCGACACGCGGCCGCTTTCGGCCTGCGCGGGCTCGGCCGCGACCCGGCCGGAGGGCAGCGATGACGCGGTGGGCGATCGCAGGACTGCTGGCCCTCGGGGCCTGCCGGAACGGCACCGACGACGGCGTGCTGGCGCGCGGCACCATCGAAGTGCCGGAGGTGGACTTGGCCCCGATGGTGGGAGCGCGGGTGGTCACGATCCGGGTCGACGAGGGCGACACGGTGGCACCCGGCGACACGGTGGCGATCCTGACTCAGACCGAGCTCCCGCCGCGATCGCGGCGCAGGAAGCGCGGGTCCACGCGGCCCGGGCCCAGCTCGCCGATCTGCAGGCGGGTGCGCGCCCGCAGGAGATCAGACAAGCCGAGACGGCCGTCACGGCCGCGGAGGCCGAGGCGAAGCGGACAGCCAAGGACGCCGAGCGGGTCCGCGCGCTGGGAACGGGAGGCGCGGTGAGCCGACAGGCTGTGGACGACGCCGAAGCGGCGGCCACGATCGCCGCCGAGCGGCTCCAGTCCGCGAAGGAGAATCTGGCCCTGCTCGAGGCCGGCAGCCGGGCGGATCGGATCCGCGCCGCCCGCGCGGATCTCGCGACCGCCGAAGCCAGCCTTCGGATGACGGAGGCCCGCGTGGGCGACCTGGTGCTGGTGAGCCCGGTAGCCGGCCGGGTGCTCTATCGCCTGGCCGAGCCGGGTGAGGTGGTGGGACCCAACGTGCCGGTGGTGACCGTCGGGGAGCTCGGCCGCTCGTACGTCCGGGCCTACGTCCGGGCCTCCGCCCTGGCCAGCCTCTCGGTGGGCGACCCGGTCGTGGTCGCCGCCGATGGGATCGAGGGCACCCGGGCGCCCGGTCGGATCGCCGCGGTGAGCCCGGAGGCGGAGTTCACGCCTCGGGTGGCCCTGACCCAGGAGGAGCGCGCCGACCTGATGTTCGCGATCAAGGTCGATCTCGACGGCGGTCGGCAGGGACTCTACCCCGGGATGTGGGCCGTGATCCGCCGCGAGTCGGCGAGCACGGGGGAGGCGCCGTGAGCGACGTCGTCGAGACCCACCAGCTCAGGCGGGTCTTCGGTCAGCTGGTCGCGGTCGAAGGGCTCGACCTCTCGGTCAGGCGCGGCGAGGTGTTCGGTCTGCTCGGACCCAACGGCTGCGGCAAGACGACCACGATCCGGATGCTGACGGGGCTGCTGCAACCCAGCGCGGGCGGAGCGATGGTGGCCGGCGTCGACGTGGTGGCGAAGCCCGACAAGGTCCGGGAGCGGATCGGCTACATGTCGCAGCGGTTCGGCCTCTACGACGATCTGACCGTGTTCGAGAATCTGCGCTTCTATTCCGGCGTCTACGGGCTCGCGGGATCGGAGCGCCGCCGGCGGGTGGCGGAGCTGATCGAGGACTACGGCTTCAGCGAGCGGGTCGACCAGCTGGCGGGGACCCTGAGCGGCGGGTGGAAGCAGCGCCTCGCCCTCGCCTGCGCCACCTCCCACCGCCCGACCCTGGTGTTCCTCGACGAGCCCACGGCCGGGGTGGACCCGGCGTCGCGCCGGAAGTTCTGGGAGCTGATCCGGCGCCGGGCGGAAGGCGGGATGACCGTCCTGGTGACGACCCACTACATGGACGAGGCGGAGCTCTGCGACCGCCTCGCCTTCATGTCGCGGGGCCACCTGATCGGGGTGGGCACGCCGGCCGAGATCACCGCGCGCTTCGGGCTGCCGACGGTGGAGGACGTCTTCATCGAGCTGCAGCGCCGCGACGAGGCGGCGCACGCCGCCGGGAGCGCGGCATGAGCCTGCTCGATCGAGTCCGTCGCTGGCCGTTCTGGTCGATGCTCTGGAAGGAGTTCATCCAGATGCGTCGGGACAAGTTCACCCTGGGGCTGATGATCGGCACGCCCGCGATCCAGCTCGCGCTGTTCGGCTACGCGATCCAGACCGAGGTGCGCCACCTGCCCGCCGTGGTGCTGGACGAGTCGCACTCCGCCGAGAGCCGCGCGCTGGTGGCCGCGATCGAGAACACCGGCAACTTCGACATCGTGGGCGACGTGCCCGATCGCGACGCCCTCAGACGGGCGCTCGAGTGGGGCGAGGCGAACGCGGGCATCGTGATCGCCCCGGACTTCGCGGTCGACCTCAAGCGGCGCCGGCCCGCGACGGCCCAGGTGGTGGTCGACGCGGCCGATCCACTCTCCTCGTCGGCCGCGCTTTCCGGAGCGGCCCAGGCCGGACTCGCCCGGACGCTCTCGCTCCAGTCGCAGGCCGGAATCAGGCCGCCGAGGATCGACCTCCGGGTGCGGCCCTGGTACAACCCGGGCGCGAAGAGCTCGGTGTTCATCGTCCCCGGCATCATCGGGGTGTTGCTCTCGATGACCACGGTGATCATCGCGTCGCTCGCGATCGTGCGGGAGCGGGAGCGGGGCACGCTCGAGCAGCTGGTCGTGACCCCGATCGGGAAGACCAGCCTGATCCTGGGCAAGATCGTGCCGTTCATGGTGGTCGGCTACATCCAGATCACCGTGATCCTGCTGCTCGGCAAGCTGCTGTTCGACGTGCCGATGCTGGGCCGGCTGAGCACCCTCTACCTGATGGCGCTGCCGTTCATCGTGGCCAGCCTGGGCGTCGGCCTCCTGGTCTCGGCGACCGTCACCAACCAGGCGCAGGCAATGCAGCTGGGCTTCCTCTTCCTGCTGCCCAACATCCTGCTCTCCGGCTTCATGTTCCCGCGGGTCGCGATGCCGGAGCCGGCCCAATGGATCGGCGCCGCCCTGCCGCTCACCTATTTCCTCACGGTGCTCCGGGGCATACTCTTGAAAGGCGTCGGGCTCGACGTGCTCTGGCGGGAGGGCCTGATTCTCTCGGCCTTCGCCGTGGGGCTGATCGCCGTGAGCGTGCGGCGCTTCCGGAAGCGGCTCGACTGAGGTCCGTGGAGGCGGCCAATGAGGTGGCGCACGGTCGGGGGCGGCCTCGTCCTGCTGGCCAATCTGGGATTGCTGGGCTTCGTCGGGTGGCGGGTCTGGAGCCGCTACGTCGGCCCGTACGCGGGCTACCGCAAGCCGACGCGCGCCCTGCTCGCGGCGGCGACGGCGTCCGACACGGCCGCTCTCCGGCGGGTCGCGTCTCCCCGAGTCGCCGCCACGCTGCTCGACCTCGCGCAAGCGCACCCGGAGCAGCTGGGCGGAGTCGGCAATCTCACCATCCAGCGCGGTGAGCGCTCCGGAGACACGACCCGGGTCACCTTCTTCACCCGCGGCTGCCCACGCGGGCTCTTGACGGTGACGTTCGTCTCCACCGGGAGCGGCCCGCGGGTGGAAGACGTGACGCTTCCCTGCCCCACGGTCGCGGCCGCCCCTCCGATCGCTCGAGCGGATCCCGAGCGCTGAGCCGATCGCGGCGCGTCGCGGGGCGCGGTAGCTTTCGAAGACCCTTCGTTCGCCAGCTCTCCAGCATTGGGAAACCGCCGATGACGCGACTCACCCCGCTGGCCGCGCTCCTCGCGGCCGCCTGCACCGCCGCGGCACCCGCCACCGAGGAAGAGGCCCGGTGGGAGCGACACGCCGCGAGCACCACGATCACCCGGGACGACTGGGGCATCGCCCACGTGCGCGGGACGACCGACGCGGACGCCGTCTTCGGGATGATCTACGCGCAGGCCGAGGACGACTTCAGCCGGGTGGAGCTGAACTACCTGCGGAGCCTGGGACGCGAGGCCGAGGCCGACAGCGACCCGCAGGCGATCTATCGCGACCTGCGAATGAAGCTCTACATCGACCCGGACGATCTCCGCGCCAGGTTCGCCGCGAGCCCGGCCTGGCTCCAGGCGTTGATGACCGCCTGGGCCGACGGGCTCAACTACTTCCTCGAGACCCACCCGGAGGTCAGACCGAAGGTGCTCACCCGGTTCGAGCCCTGGATGGCGCTCAGCTTCACGGAGGGCAGCATCGGCGGCGACATCGAGCGGATCTCGACCGCCCGCCTCAAGGCGTTCTACGACGCCGAGGCCGAAGGCGGCGCGGCCGAGACCGCCGGAGCGGGCGACGGAGACGACGAGCCGAGAGGCTCCAACGGCTTCGCGATCGGCCCGTCGCGCACGGCTTCGGGCAAGGCGATGCTGCTGATCAATCCGCACACCTCGTTCTTCTTCCGCGACGAGCTGCAGATGACCAGCGACGAAGGGCTGAACGCGTACGGCGCCGTCACCTGGGGCCAGTTCTTCGTCTATCAGGGGTTCAACGAGCACGCGGGCTGGATGCACACCTCGAGCGGCGTCGACAACATCGACGAGTTCCTGGAGACGGTCACCCCGTCGGGCGACGGGTTCACCTACCGCTACGGCGGCGAGGAGCGGGCGGTGACGGTCGACACCATCGTCGTCCCCCACCGGACCGGCTCCGGCATGGCCGAGCGGCGCTTCACCGTCTATCGCACCCATCGCGGACCGGTGGTCCGGGAGCAGGACGGCAAGTGGGTCACCGTGCGGCTGATGTTCGACCCGGTGAACGCGCTCTCCCAGTCGTACGGACGCACCAAGTCACGCAACTACCGGGAATTCGTGGAGGTGATGGAGCTCCACACCAACTCTTCGAACAACACCGTGTTCGCGGACGCCGAGGGGAACATCGCGTACTTCCACTCCAACTTCATTCCGAAGCGCGACCCGCGCTTCGACTGGACCCGGCCGGTCGACGGCTCCAATCCGGCCACGGAGTGGGGACCGGTGCACTCGGTGGACGAGACCCCGAACGTGGTCAATCCGCCCAACGGCTGGATCCAGAACACCAACAACTGGCCTTACTCGGCGGCCGGCGCGAACAGCCCGGATCGGTCGAAGTATCCCGCGTACATGGAAACTGGCGGCGAGAACCCGCGGGGCCTCCATGCGATCCGGGTGCTCGAGCCCGCCCGGGACATGACGTTGGCCACCCTGATCGAGGCGGCCTACGACAGCTACCTCACGGAGTTCGAAATCCTGGTGCCGACGCTGCTCCGCGCATACGAGCAGACGCCGGCGTCGGACCCGCTCAAGACCAAGCTCCGCGAGCCGATCGATTCGCTCCGGCAGTGGGACCTCCGCTGGTCGGTGAGCTCGGTGCCGACCTCGGTGGCGGTCTTCTGGGGCGAGGCGCTCTTTCGAATGGGACGCGGCGGATACCGCTTCATCGAGCGGGAGGCGACGCCCACCCAGCGGCTCGAGGCGCTCGCGGCCGCGGTCGACCAGCTCGAGGCGGACTTCGGGACCTGGAAGACGCCGTGGGGCGAGATCAATCGCTTCCAGCGGCTGACCGACGACATCGTCCATCCGTTCGACGACGCCGCACCGAGCATTCCCGTCGGCTTCACCTCGGCGCGCTGGGGCTCGCTCGCGTCCTACGGGGCCCGCGCCTATCCGGAGACCAAGAAGTGGTACGGGACCAGCGGCAACAGCTTCGTCGCGGTGGTCGAATTCGGCGACAGCGTCCGCGCCCGGGCGGTGACCGCGGGTGGGATCAGCGGCGACACCAACTCGCCCCACTTCAACGATCAGGCGGCGCGCTACGCGACCGGCGACCTCCGCGAGGTGTACTTCTATCCCAATCAGCTGGCGGGCCACACGGAGGCGAGCTACCGGCCCGGCGAGAAGCGCCGGCGGTGAGCAAGGCGACGCCGTTCGTCGCGCTCCTCCGGGGCATCAACCTCGGTCGGAAGCGGGTCGCGATGCCCGAGCTCAAGCGTGTGGTCGAATCGCTGGGCTACGGGAGCGTGCGGACGCTGCTGAACACGGGCAACGTGGTCTTTACGTCGGACAAGGGCGGGGCCGATCGCCACGGCGCCAAGCTCGAGCGCGCCATCGCCGACCTGCTTGGCGTGAGCTGCCGGGTCATCGTGCTCGGCGCCGCCGATCTGACCGAGATCGTCGAGGCGAATCCGCTGGCCGAGATCGCCGACAATCCGAGTCGGCTCCAGGTGGCGGTCCTGGCGGCCCCGGCGGATCGCGAGCGCGTCGCGCCGCTCACCAGGCAACGCTGGGAGCCCGAGGCGATCGCCCTCGGACGGCGCAGCGCGTATCTCTGGTGCCCGAACGGCTACGCCAAGAGCCTCCTGGCGGAGGCGTTCGCCAAGGCCGCGCGCGATCGGGTGACGGTGCGCACCTGGGGCACGATCAGCAAGCTCCACGGCCTGATGGCGGGCTGAGACCCGAGCGGGGTCAGAAGAGCAGCAGCCCCACCCCGAAGGAAGCCAGGTTGGCGGCCACGATCGCCGCCGCGTCGCGACCCAGGGTCGGTCGCGGATCCACTCTCGCGGCACGGCAGCCCACCCAGAAGAGCAGGATCTCCGCGAGCGGCGCGAAGCTCTCGGCCACGGCCAGGTAGCGCGCTCGCGACGCGAACAGCGGCGGCAGCACGAACCAAACGATCGGCAGCGTCGCCGCCGAGAGCCAGAGCCCGTAGGCGATCCGATCGCCGAGCCGGTGACGGCGGGCGAGACCGAGCGCCAGAATCGGCGTCTCGACCAGAACGGTGACCAGGTACGCCCCGAGGAAGCGACCGAGCCCCGAGCCGCTCACAACAGCCGGACCAGGGCGGGAACCTCCACCAGCACGTGCACGATCGCCACGGTGAAATAGAGCTCGCGCGTCGTCTGGTAGTCGAGCGCGAAGCCGACCCAGAGGGAACCCGCCACCACCGCGCCGATACCGAGCGCCGCCACGACCGCCGGACCGAGCCAATCCGGCCGGCGGCGGAAAGGAATGTCGGCCGGCCGGAGCAGCCGCCCGCGCACGGCGACCATCGGCATCAGGACGATCCAGACGCCGTAGTGCACCAGCTCGAGGAACGCGTGCGTGGCGATCAGTCTTCCACCGACGGCGCCGAACAGTCCGGCACCGGCCTGTCGTCCGATCGCGTCGATCACCCCGGGGCCGACCGCCGCGTGAGCGACCTGCGGCGGCACGACCACCCAGATCAGCGCCAGCGCCGCCGGCACCAGCCAGAGCGCCCGCCGATAGCCGGACCGGAGGGTCCGGCGGCGGGCGCGCAGCTCACGATCCAGGAACCAGAGCGCGACCAGCGGGTGGAGATAGACCAGCGCGAGGCCGACCAGCGCGGGCGACCACCATCCGGCCGCCGCCACGAGCAGCGCCGCCGGCAAGGCCCAGCTCGCGGAGCGACCGCGGACCTCGCGCGCTCGGAGCGCCACGAGCGTCGCGATCCAGGCGGCGAGGCCGACCAGCCAGAGGGATCCCCAGGGAATCGACGAGCGAGCCTCGCTCCGGAGCGCCAGGGCGATCGAGCCGGCGGACAGCACGACGATGCCGGCGGCGGCCGTGAGGAAGAACCCTCGGAAGGGCGAGAGCCGCGACGGGAGCCGCCCGAGCAGGTAGCGGAGCTCGAACCAGTTGTGGGGCCCGGCGAAGGCGAGCACCGAGAGCATCGCGACCTCGATCGGGGCGACCGCCGAAACGACGGCGGCCAGCGAGACGATGCCGATCAGGACCGCGATCGGGCGGCCGCTCACGACCGCCGACGCCGCCGCCGAAAGAAGAGCACGCCCACCACCACCACCGCCGCCACGACCAGCAGCGTCGCGATGGTGCCCGACCCGCCGTCCGTCGGGCTCGGGGCGATGTCGGCGACCGGGCGCGTGCCGGGGGCGGGGACGTCGATCAGAGCAGCTAGCAGCCACAGCATCGGGGACTCCTCGGGTAACCGTCTCGACCTCAACGCGGGAAAACCGCTCGATCCGGCCAATTTCGGCCGCGCGGATATCTTCCGCCATGCCGCCGCCACCCCGGACCCGCCGCTGGCCCAGGATCGGCACCATCGTGATGGTGGTGATCTGGGGTTGGATCCTGGTCCGTCTGGCCCCGCACCTCGGCGCCGTCTTCGGGATCGAGTCGGGCGGCGAGCTCTCCCCGAGCTTCGAGGCGACCACCCTCGACGGCCGGCCGGTCTCGAGCGAGTCGCTCCGCGGGCGGGTGGTGCTGGTGAACGTCTGGGCCACCTGGTGCCCGCCCTGCCGGATCGAGATGCCGCTGCTCGAGGCCATGTATCAGCGCCATCGCGAGCGCGGCCTCGTCGTGCTCGGCCTCTCGGTCGACACCAAACCGGCCGACTCGGTCCGGGCCTTCCTCGAAGAGCGGAAGATCACCTACCCCGTGGCCATCGTCGGCGACCCGGTGATCGACGCGCTCGGCGGCGTGACCGGCTATCCGACCAGCTTCCTGATCGATCGCGAGGGTCGAATCCGGCACCGGGCCCTGGGCCCCCTGGCAATGGCGTCGTTCGAGCCAGCCGTGCGTCGGGCCCTCGGGCCGTAGGGCCGGGCGAACAGACGGTCCCCCAACCCATACAACTCCGTCGGCGAACGGGCAAACCTCCCGCGGCAGGGCGGTGTCTCACGTACACCGTCCCCATCCAACGGAGCCGCCCGTGGCCCTCGCCCAGCTCGACTACCGTTCCGCCCTCCGCCAGCTTCGCCGCCGGCCGGCCTTCGCCCTGACCGCGCTGGTCACGATCGCCCTGGGCGTGGGGGCGACGACCGCGGTCTTCAGCGTCGTGAACTCGGTGTTGCTCCAGCCGCTGCCCTACCCCGAGCCGGACCGACTGGTGGCGATCTGGCCGGCCCAGGCGGTCGCCAATCGGGAGATCGCCGCTCTCCGCGAGCGGAGCGAGTCCTACAGCCAGGTCTCGGGATGGAGCCCGGGCTGGCTGATGCCGCTCACCGGGGTGGAAGTCCCTCGGCAGCTCAGCGCGACGAGGGTGACGGCCGACTTCTTCCCGATGATCGGCCTGGAGCCCGCGATCGGTCGGCTCTTCGAGCGGGACGCCGAGAGGCCGGGATCGGACCAGGTGGCCTTGCTCTCCGACCACGTCTGGCGAGACTCGTTCGACGCCGATCCGGCACTCGTCGGCCGATCGATCTCGTTGAACGGCCGACCGGTCACCGTGGTCGGCGTGATGCCGCCCGGCGCGGAGCGGTTCGCGGGCCGGGCCACCGATTTCTGGATGCCGCTCACCATGGACCCGAGCGACCTGGCGTGGGCCGGCGCCGTCTCGATGGTGTACGGGAGGCTCGCCCCCAGCCGGACGATCGAGAGCGCCACGGCCGAGCTGACGACGCTGCTGGGCCGAATGCGGAGCGAGTTCGAGCACCCGGCGGACTGGGCCCGGGGGGCGGCGGTGGTCGAGCTCAAGGCCGACCTGCTCGGCGACTTGGGCCAGACCGTGTGGCTGCTCTTCGGCGCCGTCGCCTTCCTTCTGCTGATCGCGGCGGCGAACGTCGCGAATCTGCTCCTGGTCCGGACGGCCGAGCGCGAGCAGGAGCTGGCCGTCCGCCTCTCGCTCGGCGCGACGGCAGGTCAGGTCGCGCGGCTGGTGCTCCGCGAAGCGATGCTGCTCGGGCTCGCCGGCGGAGCGCTCGGCGTCGCGGCCGCGTTCGCGGGCGTGCGGCTGATCCGCGCGGTCCTCCCGCCCGATCTGCCCAGGCTCGAGACGATCGGGCTCGACGGACGCGTCCTCGGGCTCGCCGTGCTGGCGAGCCTGGTCACGGCGCTCGGCTTCGGGCTCCTGCCGGCATTCCACGCGACTCGGGCGCGCACCCGGATCCGGAGCCTGCGCTCGACGCGGGCGACCGGGGGCGGTCGGCGGACCCGAGGCGCGCTGGTCGCGGTCGAGGTGGCGCTCACGCTGGTGCTGCTGGTCGGCGCCGGTCTGATGACCCGAACGCTGTCTGCGCTCCACGCCGTCGACCCCGGCATCGGGACCGATCATCTCCTCACCGCCGTGGTCCAACCGGTCGGGATGACCTCGGCCGATCAGCGGCGAGCTTTCTACCGAGACGCGCTGGAGCGGATCGAGGCGACGCCCGGGGTCGAGGCGGCGGGCACCGTGCTGCACCTTCCGATGGCCGGACGCGAGTGGACGGCTCCGATCGAGGTCGAAGGTCGGCCGCTCGCGCCGGGATCCACGCCACCGATGTCGGTGTGGCAGAGCGTGTCCGACGGGTACTTCCGCGCGGCCCGGATCGCGCTCGTGGGCGGTCGGGGCTTCGGCGCGACCGACCAACCGGACGGCCCACCCGTGGCGGTGGTGAACGAGGAGCTCGCGGCCGAGCTCTTCCCCGGCGAGGATCCGATCGGCAGGCGGATCAAGGCGGGCTACGCCAGCCGCGACGGCTGGGTGACGATCGTCGGCGTCGTCCGCGGGGTCCGGAGCCGGAGCCTCCGGAGCGCGCCGGCGCCCGAGCTGTACCTGCCGGCCACTCAGCGTCCGATGGGCTCGATGTCCCTGATCGTCCGGACCACCGGCGATCCCGTGGCCATGGCCGATCTGGTCCGGGAGCGGATCTGGTCGGTGGCGCCGAACACACCGATCGAGCGGGTCCGGAGCATGGACGCCCTGGTGGCGACCACGCTGGGCGAGCCCCGGATGATCCTCACCCTGCTCGGCGTGTTCGCCGCGATCGGGCTGGCCCTCGCGGGGGTCGGGATCTATGGCGTGGTGAGCTACGGGGTGCGGCAGCGGATCCGCGAGCTGGGGATCCGCGCCGCGTTGGGCGCCGACGCCGCCAGGGTGATCCGGCTGGTCGTGATGGACGGGGTCCGGGCCGCGACGCTCGGGCTCCTGATCGGCGTGCCCGCGGCGCTCGCGCTGAGTCGGCTGATGACGCAGATGGTGTTCGGCGTCTCGACGGCCGACCCGCTGCTCTATCTGCTCGCGCCCGTGGTGCTGGTCGTGGCGGCCGCGCTCGCCAGCTGGGCCCCGGCCCGGCGCGCGGCGCGGGTCGATCCGGTCACCGTGCTCCGCGAGTAGCGCCCGGACCCGCCCTCAGGGCGTCGCCGGGCCGACCACCAGCGCGAGCAGCTCGGTCGCGAGCGCGCGGGCGTCGCCCCCGCCGTTCATCATCACGACCACCGCCGTGGTCTCCTCGGGCACCAGGATCAGGTCGCTCCGGAAGCCGAGGTCGCCGCCGCTGTGGTTGACCAGCCGGTGGCCCCGCCAGGTGAACAGGAACCAGGAGAGCGCCTGCTCGACCTTGCTGTACGGCAGCTCGCCTCCGAGGCGGGCCCGCAGGTCCTCGGTGATGTCGCGCTCGGGATGCCAGAGCCGCTCGTAGGAGGTCGGGTCGAGGATCGAGACGCCCTCGAGATACCCGTGATGGAAGTTGGCTCGCGCCCAGCGGATCATGTCGTCGACGTTGGCGTGGAGCGTCGAGCTGCCCGCGTGCCGGCGATTGTAGGGATAGGCCGCCGTCGCGACGAAGGCGCCGCTCGAATCCGCCTCCGAGCCGAAGGCGAGCAGCGTCGAGTCCACGTCGGTCATCAGCAGCGTGCTCTTCCGCATCCCGAGCGGCGTCAGGATGTTGGCCTGGACGTAGTCCTCGAACGGCTCGCCAGCGACGGTCGCGACCAGGTGGGCCAGCACCTCGAAGCCGATGTTGCTGTACTGCCACTGCCCGCCGGGAGGACCGATCAGGGTCGAGTCCGCGAGCGTGGCCACCCAGCGGGCCAGCGCGCCGTCGTCGTACTCGGGTCGATCCCAGGCATAGTCGGTCACGTCGGGAAAGCCGGCCGTGTGGCTCAGCGTCTGCCGCACGGTGATCCCGTCCGCGCCGGCGCCCTGGATCCGAAAGCCCGGCAGGTAGGCACCGAGCGGCGCGTCGAGGTCGACGTCGCCCCGCTCCACCAGCTGGAGCACCGCCGTCGCCACGAACGGCTTGGTGATCGAGGCCATGTGGAAGATGGTCTGGCTGGTGACGGAATCGCCGCCACCCACGCGGGTGGTGCCGAAGCCGCGCCGGAGCACCACGACGCCGTCCTTCATCACCCCGACCGCGAGGCCGGGCAGGCCGTGCTCGCTCCGGAAGCGCTCGGCGACACGGGTCAGCTCGGCCGTTAGGCCGGCGTTCGAGTCGGCGGCGGGCGGCGCGCCGCAGCCCACGAGCGCCGCGAGGGACAGCAGGGCGGCGAGACGGAACGTCACGGTGGTCGTCATCGTCGAAACGAACCGCTCGGGCCGCTCGTACGCAAGAGCGCCACGGCCCCGCGCTACCCCGAGCGCAAGCGGCCCCTTATCCTCAATGCCCATGGACTCTGCCACCCTCCTGGTCGCCGGCGCCACCATCGTCGGCGGAGCCATTTCCGGCGGGGTGACCAACATCGTCGCGATCTGGATGCTGTTCCGCCCGCACGAGCCGAAGGGCCTCGGGCCGCTCAAGCTCCAGGGCGCCATCCCGAAGAACAAGGCCCGGCTGGCCAAGAGCGTCGGCAAGACCGTCGGCGAGAAGCTGCTCACCGCCGGCGACATCGCCGAGCGGCTCGCCGCGCCGCCGATTCGCGGGGCGTTCGACGACGCGATGCGCCGGGCGATGGCCAGCATCCTCGAGCGGGAGCACGGCAGCATCCGGAGCCAGCTCGGGCCCGAGGCGATGGCCGCGATCAGCCGAGCCGTCGACGGGCTCGCGCCCAAGCTCGCGGTCCGGGCCGCGGAGTACTCCGAGTCGGACGACTTCGGCGCGATGGTGCAGACCTGGTCCGAGCGGATGCGGACCGAGCTGGCGGGCAAGCCGGTCGGCGCGATGCTCACGCCGGCGCGCCGCGCGCTGATCTCGGAGCAGGTCGACGAGTGGGCCACGGCGATCACCGACGGCACCGGACTCGAGCGAACCCTGCGCGCCTGGGCGGGCGACCAGCTGCTGAAGCTCGAGCAGGACGACCGCCCCCTGGCCGAGCGGCTTCCCGAGGGCCTGCTCGCGCCCGTCGAGCAGGCGATCGCCGACGCGATGCCGACCGCGCTCGGCAAGCTCGGCGCGATGCTGTCCGACTCCGCGGTGAAGCACTCGATCCAGCGGGCCCTCCGGGAGGGGCTCGACGCGGCCGGCCAGAAGCTGATGCTCCACCAGCGGCTCTTCGCCAAGCTGCTGGTGACCGACAACGCGCTCGCCAAGCTGATCGACAGCTTCGAGGGCGAGGGCTTCGACCGCTTCGCCAAGGCGGTCACTGCCCCGGAGATGCGGAACCGGGTCGAGCGCGCGGTGCAGGACGGACTCCGCCAGATGCTCCGCGAGCCCCTCGGCTCCCGGATCAAGCGTCTCTCGGCCGAGCGTCGCGCGGCCCTTCAGGCGTCGATCGGCGACTGGCTGGTGTCCGCCGCGCGGAGCGACGCCACCCGCGCCGCGCTCCGCGACGGTCTCGCCCAGCTGCTCGACGCGGCCGGCGATCTCACCTGGGATCGGCTGCTCGGCGCGGTGCCACCGGAGCACGCCACCCAGCTGCTCCGCGACGCGGTGCAGGGAGAGCAGGGACAGCAGTGGCTCGCGTCGGCGGTGAAGGGCGGCGCCTCCAAGCTGCTCGATCAGCCGATCGGACGGCCGGCGAGCTGGCTCAGCGACGAGGACCGGACGCGCGTCACCCAGGCGATCAGCGATCAGGCGTGGGGCTGGGTCCAGGCCCAGATACCCGAGATCGTCGGCAAGCTCCAGGTGCCCGAGATGGTCGAGCAGAAGATCCTCGGCTTCCCGACCCCGGTCATGGAGGACATCATCAAGCGGGTCATCAGCCGCGAGCTCCACCTGATCGTCCAGATCGGATGGCTGCTCGGCGCCTTCGTCGGCCTGATGACCTTCAGCCTGAGTCGACTGATCGCCCCGTGACCCACCCCGGCGCCCGGCCCGCGTCCGCCTACGACCGCTGGTCGGCCCAATACGACAGCGACCGAAACCCCACCCGCGACCTCGACGCCCGCGTGCTGCGCGACACCCCGCTCCCGCTCGACGGCGCGCGGGTGGTCGAGCTGGGCGCGGGCACCGGCAAGAACTCCGTCTGGCTCGCCGAGCGGGCCGCACAGGTGATCGCCCTCGACCTCTCGCCCGGAATGCAACGGGTCGCGCGGGAGCGCTCCGGGTCACTTCCGGTGCGGCAGGTCCGGCACGACGTCCGCGCCGGGTGGCCGATTCGAACGGGGACCGCCGACCTGGTGGTGTCCAACCTGGTGCTCGAGCACGTCGAAGACCTGACCCCGGTCTTCCAGGAAGCGGCCCGCGCGCTCGCCGTGGGGGGCGAGCTCTTCCTCTCCGAGCTGCACCCGGCGCGTCAGCTCCGAGGGGGACAGGCGCACTTCACCGACGGACGCACCGGGGAGACGGTCCGGGTCGAAGCCTTCCGTCACTCGGTGAGCGATTACGTCAACGGCGGGATCGGCGCCGGGCTCCGGCTGCTCGGGCTGGGCGAGTGGCTCGAGCCCGACGCGCCCGCCGACCTGGCGCCACGGCTGCTCACGCTCCGCTTCGCGAAGCCGGCTCCGTAGCGCCGCGGCTCACTGCGGCAACGAGTACTGGAAGACGTAGGAGTGCTTGCCGCCCTCGACGACGATCTCCATCGATCCGCTCAATCCGGCCAGCTCGTCGGTGCCTGAGTCCGGCACCACGGCGACCGACTGGGTCGGGACGCCCCGCGCCATGGTGGACGAGTGCTGCAGGATGAAGCTCCCCCGCCGGCCGTCGAGCGTGCCGGTGACCAGCTCCATGGCCACGTAGCCCGCCGACCCCTCGACCCCACCGAGCGCCGAGATCATCTGGCCGACGCTCGAGCCGGACAGGTCGCCGCCGAAGGTCTTCGCGATCGAGCGGCGGCCGACGGTCGGACCGACCTCGATCGGGAGGGCAGCCAACTTCACTTCGAAGGTCCCGCGAGCCGTTTTGGTCATCGTGCTGGCCTTTCCCGTGCCGGTTCCCGCCGCTCCAAGGTGTCCGCTAACCGCTCGCGCCACCAGGGGCGAGCTTCGTCTGCACCTGCGCGCTCGTGCCCATGCGTCGAGTGAACGAGACCACCCGGCCGTCGGCGTCCCGGTCGAAGACGATGGCGATCCCGGGCGCTTCACGCAGATGCCAGCGATCGGCCTCGCGGGACGGGCGGAGCGGAACCACCACGCCGTTCGGGGCCCGGATCGCGAGGCTCCCGTCGCGCACGAAGACTTCGATGACCCTGGCCGAATCGGGGCCGCCGTAGCGGCCGACCGCGTCGGACAGCTCGGCCTCCGGCACCTCGCGGTCCCGAGCGAGCGAGTCCACGGCCGGGGATCCGACGCGCGGCACGTCGAACGCGGCGCCGAACTGGTGGAACACGAGCTTGCTCGCCGGCCCGCCCTCGCCGGGCTCGAAGCTGACCTGAAGCTGGTCGCGGGCGAGCTCCGCGGCCCAGCGCTGCTCCGCCTCGAGCCACACGAGGACGAACGGCAGCGCCGAGGGAATGTCGAGCACCAGCCTGCCGTCCTTCACCTTCACCTCGAACACCTCGTTCTCGAAACGCCCGAAGTTGGCCACGTAGCGACCCACGTAGCCGGCGAGCTCCTCCGGCACCGGCTCGGCGACACGGTCCGGATTGATCAGCAGCCGGTCGATCTCGTCCTCGAGCCGGATCGCCGTGGTGCC
This sequence comes from Gemmatimonadales bacterium, assembly GCA_041390205.1. Lineage (GTDB taxonomy): Bacteria > Gemmatimonadota > Gemmatimonadetes > Gemmatimonadales > GWC2-71-9 > SHZU01. Next base: position 19,929 of record JAWKQJ010000033.1, read on the forward strand.
CCCGCGGGATTGGGTGAAGTAGAGGATCATCAGCCGCCGATCCGGCCAGGCCCAGGCAATGGTCCCGTCCGACCCGCTGTGGCCGAGCACCCGGACCCGGTCGGGATGGCCCTTCTCGACGTGGATCACCGCGAACTGTCCGTACCAGACCTCGAGCCCGGAGAACGAGGTCGGAAACGGCGCGTCGCTGCCGAGCGCCGACATCTCGACGACCGGGGTAGTCTGCCGGGCCACGGCTTCCGGCGACAGCAGCTGCTGGTTCCCGACCCGACCGTGGTCGAGCCAGAGCTGGAGGAAGCGGGCGTAGTCTCGCGGGGTCGAGTAGATGGTCTGCGATCCCCACGCGAAGGGATAGAGCGCCTTCCCGCTGTCCGGAGACCAGAACGCGTTCCAGGCGCCGCCGGAGCTCATGTAGCCGACGGCGATCCGCCCGAATCGCGGGTCGGTCGGATCGGTGCCGAAGAACGAGTCCTTCATCCCCAGCGGCTCGAGCAGCTCAGTCCGGACGAACTCGGCCCACGACCGACCGCTCGCCGCTTCGACGACGGCCGCGGCGACGTCGGTGCCGATGTCGCTGTACCAGAACTTGCTGTCCGGCGGAAACTGGGGCCCGCGCTCACCGGCGGCGTTGGCCTGCTCCTGGAGGCTCGAGTACTCGTCGATCCGCTGCTCGATGATCGTGAGCGGGAGCCCGGACCGATGCGAGACGATCTGCCGGAGGGTGATCCCCCGCGACTTGTCGTTGTCGAAGCCGCTCAGGTACCTGGAGACCGAATCGTCCAGCGAGATCAGACCGCGATCGACCAGGAGTTGCACGGCGGCCCCCGTGATCGGCTTGGTCATCGAGCGGATGTTGCTGATCGTGCCGACCTCCCAGGGCCGCTCGGTCTCCCGGTTGGCCAGACCGTGCGCGCGATGGAGCAGGACCTTGCCGTCCTGCATCACCAGCAGCTCGGCACCGACGGCGAGATTGCGGTCCACGTAGCCGGTCACGATCGAGTCCAGCGCTTCGAGGGCCGCGGCGCTCGGCGGCGCGGGCGGCTGCGCGACCAGGGCGGTGGCGGCCGCGATCTGGAGCAGCGCGGCTCCGATCACCTCGACCGGGCGAAAGGACGGAACGGTCTTCATGGCTTCTCCTAACGATCGGACTCGCCCTCGATCGCGTCCAGCAGACCGCGCATCAGAGCGAGGTAGGTCTCGAACGCCGATCGCCCCCGCCGGGTGAGACGCAGCGAGGTCCGCGGGCGGGAGTTCTCGAACTCTTTCTTGACCGTGACGTAGCCGGCTTCCTCGAGCCGCCGCACGTGCGACGAGAGGTTGCCGCCGGTCATCCCGGTCTGCGACTGCAGGAAGACGAAGTCGGCCTCGTCGACCACCGCGAGACAGGCCACCACGCTGAGCCGCGCCGGCTCGTGGAGCACCTTGTCGAGCGAGGCGACGGCCTTGGCGTCGAGCGGAAGAGCGCGCATGGCTCAGTCGAGCTCGGGGCTGAGCACCGGGAAGGCCCGGACGAACCGCGCCAGCAGTCCGACCCCGGCGAGCGCCGTGGCGATGCCGCCACCGAGCAGCGCCCACCCCGGATCCAGATCCGCGGCCGCGACCCACAGCCCGGCCAACAGGAAGACGACGGCATAGCCGCCCAGCCTCGGCAGGCCGAACGCCAGCGCGGCGACCGCGCAGCCGAGACCCAACAGGGCGGCAGGCAAGGCCGGCACGAGGCGGCGAGTCCATTCCACCGGCGCCGCGCCCCTGGCAGTGAGGTACAGCCCGAGACCCGCCGAGAGCGCGACCAGGCCGACCGCGAGCAGCGCGAGATGGCCCCGGCGGATTCGCCGCGTCCGCTCCGGACGGAAACTGACGCGACCAAGCCTGGGCTCGACCACCCGCCGACGCAGCAGCACCCAGAACGGCACCAGCAACACCGGGGCGATCGGGCCCAGCCACACCAGATCCAGGAGCCAGGCGATCCCGATCGTCCCCGCGATCAGCCCGGCGAACAGATCCATGGTCCCGTCCTGCCAGTAGGCCCGGTAGACCCGCTCCTCTGCACCAGACATCCCAGAGCCCTCCATTTCAGTTTGCATCACCTGCTAGTCTGTATCACAAACTACACTGAGCGGCACACTAAGACAAGGGTCGCCGGCGGCGGGCGGCCCAGCGGCGATGGCGGTAGAATGCTCGCATCTCTCGGCCCCGGCTCAGGAACGTACGACCGTGCGATCGTCTCCCCGCAGCGCCTCGTGAGAACACCCAGCCGGGCGGGCAGCGGCGCCGGTCGCCTGCCGACACGTGCCCTTGCCTGAGGCCCGCCGTCGCGCGCTCGAGACGGCGCATGTGACATCAGGTCGCCTTGGCGCCCTCGCGGCGCTCCTGCTCGCGCTCGGGTGCGCCACCGGAGACGCCGACCTGGTCCTCCGAGGCGCCCGGATCATCGACGGGACCGGGGCGCCCCCCACCGAGCCCATGACCGTGGTCGTCCAGGGCGACCGAATCGCGAGGATCACCGCCGAGCCCGTGAAGGGCGCCCGGGTAATCGACCTCGACGGCAAGTTCCTGCTCCCTGGATTCGTCGACCTCCACGTCCACCTCCCGCCGGACTCGGCCATCCAGGAGGCGATCCTCGCCCAGCTGGTCCGCTACGGCGTGACCACCATCCTCAATCCGGGCGCGCGGGACGGCGCCGGAGTCGAGCTGCGCGATCGCCTCGGCCCGCGGCATCCGCGGATGCTGACCGCTGGGAAGATCATCGAGCACGTCTCGGCCACGGGAGACGCGGGGCGCTGGGCGAGCCTGGTCGGAGACGAGGAAGCGGCCCGGCGCGAGGTCCGGCGCCAGCTCGCTCGAGGGGTCGACTTCGTGAAGTACTACGCGGCGATGCCGCCGCCGCTGGTGGCGGCGGTGGTGGACGAAGCCACCCGGGCCGGCGTGCCGGTGATCGGCCACTCCGTCGCCACCCTCTGGCGCCAGGCGGCCGTGGCCGGCGTGTCGATGCTGGTCCATTCGGGCTGGGGGACGCCGATGGACGAGCTGGTGGAGCTCGCGCACGCCGACAGCGCGACCGACGCCGAATGGTACGCGAGCTACGCGGCCGCGCCTCGCTCGTCGGCGTTCGGGCGCCTGACCGAGGCGCTGGTCGAGCGTGGCGTCGTCGTCGTGCCGACCCTGGCGATCACCCAGGCCGCGGGGCTCGGACGCGACGCGACCCTGCTGCCACTGTTCGAGACCGAGCTAGCCCCGGAGGCCGACCTGCCCGGCTGGTGGGACGAGGGCTGGCGGGAGCGGCATCCCCAACACGGAGAGGTGAGCGCCGAAGAGGAGCTGCTGCTCGAGCGAGTCTACTTCCCCGGCGTGCTCGGGATCGTCCGCGCCATGTTCGAGCGTGGCGTCTCGCTGGGCGTCGGCACCGACGTCGGGAACTCCTGGATCACGCCTGGCACGTCCTTCCACTACGAGATGGCGCTCTACGAGCGGGCCGGGATTCCTCCCCTGGAGATCCTCCGCATGGCGACCGCCGGCGGAGCCCAGGCGCTCGGCATCGCCGACTCCGTGGGCTCGATCGCCGTCGGCCAGCGGGCCGACCTCCTGGCGCTGAATGCAGATCCGACCCCGAGCATCGCCGCCACCCGCGCGATCGCGATGGTGATCCTCCGCGGGCGGATCGTGCCCGCCGCTCGTTGATGGGAAGCCCTTCGCGGCGCTTCGAGCGCTACGTCGCGATCGGCGACAGCTCGACCGAAGGCCTCGACGATCGCGACGCGTCGGGCGGCTACCGCGGCTGGTCGCTCCGGCTGGCCTCGCGGATCGCGAGCGAGCAGGGCACGCTGGCCTACGCCAATCTCGGCGTGCGCGGCAAGCGGACCGCCGAGATCCGCTCCGAGCAGCTCGAGCCCGCGCTCGCCATGCGACCGGACCTGGTGACGCTGTTCACGGGGACCAACGACGTGGTCGGCAGACGTTTCGATCCGGAGGCGGTTCGGCGCGACGTGCTCGAGATGCACCGGGCTCTGATCGACGCGGGCGCCACCGTGCTCACCTTCACCCTGCCCGACATCACGCCCGTGATGCCGCTCGCCCGAGCGATCGCGCACCGGGTGGAAGCCCTGAACGAAGGACTGCGCGAAGCCGCGGGCTCGAGCGGCGCCATCCTGGTGGACATCGCGCGCTTCCCGGTCGCTTCCGACCCCAGACTCTGGAGCGAGGACCGGCTCCACGCCAACAGTCTGGGACACGAGCGGATCGCGGCCGCGCTGGCGGAGGCGCTCGGGCTGGAGGGAACGGACGCAGCCTGGTCGCGACCGCTGCCGACGCCTCTGGACCGGGGCGCGATCGCGCGGGCCGGCGCCGAGCTCCGATGGACGGCGCGGTATCTCGTGCCCTGGATCGTCCGATCGGCCCGGGGTCGATCCTCGGGCGACGGCATCAGCTGCCGCTACCCGTCGCTGATCCGGCTCGGCGGCGATTCCGCCGATGCGCGAGGGCCGGCCTGACCGACTGGTCGATCAGGTCCGCGGCGGGCGCTCGTACGCCATGGCCCCCACCAGGTTGCCCTCGGGATCCTCGAACTTGGTGAGCAGCCCCACGGTCGGCACCGGCGCCTTGGCCATCAGCACCCTCCCGCCGTTGGCGGCGACGGCCGCGGTCACGGCGTCGAGGTCGTCGACCGCCACGGTGCACTCGAAGCTGTTCGGGCCACCCTGGCCCCGAGGCTCCTGGCGCCGGTGGAGCAGGCCCTGCACCCCGGGGCTCTGGTCGTCTCCGGTGTGGATCAGATAGAAGTCCGGAGGCCCCCACGGCTCGAACTGCCAGCCGAAGACGGCCTCGTAGAACCGGCGACAGCGCTGCACGTCGTCGGCGTGGATGGCGAAGCTGGCGAGATTGTTCGGCATGGGACCAAGCTACCGATTGGCCTGGTCGTCGCCATCCCGCTATTGTCTCGAATGATGTCGAGAATCCGCCAAACCCCAGCGGACGAGCCCTACTACCTGATCAGGACGGCGGCGGCCAGCGCTCCCCGGGGCGCGGCCGTCGCCCTCCACAGCCACCCGTGGGGACAGGTCCTCCACGCCACCTCGGGGGTCCTCGATCTCTGGACGGCCGACGGCTCGTGGGTGGCGCCGAGCGAGTGGGCGATCTGGATCCCGCCCGAGGTTCCCCACTCGGTCCGCCTGACGGGCGGGACGAGCTTCGCGTCGCTCTACCTCCGGCCGGACCAGTGCGGCGCGTTGCCGGGGCACGGCGCCGCGATCGAGACCACGCCCCTGCTGCGCGAGCTCTTCGCGCGGGCCATCGCGGTCGGCGCGCTCGACTCGCGGGTCCCGAGCCACGCGGCGATGGCCGAGCTGATCGGGCACGATCTCAGGACCCGGCCGGCGGCGCCGCTCCGTCTCCCGCTGCCCCGGTCCGAGCCGTTCCGGTCGATCGCGGCGCTCGTGGCCGAGTCGCCCGGGCGGCCGCTCTCCCTCGCCGAGCTGAGTCGCCGGTACGGGGTGAGCACCCGCACCATCGAGCGCGGCTTCGCGAGCGAGACGGGTCTCTCGGTGGGCCGCTGGCGACGGCAGTCGCGTCTGCTCCACGCGCTCAGGGGACTCGGCAGCGGCCGCTCGGTGAAGCAGGTGGCGCGTGAGACGGGCTACGCGACCGCGAGCGCGTTCGTGGCCTCCTTTCGCGCCGCCCTCGGCACGACCCCGGCGAAGTACTTCGGCAGGGACCGTCATGCAGGCAGGAGACCTTCGTCGTGACCGAACGCTGGCTCGTCGCGGCCGTCCATCTGCTCGGGCTGGCGATCGGCCTCGGGGCGATCTGGGGCCGCGCGCGGGCGTTAGGCACGCCGCCCGACGGGGAGCGGATCCGCCGGGCGCTGGTCGCGGACAACTGGTGAGGGCTCTCGGCCCTGCTCCTGATCGCCACCGGCCTCTACCGGGCCTTCGGCGGGATCGAGAAGGGCACCGGCTACTACCTCGGCAACCACCTCTTCTTGACCAAGATGGCGCTCCTGGGATTGGTCCTGGTCCTCGAGGTCGGGCCGATGATGACGCTGATCGGGTGGCGGCGGCGTCTGGCGGGCGGAGCCGAGCCGGACACCGCCGGAGCGGCCCGGATCGCCCTGCTCAGCCGGATGGAGACGGCGGCCCTGGTCGCGATGCTGGTCCTCGCGACCGGCATGGCCCGCGGCTTCGGGTCCTGCGGCGCCCGGCCACACCCGCTCCCGGTCCGGTCTGGAGCCTGCCCCGACCCGTCGACGCCATCGTGCCGGTCACTTCGTCGCTCGCGCCACGCCTGGCCCTGAGCCGCAAGGCCGCCTGCGGAAGCGGCGCCTAACGCGAGTCGCTCGCCGCGGCCCGAGACCACCCGAAGATCGGACTCACGTTGGCGAAGACCGTGTCGAGCTCGCTCGGCTCGAGCGGCAGGGCGTCGCGGATCAGCTGCCGGTTCGCCGCGATCTTGCCGACCGGAGCCGCGCCCGGCGGCCAGCCGGGCCAGTCCGTGGCGAAGACCACCCGGCCGAGGCCGAGCGCCCTGATCCGCCCGGCGAGCTTGGCGTTCGCGTCCCGAACCGCGCGGGCTCGCGCGGTGTCCGCGCCCGCGGCGCGTGGCTCGAACACCACGGCGCCGAGCCCGAAGGCGACTCGCTCGCTCAGGCGGCCGGCCTGGATGGCGTCGACGAAGACGCCCAGGGCGGCGTCGGTGCCGGCGTCGTAGCCACCCCATCCAGCCATGTGCGCGACGATCACGGGAATGTCGGGAGCTCGAGAGAGGACTCGATCGACGAACCGGCGCGCGTCGTCGGCGCCGTAGCTCGGCTCCCGGGTCCGCATGTGGATCAGCACCGGCAGGCGGGATCGATCGGCGAGGGCGAAGACCTCGCCCAGGCGCGCCAGCTGGTCCTCGTCGCGGAGGTCGAGATCGGAGTTGGCCAGATGGAGCTTGAGCCCGCCGATCCGCGGGTCGGCCGCGCAGCGCTCGATCTCCCGGAGGGCATAGGACTTGAGCGGGTGCACGCTGCAGAAGCCCACCAGGCGCTCCGGAAAGCGCGCGGCCTCGGCGGCCACATAGTCGTTCTCCGCTCGGACCCGGGTCGAGTCGTCGGTGAGCCGGCCCTCCGGCATCCCGAACATGTAGGCGTTGGAGAGCAGCAGCGCGCCTTCGACGCCCGCCGAGTCGAGCGCGGCGATCGCGTCGGCCGCGCTGACGGCGGCCGAGGGCACCGTGTCGCCCGGACGCCGCTCGCCCATGGCGCTCATCAGGGAATCCTGGAACCACGCCGCGCTCGCGCTTCGGATGTGGACGTGGTGGTCGGCGCTCGCCGGGCGGTGGACGGTCGGATTCGGGGCCCGGTCCGCGGCGCCGCACCCGATCAGCAGCAGCGCCGACGTCACCGCCAGGGGTCCCTTCCAAACGGCGGGTTGGCGGGTCTCGAAGCGCTCCATCGTCGTCTCCGGTTCGGAAGCTCGGTCAGGGAGGATACCCCAGGCCGCTCCCTCTGGCGAACCCGTACCGGAGCCGCGGTGTCCAACTTCGCATGAGAGCGCTCGGGCTGGTGGCGGGCGCGGCCCTGACCGCCGGCGCAGCCCATGGACAAGCGGACGTGCTGGATCGCCATCTCCGCACTCGGCCGACCGGTCCGTTCAGCGGTGTCGTGCTGATCGCCCGGAGCGATACCGTTCTGTTCGAGCGCGCCTACGGCCATGCCGACGCCGACCTCGGCGTGGCGATGGCCCCGGAGCACCGACTCGGCATCGGCTCGCTCACCAAGCCGATCACGGCGACGGCCATCCTCCGCCTGGTCGAGCGGGGCACGCTCCGACTCGACACGCCGGTCTCCGAGCGGATCGCCGGGGTGCCGCCGGCCTGGCACGCCGTCTCCGTCGAACAGCTGCTCTCGCATCGCTCCGGCATCCCCGACCTCTTCGGCGAGCTCCCCGCCGCTCCCGCCGAATCGCTCGGAGCCGTGGTCGACGCCGCGCTGGCTCGCCACCTGGCCGATTCGATCCGCTTCCCGCCCGGCACGCGTTACGCCTACAGCAACTTCAACTACGTCCTGCTCGGCTATCTCCTGGAGGCCGTCGGGGAGGCGGGGTGGGACGAGGTGCTCGCGCGAGAGGTGCTCCGGCCGGCCGGGATGACGCGGACGGAGTACGACGACGTCTGGCGGATCCTGCCCGGCCGGGCGCGCGGGTATCGCCGCCAAGGTGCGGAGCTTCGAAACGTGGCCTATCACGATCACGCCGCCTACACCGCCGGCGGCCTGCTCTCGACGGCTCGCGACCTGCTCCGCTTCGACCGCGCGCTGACGGCGGGCCGCCTGATCGGGGCTTCCCTGCTGGCGCGGATGACGACGCCCGGACTCGGCGACTACGGGCTGGGTTGGCAGATCATCCGCGTCTTCGGTCAGCACAATCGGAACCACACCGGCGGAGTGACCGGCTTCGCGAGCCATCTCGCCCACTACGACGACGGGACGGTCGTGATCGTGCTGAGCAACGTCGAGGACGAGCCGGTCAAAGCCCTGGCGTGCGACCTGGCCGCCCTGGTCCTGGACCTCGCGCCGTCCGCTCGCGCACCGGCCTGCCGCCCGGAGCGATGAGGCTAGGTCAAGAACCGGAGCGAATCAGCCATCGGTCTTGATGGCCTTCACCGGATCGATCCGCGAGGCGCGACGGGCCGGCAGGTAGGAGGAGCCGAGCGCCACGGCGGCCAGGCCGAGGGCGACGGAGCCGAAGATCAGCGGGTCGCGGGCGTTCACGTCGACGAGCAGACCACCGAACACCCCGGTGACCAGCAGCGCGCCCAGGAGCCCGAGGCCGATGCCGAAGAGGGCGAGGCGGCCGCCCTGCGCGAGGACCGAACGGGTCACGCTCCAGCTGGTGGCGCCGAGCGCCATCCGCAGGCCGATCTCCCGGGTCCGCTCGGAGACCGAGTAGGCGATGATCCCGTAGAGACCCACCAGGGTGAGGGCCATGGCCAGCAGCCCGATCACCGAGACGGCCGTGGCCGCGACGCGAAGCGACAACATGCCGTTCACGCTGGTCTCGATGATGTCGGCGAGCGGGCTCATCCGCACCGGCGCGAGGTCGCGATCGACGGAGACGATCGCGGAGCGGACCGGCTCCATCGCGAGACCCGGGCTGCCGGTCGTGCGGACCACGAGGTAGATCAGCGTCCGGAACTGCTGCGCCACCGGCAGGTAGATCATCGGTCGCGGCGCCTCGCCGATCAGCAGATAGCGCGACGTCTCGGTGAGCCCCACCACCTCGACGGGCGGCCCGTCGAGCGAGAACCGGAGCGTCTGGCCGATCGGCGATCGTCCGGGAAACAGCAGCTCGGCGGCCCGGCGGTTGACGATCGCCACCCTGGGCGCCGCGGAGTCGTCGGCCAGCGCAAAGCTCCGCCCATCGACCACCGGCATCCCGAGCACCTCGAAGTACCCCGGCCCCACCGCCGCGCTCATGATGCTCAGGCTGCCGGCTCGATTCGCCTGGCTGGTGGCGTCGGTCCGAGCTTCCAGCATCCCGTCGCTGCCGTGCTCGATCGGGACGGCCGTGGACCACGCGACGGCCTCGACCCCCGGGAGGTCACGGACCGCCCGCTCGATCCGATCGAAGGCGGCGCGCGCGGCGGCTTCGTCCTGGTGCGCGAGATTGGCGTCGAACCTGAGCGCGAGGACCCGCTCCGGGTCGAAGCCGAGGTCGACGGATGCCGCCCGATCGACGCTCGCGACGAAGAGCCCGGCGGAGACCAGCACGATCAACGAGGCCGCCACCTGCGCCACGACCAGCGCCCCGCGAGCCCGGTGGGCGCGGCGCCCGCCGCCCGCGCGCCCCCCTTCGCGGAGCCGCTGCTCCAGCTGGCCCCGGGAGGCCACCAGTGCAGGCCCAACCCCGGCGACCAGCCCGACCAGCAGCGTGATCCCGAGGGCCATCAGAAAGACCCGGCCGTCGATCGAGATCCCCCACTCGAGCGGGGTGCCCATCACGTCGATCGGGATCGAGCTGAGCCCGGCGATCGCCGCCCGGGCGAGGAACCAACCGCCCGCGAGCGCAAGGAGCGAGACCAGCAGCGTCTCGGTCACCAGCTGGCGCACCATCCGTCCCCGCGAGGCGCCGAGGGCCTGCCGCACGGCCATCTCGCCGCGACGGGTGCTGCCCTGCGCGAGGATCAGGTTGGTGGCGTTGACGATCGCGGTGAGGAGCACCAGGAACGCCAGCAGCGAGAACGCGACCGCGCCGGCCGTGGTCCCTCGCGCTGATTCGAGCGATGGGCGGGCGCGGGTCTCGGGCACCGCCTCGAGGCGGTAGCCGTCGCCGAGCTCCGGGTAGCTGGCCGTCAGCTGTTGGCTCAGGAGGTCGAGACCGCCCTGCGCCTGCGGGAGGGAGACCCCGGGCCGCGGCCGCGCGAACAAGCCGAACCACCCATCGCCGCGCGCCTGGTCGAGCCCTCCGGCGGAAGGGTTGAAGCCGGCGACGCCGCCGACCGGCACGAAGCCGTCGGGAACGATGACGTGCTCGGTGCCGGCGAAGCCTTTCTGGGCGACCCCCACCACCAGATACGGAACAGTGTTCAAGTAGAGCTGGCTGCCGATCAGCGATGAGTCGGCGCCGTAGCGCTCGGTCCAGGCGCGGTGGGTGAGCACCAGCACCCGCTGACGTTGGCGGTCGTCCTCCGCATCGAAGAGCCGTCCGGCGGCCGCGCCGATGCCCACCACCGAGAAGTAGTTGCCGGTGACGCCGAGATAGATCCGGGGCTCGGCGAGATCCGTCGCCGCCCGCCGGGTGGCGGCTCCCTCGACCCGCTCCGCCGCCACGTCGACGAAGAGGTCGCTTCGGGCCGCGACGTCGCGCAGCGTGGGAAGCGACACCATCCGGGCGATCATCGACCCGGTGGCCTGGTTCGAGGCCCCGATCACGATCAGCTCCCGACCGTGCGCGCCCGGAAGCGGCCGGAGCAGCCACGAGTCGATCAGGCTCAGCACCGAGGTGGTGGCCGCCAGGCCGAGGGCGAGCGAGCTCGCCGTCATCAGGGTGAAGGCCGGCCGCTTGCGGAGGCTCCGGATCCCGTAGCGCAGGTCCTGGAACAGCTCTTGGAGATGGAAGCCGATCGTCATCCGGAGCCCTCGTCTCTTCTCGATCCGTTCGAGCCGCTGCCGGACGTCGGTCCGGTTTCCGAACCGCCGCTCCGCCTCACGGCGCGCCGCGTCCGCCGAGAGCCCCTGACCCTCGAGCTCCCGGGCCCGCATCGCGATGTGGAACTCCAGCTCCTCGTCGACGTCCCGACGGAAGCGGGCGGTGAGAAAGCGCCAGTAGCGCTGCCAGGAGCGATCCTGTGACATGGCGGTCAGGCCGGGCGCCCGAGCGCCTGCAGCATCGCCTCGGCGAAGCGGACGAACTGCCCGACCTCGAGCTTGAGCTGAGCGCGGCCCTTGGCGGTGAGCCGGTAGAAGCGGGCCCGCCGGTTGTTCTCGGACGTGCCCCAGTCCGACTCGACCCAGCCGCGGTCCTCGAGGCGATAGAGCGCCGGGTAGAGGGAGCCCTCGTCCACCTGGAGCACCGCGCCGGTGGCTTCCTCGATCCAGCGCATCACGCCGTAGCCGTGGGTGGGCGCCTCGGCGAGGGCGCGGAGGATCAGGACGTCGAGACTCCCCTTCAGGACGGCGACCGAGGCCGGGGGCATCCGCACTCCCTAGGTAGTTCTAGGGGTAAAAATACCATCCACCCCTAGTAGTTCAAGGGGTCTCGGGGAGCGCGGGATCGTTGACGGGCTCGGAGCCGAGGTCCAGATTGGCCGAATGGCCGATCTGCTGAGCCGACTTCGGGCCAGCCTCGCCGGCCGATATCAGGTCCAGCGGGAGCTCGGCCGCGGAGGCATGGCGACCGTCTTTCTCGCGATCGACGTGCGGCACGAGCGCCCGGTCGCGATCAAAGTGCTGCGCCCTGAGCTCACCGCGGCGCTCGGGCCGGACCGCTTCCTTCGCGAGATCCACACCACCGCCCAGCTGACCCACCCCCACATCCTGCCCGTGCTCGACTCGGGCGAGGCCGACGGCTCACCCTACTACGTGATGCCGTACGTCGAGGGCGAGAGTCTCCGCGCCCGGCTCGATCGGGAGGGCCCGCTGCCCATCGACGCGGCGCTCTCGGTGGCGCTCGAAGTGGCGGACGCGCTGGCCTACGCGCACGACCGGGGCGTGATCCACCGCGACATCAAGCCTGAGAACATCCTCTTCGAGGCCGGGCACGCGGTGGTCGCCGACTTCGGCATCGCGCGGGCCGTCCGTCAGGCGGCCGGCGAAGCACTGACCAGCACGGGCATCGTGCTCGGCACTCCTGCCTACATGAGCCCCGAGCAGAGCGCCGGCGACCGCGAGGTCGACCCCCGCTCCGACCTCTACTCGCTCGGCTCGGTCCTCTACGAGATGCTGGCGGGCGAGCCGCCCTTCACCGGTCCCTCGATGCAGGCCGTGATGGCCAAGCGGGCGATCCAGCCCCCGCCTCGAGCCTCCGTCCTGCGGTCGGCGGTGCCGCCCGCGCTCGACGCGGTGCTCGCCAAGGCGCTCTCCCCGGTCGCCGGCGATCGGTACGGCACGGCCCGGGAATTCGCCGACGCCCTGGCGGCGGCGCGCGCGACGGGGGCGACAGCAGAGGCCACCGCGCCGGCGGGCTCCCGCCGCGGACGTCGGCTGGCGATGGCTCTCGGCCTCGGGGCGGCGGCGGTGCTGCTCGGCACCACGCTGCTCTCCTCCTCGGGGGTGGACTTCGCCGCCCGCGACTGGGTGGTGCTGGCGGCGCTCGACAACGAGACCGGCGATTCGGTCTTCGAGGGCTCGCTCGACGCCGCCTTCACCGTCGGTCTGCAGCAATCGCGTCACGTCAACGTGCTGCCGCGACCGCAGATCGTCGGAGTCCTGAGACAGATGCAGCGGCCCGACTCGACCCGGCTCGACGAGGCCGTGGCCCGGGAGGTGGCCCTCCGGGCCAACGTCCGGGTGCTGGTCGTGCCCGCGATCGGGCGGATCGACTCCACCTACTTGCTCACGACCCGGATCGTCGACCCGACCACCACCACCGACCTCCGCACCCGGAGCGCCCGGGCCGATGGCAAGGCCAAGGTGCTCGGCGCCCTGGACGACCTGGTCCGTCAGCTCCGCCGGGACCTGGGCGAGTCGCGCCGGGCGCTGGCGGAGAACGGCGTCAGGCTCGACCTCGCCACCACGCCGTCGTTGGACGCGCTCCGCGCCTGGACGGAGGGCAACCGCTACTGGAACAACCGACGGTTCGGCGACGCGCTGGAGCGCTACCGTGCCGCCGTCGACCTGGATCCGGGATTCGCGATGGCGCACAAGATGATCGGCGCCTACTTCACGCTCCACGGGCGGCGCGATTCCAGCGACGCGCACTTCAGCGCGGCGCTGGCCGGTCTCGACCGGGTGACCGAGCGGGAGCAGCTGCTGATCCAAGCCGCGTTCCAGGCCGCGCGGGGCAACCAGGACGGGTCGATCCGGACGCAGGAGACCTACGTCGAGCGCTACCCCGACGACCTTTCCGAGCTCTACAACCTCGGCTCGGTCTACATGCGGGCGCGGCGGGACGACGACGCGATCCGGGTGCTCAGCCGGGTGGTGGCGATCGACTCCGGCCACGCCGAAGCGATGATCAACATCGCGACCGCCTACGCGCTGAAGGGCGAGTACGCCGAAGGATTTCCCTACTACCGGCGGGCCTTCGCGCTCAGGCCGGACTATCGGCTCTCGGGCAACCTCAACCACGAGTTCGGGGTCTCCTTCCTGCGCCTCGGGCATCCGGACAGCGCGGTCGCGCTCTTTCAGGAGATGCTCGGCGGCAACCAGGACCAGCAGGCCAGCGGCCACCGCTCCCTCGCGATCGTCCGGATGTACCAGGGCCGCTACGCCGAGGCTCGCGAGCACCTGGAGCAGGCCGTCCGGCTGACCCGGCTGCTCCAAGCACCCGTGAGCGAGTTCCGCAACCGCCTCTACCTCGCCAGCGCGCAGGCGACCTCCGGGCTCCGGCAGGAGTTCCTCCAGTCCCTCCGCGCGGCCAAAGCGATTGCCGACACCGTCTATCTCGCGCCCGAATGGCTCGCCCGGCTGGCCGCGGCGTATGCCCGCGTTCCGGACACGGTCGCGCTCGGGGCGACGCTCGCCACCATCCGCGCGCGGGTGAACGAGGAGAACGGGATCGATCAGGTCTCTGCCAAGGGAACGGAGGCGCGCCTGGCGCTGGCGCGGCGCGATCACGCGCGGGTCGTGGAGCTGCTCCAGGAAGTCCGGCTCTTCCCGCACGTCAACTGGCAGCTCTACGAGCCGATGCTCGGCGAAGCGCTCCACGCGCTCGGCCGGGTCGACGAGGCGATCACCGCCTACCGCGAGCACCTCGGCTCGCTCCAGTCCCTGGGTTGGGAGGCACAGGAAGGCTGGCTGTTGGCCCACGCCCGGCTGGCGCGTCTCCTGGAAGAGCGCGGCGACACCACCGCCGCGCTCGAGTACCACGACCAGCTGCTCGCGCTCTGGGAGGAGGCGATCCGGACCTGCCGGCCCTCGGTGAGACCCGTCGCCGCGCCGCCCTGCTGCGCCGCTCCGCCAGGCCGGGCTCAGACTAGCGGCACACCGCGCCCGCCGGCGTCACGCAGAGCTCCACGACCCGGACTCCCGGGTCGGCTCGGATGGCGCTCTCCTCGAAGAGCACCGGCTTCGACCGCTTGCTGGAGAAGAGCAGCGTCTGGTCCGCGTGGTGGGGCGAGTCCGGATTGTCCGACTGCGAGGACGCCATCACGGAGCGGGCCACCGGCCCCTGCTCGGTGTACTGGACCCAGGCGACGTAGCTCGACGCGTGGACGATGGTGTTCCAGCCCGATCCCGGCACCCATCCCGACCCGCTGATGATGAGGTTGTACTGCCCGGTCTGGATCGACCCGCCGTGGATCGGGATCGTGAGCCCGGAGCGGCGCTCGAGCTGGTAGTCGCGGAGACGGGCGGCGAGCGGCATCCCGCTGGTTCGGAGATCGGCGATCGCCGCAGCGAGGGCCCGGGTCACCCGCGGATCGGCGGTGTCGAGGCCTCGGGGCGTGCGGACGGGATCCGCGGGATCGAGCGGCACCGTGAACAACTCGGCGTCGGGCTGGGCGCCCGAGCTCAGATTCTCCATGAAGCGCCGCCAGAGCACCGCGCCGGGGCTGTCGAGGTCGTCGGTCAGATCCCATTGGGCCAGCACCTCGCACGCCTCGGGAATTCCCCGCTGCGGCGGCAGGGTCCGGCAGTGGCTCACCAGCTCGTCGCGCCAGAGCTCGCCCGAGAAGACCCGGTTGTTCATGGTGATCGCTTCGAGCTGCGCCAGCGTGAAGCGCCGCCCGGGCAATCCGTCGGTCCCGGCGAGCCGCGCCTCGATCTTGCTCAGCCCGTTGCGGGTCCGCAGGCTCCGATCCGTGCGCTCGTCGCCGATGATGGCGTCGTAGCCCTCGAGCAGCTGTCTGGCGTTGTTGGCCCAGTGGCTGTCGTTCGAGTTGGTGGCGTAGTCGGTCCGGTCGAGCATCGGCAATCGCTTCGGGCCGAAGATGCCCGGCACCGGCGCGTCCGGATCGGAGCCCCACTCGCAGGCCTTGCGCCAGCCGTCCAGGACGATCACCTGCTGGCGGGCCCAGAGCTGTTTGCCCATCTCCGAGCTGACACAGGTCGCCCGCTGCTCGGCCGTGACGTGGGGAACCGCCGAGCGGTCGGCGTAGATCACCCTGCCCTGATCGTCGGCGGCCACGGTGTTGAGCCAGCCGAGCCCCAGGTGCTCCCGTCCGGCGCGATCGAGCTCTTCGGCGGAGCGGGCGGCGTTCATCCCGAAGTGCTGGTTGAGCCAGCGGAAGTCGGTGACCGAAGTCCGGAGGGCGTAAGCCGTGCCGGCCGACCAGACGAACCCGGCGTTCGCGATGACCGGGCCGAAGTGCGTCTCCCAGAAGGTGTGGCGGCGCTCGCTCAAGCGGCCGTCGTCCTCCCGGACGCGCACCGTCACGGTGCGCGGCGTCATCTTGCGGGCGGCTCCCTCGTAGAGGTAGGCGGTCGGATCGCCGGGGGCGAGGCGGAGCTGGTAGACCGTCTCCCGCTTCGGCACGCTCGCGGTGTGGCTCCAGGCCACGTTCCGGTTGAAGCCGAGGAGCACGAGCGGCACGCCCGGAAAGGTGCCGCCGTACACGTCGAGCACTCCGGGCACGGTGAGCTGGACCTCGAAGAACCGCTCCGGCTCGTGCCAGCGCCAATGCGGGTTGATGAACACCATGCCCTTGCCGTTGTCGGTCGCGTCGCGGCCCAGGGCGATCACGTTGCTCATGGTCAGACGGGGCGCGGGCTCGTCGAGCTGCCGGCGGGGCTCGGCGGGAGCGGCGGCCCCCGGGCGTGCGGCGTCGACGATCGGCCCGATCCAGCCGGCGGTGATGATCCCACCGACGTGGACGGCGCGGAGATAGACGTCCCGCTCGGTGATCGGCCTGACCCAGGCCTGCCCGCGGCAGCGCGGATCGGGCAGGTTGGCCGCGCCGGTCCGGGCCAGATAGTGGTTGTAGCCGGCGACGTAGCCTCGCACCAGCTCGCGCACCTCGGGCGTCGGGCCGACCGGGGGCGGCTGCTCCAGCTCCCGCTGGCCGACGCCCTGATCGAGCAGCCATTGCCAGTAGAAGTCGCTCTCGAGATTGGTGACGGTCTGGCGTCCGTCGCGCTTTCCCTCGACCCCGAAGAAGCGGGCCCGCTCGGCCCTCACGGTCACCCACCGGTCGGCGATGGTGCAGAGGTCCGACTCGGCGAGGGCGTAGCCATGTCCGAAGCCGACGCCGGCCAGGTCGTCGGCCCGGACGTGGGGCACGCCGTAGGCCGTGGTGCTGATGGTCGCGCGGAAGGGGGGCTGGTCCCGCTGGGCGGACAGCACCGCCGGGACCAGTGGCGTGCCGAGCAGCAACAGGAGCGGCGCAACGCGCCGCGCGACCAGGCCTGGCTTCGGACGACATCGGGCAACTCCTCTTCGCCGGACCTTGGACAGCTCCAATCATGGAAGCGACGCGGCCCGGCGCAAACCAGGACGCGTCACTCACTTCAACGTCAAGATCAGGCCGCTCGTTCGTCGTCCCCTTACCAATGAAGACCGCGTCCCCCATGACGCCCTCGTGGACCCAAAACCGATCGCCCGCCCGCCGAGGATCGCGACGGGGGCCGACCCAGAAGGAGGACCCCGCTGCGTGCTACGCCAGCTTGCCGTGCTCATCCTCACCGCCGCGACCGCGAGCGCCTGCGCCAGCAAGGGCTGCGTACCCCAGGTGCAGGCGGCAATCGACTGCCAGCCGGGCGACCGCGAGCGCCGGCGACCAGTCGGTCCGCAGCGATCTCTCGGAGCAGGTCGCCGGGGTCCCGACGGTCTCGACAGCGTGAAGAGCGACGTCGCCCTGTTGCGGCCAGGACCTGAACGGATTACGCGACGAGTTCGGGCCAGGATCGTTACGATGGAGAACAGGATGAGCTTCGCCTTCCCGATCACCTTCGGCTTCGACGACATGACGTCCCCGCGGCGTCCGGCCCGCGCTCGATCGCTCGGCGCGGGTGGTCCAACGCCATTACCAGGATCCCTGAGTGACGGTGGAGGGCTTTGCCGATCCCGCCCCAGGCAGCGTCGCCTACAACCGGGCGCTCCAGGATCAGGCCCGACAACGTGCTCCAGTACACCTGGTGCGCAGCAGTCTCAGCCGGCCCGCTCGGGCGGTGGGCTACAACGAGACCAGGCAGGTGTGCCCGAGCGCCGAGCGGGACATGCCCGGGGCGCGGTCCAATCGCGGGTCGTCTTCGTGGTGGAGACCGCCGAGCAGGGCAGGCTGACCCGCGGAGCCACCCGATGGGGAGGACCGCCGAGGCGGGGTCCTCCCGTCGGTGGCGCGGCTCGTGGTAGATTCGATGGTCCGCCCGGGTCTCGAGCCGGGGGCTTCCCCATGAGGCGCGCAGGATACGACCCCACCGCAATCAAGCTCCGTTGCCACCAGTCCGGGTGGGCGTACGGTGGACACCCAGTCCTCGCCACCGGGGCTCGCCCCGACGCGCCCCATCAAGTCATCAGAGAAGGAGGGAGACGTGCTCGCCTGAACCGTCCCGCGCATCGCCGTGGGTTCCTTGGCAACATCGCCGCGGCGGCCACCGCCGTCCGGGCTCGTATCTTCCGCGAACGCGGCGGCGGAGGCCAGGCGGACACCGGTCGGCGACAACCCGGAATACGAGGCCTGGCTCGACCAAGATCGGCGGCACCCACAAGATGGTGTTCGATGCGCCCGAGCCCAATGGCGGCATACCCGTCGTCTGGCCGCGGGTGTGGCTCGACGACCAACGCCACCTACGGCACCACCGACGCCCAGAACACGGCGGTCTCGTGATCCTGCGCCACGGCTCGATCGGCTACGCGCTCAACGACGCGGCCTGGGCCAAGTACAAACTCGGCGAGCAGTTCAACGTGAAGGACGGAGCCAATCCGGCGACCCGGAACATGTGGCTCAAGCCGCTGCCGCTCCCGCTGCCGGGCACGGGCATCGAGGCGCTCTCGGCCAAGGGCGTGCTCTTCGGCGCGTGCAACGTGGCGCTGACGGTCTACGCCGGGATGGTCGGCGGGAAGCTCGGCATGGATGGGGCGGCCGTGAAAGCCGACTGGGTGAAGAATCTGGTGCCGGGGATCCAGGTGGTGCCGTCGGGCGTGCTCGCCGCGAGCGGCACCCAGGAGAAGGGCTGCGCCTACTGCTTCGCCGGGTAGCCGCGCCACCGGACGAACCAAGCGGGCGTTCGCGGCGACCGTGACCGGCCCTCCAGCCGGTCGCGGCGCCCCCGCCGCTGGCGACGGGCTCACCTGAAGGCTATCGTTGCGCCCCATGACGACGGACATGTCGGGAGAAATCGCTTTCGTCACCGGCGCCGCCTCCGGCATCGGCGCCGCCTCCGCGCGGCTGCTCGCGGACGCCGGCGCCCGGGTCTGCTGCGCCGACATCGATCGGGAGGGCGCCGCGGCCACCGCGGAAGCGATCGGCGAAGCGGCCTTCGGCCTCGGGCTCGACGTCACCGACGAGGCGGGCTGGCGGACCGCGATCGGCGCGGCGGAAGAGCGGCTGGGCCGACTCACCATCCTGGTGCATGCGGCGGGGATCTCGGCCGGCTCGCCGATCGCCGACACCTCGCTCGCCGACTGGCGCGCGGTCCTCGCGGTCAATCTCGACGGCGCCTTCCTCGCCACGAGCCACGGCGTGCGCGCGATGCGCGAGGGTGGCGGCTCGATCGTGCTGATCGGATCGGCCTCGGGCACCAAGCCCGCGCCAGGCGCCGCCGCCTACTCGGTCAGCAAGGCCGGCCTCGCGATGCTCGCCCGGACCGCGGCGAAGGAATGCCGCGATGGCGGCGTGCCGATCCGAGTCAACGTCGTCAGTCCGGGCGGCGTGAAGACCCCGCTCTGGCGGCGGATGCCCTTCTTCCAGGACCTGCTCGCCCAGCATGGCTCCGACGATGCGGCCTTCGCCGCCCTGGCCGGCGAGGGCCCGCCCTTCGCCGACCCGGAGGACGTGGCCCGACTGGTCTGCTACCTGGCCTCGGACGCGGCCCGGCAGATCACCGGCGTCGACGTGCTGGTCGACGGCGGCTACGTGTTGTAGCCGAGGGCGAGCGAGCCCCATTTGCCATGGCCGCTCAGAACGAGTAGGCGGCGTCGAGGAACAGCACCCGGCCGGGCTCCGGCACCGGGACGCCCGAGAACGGGTTCTTCGCGTTCAGGTGATCGGCATAGAGCTTGTCGGTCAGGTTCTGCACGCCGAAGCGCAGCTCGAACCCCCTGAAGGGCTGGACTCCGGCCCTCAAGTCCACCGTCGCGTACTCTCCCGTCGGAATCGTCGCCGCGGTCGCGTCGGTCGGCAGCTCTCCCCGCAGGGTCGCCACCCGGTTCTGGCTTCCGAGATAGCGGGTCTTCCCCTCCGCGTAGAACCGTCCCGAAGGATCGTCGTAACGGAGACTCAGGTCGAGGCTGAGCGGCGTGACCCCGAGCACGGGCTCGTCGAGCTCGCGATCGTTGCCCCAGAGATAGGCGGCGCCGACGGAGAGCGTGACCGGATCCGCGAGCAGGAAGGAGGCCGATCCCTCGGCGCCCAGGAAGTCCGCGTCGCCGTTGACGTACTGGAACACCACGTCGGGGCTGAGCGGCAACAGCTTGGTCAGGTCGGTCGGCGCGATCGTGATGTAGTTGCTCACCCGGCGCACGAAGCCATCGAGTCGCAGGGAGACGCGCGGGAAGTTGCCCTCGAGCCAGAGGTCGGCCTGGGTGCTCCGCTCCGGCTCGAGCGTCGGGTTGCCGACGAACTCGGCGCTGATCTGCGCCTTGCTCGCCGGCGTCCGATCGGAGTACCGCTCGGTCGCGTCGGCCGTACGGACGGCAGACCCGGCCCCGAGCGAGAGCGTCCAGGCCTGAGAGAGCGCGGCCGACAGCGAGACGGCGCCGCTCAGGTTGGCCTCCGTCTGGCGCAGCGCGGTGCTCACGTTCTCCGCGAAGTAGTCGGAGATGGTGTCCGCGTCCGCCCGCACCAGATCGAGGCGGGCGGTGGCCGAGAGCGAGACGCCGCCGGCCGTTCGGGTCGCCCGGACGAAGGTTCCCTGGTCCCAGATGGTGGCCCCGGGCCACATCAGCGAGGGCGAGATCGGCAGCTCCATCTCGGTGTCGCGCCGGCGGATGGTCCGGACCGCGTTGCGCCAGGCCCGATAGACGTCGCCCCCGATCTCGACCCGCCAGCCGTCTCCGGGAACCAGGTCGGCCGCCACTCGGCCACCGGCCACGTCGATCGCCGCGTCGACGTGGACGTCGAGCCCGAAGGGGAGCGGAATGTTGGCGGGGTCCGCGGTGGGCTTGTTCCGGTTGTCCATCTCGTGATCGACGTTGTTGACGTAGCCGAGCACGTCGAGCCCGCGGAAGACGCCGTCGCTCCGGGCGAGCTGGTAGCGAGCGGACAGGTTCAGCGTGTGGAAGAGCAGCGCGTCGAGCAGCCGGCCGGGGTAGTCGATCCGACCCTGATCCTGATATCCGGCCGCGAGCGTGAGGCGAGAGTCCGGCGCGAGACGCAGGCCCAGCTTCGCGCGGGCCTCGCTGGAGACGAAGTCGGCCGGCACCAGGGCGCCGTCGCCCGCCTGGTAGTCGTCGCCCTGGCGCCAGGCGCCGTGCGCCCAGAAGGAGACGGTCTCCGAAGGACGGCCGTAGAGGCTCGCACCGAGCTCTTCGGCGCCGAGGTTCTCGTCGTAGCCGCTCTGCAGCGTGCCGTGCAGGGCGCCGCGCTGCTCGCCGAAGACGTCCTGGGTCTCGACCCGGATGGCGCTCAGGTTCCCGGCACCCCAGGTGAGAGCGTAGGGACCCTTGACCACTTCCATCCTGCGGACCGCGGTCGGGTCGAAGTGGCTCATCGGCGAGTCCATCCTGGCCGGTCCGGCGGGAAACATCCGAGTGCCGTCGAGGTAGACGCCGACCTCCGTCTCGCGGAGCCCCCGCACGACCGGGTCCAAGCCGATCGGTCCCCGCCGAACGGCCTCGACCCCGGGGAGGGTGCGAAGCAGCTCGCCCGCGTCGCGCGGATTCGCCTCGCGGACCTCCTGCCGCTGGAGCTTCGACTCGGGCACGAGATCCGGCCGGCGGAGGGTGACCTCAACCCCCGGCAGCCGGAACGGCAGGGCCTCCATCTCGAGGTCGAGTCTCGCGACCGCCGCCGCCCGGACCGAGACCTGGCGGGTCAGGGGCTCGAAGCCGAGCCGGCGGATGGAGACCTGATAGTCGCCGGCGGGCACCCGCCTGAGCTCGAAGCTGCCGTCGGGAAGAGAGAAGCCGGTCAGCCCGGTCCCGAGCACCGAGATCTGCACTCCGGCCAGCGGGGCGCCCGACTCTTGCCGACGATCCGGCCGGCGATCGACCCGGTCTGCTGCGCCATGGTGGCGCGCCCGCCGGAGCGGAAGCGATGACGAAGGCGGCGACGCCAAAAACGGCGCGCCACCGTAGTGACTTGAGAACCATCGTGTGTCCCTCGTGAGCGTGAGTGGATCGGGAACGGTTCGATCGGCACTCACACCGAGGGAGGCGGATTGGAGAAGGGCAGCAGGAACGGAACCAGCGGCGGATGGAGTCGGCCGGGCGTCGGTGGGCGCGAGGTCCTGGCATCGCTCGCCAGGGCGGCGGCCCCCGGCGCCGTGGCGGGCGCGGCGGGCCCGGTGGTCGGGCCGCAGGGCCCGGGGCAGAAGCAGCCGTCCGACGGCGTCGAGTCGGTCGGGCCGGAGTGGTCGTGCGCGACGGGTCCCGCGCTCGCCGATTCCACGACCGCCGCCGCCCGGTGTCCACACCGATGCGCCACGGGCGCATCCCACGCGAGCGGGGTGGTCAACATCAACAACGTTGCGGCGGCACGGCCCGCGAGCTTCATACCAGTCAGGGTAGCCCGACGGGGCGGTCACGACAACCTTCCTGGCGAACTCGGGCTATTTTCCCCCGATGCGTGACCTCCGCCGCCTTCCGGGCTGGGCCGCCGTGCTGCTGGCGGCCGGGTGCGCCGTGGCCAAGCAGCCGGCTCCGGCCGCCGAGTCCTCGGGGCAAGAGGCCCTCTCCCGCGGCGACGCGGCCGCGATCATCGCCGATCTCCGTTGGATCGACACCACGGAGGGCATCGCCGACCTCCGGCAGATCGAGGTCGGCGGGATCACCCAGTGGATCTCGATCCGTGGCAAGCACCGCGACAACCCGATCCTGCTCTTCGTGCACGGCGGGCCCGGCTCGCCGATGATGCCGGCCTCCTGGGTCTTCCAGACTCCGTGGGAGGAATACTTCACGGTGGTGCAGTGGGACCAGCGCGGCGCCGGCAAGACCGCCGCGGCCAACGATCCGGCCGTGGTGACGCCGACGATCGACCTGGAGCGGATGGTGGCCGACGGCGAGGAAGTCGTCCAGTACCTCCGCGACGCGTTCGGACAGCCGAAGGTCTTCCTGCTGGGTCACTCGTGGGGCACCTTCATCGGCCTCGAGATCGCCCGGCGCCATCCCGAGTGGCTTCACGCCTACGTCGGCATGGGCCAGGCGGTGAACGCGCCGGCCAACGAGCGGACGGGCTACGAGTTCGCGCTGGCGGAGGCGCGCCGCCGCGGCGATCGCGCCGCGCTCGCCGAGCTCGAGGGCATCGCGCCCTATCCCGCCCCTGACGGCTCGGTCACGGTCGAGCAGATCATCACCCAGCGCAAGTGGGTGATCGCCTACGGCGGGCTCACCTGGGGACGGGACGACTACGGCTACGAGCAGAACGCCGTCCGACTCTCCCCGGACTACGACGCCCGGGACCTCGCCGCGCTCCGGCGCGCGGGTCTGGGTTCGCTCAACCAGCTGATCGGCGCGATGAACGCGGTCCGGTACGACGAGACCGCGCTCGACTTCCGCTGTCCGATCGTGATCTTCGCCGGCCGCTACGACTACGAGACCGTCTCCGACGTCGCCCGCGCGTGGTTCGACCGGATCACCGCGCCGTCGAAGCGCTTCGTGTGGTTCGAGCATTCAGCCCACATGATTCCCTTCGAGGAGCCGGGCAAGCTGTTGCTCCACCTGGTGCAGGACGTGAGACCCCTCGCCCGGAGCGGCGAGTGACTTCGGAACCGATCGCCACGAGGTCCCCAGTGCAGATTCGCACCGCCCTGATCCTGCTCGCGCTCGTCGCCGCGCCGGCCGTCGTCCCCTCCGCCGCGGCCCAATCGGGCAACTTCGGCCGGAGCGGCGCCGTGCTCGGCGGCGATCTCTTCGTCGGCCAGCCGGCCAACTTCTACGGCCCGGGCGTGGTCTACCTGTATCGCGCCGACGCGCGCGGCGCCTGGCGCGAGGCGGCCCGTCTGGTGGCGCCGGACTCCGCGCGCGGAGACGACTTCGGCTGGAGCATCGCGGGCGACGGCGCCGCGCTGCTGGTCGGCTCGCCGAACAAGCACGACTCGCGCGGCGCGGTCTATCTCTTCGCCCGCCAGGGCGGCGCCGGCGGCTGGCGCTCGACCGCCTCGCTCCAGGGACCGGCCCGGGCCGGCACCGGCGGCTTCGGGGCCGCGCTCGCGATGGCGAACGGCGTCGCCTTCGTGGGCGCGCCCGGCGGCGACAGCGCCGGCATGGTCTTCGAGCTGGTCGCCCGGGACGGACGGCTGAGCGAGCGATCGGTGCTCGCGCCGGCCCTTGGCCGGGGCGCCCAGTTCGGGTCGGCCGTGAGCCTCGAGGGCGAGCTGCTCCTGGTCGGCGCTCCACGGGCCGACTCCGGGGCCGGCGCCGCCGTCGTCTTCCGCCGCCAGGCCGACGGATCATGGCGCCAGGACGGCGTGCTCTCGGTCACCTCCGGCCGGCGGCCGACGCCCCGCGCGGGCATGGCCGTGCTGCTCAAGGGCGGGCGCGCCTTCGTCGGAGCCCCGGTGGCCGGAGGCACCGGCGCGGTGCTGGTCTTCTCCCGCGCCGAGGGTGGCTGGCGGCAGACCGGCGAGCTCCGGGCGGCCGACGGCAAGCGGGGCGACGGCTTCGGCGCCGTCCTCTCCGCCGCGGGCTCGGAGATCTGGGTGGGCGCGCCTAACGTCGGAGACGGCGACGGCGCGGTCTACCGCTTCGCCGCCGGCGCGGGCGGCCAGTGGGCCGCGGCCGGGCGGATCCAGGCCGACTCCGCCGAGACGGCGGCGTGGCGCTTCGCCTTCGGGTCGTCGATCGCGGCGGGCGACGCCGCCGCGGTCATCGGGATGCCCCAGCGCGACTTCGGCGAGGGGCGCGCGATGCTGCTCGCCCGCCAGGGCGGAGCGTGGCGGCCGAGCGGCACGGTGACCGGCCAGATCTTCACCGTCGGGACGGGCATGACCGCCGGCCGGGTCGACTGCGCCGGCGGCAAGATCGCGGGCTTCGACTGCAGCAACGTGGAGCTGGTCTCCTTCCTCCCGGTGGATCAGCTGGGTGGCGGGCGGGGCGTCTGGGTGAACGACGTCTGGGGGTGGACCGATCCGGCGACCGGTCGCGACTACGCCCTGGTGAGCCGCCGCGACGGGGCCGCCTTCGTCGACGTCACCGAGCCCGAACGGCCCAGGCTGGTCGGCAGCCTGCCCCGGACGTCGGGCTCGCGCCCGAGCGTCTGGCGGGACATCAAGGTCTACAACAACCACGCCTACGTCGTCTCGGACGGCGCGGGCGCGCACGGGATGCAGGTCTTCGACCTGACCCGGCTCCGCGCGGCCACCGGCGCACCGGTGACCTTCACCGAGGACGGGCACTACGACGGGATCTTCAGCGCGCACAACGTCGTGGCCGACACCACCTCCGGGTTCCTCTACGTGGTCGGCGCCAACGGCGGCGGGGAGACCTGCGGCGGCGGATTGCACATGGTGGACGCGCGCAACCCGAAGCAGCCCGTGTTCGCGGGGTGCTACACCGACAAGACGGGCGCCAACGCGCGGGGCTACACCCACGACGCGCAGTGCGTGGTCTATCAGGGCCCCGACACCCGCTATCGCGGCCGGGAGATCTGCGTCGCGGCGAACGAGGTGGAGATCAACATCGCGGACGTGACCGACAAGGCCAATCCGAAGCCGATCGGCCGGAGCAGCTATCCCAACGTGGCCTACGCCCACCAGGGCTGGTTCGACGAGAGCCAGCGCTTCTTCTACATGGGCGACGAAGGCGACGAGCTGACCGGCAAGATCGCCGGCACCCGCACCCTGGTCTGGGACCTGACCCAGCTCGACGACCCGATCGTGGCGAAGGAGTACATCGGTCCGGTGATGGCCTCCGACCACAACCTGTTCGTCAAGGGCGACCGTGTCTACATGGCGAACTATGGCAGCGGGCTTCGGGTGCTCGACATCAGCGATCGGGCGAACCCGAAGGAAGTCGCCTTCTTCGACAGCGCGCCGGTGGGCAACAACGAGGCGGGGATGAGCGCCACGGCGAGCGGCGCGTGGAGCAACTACCCCTTCTTCGAGAGCGGGCTCGTGGTCTTCACCAGCGTCCGCGAGGGGCTCTTCATCGTCAAGGTGAAGCCGGCACAGCTGGTCCCGTAACCGGCTGCGGTCACGAGCCGCCGGCGGCCACCCGCGTCATCAGCCGCTGGAAGCGCGGGTCGTCACGGAGCGAGTCGAATCGCGGGTCGGTGGGCAGGAACGGCATCGAGTGCGACCGCTCCTGGTATGCGCGCTCCAGCCACCGGATCGCGCGATCGGCGTCGCCCAAGCCCGCATAGGCGGTTGCGACTTCGAAGGACGGGAGGTGCTCGCCGGCCTCCGCCTGCCGCTCGAGGGCCCGGACGATCGCCAGCGCGCCGTTCCGATCTCCGCCGACCGCCCTCGCGTGCGCCAGCCCGGTGAGCGCCAACGCGCCCTCGCCGGAGAGCGCTCGCGCCCCCTCGAGCGCGGCGATCGCCGCCTGATGCTCGCCGAGCTGCTCCAGGGCCAGACCCAGCCAGTAATGACCGAGCACGAACGTGGAGTCTCGCGCCAGGACGTCGCGCTCGAGCGCGGCCATTCGGCGGTAGTCGCGCTGGTAGTACGCCATCCATCCGGGCGCCGCGATCTGGATCAGGGAGAGCGGCTCCAGCTCCCGGGCCCGCTGCCATTGGGCGTCGGCCTCGTCGTAGCGGCCCAGGACGGTGAGCAGGTTGGCATACCACTGGTGGGCCACCGAGTAGCCCGGCCGGAGTCGGATCGCGGTCTGGAACTCGCGCTCCGCCTCCCGGTACCGCCAGTCGTGGTACATCAACACGTAGGCCAGCGTCGCGTGCGGCTCGCCGGCGCTCGGGTCGAGCGCCAGCGCCCGCTCGGCCGCCCGACGGGCTTCGGGAAACGCCGTCGCGGGCAGCAGGTAGTCGTAGAAGGCGGCCACCGCGTACGCGTCGGCCAGCCCGGCGTGGGCGGCCGGATAGGTCGAGTCGAGGGTAATGGCCTGGCGAAAGAGATCGATCGCCCGGGTGATCCCCGCCCGACTCCGCAGATTCCAGAAGAAACGACCCTTGAGATAGAGATCGTGGGCGGCGCCGTTCGCGGTGCGGAAGAAGTTCGGGGTGAGCCCCGCAACGACCTCGAGTCGGGGCAGGATCTCCCGCACGATGTTGCGGCTGATCGAGTCCTGGATGGCGAAGACGTCGTCCGCCCTTCGCTGGTCGAAGTCGGCGCTCCAGAGCTGGCGCCCGTCGGCGACGCTCACCAGGCGCGCCGTCACCCGAACGGCCCCGCCCGCCCTCCGGACGCTGCCTTCCACCACCGTCCCGACGTGGAGCGCGCGGCCGATCGCGCCGAGATCGGTGCTGTCGCGGAAGCCGAACGCCGACGTCCGCGGAGCGACCCGGAGACCCTCGACCCGGCTCAAGTTGTTGATCAGCTCCTCGCTCAACCCGTCGCCGAAGTAGTGGTCCTCGGGGTCCGGCGACAGGCTCACGAAAGGCAGCACGGCGATCGCGGTCCGGTCTGCCGTGACGATGGCAGCCGGTGGCGCGGGGTCGTCGCGGAGCAGCAGCCCGGCCACGACGATGCCGGCCAGGATCGCCGCGCCGGCGCCCCGACGCCACCAGCTCCGGGCCGGCGCCGGTGACGCGATCCGCGCCGTCTCCAACGTCACCTGCAGGTCGTCCGCGCTGGCCGGCCGGCGCTCGGATCGGCGCGAGCAGCCGTCCGAGCAGGCCGGCGAGCACGGGCGACGCGTCGGGCCGCGTGCCACGAACGTCGGGCGGAGCGCTGGTCAGCCGACCGGCGAGCAGCTCCTGGGGTGTGCCGCCGGCGAACGGCGGCGCTCCGGTGAGCATCTCGTACAGCGTGCACCCGAGCGCGTAGAGATCGGTGCGGGCGTCGACCGCCGCCCCGGTCGCCTGCTCGGGGCTCATGTAGGCCACGGTGCCGATCGCGATGCCGGTCGAGGTGAGGGCCGCCGCGGTCTCCGGATCGAGCGAGCGCGCGATGCCGAAGTCCGTCACCAGCGCGTCGCCGCCCGAGAGCAGCACGTTCTCGGGCTTGACGTCGCGGTGGACCACGCCCCGGCGGTGGGCGTAGGCGAGCGCGGACGCCACGTGGCCGGCGAGCCGGACCGCCTCGTCGATCGGCAGCCGCGGCTCGCGGCGAAGCCGATCGCGGAGCGATTCGCCTTCGATGTACGGCATCACGTAGTAGAGGAGCCGGCCCGCCTGTCCGGAATCGAACAGCGGCACGATGTGCGGGTGGCTGAGACGGGCGGCGATTCCGATCTCGCGGAGGAACCGCTCGGGCCCGAGGCTCGCGGCCATCTCCGGGCGGAGCACCTTGAGCGCCACCGTCCGGCCGTGCTTCCGATCTTCGGCCAGGAAGACGAACGCCATGCCGCCGTGGCCGATCTCGCGATCGACTCGGTAGCGATCACCCAGCGCTTCTCGAAGCTCGGCGAGCAGATCGTCCACGCGGCACTCTCGATTGGCGGCGGCCCGGGACCAGGCCTGGAGTTAGCCACCCACGGGGGCTCCCGTCAACGGCTCCCCCGCGAGCGGCAACCCATCAGCGGAAGGGAGAGGTCAGGCCGCCGTCGACGATCAGCGAGCTCCCGGTCACGTAGGACGAGGCGTCCGACGCGAGCCAGAGGATCGCCGCGGCCGCTTCCTCGGGTCGGCCGATTCGGCCCAGCGGCACCTGCTGCGCGAAGCCCTGGAGCATGGCCTCCTCGTTGCCCGGCGCCACGGTTTCGGCCACGGTCTCGAGCATCGGAGTCCGGAAGCCCCCGGCCACCATCGCGTTGAGTCGGACCCCCTGCTTGGCGTACTCCTGCGCGGCCGACTTGGTGAGCGCCACCAGGCCCGCCTTCGCGGCCGCGTAGAGGCCGTTCATCGCCACCCCGCCGAGACCGTTGATCGAGGAGACGTTGACGATGCTCCCGCCGCCACCCTGCGCCAGCATCTGCCTGATCTCCGCCCGCAGACAGAGCCAGACGCTCTTCAGGTTGACCTCGAGGTGCCGGTCGTAGGCCTCCTCCGAGATGTCCGCGGTCGGAGTGAAGACACCGTCGGCGATGGCGGCCGCGTTGTTCACCGCGACGTCGAGGCGCCCGAATCGCCCGACCGTCTCGCCGACCATGGCCTCGACCTGGTCCGAGCGGGAGACGTCGGCTTGCACGAACGCCGCCTCGACGCCGTCGTCCGCGAGCTCCCCCAGCACCTTCCGGCCGCGCTCGGCGCCCCTTGCGGCGATCACCACCTTGGCCCCCGCTCGACCGAGCGCGAGCGCGGTGGCCCGTCCGATTCCGGAGCTGCCGCCGGTCACCAACGCCACCCGCCCCTGCAGGCCGGTCTCCGTCATGCCACCCTCGCATCGTCGATTACCAGCCGGATAGTACACGGGGTGGCGGCGTTCCCGGTGGCCCGAGCCACGCCCGGGCGTCATCCACGAAAGACTCTCCGCCGATTGCTCGGACTGTGTCGGCGCGGCGGTCCGCTCGACCGCGCGAGTCGTTCGTGGCGGTGATCCGCACCCCGCGATAGCTTCATCGTACCGCGCCGGCTCCGTGCCCGACCGGTCTCGTCCCGTCGTTCGACCAGCTCGAGTGGAACAGAGTCGGTGCAATCCGTGAGGAGGGTTGCGTGCCTGAGCGATCGGCGATCGCGCGCGCCAGCGCGTCGGCTGGCCTGGTCGGACTGCTGGCGCTGGGATGCGCCGGAGGGTCGCGGCCGGCTCCCGCGGATCTCGTGCGCGTCAACGGCGTCGTGCTCACCGTCGATTCGAGCGACGCGATCGCCGAGGCGGTGGCGATCCGCGGCAACCGGATCGTGGCGGTCGGGAGCACCGCGGCGATCGACTCGCTGGTCGGGGCACAGACGGAGCGGATCGACCTCGCCGGTCGGACCGTCACGCCAGGGCTGCTCGACTCGCACGACCATTTCAGCTCGGCCGCGGCGGATCGCACCGGCATGATCGAGCTGAGCTATCCCACCGTCACAAGCATCGAAGAGATCGCGCGCGCCGTGTCGGCCCGAGCGGACGAGGCTCCCGACGCCGGCTGGGTGCTGGGACGGGGTTGGGACGAAGGCAAGCTCGCGGAGCGGCGTCTGATCACGGCCCGGGACCTCGACCGGGTCGTGTCCGATCGCCCGGTGTGGCTGGAGCAGACGATGGGGCACTACGGCGTCGCCAACAGCGCGGCGCTCGTGCTGGCCCGGATCGACCGCGACACCAGAGACCCGCCGGGCGGCACCATCGATCGCGGTCCGGACGGAACGCCGACCGGGATCCTCAAGGAGACCGCCCAGCGCCTGGTCACCTCCCTGATTCCTCCGCCGACCCGGGCCGACGTCGAGGCCTCGATGGAGGCGCTGGCCCGCGAAATGAACGCCGAGGGAATGACCGGGCTCAAGGACCCGGTGGTGACCGACTCGGCCTGGGCGTCGTACCAGCGGCTGCTCGCCGCCGGCAAGCTCCCGCTCCGCGTCTTCGCGCTCTGGGCCGGGGGCATTTCGACCGAGGACGCGCGGGAGCTGATCGCGCGTCGCGGGGCGGAGACTCGACCGTACCTGTCCACCGGTGACGACCATCTGATCGCCGGCGGGGTGAAGATCTTCGCCGACGGCAGCGGCGGCGCGCGGACGGCATGGGTGTCGGACGACTGGAACCGCGATCGCACCGGCCGGGACGCCGGCAACCGCGGCTATCCGACCGCCGATCCCGACACGCTCCGGGCGGTGATCCGGGCGTATCACGACGCGGGGCTCCACGTGAGCACCCACGCCATCGGCGACCGCGCCATCGACCTGGTGGTGGACAGCTACGCCCGGGCGATGGCGGAGAACCCCAAGCCGGGCCTCCGGCACGGGATCATCCACGCCAACATCCCGAGCGAGCACGCGCTCGAGACGATGGCCGCGCTCCAGCGCGACTTCGACGCCGGCTATCCCGAGCCGTCGGCCACCTTCATGTGGTGGATCGGCGACACCTACGCCGGCAACTTCGGGCCGCGAACCCGGCGTCTCGACCCCTTCGCGACCTTCCAGCGCCGGGGCGTCCGCTGGGCCAACGGGTCGGACTTCCCGGTGACGCCCTTCCCCGCCCGGTACGGGATCTGGGCATCGGTGGCCCGGGAGACGGCGTTAGGCACCTACCCGGACGACCCCTACGGGCGCGACGAGTCGGTCGACGCCCGGACGGCGCTCCGGGCGGCCACCATCTGGGTGGCCCATCAAATGTTCCTGGAAGAGAAGATCGGCTCGATCGAGCCCGGGAAGTACGCGGATCTCGCCGTCTGGGATCGGAATCCCTACGCGGTCCCGACCGATGAGCTCGAGGGGATGCGCTGTCTGCTGACCATCTTCGACGGGCGGGTCGTCTACCGGGCGGAGGCTCGTTGAGCCAGCGCGGTGACCCGCGCCGGGTCACTTCGAGGACAGCGCGACGATCCGCTCCAGCACCCGCTTGGCGAAGTCCTTGTCCCAGGTCACGGCCGAGCGCTGCACGGTGACCTCGACCTTGGCGCTCTCGCCCTGGGTCCTCACCGTCACCTTGACGTCGCGGTCGTCGGCCCGACCCTCGATCTCGCGCCGCTCGCCCGTGGTCTCCTGCACGGTCGTGGACTTGGTCTGCTCGATGCCGAGCTCGCTGAAGGCCTGCCGGGTGGCCTCGAACGCGTCCGCCACGGTCGCGGCCACCACCGACTCGGCGCCCCGGTCGCTGAGATAGACCGCGCCGCCCGCGCCCGCACCCGCCGCGGCCAGAAGGCAGCCGGAGGTCGCGAGCCCCACCACGAGCGACGCCGCCGGGATCCGGATCATGTCGGCCTACCTCCCGCCGGAAGCCGTGGGAGAGCCGACCCGCGCCTTGACCAGCGCGCGAATCTGCTCGACGACCGGCTGGCTCCCGCCGCCGTAGTTCGACATCACCACCGCCACGTAGCCCGACTTGGTGAAGATGTCGAGGTTGGAGCTGATCCCCGGGAAGCCGCCGGAGTGACCCACGATGCCCGTCTCGGTGTCGACGCCGAAGCCGTACCCGTACGACGGCGAGTTGAGCTCCGGCTTCGGCGTGGTCAGGAGGTCGACGTACTGCCGCCCGACCAGCTTGCCCGCCGTCAGCGCCTTCGCGAAGGCGAGCAGATCGCCCACGGTCGAGTACCCGCCCCCGGCAGGGCCGCCCCGAATCACGTGCATGTAGAGGTTGTTGCGGTAGCTCACGGCGCCGTCGGCCCCGAATTCCTTCTGGTAGCCGACCGCGAGGTTGGGGTTGACCCGGTCGAGCTCGTAGGAGTCCGAGCGGGTCATCCCGGCCGGCGCGTACAGGTGCTCGCGGATGTAGTCGAAGTAGTCCTGGCCGCTCGCGACCTCGATCACCTTGCCGAGCACCAGCATGCCCGTATTGCTGTAGGACCAGCGGGTCCCGGGCTCGAAGGCGAGGGTCTCGTTCTTGGCCAGCTCGAGCATCTGGTCGACGGTGCGGAAGCGGGCCCGCGAGGAGCGGCTGAACTCCTCGTTGAAGTAGCTCCCGAGCCCGGACGTATGGGTCAGGAGATGCTCGATCTTGATCTTGGCGGCCGCCTCGGGGTTCGGAAAGTCGGGCACGTACTTGGACAGCGGGTCGTCCAAGCGCAGCTTGCCGGCCTCGGCCAGCTGAGCGATGGCCACCGAGGTGAACATCTTGTTCATCGAGCCGAGGTTGAACTTCGTGTCCACGGTGTTGGCCGCGTCGAAGTCGCGATTGGCGAGGCCGAACGCGCCCTGGTAGAGCACCCGCCCGTCCTTGGCCAGCAACACCGCGCCGGAGAAGGCGTCCGCCCGGGCCAGCTTCTCGACGAACCCCTGGAGCGATCGAGCCAGCTCCGGGTCGCTCGCGACGGCGAGCTTCTCCACCGGCGCCCAGGCCGGCGCCGGCCGGGTTCCGAGACCCAGGATCCGATTGGGCGGGGTCGGCTCGACCCGCACCATCAGACCCGCGACGTTGCCGGTGAGCCGGCTCTTGACCGCCGCCACCGCCGCGCCGGGCGCCTCGGCGCGCCCCTCGATCCACTCGAACCCGCCGGTGCTGGCCCGGGTGCTCATCAGAAAGCCCCAGTGCGCGTCGAAGGGCATCTCACCCATCCGCCCGCCGAAGGCGCTGTCGACGTAGGCCTTGAGCGCGGCCTCCGTGCCGCCGCTGATCAGCGCCACCATCTCCCTGGCGCGGCGGACGGCCGGCTCGTCGGACTGTGCCTGCACGGGCACGCCGCCGGCCAGCACGGCGAGGGCGGCGATCGAAATCGAGCGGTGCAACGACATCTCGGACCCCACGAAGAAGAGGTGACTCCCGCGCACCAAGATAACGACCAGCGGCGTGGAGCCGCTGGCCTTTTCCGGAGCGATCGCGTCGAATTGTAAGAGAATTCCCCTGCGCCACGGCCACCTGGCGGCAGCCGTCGTCCGGCTCAGGATCCGGCTTCGGGCTCCGTCGCCGGGGCTATCCGCACCCGGGGGAGGTCGGCCCACCGGCTCCATGCCTCGGGGGCCCGGACCACGCGCACCACGGGATGCCCGTCGAGAGTGAGCCGCTCGACCGTGGTGCGATAGCCTGGCCGCGCTTCCCCGGCGAAGCGCGCAGCCGGCCCGTCGGCGAACCGCCGCGCCGAGCTCGAGTCGTCCCAGGCAATGTAGAGCACCAGCGCCGGGCCGACCGGCGAATCGTAGAGCCGGTAGCGGTCGCCGCCCCAGCCGATGGCGAGGTCGGTGAGCACCTCGCCGCCGCCGCGGAGGATCGTCCGCCAGACCTGGATCTCGAGCTCACCCATGGTGTCCTCGTGGAGCACCCCCTCGGCTGGCTCCTCGAAGCGCACCGGGAGCGGCTCGTCGTGGGCCCGGTAGCGATCGGGATGGAGGATCTGCTCCGTCGAGGTCGGGAGCTCGTCCCGGCTCGGGAAGGGCCCCTCGCCGCCCATCGTCTCCCAGGAGCGCATGAACTCCGCGCCCGCCAGGTAGGGAAAGACCAGCCCTTCGCGCAGCACCAGCGGCGCCGACTGGAAGATCGGCATCGTGGTCTGCGCGGTGCGGATCTGGTCGCGGTAGAGCTCCCAGAACTGGGCGTCGAGCAGCATCGACGGATCGGGCAGGATCACGCCGAGCATCGCGAGCGTGGCGTGGCCCTCCATCACCGCCTGGAAGGCGACCTGCGCGTCGGCGTTGCCGGACGCGCCGAGGAGCTCGTCGAGCGGCAGACGCTCGTGCTGGAGCGCGTGGACCAGCTCGTGGGCGAGCACCAGGCGCAGCTGATCGCCCTCGGCGCCCTCGACGATGTAGAGCGTGGTCGAATCCGGATCGTAGTAGCCGGCCACCTGCTCGGCGTAGAGGCCGAGGAGCAGCTGCTTGGTGTCGATGGTGTCGGGCAGCAGTCCGAGCAGCTGGTAGGTCTTCTCGATGCCCCTGACCCGCTCGTCGGAGTACTCGGTTTCGAGCTTCGCGAGCAGGAATCGGCGGACCTGGTCCTTGGTGCGGACGGCATAGCGCGGCGGCTTGGAGAACGTCATCCCGACGGCGCGCTCCACCTGGGGCACGGCGCTGTCGATCATGGCCGCGATGGCGGCGTCGCCGCCGCTGGCCGGCGGCTCGCCGCGGCAGGCCGCGAGACCGATCGCCAACGAGAACCCGAGCCGCCGAATCATCACGCCACTCCCATCAAAGAGACGTACCAGGCCATCAGCGTCGGGCCGACCAGATAGGTCACCGCCGCGCCGATCGAGAGGAAGACGCCGAACGGCACCAGCTTGTCCCGGCCGGCGAGCTTCAGCGGCAGGAAGATCAGGGTCCCGGCCAACGCGCCGAGGAAGACCGTGAGCAGCACGCCCTGCCAGCCGACGAAGGCGCCCACCATCGCCATCATCTTGATGTCGCCGCCGCCCATCGCCTCTTCCTTGAAGAGCCAGGTGCCGGCCTGCCCCACGATCCAGAGCATCCCGAAGCCGACCGCGGCGCCCAGGAGTCCCTGGATCAACGCATCGCTCCCGCCGATCGCGGCGAACACCAGCCCGAGCACCATCCCGCCGATCGTGAACTCGTCGGGGATGATGTACTCGCGGGCGTCGGTCATCGCGATCCCCAGAAGTATCGTGGTGAAGAGCGCGCCCTTGAGGGCCAGCAGGGTCGGGCCGAAGCGCCAGGCCATCCAGGCCCAGAGCACGCCGGTGGCGAGCTCGACCAGGGGATAGAGGACGCTGATCGGCTCCGCGCAGCCCCGGCACTTGCCCCGGAGGATCAGCCAGGAGACCACCGGCACGTTGTCGTACCAGGCCAGCTGGTGGCCGCACCGCGGGCAGCGCGACCGCGGCGACACCACCGACTGCTCGGCCGGGAGCCGCACGATGCAGACGTTCAGGAAGCTGCCGATCACCAGCCCGAACAGGGCGGCCGTGAAGACGAACATCCCGTCAGTCACGCGCGACTCCGTGCAAGAGGATCCCCGCGGCCACGGCCACGTTCAGCGATTCGACGCCCGCCGCGAGCGGAATGGCCACCCGGTGGGCCGCCGCGGCGGCCAGGGCGGACCGGGCGCCCGCGCCCTCGTTGCCTAACACCAGCGCCAGCGGCCGGGGGAGCGCCGCCGGGTCGAACGGGAGGCCGTCGGCGCTCGCCGTGGCCACCGCGATGCCGCCCTGCGAGAGCCATGCCGCCGCCCGGGCCTCGTCCGTCGCCACGAAGGGCAGCCGAAAGGCCGCTCCCATGGCGCTCCGCAGCGTCTTGGGATTGGCCAGCTCGGCCGTGCCCGGCAGGGCGATCACTGCGGTGACGCCGAATGCCAGGGCGGTTCGCACGATGGTGCCGACGTTGCCCGGGTCCTGGAGCCCGTCGAGCACCGCCAGCACGCTCCTGGGCCCGACCCGGAGCCCCTCGAGCGTCGCGGCCGGCAGGGCGATCACCGCGACCACGCCCTGGCTCTGCTCGGTCGTGGCCAGCCGCTCGAGCTCGGCATCGTCGACGGCCACCTGCGGCACGCCCGCGGCCAGCAACCGAGCCTTGAGGGCCCGGCCCCGCTCGCTACCTTCCAGCGCGGGGCTCGTCACGGCGGCTTCGATCGGGATCCCGGCCGCCAGCGCCTCCTCCACCAGCCGGACACCTTCCGCGAGCGTCCGGCCCCGCCGCTCCCTCGCCTTCTTGCGGTGGAGATCGCGCACCAGGGAGAGGATGGACGCCGTCATGTTACCGATCGCCCTCACCATCGCGGGATCCGACTCCGGCGGAGGCGCCGGCATCCAGGCCGACCTGAAGACCTTCCATCAGTTCGGCGTCTACGGCACCTCGGCGATCGTGGCGGTCACCGCGCAGAATACCAAGGGCGTCCGCGCGGTCCACCCGATCCCCCCGGAGATCGTCGCCGCCCAGCTCGACGCGCTGGCCGACGACCTGCCCCCGAACGCGGTCAAGACCGGGATGCTGGCCACCAGGCCGTTGGTCGAGCTGGTCGCCGAGCGGCTCCGGCGCCATCGCTGGTCGGCTTACGTCCTCGACCCCGTGATGGTCGCCTCGAGCGGCGACCGGCTGCTCGAGGCCGACGCCGAAGCCGCGGTGCGGGAGCGGCTGGTGCCGCTCGCCCAGGTGGTGACGCCCAACCTGGACGAGGCCGCGATCCTGGTCGGCTTCCCGGTGCGCGATCCCGACGCGATGGAGCGGGCCGGTCACGCGCTGCTCGAGATGGGCGCTCGGGCCGCGCTGATCAAGGGCGGTCACCTCGAGGGCGACCAGCTGCTCGACGTCCTGGTGGAGCCCGACGAGGTGATCCGCTTCCCCCACACCCGGATCGACACCGGGTCCACCCACGGCACCGGCTGCACCCTCTCCGCGGCGATCACCGCCGGGCTGGCCCGCTGGCACCAGACCAATCGGGGGCTGCCGCCGCCGCTGCCCGAGTTGGTCGGGCTGAGCCTCGACTACGTCCACCGCGCGATCGCGGCCGCGCCCAAGCTCGGCGAGGGTCACGGCCCGGTCAATCACCTCGTCCCGACGGAGCGGGAATAGCGCCGACCACGGCCTCGATCAGCCGCGCCAGACGATCGCCGGTCCGGCCGGCCGTCGCCATCACGTCGTCGTGGCTCAGGGTCTCGCCGCCCTGACCGGCGGCGAGGTTGGTCACCGTCGAGAAGCCGAGGCAACGGAGGCCCGAGGCCCGCGCGGCGATCACTTCCAGCACGGTCGACATCCCCACCGCGTCGGCGCCGAGGCGCTTCAGCATCCCGATCTCCGCCGGGGTCTCGTAGCTCGGTCCGAGCAAGCCGGCGTAGACGCCCTCCGCGAGGGGGATCTCGAGTCGGGCGGCCTCCCGGCGGGCGAGCGCGCGGAGCTCGGCGTCGTAGGCCACCGTCATGTCGGGGAAGCGGGTCTCGCCCGGGAGGACCGGGCCGACCAGCGGATTCCGGCCCGTCAGGTTGAGGTGATCCGCGATCAGCATGATGGTGCCCGGCGAGAAGCCCTCGCGGATCCCGCCGGCGGCGTTGGTGACGATCAGGGCGCCGGCGCCTAACGCTCCAGCCACCCGCACCGGAAGGACCAGGTCGGCGGGCGAGTGACCCTCGTAGAGGTGGAAGCGCCCGCTCTGGACCAGCACCGGCCTGCCCGCCAGCTCGCCCGCCACCAGCTCGCCCTTGTGTCCCTCGACCGTCGGCGCGTGGAAGCCCGGAATCTCCCGGTAGGGGATGGCCACCCGGCCCTCGAGCCGCTCGGCCAGGAGCCCGAGTCCCGAGCCGAGCACGACCAGCAGCTCGGGCCGCCGCCCCCCGAGTCGGGGGGCGACCACCTCCGCCGCCCGAGCGACCGGGTCGCTCACAGGAGCATTCCCGCGAGCGACGCGGACATGAAGGCGGCGAGGTTGCCCGCGATCATCGCCCGGAGCCCGAACCGGGCGATCTCCGAGCGGCGCTCCGGCGCGATCCCGCCGATCCCGCCGATCTGGATCGCGATCGAGGAGAAGTTCGCGAAGCCGAGCAGCGCGTAGGTGAGGATCACGGCGCTCTTGGGCGAGAGCGCCATCGGCGTGGCGAGGTCGCCGGCGAAGCGGGCGTAGGCGAAGAACTCGTTGAGCGCGGCCTTGATCCCGATCAGCGAGCCGACGTAGGCCGTGTCCGCCCAGGGCACGCCCATCACCCAGGCGAGCGGGCGGAGCAGCGTGCCCAGGATCCGCTCGAGGCTCAAGCCCTCCATCCCGACCAGGCCGCCGGCCCAGCCGATGACGAAGTTGAGCAGCGCCACCAGCGCGATGAAGGCCATCAGCATCGCGCCCACGTTGAGCGCCAGCTGCAGCCCCTGCCCCGCGCCGGCCGCCGCCGCCTCGATCACCCCGTTCTCCGTCTTCACCAGCTTGAGGTCGAGCGATCCCCTGGTGACCGGGACGCCGACCTCCGGTTGGAGGATCTTCGCGAGCAGGAGTCCGGCGGGCGCGTTCATCACGCTGGCCGCGAGCAGGTGCGAGGCGATGTCGGGAAAGGTCCCGGAGAGCATCCCGACGTAGGCGGCCAGCACCCCGCCCGCCACGGTCGCGAAGCCGCCCACCATCACCGTCATCAGCTCCGAGTGGGTCATCTGGCCGACGAACGGCTTGATCAGAAGCGGCGCCTCGGTCTGACCGAGGAAGATGTTGCCCGACGCGGACAGGGTCTCGGCGCCCGAGGTGCCGAGGGTCTTCTGCATCACCCAGGCGATCCCGCGGACCACCCGCTGCATCACCCCGAGGTAGTAGAGCACCGACATCAGCGACGAGAAGAAGATGATGGTCGGCAGCACGTTGAAGGCGAAGAAGGAGCCCGTGCCGGCCACCAGGCCGGCGGCGCCGTCCAGGCTCCCGTCCGGCTGGGGCACCCCGACGGGCACCGTGTTCTGGGTGAGCTCGCCGAAGACGAAGCGCGCCCCCTGCTCCTGGAAGCCGAGCAGGCCGGTGATCGCGCGCCCGACCGCGGCGAACACCGCCCGACCGGGCCCGGTCTTCAAGACGATCAACCCGAACAGCGCCTGGAGCGCGAGCCCGCTCCCCACCAGCCGCCAGTTGATCTTCTTCCGATCGCTGCTCAACAGCACCGCGATCCCGAGCATCGTGGCGATCCCGAGCAGCCCGACCAGCCGCTCGGGGACGGACATCTCGAGGCCCTGACGGGCCGCGGCCAGCCGCTCGGCCGCCGACTGCAACACGAGAAGCATCGCTCAGGCTCCTTGGAGCTCGTCCCGCATCCGGACCAGGAGGGCTCGACGATCGGGCCAGGGGAGGAAGGCGCCCCGCATCGCGTCGAGCAGCAGCCGATCGATCTCCGCCCTGGTGAAGCCCAGCTCCCGATGGGCCAGCCAGTACTCGTCGGTGAGGCTCACGCCGCTCATCAGCCAGTTGTCGGTCGAGAGCGTG
The DNA here is from genome assembly GCA_041390205.1 of Gemmatimonadales bacterium. GTDB lineage: Bacteria > Gemmatimonadota > Gemmatimonadetes > Gemmatimonadales > GWC2-71-9 > SHZU01. The sequence goes on from JAWKQJ010000033.1 coordinate 59,266, forward strand.
ACCGCCAGCCCGCGGTCGAGGTAGCCGCGCACCGGATGCGCCGACGCGCGCGGCACGGCGTGGGTCTGGACGTTGCTGGTGACGTTGGTCTCGATCAGGATCCGTCGATCGCGCACGAAGGCCTCGAGCTCGGGATCCTCGTGGAGTCTCGTGCCGTGACCGAGCCGGTTGGCCCCGCAGACCAGCACCGCCTCGGCGATCGAATCGGGTCCGGCCGCTTCGCCGGCGTGCACCGTCACCCCGAGATACCCGGCCCGGGCGATCGCGAAGGCCTCGGCGTGCGGACCCGGCGGGCGCCCGGCCTCGCCTCCGGCCAGATCGAAGCCGACGATGCCAAACGCCTTGAGCCGCACCGTCTCCGTGGCGAGCGCGATCGACCTCGCGGGCTCGTGATGACGGAGCGAGCAGCAGATGATCCGCGCCACCACACCGAAGTCCCGCTCGCCGCGCGAGAGGCCGCGCCACTCGGCGGCGATCACCTCTTCCAGCGAGAGCCCGCCCCGAGTGCTGAGCCAGGGACAGTAGCGGACCTCGAGATAGCGGACGTTGTCGCGCGCGGCGTCCTCCACCATCTCGTAGGCGACCCGCTCGATCGCTTCGGGCGTCTGGAGCAGCGCGATCGTGTAGTCGAAGCGGTTGAGGTACTCCTGCAGGTCGCGCGCGTCGTCCACCAGCATGAAGCGCCGGAGCGCCTCGGGGTCGCCGGTCGGGAGCGAGACCCCCGCCGCGCGGGCCAGCTCGATCATCGTGGCCGGGCGGAGCGAGCCGTCGAGATGGACGTGGAGCTCGGCCTTGGGCAGCCGGGCAATCAGCTCACGCGTCAGCATCGGAGCTCTCGCGACTCGCGCGCGAGGAGATCACCACCCGGAGGATCGCGCCCGCCGAGAGCGGCGTCGCCGAATCGAGCCGGATCCCGCGCCCGTCGGTGAGATAGGCCTTGCCGGCGGAGAGCGCCTCCGCCCAGCCGTCGTCGAGCCCGGCCACCGCCTCGCCGGCCGGGGTGCCGGACGCGACCTCGGCCGCCCGATCGTTGACGTAGATCGGAATCCGGGTCATTGGCCGACCGACCGGTATCGGCGCTCGAC
>JAWKQJ010000034.1:0-58296 GCA_041390205.1 Gemmatimonadales bacterium
GCGCAGGGCAGGGCCGCCCAGGCCGATCTCGAGGCCACCAAGGCCGCGCTGGACAAGTATCGGGATCCGGTAGTCGCCGTGCGCGACGGCTACTTCTCGACGCTCGGCTGCATCGACTTTCCCAAAGGCGGCTCGGGCGAGGGGCTGATGGAGTACAAGCCCGGCGGGATGGGACTCCATTTCCTCAACCCGGCCCTCGTCGGCCAGAACCTCGACCCGCTCAAGCCCCAGGTCCTGCTCTACGAGCCCGTGGGTGATCGCCTGGAGCTGGTGGCCGCCGAGTGGTTCGTCCCGACCGCGGTGTCGAAAGAGGCGCCCACCATCTTCGGCAGGGCGTTCGACGGTCCGATGGAAGGCCACGCGCCGATCCTGCCGACCGGGCTCCACCACTGGGACCTGCACGTCTGGCTCTGGAAAGCGAATCCGAACGGGATGATGCACCCGACCAATCCGAACATTCGCTGCCCCGACGGGCCGTACACCTTCCACGAAGAGGCCACCAGGAAGGTGCACCACTAGCGCCCGCCGCTAGCGTGCCGGGGGCCGACTGAACTCGGCTCCCGGCAGCCATGCCGGACCTTCCGGGGCCCGCGCCACCATCGAGGTCACCCGCCGAGTGAACTCGGCGAGTTGCCGGGCTCCCTCGATGTCGACCACGACGGTTTCGTAGTCGTCGCTCGGCCGGTGGTACTGGCGCTCGATGTACTCCTTGACCCGCCCGTCGGTCCAGCCCTCCGGCCGCCCCACGGCATCGGTGCCGAGCGCCATGTAGAGCGCCGGCACGCCACCGCGCGCGAACGGATAGTTGTCCGCCCGGAGAAAGAAGCCCTCCTCGGGAAACGGATCGGGCGTTACCCGGAGGCCCATCTCTCCGGCGACCAGAGCGACGGTCGCGCCCAGCGAGCTGAGCTCGATCCCGAGCGGGGCCACGTCGCGCTTGGGTCCGAAGAGCTCGGTGCCGTCGTCGACGTTCAGATTGGCGACGATGCTCTCGAGCGCGAGCGGGCCGTCGCGCACGAAAGCCTCCGCGCCGATCAAACCCCACTCCTCCGCCGTGGTGAACAGAAAGGTGATCGACCGGGGCTCCGGCGCAGCGGCGAACACCCGGGCCAGCGCGAGCAGCGCGGTGACGCCCGAGCCGTCGTCCAGCGCGCCGTTGTAGATCGAGTCTCCGTCCACCGGCCGCCCGATGCCGTAGGCGTCCCAATGGGCGCTCAGCACCACGTGCTCGGTCGCGAGCGCGGCATCCGTCCCTCGCACCACGCCGACCACGTTCCGGGTCTCGACCGTGTGAGGGCGGGTGCGGAAGCGCACGTCGAGCCGGCTCCCCAGCGGTCGAGCCCGGAAACCCGGGCGGCCCGCCTCGGCCATCGACTCGGCCAGGCCCGGCCCATCCGGTGGGAGCAGCGTCGCGAGGGCCGAGTCGGTCAGGTTGCCGGAGAACTGGAGCGTCGACCCTTGGGCCTCGGCGAGGAGTCTGCGGCTGCCCGTCACCGGCCCGCTCGAAAGCGAGCCGTTCGGACGCACCCAGAGCACGCCCACCGCGCCGCGCTTCGAGAGCTCGTCCGTCTTGTCCCGGGTCCACGAGTAGCGCGAAGCGCGAAAGCCGTTGAAGCGCACCGAGTCGCCCTCGAGCTGCGGCTCGCCGAAGAGGCCGATCGCGACCTTACCCTCGAGATCGAGGCCCTCGAAGTCGTTCCACTGGTACGCCGGCGCATCGATGCCATAGCCCACGAACACCAGCTCGCCGCCGGTCTCGACCCGGGCCGACGCGCCGTGATTGGCGAGTCTGAGATCCCGGCCATGGGTGAGCGGTCGGGAGACCCGGCCCGAGACCCTCGCCTCGTTCGGCGAGTCCGGGTCCGGGTCGTGGACGACGATCGAGACGGGCTGCAGCCACCCCTCGGTCCCCGCGGGCTCGACCCCGAAGCTCCCCAGCTCGCTCACCAGCCAGTCGACGGCGAGTGAGTCGCCCCGGGTTCCGGGCAGCCGCCCCTCGAAGCGGTCGGACGAAAAGAAGCGGAGCCGCGCCGACAGCTCGGCGGCCGTGATCGGCGAGGCGTCGTCGGACTGCGCCCGGTCGCACGCGCTCGTCGCGACGAGCGCCAGAACCAGGAGCGGGCGGGTCATCATGGTGGCAGCGTCTCCTTCGGGCGGAGGACAAATGGGTCGGGGTGACCCTCAGCGGTCGGGCCGGCGCACGTGGAGCGCCTTGAACATCCCGAGCGCCAGGTGGCTCGGGGCCGTCTCGTGATCCCGGAACGCGCAGGTGAGGACGTACACCCGGCCCGGCTCGAGCTCGACCCGGATCGCGGCGGCGCTTCCCCCATCGGCATACGCGGTCAGGATGGCCCCGTCACTGTCGTAGAACGAATCGACGTCCGCCTCCCGACGGAGCTCGGCGAAGAACAGCGCCGGATCCGCCCCCTCGACCAGCTTGTCCACGGTCAACTCGTGACGCACCGTGCCCACGTTGCGGAGGTGGAAGTCGACGAGCCCGGGTGGCAAGGTGTCCGGAACGGTGAAAGCGTAGTCGCTCGCGGCGATCTCGATCGGGCGCGGGCGGTCGCCGCTCTTCGGCGCTCCGCCGGTGCGGCTCGCGCGGACCACGAGCTCGCCGATCATGCCCAGCGCCGAGTGCTCGGGCGCTCCCTCCTCGTCGGTGAAGTTGCACCAGAGGGCGTACCGCGCGCCGGGCTCGAGATCGATCGCCAGCCGGCCGTCGCCGTGCTCGCCGGGTGGCGCGAAGAGCACCGCGCTCCCGCCGTCGAGGAAGGGACGGACGCTGCCGTCTTCCTTTCGCATCCCCGCCAGGTCGGCGAGCGTCGCACCGGGTCGGAGCTTCATCACGATCAGCTCGTGATCCACCCGCCCGTCGTTGCGGAGACTGATCACCGCCGGACCGGGGTCGACGGTGTCCGGGGCCGTGAACGCGTACTCCGAGGCGACCACGACCAGCGACCGCTCGGCGACGGCGCCGCCGGACGGCGGCGCGCCACAGCCGATCGAGAGAGTGGCCGTCGCCAGGGCCGCCGCGGTGAGTCGAGAGCGGGCCGCAAGGGACGACTTCGCGTGGGAGGGGGCGGTCATTGCCGATAAGGATACCCACCGCCAGCGGACTCCGGCGACTTTCGGACGAGGCCGGTCATGTCCTACAATTGGGAGCGTGAAGCAGACCTTCGTCCTGACCCGGCTGGATCAGCTCCGTGCCTTGTCCGACCCGCTGCGGCTCCGGCTGGTCGAAGCGCTGGTCGTGCGCGACGCCTCGGTCGCCGAGCTGGCCAAGGCGGTGCGGGTCCCACCCACGAGGCTCTACCACCACATCGACCTGCTCCTCGAGGCGGGCCTGATCGAGGTCGTCGAGCGGGTGCGGCGGGGCGGCGCCGAGGAGCGACGGTTCCGGGCGGCGGCGCGGTCCTATTCCCTCGACGGCAGCCTGCTCGCCCTGGGCGAGGGCACGGACGCGTCCACCAAGGGTTTGCTGGAGCTGGGACGCAGCGTGCTGGGCGGCGCGCTCGCGGAGCTCGGCCAGGGGCTCGAGAGCGGGCGGGTGGACCCCGGCACCAAGGGCAAGGGGCTGGTGCTCGAGAATCGGGTGCTGCTGTTGAGCCAGGCCGGGTTCGAACGTCTCGCCAAAGAGCTGCCGGCCTGGATCGACGCCTTCGCCAAGCGCCATCGCGTGGCCGGCGGCATGCCCATTCGGCTGGCGCTCGGCGCCTTCCCCGCTTCGCACGGGGAAGACACGGCAGACTAGGCCCGCCGTCCGAATGAGTCGTCCGATCCGGGCTACTGCCCGGCGATCGCCCGGGGCCGCGGCGTCGCCGATTCCCCGGTGACGACCATTCGCTGAGCGGGTGATCCAGGCCCATCCGATTGTCACGACCGTGGGGGCGGGTTGCCGAATGGCATCGTTCAAATAATATTGAACGATGCTCGTCTGGCGGTACCCGTTCCACTCGTCGGGAGGTCGGTCCGGATGAAACGATGGTCAGCCACCCTCTCGGTCGCCCTGGTGCTCGCCCCGGTGGCCCTCGGGGCTCAGGACCGGCCCTTTCCGCTTCCCGTCGCGATCCAGGTGCCGGTCGCGCCCGCGCCGATCGCGTCCGGCGCCGAGCGCTATCTCTGCTACGAGCTGGTGCTCCGCAGCTATCTCGGCGACACGGCGACGGTCCAGCTGGTCGAGGTGTTCGGCGACCGGGCCGAAGGGGCCCCGCTGCTGCGGTACGAGGGGGCGGAGCTGGCGGGGAACATGACCATGGCGGGCCCGGTGTCGGAGACCGCCCGTGACCTGGCGCCGGCAGCGTGGAAGCGGATCTACGTCTGGGTACCGATCCCGGCGGGGCAGGCCGTGCCCGCGCGGTTGGTCAACCGCGTGACCTTCGCGGTCGGGGCCGGGGAGCGCCGATTCGTCGACCGGGTGGACCAGGTCACCCGGGTGGCGCCCGCCACCGCGGCGATCGTCGTGGGGCCGCCGCTCAAGGGCGGGCCGTGGGCGGTATTCAACGGGCCATCCAACACCTCCGGCCACCGGCGAACGCCGCTCAGCCTCGGCGGGCGGGACGCGCTCGCGCAGCGCTACGCCATCGACTACATGAAGCTCGCGCCCAGCGGCTGGACCTTTGCCGGCGACTCGACCCGGAACGAGAGCTATCCGGGCAACGGCGAGGAGGTCATCGCGGTCGCCGACGCGGTGGTGTCGTTCGTGCAGACCGGAGTCGCGGAGAACCGACCCTACATCACGACGCGGCCCGACCCGTTCAACCTCCAGACCGTGATCGGCAACCAGGTGATCCTCGATCTGGGTGGCGGCCGCTACGCGCTCTACGCCCACCTGCTACCCGGGAGCATCACCGTGCAGGTCGGCGATCGGGTGCGCAAGGGGCAGACGCTCGGCCGGGTGGGCAACACCGGCAACTCGGGCGGGCCGCATCTCCATTTCCACATCATCGACGACAACGTGGCGCTCGGCGCGGAAGGAATGCCCTACCTGATCGACGGGTTCGAGCTGCTCGGGAAGTGCGCCGGGACGCTCCGCCGTTGCGAGGTGGGCCCGCCGACCCGGCTGATCCACTCGACGCCGCTCCGCGACCAGGTGGTGCGGTACCCATGACCGGCGCGGGGCGGAACGCGATCGTCGTGCTGCTCGCTGCGGCCATGGCCGGCGTCGGGCCCGCGCCCGCCGCGGCGCAGAGCCGCAAGCCGGCGGACACGCTCGACATGGGGAAGGTGTTCGAGCTCCGGAAGGCGATGATCCCGATGCGGGACGGCGCCGAGCTCTACACGGAGATCTACCTGCCGCGCGCCGCCTCGGGCCCGCTTCCGTTCCTGATGGAGCGGACGCCCTACGACGCGCGCTCGGGGCTCACCGGCTTCCCGCCGACCGAAGCCGGCTACAGCACGCGGCTCCACGATCACACCGAGCTGGTCCGGGACGGCTACATCTTCGTCTTCCAGGACCTGCGGGGCCGCTACCGCTCCACCGGCACCTACCAGACGCTCCGGCCGCCGCGGGACAAGTCCAAACGCAACTCGATCGACGAGTCCACGGACACGTACGACACGATCGAGTGGCTCGTCGAGAACGTCCCCGACAACAACGGCCGCGTCGGGGTGCTCGGGATCTCCTACGGCGGCTTCACCAGCATGCGGGCGATGCTGGAGCCGCATCCCGCGCTCCGCGCCACCTCCCCGCAGGCCACCTGCGCCGACATGTTCGTGGGCGACGATTGGCACCACAACGGGGCTTTCCGGCTCGACTACGCCTTCCGCTGGGTCTCCGCGATGGAGCGCGGCAAGGACCGGAACCGCTGGAGCTTCGGCCGGGCGGACTCGTACGAGTGGTTCCTCGACCTCGGTCCGCTCTCGACGGTGAACCGGCGGTATCTCGGCGGTCGGGTGCCCAGCTGGAACTACTTCGTCGAGCATCCCAACCTCGACTGGTACTGGGAGACCGAGATGTGCGGCGTGCTGCCGTTCATCGAAGACCTGCCGGTGCCGACGCTCAACGTGATCGGCTGGTTCGACGCGGAGGACTTCTACGGCCCGCTCGAGGTCTACAAGAAGCTCGAGACCTTCGACCGGAAGCGCTGGAACTACCTGGTGGCGGGGCCCTGGACCCACGGCGGCTGGGTGATCTACGACGAGGGCGACCGGATCCTCGACGTCGACTTCGGGAGCAACACCGCGCGGTACTTTCGCGAGAAGATCCAGGCGCCCTGGTTCGCCCACTGGCTCAAGGACCAGGGGACGCTCGACTTCCCCGAGGTGCAGGCGTTCCAGACCGGCTCGAACCAGTGGGAGTCCTTCGAGGCCTGGCCGCCCCGGGTGCCGATCGAGGAGCGGAAGCTCTATCTCCAGGCCGGCGGTCGGCTCGGCTTCGAGGCGCCGGCCGAAACGGGCGCGGCGTTCGACGAGTTCGTCTCCGATCCCGCGAGCCCGGTGCCCTATCGGGCCCGGCCGATCCGGGGCGGGGAGGGCTGGCCGGAGTGGCAACTCCAGGACCAGCGGCTGGCCGACGGCCGGCCGGACGTGCTCACCTGGGAGTCCGACGTGCTGCTGGAGGACGTGACCGTCACCGGGGACATCGTGGCGCACCTGTTCGCCTCGACGACCGGCAGCGACAGCGACTGGATCGTCAAGCTGATCGACGTCTATCCCGACCGCTACGCGCCGAATCCGAAGCTCGGCGGCTACCAGCAGATGGTGGCGGGCGAGGTCTTCCGCGCCCGGTTCCGCAACAGCTATCGGAAGCCGGAGCCGGTGGCGCCCGGCGAGGTGACCCACTACGCGATCAACCTCCGCGATCGGAACCATCGGTTCCAGAAGGGGCATCGGATCATGGTGCAGGTGCAGAGCACCTGGTTCCCGCTGATCGACCGGAACCCCCAGACGTACGTGCCCAACATCTTCAAGGCGAAGGCGTCCGACTTCCAGGCCGCGACGCAGCGGGTCTATCGCTCCGGCGCCCAGGCGACCTACCTCTCGCTGCCGGTGAGGCGTTAGGTGCGGCGGCCGCTCTCGCGGAGCGCGCCGGGCGTCGGGCTCGCGGCGCTCGCGCTGGCGGTCGCCGCCGGCCCGGTCGGCGCGCAGCAGGCCGGGACGATGGCGGGCCGCTCGGCCGTGTACGCGCCGCATGGCGTGGTGGCCACGCCCCAGCCGCTGGCGAGTCAGGCGGGTCTCCGGGTGTTGCAGGAGGGCGGGAACGCCGTGGACGCGGCGGTCACCGCGCTGGTGATGCTGAGCCTGGTCGAGCCGATGATGAGCGGGCCGGGCGGCGATCTGTTCGCGATCCTCTGGTCGGCCAAGGAGCAGCGGCTCGTCGGCCTCAACGCGAGCGGCCGGGCGGGCTCGCGGATGACGCTCGCCGAGCTCCGCCGGCGGGGCCACCAGCGGATGCCGGTGGCGGGGGCGGAAACCGTCACGGTGCCGGGCGCGATCTCGGGATGGGCCGCGTTGCTGGAGCGGTACGGCACCCGCTCCTTCGCGGAGGCGCTCGCGCCGACCGTCGCGCTGGCGCGGGACGGCTTTCCGGTCTCGCCCGTGATCGCGAGCGAGTGGGCCGTCTTCGCGGAGGCGCTCCGCGCCGACTCGGGTGGCCGCGCGGCGCTGCTGCTCGACGGAGCCAGGGCGCCCGCGGCCGGCGAATGGTTCTCCAATCGCGACTACGCCGCGACGCTCGAGCGGCTGGCGGCGCAGGGCCCCGGCGACTTCTACGGCGGCGCGCTGGGTCGGCGTGTGGTGGACGGCGTGGAGCGGCTCGGCGGCTTTCTCACGCTCGACGATCTGGCCCGGCACCGGGTCGAATGGGTCGATCCGATCGGGGTGCCGTTTCGTGGCTACCGCCTCTGGGAGCTGCCGCCGAACGGTCAGGGGATCGCCGCCCTCGAGATGCTCCGGATCCTGGAGCCCTTCGAGCTCGACCGGATGGGTCACAACTCGGCGGCCTACCTGCACCATCTGATCGAGGCCAAGAAGCTGGCCTACGCCGACCTGGAGCGCTGGGTCGGCGACCCCGACCAGATGCGCGCGACGCCGGCCCAGCTGCTGTCGGATCGGTTCATCGAGCGGCGCCGGGCGCTGCTCGATCCGAGCCGGGCGTCGGCCGGCCCCGAGGCGGGCGGGCTGGCGTCCGCGAGCAATACCACGTACCTGACGGCCGCGGACGCCGAAGGCAACATGATCTCGCTGATCGCGAGTCTGGCGAGCGGGTTCGGCTCGGGCGTGGTGGTGCCGGGGACGGGCTTCGCGCTCCAGAACCGCGGCGTGGGCTTCAGCCTGGAGCCGGATCGACCGAACACGGTCGCCCCCGGCCGGCGACCGCTCCATACGATCATACCCGGCTTCGTGACCCGGATCGGCCCCGACGGGAAAGACGAGCCGTGGGTCAGCTACGGCATCGTAGGCGGTGCTCAGCAGCCGCAGGCGCACGTCCAGGTGCTGCTCAACATGGTGGTCTTCGGCATGGATCCGCAGCAGGCGCTCGACGCGGCGCGATTCAACCATCTCGCGGGTCGGCGGGTGGGGCTGGAGCATCCGATCCCGGGCTCGGTGGTCAGCGCCCTCGAGGCGATGGGGCACGAGCGCCTGGACACGAGCCGGATCCTGGGTGGGCTGCCGGTCTTCTTCGGTGGCGGGCAGGTGATCGCGCGAGCCCGCCGGGGGTGGATCGCGGGATCGGAGCCGCGCCGCGATGGCCTGGCGGCCGGGTACTGACGACGACAGAGCCGTGGTGTCGCGCTGACGGCTGCGCTTAGAGGAGGTAGTGGGATGACGAAGGCGAAGGCGGGGCTGTTCCTGGTCGCGCTCCTGGGTGGCTGGTCGAGCCTCTGGGCGCAGGCGCGGCCGGTGACCGAGGCCGACCTGCCCAACGTGGTGGGCGACTATCGGATCGAGGTGCACCCGGACCTCTTCGGGTTCGTGCTCCAGAACGGGAAGCTCCATCTCAAGATGGGTGGCGTGAAGGGGGCCGGGAGCGCCGTGCCGCTCCTGGCGCAGGCGGACGGCAAGTTCGTCCTGAGCGAGGGCCACCCGAACGCCTTCCAGTTCGCGATCGACGGCGACCAGGTGAAGTTCACGCTCTGGTCCGCCGGCAATCCGATCCCCGGCAAGCGTGAGGGTGGGACCACCGCGGCCGCGGCCCCGGCGGCGCAGTCCGGCGACCAGCGAACCCGCGCCGACGTGCTCCGGGCGATGGCGGATGCCGAGCGGGCCCATCGGCGCAAGCCGGCCGACGCCAGCGCGACGCTCGCCTACGGGAAGCTGTTGCTCGAGGCGGGCGAGTTCTGGACGGCTCGCGATCTGATGAGCCCGCTGACGGCGAAGGCCGACGCGTCCGACGCCGCGCTCGACCTGGGAGCCAAGCTGGAATTCCTGACGGGCAACTACGACGCGGCGCTCGCCCTGTACGACCGGCTGATCGCGGTGCGGGAGGGGAAGGGCGGCGCCCAGGTGATGGCCATGGTCGGCAAGATGTTCGCCCAGTACCAGCGGGACGACCTCGCCGGCATGGCGTCGCTCCCGTTTCCGGCCGGGGTGGCGTTGCCGAACGTGAAGCTGGCCCAGGCGTTCGAGGGGAAGCAGCCCTATCGGCAGGAGTGGCACAACGAGGAGAAGACGACCGAGGTGCCGTTCTCGGCCCTCGACCCGCTCCCGCAGTTCCCGATCGAGGTGAACGGGGTGCCGCTCCGGATGATCTACGACACGGGTGGCGACATCCTGATCCTCGACGACGAGGTGGCCAAGGCGCTCGGCGTCACCAGCGTGGCCAGCGCGATGGGCACCTTCGGAGGCGGGCTCCAGTCGGAGATCGGGTTCGGGAAGGTGGACCGGGTCAAGGTCGGCGAGGTGACCCTTCACGACGTCCCGGTGATGATCCTGCCGTCGAAGCGCTTCACCTTCGACAAGCGCTTTCCGGTCTCGGGCGTCTTCGGGACCGCGCTGACCCGGCAGTTCCTGAGCACGCTCGACTACACGAACCAGAAGCTGGTGCTTCGGGAGCGCACCGCGGCCAACGCCGCGAAGGTCCGGAGCGAGCTGGGCGAAGGGTTGGTCGCGGAGATCCCGTTCGCGCTCTATGCGACCCACCAGATGTTCGCCAAGGGAAGCCTGAACGGGAAGGACGGACTGACCTATTTCATCGACTCGGGCCTGGCCTCCGATGCGCTGTTCACGGCGCCGATCCAGGCGCTCGAGTACGTCGGGATCCCGGTTCCGCCGACGAAGATGAGCGAGGGGGTCGGTGGCGGCGGGGGCAAGTACGCCGAGGGGCCGTTCGCGATCGAGTCTCTCTCGCTCGGTCCGTTGCGTCAGACCGACGTCAGGGGAGCTACGGGTCGTTGGCGCCGGAGAGCTACTGGGGCGGGAATCGCGGATTTCTCCAGGATGGGCTGCTCTCGCACAGCTTCCTCAAGCGCTACGGTTCCTGGACGCTCGACTTCGACTCGATGACCTACCTCTTCGGCAAGCCGTGAGCCGGCGGCGCTCGGCGGCGTTTGCCGCGGGGCTGGCGCTCGCCTCCGCGGCGTCGGCGGCGGCTCAGGGGAACCGCACCCCGGTCGACCTGGCGCGCTACTTCGAGCCCAAGATCGACGTGATGGTCCCGATGCGCGACGGCGCTCGGCTCCATACGGAGATCTACGTCCCGAAGAACGCTCCGCCCGGCCCGCGGCCGATCATCCTGGAGCGGACGCCGTACTACGCCAATCCCGGCGAGCGGCAGATCAGTCCCCGGCTCCAGCTCTACTCCGAGTTCTTCGACGACGGCTACATCTTCGTCCTCCAGGACCTCCGGGGCCGGTTCTTCTCCGAGGGGCAGTACGTCACCCTCCGTCCCCAGCGCGATCCGGCGGACCCCGACGGGATCGACGAGTCGACCGACTTCTACGACACGATCGATTGGCTGGTGAAGCGGGTCCCCAACAACAACGGGCGGGTGGGCACGCTCGGGATCTCCTACGGCGGCTTCCTCTCGCTCCGGGCGATGATGGACCCGCACCCCGCGCTCAAGGCGGTATCGCCGCAGGCGGCGTGCGCCGACATGTTCATCCGCGACGACTTCCATCACAACGGGGCTTTCAGGCTCCACTACTCGTTCGTCGCCGCGGCCGCGCTCGAGGCCACCCGATCGTACGGGATGTTCTGGGATCAGTACGACCTCTACGAGTGGTTCCTCGACCTGGGGCCGCTGTCGGTGGTGAACCGCCGGTTGCTCTTTCGCGAGTCGCCCCTCTGGAACGCGTTCGAGGAACACCCCAACCTGGACGCGACCTGGGAGCGGGAGTTCTGCGGAACCTTCCCATGGCTCCAGGGCCCGACCGTGCCCGCGCTCCACGTGCTCGGCTGGTACGACGCCGAGGACTTCGCGGGGCCGCTCGAGGTGTACCAGCGGATGGAGCGGGACGATCGGGTCGGGCAGAACCTGTTGGTGATCGGTCCCTGGACCCACGGCGGCTGGACCTTCGACGAAGAGGGACGCAAGGTGAACGCGGTGGACTTCGGCGCCGCCACCTCGCGCTGGTTCCGGCAGGAGGTCCATCGCCCCTGGTTCGCGCACTGGCTCGACGGCAAGCCGATGCCCGATCTGCCGGAGGCGCTGGTCTTCCAGACCGGCAGCAACCGCTGGGAGCGCTTCGATCGCTGGCCGCCCAGGACCACCGAGCGGAAGCTCTATCTCGGAGCGAAAGGCGGGCTGGGCTTCGAGCCTCCGAAGGGCGAGGTCGAACCGATCAGCTTCGTCTCGGATCCGGCGAACCCGGTTCCGTTCCAGCCCAGGCCGGTCCGCTATCCGGAGGGATGGTCGGACTGGCAGGCGGGCGACCAGCGAGTGGCCCACGGGCGTCCGGACGTCCTGACCTGGGTGTCGGAGCCGCTCACCGAGGAGCTGACGCTCGCGGGCGACGCGGTGGCCCATCTCTCCGCCTCGACCACGGGAACCGACGCCGACTGGGTGGTGAAGCTGATCGACGTCTATCCGGACGACCACCCCGATCGTGCGATGACGGGCTACCAGTACATGGTGGCGGGCGACGTGTTCCGGGCCCGCTTCCGTGAAAGCTTTTCGCAACCCGAGCCGGTCGTGCCGAACCAGGTGGCGGAGTACGTGATCAGCCTGCGGGACCGGTCGCATCGCTTCCTGCCGGGGCACCGGATCATGGTGCAGGTGCAGAGCACCTGGTTCCCGCTGATCGACCGGAACCCGCAGGCGTACGTGCCGAACATCTTCCAGGCCAGGGCGGGGGACTTTCGGAAGGCGACGCACAGTGTCCACGTCTCGGCGCGCCACCCCTCATACATCGCGTTGCCGATCCGCTAGGCGCCTCCGGGGCGGCAGCCGACTAGCGGTCCGACGTCTGGATCCGAAGGCTGCGCGGAATCCATTACGTCATCCGCTTCAAGAGCCGCCCGCCGCTCGCGAGATGCTGCATCCGCCCCCTCGCGTCGGGGTTGAGGAAGGTGACCACGCTCGGCCCCAGAGCGAAGTGCCCGTCGCGGATCGGACGCAACGGCACCGGCGGGGTCTCCTCCAGGGAGATGTTGTCGTAGTACCGGGCCTTCGACCGGAGTCGAGCGGCGATGCCGTTCCCATGGGGGACGATCCGAGTGGCGCTCGCGATGGTCTCGTAGGAGCCGGCGTATGGCGCGGGATCGACCGGGTCGTCCGTGGCCTGCTTCGCCAGCGCCACGGCGTCGAGTCCGAGCGGCTCGGCGCCGGCGGCCTCGAACAGGGGAACCGAGATTTCGTTGAGCGTGGCGCCGCCATGCGCCGCGTTCGTGAGCACCACGACCAACGACTTCCGCTCGGGATCGGCGTAGACCGAGCTCACGATGCCCGGGCCGCCTCCGGTGTGGCCGACGATTCCGCCGCCGAGGGTGATCCACCCGAGCCCGATGCCGCCGAATCCGACCCCGCGCCACGCCGCCGTCTGGCGGCGCATCCGGCGCGCGCTCTCCGCCGAGAGCAGCCGGTGCCCGTTCGGAGCGAGCCCGTCGTTCAGGTGGGTGAGGGCGAAGACACCCAGGTCCCGGGCCGAGAGCATGGCGGTCGCGCCGGCCGGGGCGAAGCTCACCGGGAGGAAGGCGAAGCCGGTCCGCGTGTTGGTGCCCGTGGCGGGGTCGAGGAAATGGCCCACGCTGGCGCGGTGGAGCAGCGCGTCGGCCGGCTGCACCACGGCGTGAGGCAGCTCGAGCGGCGCGAAGATCCGCTCCTCGATCAGGGTGTACCAGCTCGTGTCGAGGAGCCGCTCCGCCAGGTAGCCCGCCAGCACGACGGCCGCGTTGCAGTACGACAGCTCCGCGCCGGGGGCGTGGAGCTGCCCCTGCCGCGCGATGCGGGGGATGGCGTCCGCCACGCGCTCCCGATCGGGCCCGGCGTCGGGAAAGAGCTCCCCGTCGATCCCGCTGGTGTGGTTGAGCAGCATCTCGACGGTGATCCGCTCGGTCGCGTCGGCGTCGGCCACCCGAAAGTCCGGCAGGTAGCGTTTGAGCGGCGACTCGAGCTGGATTCTTCCCTCGTCCACCAGCTGCATGATCAGGGTGGCGTTGATCACCTTGGTGATCGAGCCGATGTGCATCACGGTCTCGGGCGTCACCTCGACCCCGGTGGTCACGTTGGTGACGCCGGCGGCGGCGATCTCCCACCGCCCGTCGCGATACACCGCGGCGCTGGCTCCCGGCACCCTGTGCTTCTCGATCGCCGCGGCGAGTCGGGCCGCGAGATCCTCCTGGCCGGCCGGCCGGGGCCGCGCGAAGGCCGGTGCGGGGCCGCTCCAGCGGCCGAGTGCGGCGGCGGCGCCCACCGCGCCGAGATTGCGCAAGACCTCACGCCTGCTTGCCATGGGTAACTCCCTTGTAGAAGTGCCGGGCTCTCGAGTCGGCACCCAAGGCCGCGCCGCCCGTCCGATCAGGTCGGCGCGGCTCGCGAATTCCTCCCGGACCCGCTCGAACCCCGGCTTGGCCTAGCCGTGGATCGCGCCGGCGCCGTGGCGGGCTTCGCGGGGCGACGGACGGTCGGTCTGCTCTTGTCTCATTTTATGCGATGAGGTCCCGCATTCTGATTCGGGAGGATACTGGCGCCCGCCCCATCGGGCAAGGCGCCGGCCTCCCGCTCAGGTCGCGGGGCCGAAGTGCCGCGCGATCCACTCCACCCAGCGGCGTCGCACGTCCCGCTGGTGGACGGGGTCGGGCGGGAAATGTCCGCCGGTCGGGTAGGCGATGAACTGGACCGGCGTCCCGTTGTCCTTGAGCGCGTGATAGAGCTTGTACGACTGGGTGACCGTGACGCGCGGGTCGCCGGTGGTCGAGAGGATCAGGGTCGGGGTCTTGATCTGGTGGGCATACGCCATGGGCGACTGCCGCCAGTAGTTCATCGCGTTGTCGTTGCGCCAGGGCGAGCCCCCGAGGCCGAAGCCGGCCCAGGTGTTCATGTCGGCGAGGTTGTACCAGTCGAACCAGTCGGTCACCGCGGCTCCCGCGACGGCCGCGGCCCAGCCCTGATAGTGGGCGGTGAGCCACGCGGTCATGTACCCGCCGTAGGACCAGCCGGAGACCGCCATCTTCGACTCGTCCACCAGGCCCCGCGCCTTGAGCGCCGCGATTCCGGACATCACGTCGCGCCCGGGCCCGTCGCCGGCGTCGTTCACCACGGCGCTCTGGAACGCGTCGCCCATGTTGTCGCTGCCTCGATAGTTCGGGCTGAACACGATCCACCCCTGCGCGGCGAACAGCTGATTCGGGGCCGACCAGCCCTCCGCCGAGGTGCCCATCGGGCCGCCGTGGATGCTGAGGACGAGAGGGTATTTCCGCCCGGTCTGGTAGTCCGGCGGGTAGGTGACGACGCCGTTCTCGGTGAAGCCGTCGGGGCCTTTCCAGGTGACGGTCTCGATCCGCCCGAGCCGGAGCGCGGCCAGGTCGGCGTTCAGGTCGGTGAGGCGCCGTGGCGGCGCGTCGACCGAGGCGGCGTAGTAGACCTCGGCCGGCCGATTGGGCTCCCGCCCGACGAAGGTGAGCGCGCCCGCGCCGTTCAGGTGCAGGTCGCCGGGATCCACGCTGCCCCAATCGAGTTTCCGCGCGGGGCCGTCGAGCGGTTGGACCCAGGCGCGGAACCGGGTGAGGTCGGCGCCGGTGACGATCACCGCGCGTCCGTCGGGGAGCCAGGTCGGGCCGCGCACGTTGCGGTCGAGCCGCGCCGTGATCTCGACGCTCGGCCCGCCGCCGATCGGCGTCACCAGCACGGTGCCCGGATGAAAGCCCAGCTCGGGGCCGCGGCTCGCCACCGAGGCCACGCTCCGGCCGTCGGGCGACACGGCGCCGCCGCCGGCGAAGCCTCTCCGGTCGCTCAGCTGCCGCTCCGTGCCGGTGGCGAGATCGCGCACCAGCAGGACGGCGTTGATCAGCTCCCCGAGTGCGGCCGCGGACGGACCGAGAGCACCACCGATCGCCCGTCCGGGGCCCAGTCGAGCGAGGCAACCGAGCGGACCCCCGACGTCACCCGGGTCGCGGTTCCGCCGGCCACGGGTACGGTCCAGAGATGGGTGGAGAGACTCGCCGCCCGGTCGAGGTACATGTTGTCGCCCACCTCGAACGACTTGTTGTGTCGCTCCTCGCCCTCGCGCTCGACAGGCTCGTCCTGGGTCAGATAGCCGAAGAGCTGGCCGTCCGGCCGCCAGGCGAAGCTGGAGACGCCGCGTTTGGCCTCCGTGACCTGCTTCGCCTCGCCGCCCTCGAGCGGAAGGACGTAGATCTGCGGCGGTTGCTCGCCCTGACTGTCCAGGAAGGCGAGCCGGTCGCCGCTCGGCGACCACTCGATCTGGCCGACGCCCCGGCGCCCGGGCGTGAGCTCGCGGGTCGAGCCGGAGGCCACGTCGACCAGCAGCAGGGTGCGCTCGAACCGGTTGTCCGCGTAGTTGACGCGGGTGGTCACGACCGCCACGGACCGGCCGTCGGGCGAGAGCCTGGGGGACGAGACGGCCACCTCGCGACCGAGGTCGGCCAGCTCGAACCGCCGCTGCGACGAGGCCGTGGTGGTGACGACGAGTGAGGCCAGCGCGAATACGAGCAACTGCCTGGACGCCTGCCGCATATGCCCTCCGGGTTGCCGTCGCGCCGGAAACGGCGCGAGCCGATACCGGGGAATGTAGCCCAGGCCGCGAGCCTCACTCCTTCCGGATCACAGGGGCTGGGCGCCGTTACCAGACGCCTGGCAGCAGTCGATAGCGGACCCGCGCGGCGTACTCCGGGTATCCCGGCAGCCCTCCGAGCAGCATCCGATCCTCTCGCGCGGTCCGGTAGACGAACAGCCCGGCCATGAGCGCGCCGGGCAGCAGCGCCCAGAGCGAGCCGAGCGCGAGGGGCAGCAGGAAGGCCAACCCGACGATCGCCAGATACATCGGATGTCGGACGACGGAGTAGAGCCCCGTCGTCACGACGGTGTGCCCTCGATCGTGCTGGATCCGGGCGTGGCCCGAGAGGAACGAGTTGACCCGGAAGACGTGGACGATCACGACGAACACGGCCACGAGCCCGGCCCATGCGAGCAGCTCGGTCGGCAGCGGCACCCGGGACCATCGGAAGCGGCCGGCGTCGAGCGCGGCGACGATCAGGGTCGCGACGAAGAGCGCTCCGTGGATCCGAACCACGCGGCGGTCCCAGGGCTCGACGTTGGCCGCGCGCCGTTGGCGCTCCCGGAGCAGATCGGGATCGGCCTTTCGGAGCCAGAGCCCGAGGCCGTTCGCGAAGGTCGCGAATCCCAGGACGAAGACCCAGCCCTCCACCCAGTCGAGCCGGCCCGCCAGCGCGAGGAAGCCGGCGGCGGTGGCACCCAGCAGCACGAGGCCGCCGATCAGACGCCGGGGGGTGAGGGGCGGGGGCTGACTACGGGAGGCGCTCACGTCGGCTCGGGCGCTCATAGACCGATCCCATCTCCAGCTCGAGGCTGACCACGTCCCGGCGGCCGTCGAGCGGCTTCGACTCGCGACCGCCGTGCATGGGCCGGCGCGTCAGATGTCTCCCCGCCGGCCGATCCAAGTTAGCAGAGCCGCTTGACTCGGCCCGATCCCCGTCAGACTGTTCGGGCATGACGCCCTTCCGCCAGCTCGCCACGCCGCTCCTCGCGGTCGCCACCGTTGCCTGTGCGGGGGGTGAGCGGCCGGCGCCATCCCCACCCGAGCCCGATTCGGCCGGGATCGCTGCCGCACGACAGGCGGCGAGCTCGCTCGGCGGCGATCTGCTCGGGATGCTGACTCGCGCGCTCCAGGAAGGTGGTCCCGATCGCGCGATCGCCTTCTGCGCGGATTCGGCCCAGGCCCGCTCGGCGCGGCACCAGGCCGAGGAGTGCAGGTGCGGCGGGTGGGGACCCGGGTGCGCAACCCTGCCAATGCGCCCGACTCGGTCGAGCGGGCCGTGCTCGCCGCCTTCGCGGCCTCGCTCGCCGGCGGCACTCCGCCGGGCGACACCGCCTTCGTGGCGGCGCGGGCGGACGGCACCCACGAGCTTCGCTATCTGCGCCCGGTGCTGGTGGCCGAGCCCTGTCTGGCCTGCCACGGCGATCCGGCCGCGATGTCGAGCCGGGTCCGCGAGGTGCTGGCGAGCCGCTATCCGACGGACGAGGCGGTCGGCTACCAGGTCGGCGAGCTGCGTGGGGCGGTATCGGTGCGACGCCCGCTGCGATGATCACCGAGCTGCAGCGACCCGAAGGTCGCCGGCTGCACCTCTGGCTCGCGGCGCTGATCGCGGGGTGCGGAGCGCCGGCCCCGGACGAGCTTCCCGACTCACCGGTTCCCGGCTTCTCGATGGTCCAGGCCGGACGCGACTGCGCTCCCTGGGACGGCCCCGCCGTGACCCTGACCTTCTCGGGGCAGGCGTCCCATCCCGACTCGATTCGGCCTCCCTATCTCCACCTCTCGCTCTGGAAGCCGCTCTCGGAGCTGGCCGGTCGTACCTGGCGGTGGCCCGGCGACGAGCAGGTCGGTGGCGCGTCGCTCTGCGTGGAAGGCGAGGACTGCCACGGCGCAACGGCCGGCGTGGTCCGGCTGGATCGGGTCGGGTCGGACTCGGTGCTCACCGGCCGGCTCCGGCTCGAGTTCGGAGCCCGGCCCGAGGTGGCCGGCAGCTTCCGCGCGACCTGGCGGTCGCGCGTGATGCTCTGCGGCTGACGGGAGCTCAGCGGCCGGCGCGATCCCGCGCGTTCTGGCCCTGAATCGCCTCGCGGGCGCGGCGCCACTCCTCGTCGCCCCAGGCCAGGAGCTCGCCGAAGGAGCTCGAGTTCATCAGGTGGCCGCCGCCGTCGAGCGCGATCGTCTGTCCGGTGAGCCACTCGCAGCCGTCGGCCAGCAGGAAGGTGGCGAGGTTCTGGAGCTCGTGGATCTCGCCGTGGCGCCCCATCGGATTGGCGGTGGCGCTCTCCATCCGGTCGCCGCCGTCGGGCGCGAGGCGCTTGAGCATCCCCTCGGTCGGAAAGGTGCCGGGCGCGATCGCGTTGAGCCGGATCCCGTAGCGGCCCCACTCCACGGCGAGCGAGCGGGTCATCACGTGGACTCCGGCTTTGGCCATGGCCGAGGGCACCACGAAGGGCGATCCGGTCCAGATCCAGGTGACCACGATCGACACCACCGAGCCCTTGTGCCCTCCCGCGATCCATCGCTTCCCCACGCTGTGGGTCACGTAGAAGGTGCCGTGCAGCACGATGTTGGCGATGGCGTCGAAGCCGCGGTGGGAAAGGTCCTCGGTGCGGCTGATGAAGTTGCCCGCCGCGTTGTTGACCAGGCCGGTGAGCGGCCCACCGTCGTCCCAGATCCACTGCACCAGCTCGTCGACCGCGGCGGCGTCGCGAATGTCCACGGCGCGGGCCTTGACCGAGCCGCCGTGGCGCTCCATCAGCTCCTGCGCGGTTGCCTCGACCACGCCGCCGCGACGGCCGCAGAGATAGAGGTCGGCGCCGAGGTCGAGGAAACGGGCCGCCATGTCGCGGCCCAAGCCGGTGCCGCCGCCGGTGACGAGGATCCGGTGGCCGCGGAGGAGATCGGGTGTGAACACGTGGGATGCGCCTGGAAGGGGTGGTCGGGAATCTACTGGCCGCCGGCGGTCGCTCCGTCGCTCACGAGGCCGGCCCTGGTCTCGGTGATCTCGAGCAGGGGCCGGGCCCGCGCCGCGATCACGTCGGCCGCGGTAAAGGGCTCGACCTTGCGGGCGACCGCTTTGCCCGCGAACTCGCGAACGGTGTAGTTGAGGACCTCGGCCAGCGCCTCCGGCTCGAGGGTGGACTGGGTCACACCCGGGACCCGCAGGACGTAGGCTCTCCCGCCAGGCGAGGTGACCAGGCGGGCGAGATCGGTGCGCATGTTGGGGACGTGGCCTTCGAGGCCTTCCCCGTTCTCTCCGTGACAACCCATGCAGTGGAGCAGGTAGTTGCCGCGGGCCCGCTGGTCGTGCTCGGCGCACCCGAGGGCGAACGCCGCGGCGAGCAGGAGCGCGGCGTGTGGTCGAGCCGCTCTCACGCCAGCCTCACTTGCCGGCCTCCTGCATCACCCGGGACACCGTGCAGTGATAGGGGGTTCCCGACTTGCTGCCCACGCACCAGTTGTAGTCGTTCGACTTGCTCGGCACGTAGGTCGGCCGGTCGCCC
This sequence comes from Gemmatimonadales bacterium, assembly GCA_041390205.1. Lineage (GTDB taxonomy): Bacteria > Gemmatimonadota > Gemmatimonadetes > Gemmatimonadales > GWC2-71-9 > SHZU01. The sequence goes on from JAWKQJ010000034.1 coordinate 19,616, forward strand.
TCGTTGCGGTTGCACATGCAGCGCCCGCAGGAGCCTTTGCCGCAGCAGTCGTTGTAGGCGACGATGTAGTCTCGCCCGTCTTCCACGCTCTTGCAGGTGCCGACCCAGGTGATCGCGGCCATCTCGGTGCCCGGTGGGCAGGCGGTGGCGGTGCCGCCGCAGCAGGCGCAGAGGAAGCCGTCGATGGCGCAGTAGCGCCAGTACTCGCAGGAGGTCGGATCGTCGGGGGCCCCGCCGTCGCGGCGGCCTCTGGCCACCGGCAGGAGCGGGAAGCCGACCGCGCCGACCATCGCGCCGCCGAGGGCGCGCAGGACGCTCCGGCGGGAGACGGTCTTCGCCAGACGGCGCGTCACCCGTTCGACCAGGTCGTCATATCGAGCCATGTGATTCTCCCTGAGCCGCTTTCGAGAGGACCGCCCCGGAGCCGTTCGGCTCCGAGCGCTCCAGGTACTCCTGGAGCGATCCCACCCCACGATCGCGCGCCTCGAACAGGCTGTCGAGGTGCTCGCGCGAGTTGACCAGCCCGGTGGCGCGGACCACGCCGGCCGCGTCGAGCAGCACCGCGTGGGGCAATTTACCCGCGCCGTAGCCGAGACCGAGACGCTCCGACAGCACGTAGGGGAGCTCCTCGAGCTGCTGGCTCGCCACGAAGGCGAGGTGCTCGTCCCGGGGGCCGTCGCTCGCGAGCACGACCGCGACCGCCGGTCGCTCGCGGCGGCGGATCGCCTTGAGCGCCGGGAGGAGCGCCTTGCAGACCGGGCAGCTGGGCGAGACGAACACGACCAGCGTGTCGGCGCCGCGCGGGTGGGCGCCGCCGATCCGGAGGGGCGCGCCGTCGAGCGTCTCCACCTCGATCGTGGGCGCCGGCTCGCCCACCGTCGGCCCCTTGGGGAGAGAGAGGGCACCCGCGGGCTGGAGTCGCTCGTGCAGCACGCCGATCTGCCTCGCGAGGGCGAGCACCACGAGCGCCAGGCCGATCACCACCAGCCAGAGCGCCCCGATCGCGATCCATGCCGCGGCGCTCACGACGCGCCTCGTTCGAGCGACGAGGCTCCGAGTCGGGCCGAGGCCGCGTAGAGCAGGGCGGCGCTCGACACCGTGCCGCCGATCGTCAGCAGGTCGATCGCCGCCAGCTCCCGGAGCGAGGAGGGCAGCGCCGCGAGCCCGGCGAGTGCGATCAGCGCGACGTTCCGGCCCACCATCCACCAGGCGATCCGGTCGCTCCGGCCGAACGGCAGGCAGCCGCAGTCGAGACGAGTCCGACCGCGGAGCAGATTGGTGGCGAGCGCCAGGGCGTAGGCGACAAGCAGTCCCGCGGTCAGCGCGGCGCCGCCTGGTCTGGTGTCGACGAAGAGCAGGAGCGTGGCCGCGACGAGCTCGGATCCGATTACCAGCAACGCGGCGAGCGGCAGCAGCGGAGCGGGCAGCACCCGATACCCGGCGAGCGCCGACCGAAAGCGGGCGAGGTCGCGCAGCTTGTGGGCGGCCGCGCCGCCGAGCAGCAGGGCGAGCGCCAGCGAGAGGGTCCAGCCGATCACGGGGTCGAGCGCCAGGCGCATCGGGACCTTACCGGGCGATCAGGGTGGACGGGGTGAAGCCGACTTCCGACACGGTGCGGAGCAGGGCGCCCGTCCGCCCGTCGAAGACCAGGAGCTCCGGCGCCGCGATGAACACCCCGAAGAGGAGCGGGTTGGCGTCGCTGCTCACCGCGATCGAGGTGAGCGGCTTCTCCAGCGCAATCCGTTGGGCCCGCTGCCTGGTGGCGAGGTCGTGGACCCAGATCTCGCTGCCGGGGTCCTTGTGGGTGTCGGGACCGCCCTGGTGCATCAGGCTGTAGAGCCGCCGGTTCCGGACATGGAGGGCGAGGTGCTGGAGCCCGCCCGGTCGCCAGCCCTGCTGGCGCTCTGCCGCGGTGGTGAGCGGCCAGCGGGCACCGGCTCGCACCCCGTCGGCCGTGCTCTCGATCGGCACGACGTCGCCGGCGAAGGAGACGAAGAGCCAGGCGTTGCCGTCGCGGACCGCCTTCTCGGTGACCGGGTCGGCCTCCGGGTCGAAGAGCCTGGCGGTGCGGTTCCGAGCCGCGGGCTTGCCGGTTTCGTCGAGCCGAACCACGAACGCGGTCCCGTCGCCGCAGAGGGAGAAGAAGCTCCGTGGGCCGGTCGGGTACACCAGGGCGCACCCCGGCGTATCGATCTCGCCGACGAACTGGCGCGACGCGAGATCCACCACCGAGACCGACTGGGCCGGCGTGAAGTTGTAGACGAGGAGGAAGCGGCCGTCGTCGGTGAGGCCCGTCGCCGAGGTCATCGGGATCATGCCGGCCCGCTTGGCCGGGATGTCGATCTCCGCGATCGGACTCAGGGTGCGGGGATCGTAGACCGTCACGACGTCGGTCCGGGTCCCGCGGGTGCCGCGTGAGTAGTAGGTCTCGGGCGAGACGATCGCCGAGCCGTCCGGCGGGACCAGGAGTCCCGTGAACCCGAACCCGGTGCTCAGCATCCCGAGCATGTTGCCGCTGTCGCCGTCGAGCAGGAACGCCTTCCCGTCGGCCATGTGATGGAAGACGATGTCGTTGACCCAGACCCAATGGGCGCCCGGCCTGGCGGGGAGCTCGAGCGTGGCCATCCGGTCCGCTCGGAGCTGGCCCTCCGCGGGACTCGCGAGCGCCGCGGCGCCCGCCAGACCGGACAGGATCAGGACGCCGGCGGAGCGCCGGCGCTTGGATCGGGACGCGCGATGGTCGGGCAGCATCGTTTCGGATTCCCTCCGAGGGCGTGAGGGTGCCCTGCTCGAGCAAGGTTGCGGCCTGTCCCGGCCCGCAGCAAGGGTGGAGTGGCCGGACGTCTCCGGCTGCATCGTCCGGCCGGTCCGCTCAGCGGTCGACGGCGCGGTCGTACACCCGCTCGAAGGCGACCGTCCTGCGCAGCGACTCCGGACGGATCCTGGCCTCCACCAGCAGGGCGCCGCTCTCCCGATCGAGGCGGTAGGTCTCGGTGACCCGGGCCACGTCGACGTAGGTCGACTCGATCTCGAGCCGGTCCTTCTTCCACCGCGCCCGGCTGATACGCCGCTGCCCGTCGGGCAGGGTGTCGGTGAGCTTCTTCCCGTCGGTCGGGAGCGTGAGCGGATAGCGGCCGTCGACCCGCAGGGTGACCCGGGTCGCCGTCGCGCCGATCGCCACGGTCCGGGGCGGCCGCATCAGGAACATCGCCCGGAGCGCCGTCGGAGACGAGCCCACCAGCCCGCCGTAGGCCGGAACCGAGTCGATTCGCGCCCCATTCTCGCGCGCCGCCGGGCGGTTCGGGGCGTCGGTGCGCTCGGTGTTCAGGGCCCAGCGGCCGGCGAGGGCGGAGTCCTGCGCGGTGGCGTCGCCGGCTCCGGTCGCGCCGCCGAGCAACAGCGCGACCACCAGCGGCCAGAGGAGGCGACGGGAGCGCATCTGAGGCGTAGCCGGCCCGTGCCTACCGGCAGTCGGCGCAGAGGCCGTGCAGCTGTACGTCGCGTCGATCGATCCGGAAGCCCTCGATGGCCGTGCGGCGGCGGTTGACCTTGACGTCGACGCTGGAGAGGTAGACGTCCCAGACCTGGCCGCAGCGCCGGCAGACGAAATGGTGGTGCTCGTCGGGGTTCACCTCGAACTGCGCCGCCGCCCCGGCCATGTCGAGCGTCTTGATCAGCCCTTCGCGCACCAGCTCCTGCAGGTTGCGGTAGACCGTGGCGTGCGACACCGTGGGCAGCACCTCGCGCACCTGCCGCACCAAGTCGTCCGCCGTGGGGTGGCCCCGCGACTCGCTCAACGCCCGGAGCAGCACCTCGCGCTGCGGCGTCAAGCGCAGGCCGCGGCGCGCGCACTCCGCGCGGAGCTCGGCGTAGCGGTCGGCTGGCGGCGACATGGGCATCGTGAATCCGTTCGGAAAACAGGTGTAACGGGTCGTGAATGCTGCGATATCCTGCTTGATAATAGTTATCGACATGAGTACCGTCCAGTGAATCGGACGGTAACCCACCCGACGACCACAACCAAACCAAGAGGACAGAGGCAGCATGGCCGACGAAGCGAAGTGCCCCTTCTCGGGCCGAGCGCACCAGGGTCCCTCGAATCGCGACTGGTGGCCGAGCCAGCTGAACCTGCGCGTGCTCCACCAGAACCCGCCCGCGGGCGACCCGATGGGGTCCGACTTCGACTACGCCGCCGAGTTCGAAACGATCGACCTCGACGAGCTGAAGCGGGACATCGAGCGGGTGATGACCACCTCGCAGGACTGGTGGCCCGCCGACTTCGGCCACTATGGCCCGCTCTTCATCCGCATGGCCTGGCACAGCGCCGGCACCTATCGGATCCACGACGGTCGCGGCGGCGCCGGGGCCGGGACGCTCCGGTTCGCGCCCCTCGGCAGCTGGCCCGACAACGCCAACCTCGACAAGGCGCGCCGGCTGCTCTGGCCGGTCAAGCAGAAGTACGGCCGGAAGCTCTCCTGGGCCGACCTGATGGTCTTCACCGGCAACTGCGCCCTGGAGTCGATGGGGTTCAAGACCTTCGGCTTCGGGGGCGGGCGCGAGGACGTCTGGGAGCCGGAGCAGGGGGTCTACTGGGGCGCCGAGCGGACCTGGCTCGGCGACGAGCGCTACAGCGGCGATCGGGAGCTCGAGAACCCGCTGGCCGCGGTGCAGATGGGTCTCATCTACGTCAATCCCGAGGGGCCGAACGGCAAGCCGGACCCGCTGCTCGCCGCGCGGGACATCCGCGAGACTTTCCGGCGGATGGCGATGGACGACGAGGAGACCGTGGCGCTGATCGCGGGCGGCCACAGCTTCGGCAAGACCCACGGCGCCGCGTCCGCCACCAACGTGGGGCCGGAGCCGGAGGGCGCGCCGCTGGAAGAGCAGGGACTCGGCTGGAAGAGCGCCTATGCCAGCGGCAAGGGCGGCGACGCGATCACCAGCGGGCTCGAGGTCACCTGGACCAAGACGCCGACCCAGTGGAGCAACGACTTCTTCGACCACCTCTTCGGCTACGAGTGGGAGCTGACCAAGAGCCCGGCCGGTGGGTATCAGTACGCGCCCAAGGAGCCCGCCGCGGTCGGGACGGTGCCGCACGCCCACGACCCGTCGAAGCGGGTCGCCCCGGCGATGCTGGTGACCGACCTCTCGCTCCGGATCGATCCGGCGTACGAGAAGATCTCCCGGCGCTTCCACCAGAATCCGGACCAGTTCGCCGACGCCTTCGCGCGGGCCTGGTACAAGCTCACGCACCGCGACATGGGACCGCTCTCCCGGTACCGCGGCGCGTTGGTGCCCGCCGAGCCGCAGCTCTGGCAGGACCCGGTGCCGGCGGTCGATCACGAGCTGGTGAGCGCGGCCGACGTCGCGGAGCTCAAGAAGAAGATCCTCGCCTCGGGGCTCACCATTCCACAGCTGGTTCGGACCGCCTGGGCCTCGGCCGCCTCGTTCCGGGGCACCGACAAGCGTGGCGGGGCCAACGGCGCGCGGATCCGGCTCGCCCCGCAGAAGGACTGGGCGGTGAACGATCCGGGCGAGCTGGGCAAGGTGCTGGGAATTCTGGAGGGCATCCAGAAGGCCTTCAACGCCGCTCAGAAGGGATCGAAGAAGCGGATCTCGCTCGCCGACCTGATCGTGCTCGGCGGGTCGGCCGCGGTGGAGGAGGCGGCCAAGGCCGGCGGGCATCCGGTCGAGGTGGCCTTCGCGCCCGGGCGGACGGACGCCTCGCAGGAGGACACCGACGTCGAGGCCTTCGCGGTGCTGGAGCCCACCGCCGACGGCTTCCGCAACTATCTCGGGCAGGGCCACGAGCTGCCGGCCGAGCACCTGCTGCTCGAGCGGGCTCAGATGCTGACGCTGACCGCGCCGGAGATGACCGTGCTGGTGGGCGGAATGCGGGCTCTCGGGGCGAACACGGGTGGGTCGTCCGTGGGCGTCCTTACCAAGCGGCCCGGCACGCTCACGAACGACTTCTTCGTGAACCTGCTGGACATGGGCACCGAGTGGCGCCCGACCTCGGGCGAGGCCGCGACCTTCGAGGGCCGCGCCCGCGGCAACGGCGCGGTCGAGTGGACCGGGAGCCGGGTCGACCTGGTGTTCGGGTCGAACTCGGAGCTCCGCGCCCTCGCGGAGGTCTACGCCTCCGACGACGCCAAGCAGAAGTTCGTGCGCGACTTCGCGGCCGCCTGGACCAAGGTGATGAATCTGGATCGGTTCGACCTCGCCTGATTCCCCCAGCGAGGCGACCGGAGCCCGGGTCGGACGGCGTTCACCGCCGGCCGACTCGGGCTTCTCCTTTTCGGGACGGTCGTCGTGCAGCGCGTCGCGGTCTATGTTGAGGGGGACCCTTCTCACCCGCACCCCGAGGCCAAGCTTACGATGCAGAGCTCACGAACCACCGCCGGCCGCGGCCGGCTCTACGACTCGATCGTCGACACCATCGGAGACACGCCCTGCATTCGCGTGAACCGGCTCGCACCGGAAGGCGTCACGATGTACGTCAAGGCCGAGTTCTTCAACCCGGCGGCGTCGGTCAAGGACCGGCTCGCGGTGAGCATCATCGAGGAGGCCGAGCGGGTTGGGGCGCTCAAGCCAGGTCAGACGGTGGTCGAGGCCACCAGCGGCAACACCGGCATCGGCCTCGCGATGGTCTGCGCCGCGAAGGGGTATCCCCTCGTGGTGACGATGGCGGACAGCTTCTCCATCGAGCGCCGCCGGCTGATGCGTTTCCTCGGCGCCAAGGTGATCCTGACGCCCCGCGCCGCCAAGGGCTACGGGATGTATCTCAAGGCCAAGGAGCTCGCCGACGCCAACGGGTGGTTCCTGGCTCGGCAGTTCGAGACCCCGGCCAACGCGTCGATCCACGAGAACACCACCGCCCGCGAGATCCTCGCGGACTTCGCCGGCAAGCGGCTCGACTATTTCGTGACCGGCTACGGCACGGGCGGCACCTTCGCCGGGGTCGGCCGAGTGCTCAGACGGGAGCGACCGGACACGAAGATCGTCCTAAGCGAGCCTGCCAACGCGCAGCTGGTCGGCAGCGGCGTGGCCCAGAAGCGGAACGACCGCCACGAGCCGGCGGCGTCGCACCAGGCCTGGGAGCCGCATCCGATCCAGGGTTGGACGCCGGACTTCATTCCCTGGGTGATGCAGGACGCGCTCGATCAGGGCTTCCACGACCAGGTGGTTCCGGTTCCGGGCCCCGTCGGGATCGAGTGGTCGCGCAAGCTGGCGACGATGGAGGGGATCTTCACCGGCGTCTCTGGAGGCTCCACCTTCGCGGCGGCGATCGAGGTCGCCCGGAAGGCGACGCCCGGCGCGGTGCTGCTCTGCATGCTGCCGGACACCGGAGAACGCTACCTCTCGTCGCCCCTGTTCGAGGGGATCCCCGAAGGGATGACCGAGGAGGAGCGGGCGCTCTCGCTCTCGACGCCGGGCTTCCACATGGATCCCGGCTGAGGCTCCGCGGCGCGGCGTCCGCGCTTCGACCGACAGGCACTCGCGGGTCACCTGTCGGTCACCTCGCCGCCCTCGATCGAGCGAAACCAGCTCGCCGGTGTGTCCGTACCGAGGCCGATCGTCGGACCAGGTCGCCCCTTGCCGGGCCACACTCTTCGAGGTCGCATGACGGATGCAGCGCTCGCCCGCAGAGGGCTCGCGATCTACTTCTCGGTGGTGGTCGTCGCGTCGGCCGTCCTGGAATGGAAGATCATCAGCGGCGGCGGCACGATCGGCGACCACGGCGGCCTGGTCATGATGCTGATGTGGGTGCCGGCGCTGGCGTCGCTGATCGCGCGGGTGGCGCTCCGGGAAGGGGCTGGCGACGTCTCTTTCCGGTTGGGCGGCCGACGGGGCGTCAAGGCGCTCGCGTTCGGTTGGCTCTTTCCGGTCTTCGTGGGTGTCGTGGCGTACGGAGTCGCCTGGGTCTCGGGCCTCGCCGGGTTCGATCCGCCCGCGATCGAGGGGCTGGCCGTCGAGGGGCCGTGGGCGCGCTTCGGGGTCAACCTGCTCCTCGCGCTGAGCGCCGGTCAGGTGATCTCCGGGATCTTCGGGGCCGGGGAGGAGATCGGTTGGCGCGGCTACATGCTCACCAGGCTGATCCGGGCCGGCGTGCCCTTCCCACTGGCGACGAGCGGCCTGATCTGGGGCCTCTGGCACTCGCCTCTCATCCTGAGCGGCCAGTATGCCACCGGTCCCAATCACCTGCTCTCGGCCGGCATGTTCGTGATCTCGATCGTCGGAGCCGGGGTGCTGATCGGCTGGCTCCGGCTCTACTCCGGCAGCGTCTGGCCGGCGGTGATCGCGCACGGCTCCTGGAACGTCGTGATCCAGGACGTCTTCGACCGGTCGACGACCGGCGCGGAAGCGGGCGGGGCGGCCGCCGTCTGGATCGGAGAGTCCGGCCTGCTGGTGATCGCGGTGCTGCTGCTCTCGGCGGTGCTCGTCACGCGGGTGGCGCGCGTCTCGCCCCGCGCGGCCGCCGAGCGGGCCTGACGCTCAGGCCGGCTGGCCGCGCCAGATCTCGGTGAGCACCCGCACGGCGTTGCCGCCGAGGATCCCGCGGATGTCGTCGTCGGAGTATCGGCGGGCGATCAGCCCCTCGGTCAGGTCGTAGCTCCGCTTGGGGTGGTCGAGTCCTTCGATCGTGAGCAGTCGGTTACCGTCCGCGTCGACGTGCAGCCGGTAGCGCTCGAAGTTGGGCGTGGCCGGCACCGATTGGTTGGGGCCGTTGACCGGGTTCGGGTTGCCCACGAGGTCCATGTCGCTGCCCACGGCGAGGTGCTCGGCGCCCACGAGCCTGGCGACGTGGTCGAAGTGATCGAGCACGTGCTCGACGGCGACCGGCTCGTCCGCGCGGATCATCATCCGGAGGAAGGGGATGCCCATCACGCCCCCGGTTTGCGCCATCTTCCGGATCATCTCGTCGGTCTTGTTGCGGAGATGCCCGGGCGCGAGCGCCCGGCAGCTGGCGTGGGAGAAGACGACCGGCCTGGTGGCGACGTCCAGGGTGTCGAGCGTGGTGCGGTCGGCGCAGTGAGAGACGTCCACCGCCATCCCGACCTCGTTCATCCGGGCCACGATCTCGCGGCCGAATACCGTGAGACCGCCGTCGTTCTCTTCGAGGAAGCCGGCGCCGATGCGATTCTGATAGTTGTAGGTGAGCTGGGAGAGTCGCTGGCCGAGGCCGAAGAAGGTGCCGACGTCGTCGGCGGAGCGGAAATGGTCGGAGCCCTGGAAGGTGAGGATCACGCCGAACTTCCCGGTCTCCTTGGCGCGCGCGAAGTCGGCGCCGTCGTCGATCCGGAGAAACCAGTCGGGGTAGCCCGCCAGGAAGCCGTTCCAGTCGGCGAAGAAGCGGACGGCGGCCTCGTAGCTGCCGGCTCCGTGGCCCAGCGCGACGGCCGTGTAGCCGGAGTCGCGGTAGGCCTGGTAGTCCTCGGCGGACAGCGAGCCCGGCTGGGTGAGCCAGCGCTGGCTCTTCGGGGGCTTGTCGGCGAAGTCGGCGAAGCGGAACTGGTTGAGCAGGTCGACCACGGTCGACTCGCGCACCAGCCGGATCGCCCGCTCGGAGTACTCGCGGGCGACGCCCGGGAAGACCCGGAAGCGACGGCGGAGGACCGCGGGCGCGAAGGCGATGGAGGCGAGGCCGCCGACGAAGTGGCGCCGCGACAGCTGTCCGGTGCGAGTGGACATCGGGTACCCTCGAGTGTGGCGAATGCCCGACCGAGCGGGCCTGCGGGAGCTTCGCTACCCAAGCTATCGCCGAGGGGGTCGCCTCCCAAGGGAGGCCGGTGGGCAAAGGGCCTGCAACCTTGCCGCCGTCGACCTCGTCCGGCCAGACAGGGTCGCGTCGGGACCGCCGCTCGCCGCGGCGTGCACGGCGAGACCGCCACTCTCCTCGAGCGGAAGGTCGTATGACGGGCGACGAGCGAGGCCGCCGTTGGCGAGCTCCCCTGACTCTCGCGGCGCTGGGTGCGACGATGCTGGGCCCGATGCTCGCGCCGCCCGCGATCGCTCCCGGCGCGGAGCCGCAGCCGAGGATCCTGTTTCGGATTCCCGAGCACGACCTCTACCCGGAGAGCATCGCGTACGATCCGGTCTCCGGCGACTACTTCCTCGGCAGCATGAGCCACAGTCGGATCCTGCGAATCCGCCCGGATGGCTCCTACCGGGACTTCGTGACACCTCCCTTGCCCGGCTTGCAGGGCGCGATCGGCATGAAGGTGGACGCTGGCCGTCGTCGGCTCTGGGTCTGCACCGGGCGCTACACGATGTTCGCGGGGGAGCAGGGGGCTCCGCCCCGGACCGGCATCCTGCTCTTCGACCTCGACGACGGCACCGTGTTGGGTCAATGGCTGATGGACCAGCCGAGCCCCGGGCACATCTTCAACGATCTCGCGATCGCGTCCGACGGGTCGGCGTACGCGACGACCACGCTCTTCGGGCGGGTCTACCGGGTCACCCCGGAATCCGACGGGCTCGAGCTGGTGCTCGAGACCCCCGATCGACACAACAACGGCATCAGCTTCGATCCGAGCGGCCGCCATCTCTTCCTGACCGTCGACCGCTTGATCAGCCGGCTGGATCTCGAGACCAGGGAGCTGGTGGCGCTCGAGGACCCGAACGAGGCGGCGCTCGGCACGGATGGGCTCTACTTCCACGATGGCTCGCTGATCGCGGTGAAGCCGCGGGCGCTCGAGGTCGATCGCCTGCGACTCGACCCGAGCCGAAGCGCCATCGTGGGCCGCGACGTCCTCACCGCGAAGGATCCTGGCTACGCCTACCCGACCACCGGCGTGATGGTGGGGGATACCCTGGTGTTCGTGGGTACCAGCTTCGCCGACCGGCCCCGGACGGCGGGTCGGCGGGCGCAGCACGGCGACGTGCTGATCTACGCGTTGCCGATCGAATGATGCCGGTCCGCCCCGGGCTTGCCCCGCGATCCGGTCCGGCGGTACCGTCTCAGAGCAACCCTGGAACATCGAGGCCCATCATGCATCGGCGCGCGCTTCACCCGCTCACCGCCATCGGCAGGTGGGCGATCCTGCCTTCGTTCGGCCTGCTGGCCCTCCTCGCCGGGTGCGGGACGAGCCCCCGGTACGATCTGCTGATTCGAGGTGGCACGGTGGTCGACGGCACCGGCGCGCCGGGGCGGGTCGCGGACGTCGCCGTTCGCGGCGACTCGATCGTGGCCGTGGGCGCCGTCGAGGGCGACGCCGCCGAGACCGTCGACGCGACGGGTCTGGTGGTCGCGCCGGGCTTCTTCGATCTCCACAGCCACTCGGAGTACGACAGGCTCGAGGACGGGCACGGGCCCTCGTTCAGCCTCCCGGGAATCACCACGGAGATCTTCGGCGAGGACGGGTCGATGGGGCCTCTGGGCGGCAAGCGGGCCGCCGACGGTCTCCGCCCCGACATCGCGATGCCCTGGACTTCGTTGGGCGGCTTCCTCGACACCCTCGAAGCTCGCGGGACGGCGGCGAACTTCGGGAGCTACCTGGGTACGGGATCGGTGCGGGCCTACGTGATGGGCTACGACGATCGCCCCCCCACTCCGGCGGAGCTGGATTCGATGCGGGCCGTGGTGCGCGAGGCGATGGCCGAGGGCGCGCTCGGAGTCTCGAGCGGTCTGAGCTACGTGCCCAACATCTTCGCCTCGACGGAGGAGCTGGTCGCGCTGGCCCGCGAAGCCGCCGCGGCGGGAGGGATCTACGCCTCGCACATCCGCACCATCAACGGCAAGGACCCCGAGGCGGTGCGGGAGGCGGTCACGATCGCGGACTCCGCCGGGATCGCCGTCCACCTGTTCCATCTCAACTCGGTGGCGTCGACCAGCGCGCCGGCCTTCCTGGCGATCATCGACTCCGCCCGGGCCCGCGGCGTCCGGATCACCGGCGACAGCTACACCTATACCTGGGGAATCACGGGGCTGCCGGACTACCTGCCGTCGTGGGTGCTGGCCGGCGGCACCGACAGCATGCTGGCCCGACTCGCGAACCGGAAGCTCCGGCCCAGAATCGCCTGGGGCTTCCGGCACGAGGAGCCGTTCTACGCCCTGGTCGGGTGGGACAAGGTCCGGCTCGGCGTGGCCGACTCGGCGCTCAACGGGAAGCTGGTCTCCGAGGTGGCGGCCGAGCGCGGCGTCTCGGGCGACGACGCCTACATGGACGCCGTGCTCGCCGCGAAGGGTGTCGGGCTGATCATCGACTGGAACAACGAAGAGGCCACCCTGCGCCAGGTGCTGGCCGCTCCGTACGTCGCCGGCGGCACCGACGGGATGGCGGTCAACCTGAGCCGGCCCCAGCAGTGGCCGCTCCTGCATCCACGGCTGCTCGGCACCTTCCCCCGCTGGCTCGGCCGCTACGCGCGGGAGGACGGCCTGATGTCGCTGGAGGAGGCCGTCCGGCGATTCACGTCGCTGCCGGCGTCGATCACCGGTCTCTCGGATCGAGGACGGGTCGCGGAGGGTCTCAAGGCGGACCTCGTGGTGTTCGACCCCGAGGGGATCATCGATCGCGCCACGTTCGAAGACCCCAACCACTATGCCGAGGGCATGCGCTGGGTGTTCGTGAACGGCGTCGCGGTGGTGGCGGACGGGGCCGCCACCGACGCCCTTCCGGGCCGGGCTCTGCGCGGCCCCGGGTATCGGGCGCGTCGCTGAGCGCCTTCCTTCCACCCTCGAGCCGTCGGGAGGGTCGCCCGTGTCGGACCTGTTGCACGACCTTCGCACCTCTCTCAGAAGTCTCAGGCGTCGGCCCTTCTATCCCCTGGTCGCCGTCCTGATCCTGGCGCTCGGCCTCTCGGCCGGGATGGCGGTGTTCACCTACGTCAACGGTTTTCGCCAGCCGTTTCCAGGCGTCGAGTCGGATCGGGTGGTGCGGGTGCTCGGGGTGGAGGACGAGAGCCCGTACGCCGACGTCTCCTACCTCGACTACCTCGACTACGCCCGCGCGGATCGGGCGTTCGAGGGACTGGCGGCCACGCAGCCCTTCTACGCCGCGAGCGTGCGGCTGGAGGAATTGACCGAAGTGGCGTTTCTCGAGGCCGTGTCGGGAAGCTACTTCACGGTGCTCGGCGTGGAGACCGTGCTCGGGCGGGGCATCGTCGCGACCGACGACCAGCCGGGGGCCGATCCGGTGGCGGTCATCTCCCATGCGTGGTGGCAGCGCACCTTCGGCGGCGAGGCCGAGGTGATCGGCCGAACCGTGTATCTCAACTTCCGGCCGTTCACGGTCATCGGGGTCGCGGCACCGGCGTTTCGCGGCACGGTCTCGGCCTTCCGCCCCGACGTCTGGATCCCGCTCGCGCCCTTCGCGGATCGCTACGTCAGCTGGACCCGGCAGGCGGAGGATCGCGACCTGCCGTTGATCCGGGTCTACGGTCGGCTCCGGTCCGGCGCGACCATCGATCGCGCGACCACCGAGCTCGCCTCGATGGCCGCCGGGCTGGACGAGGCCTACCCGCGTCGCACCGAGCCTCGTCAGATCCGACTGGAGCCGGCCACCTGGATCGACCCGCGGGCCAAGCTGGCCGAGGCGCCGACCATCAGGCTGATGGTGCTGGCGGCGGGCGGGCTCCTGCTCCTGGTCTCCGCCAACGTCGCCAACCTGCTGTTGTCGGTCGCGGTCGGCCGGCAGCGGGAGATGGCGCTTCGGGCCGCCCTGGGCGCCTCACCCGCCCGGCTCTTTCGCCAGGTGCTGGCCGAGAACGTGTTGCTCTCGGGCATGGCCGGTCTCGTGGCCCTGGCCCTCGCCGGGCCGCTGAGCGGGCGGCTGGGCTCCTATTTCGCGAGCCCGAGCGTCTGGGGAGAGAACGTCTCGCGCGAGATCGCGCTCGACTTCCGGGTGGTAGGCTTCGCGTTGATCGTGTCCGTCGTGACCGGGCTGGTCGCCGGGCTGCTGCCCGCGCTCCGGGCATCGCGACGGACGGCGCTCGCTACGCTCAAGACCGGCGTCGGCGACGGGCAGGGCGCGCCGCGCCGGCTGCTGGGCCGGCGGATTCCGCCGGTGCACGACGCGCTCGTGGCGGCCCAGATCGCGCTCGCGGTGGTGCTCCTCGTGGTGGCCGGTCTGGTGCTCAGGACGCTTGGCTCGGTTGCCGGTGTCGATCCCGGATTCGACTACGACAAGCTGGTGGTGACCCACATCTCGACCAGCAGCACGACCCTCCAGCCAGGGGAGCGGGACCGGTTCTTCCGCGAAGTGGCGGCGAGCGTGGCCCGGGAGCCCTGGGTCCGGGCCGCGACGGTCGTGGATTTCCCGCTGCTGTCGCCGCATCCCACGGCCGAGATGCAGCCTGACGGCCAGACCGACCGGGTCGCGCTCCTCTACTCCCGGGCGATTCCCGGGTTCTTCGAGGCCTTGGGCATCGCGGTGCAACGGGGGCGCAGCTTCGTGGCTGGCGACACGGCCGGCACTCCGGACGTCGCCATCGTCAACGAGAGCCTGGCGAAGCGCTTCTTCCCCGATGGGGAGGCGATCGGCCGGCGGATCTTCTGGCCGGAAGCGTCCGGCGGCCAGGATCGCCGGTTCGAGATCGTGGGCGTGGTTGCCGACGCCAAGACTCAGGACTATCTCGCCGAGCCGGTGCCGACGGTGTACTTCTCCTACCCTCAACACATGTATCCGACGGGCAGCGCGCTGGTGATCGCCGCCGCCGGCGACCCGGCCGGCGCGGTGCCTCTGCTCCAGCGCTGGCTCCGCGACTACGAGCCGCACCTGGCGATCATCAACGTGATTCCCTATCGCGAAGTGGTGCGCGGTCTGATCTACACCCAGCGGATGAACGCCGAGATGTTTTCGGCGCTCGCGGCGATGGCGCTGGTGCTGGCCGCGGTAGGGATCTTCAGCGTGATGAGTCTCTCCGTCAGACGGCGGACCCGGGAGATCGGGATCCGGATGGCGGTGGGGGCCGAGCGTCGCGAGGTCCGCCGCCACGTGCTCGCGCGGTCGCTCGTCCCGGTCGGGTTCGGGCTGGTCGTCGGGCTGGCGGCGTCGTTCGCCCTGGCCGGCCTGGTGCGGAGCCTGCTCTACGGCGTGGGGCCCAACGATCCGCTGACGCTCCTGGTCGGCGCCCTCGTGCTGGTGGTCGCGGCGGTGCTGGCCGCGTATCCACCCGCCCGCCGGGCCACGAACGTCGATCCGGTGGTGGCCCTCCGGGCCGACTGACGGCCGGCTGCGCGTCCCCTGCGGCTCGATGCGAACGGCCCTCGTACCGGCTCCGATTCGTTCCGGGATCCTCCTGGTCTTGCTGCTCTCTGGCAGGACGAGCTCAGGGGTGGCGCAGGCACCGGATCGGGCCGCGATCGAGCATGCCAGAGAGGCGATGGTCGCGGTGGCGGCACGACGCGGGGTGCGCGACTCGGCCACGCTTCGGGCCCTTCGCGCGGTGCCGCGGCACGAGTTCGTCGAGCTGGCCGATCCGCTGGAGGCCTATGCGGATCGGCCTCACGCGATCGGCTATGGCGCGACCATCTCGCAGCCGTACGTGGTCGGCCGAATGACGGAGCTGTTGGGTCCCAAGCCCGGGCTGCGGGTGCTCGAGGTGGGAACCGGCTCTGGCTATCAGGCCGCCGTTCTCGCGGAGATCGGGTGCGAGGTGTTCACCATCGAGCTGGTGGCGCCGCTCGCCACCCTGGCCCGGAGCCGGCTCGATCGTCTGGGCTACGGCGCCGTCCGGAGCCGCCAGGGCGACGGCTACCTGGGGTGGCCCGAAGCCGCTCCGTTCGACGCCATCGTGGTCACGGCCGCCGCGCCACAGGTGCCGCCGGCCCTCGTCGCCCAGCTGAGACCCGGCGGCACGATGGTGATACCGACCGGCCCGTCCGACGGGGTGCAGCACCTCGTCGCGGTCACCAAGGACGTCCGTGGCCGCGTCCGCACCCGCCGGCTCGAGCCGGTCCGGTTCGTGCCCCTGGTGCCGGCCGACACCGGGACGACCGGCCCTCAGAGAATACCGAACCGCCGGTAACGCATCGCGTCCCGCACCCGCTCCGTCGCGAGGGCGGTGGCCGCTTCGCGCGGCAGGAGGTCGCCCGACCGGCTGCGCTCGATCACGGCGGTGACGTTTCCCCGGATCTTCTCCGCGATGGCGTCGAAGGCCGCGGTTCGGGTGGCGCCCGCGTACTCGAGCGCCGCGCAGATCACGCCGCCGGCGTTCGCGATGAAGTCGGGGATCACGAGCACCCCTCGCCCGGCGAGGCTTCGTTCCGCGTCCTCGCTGAAGGGGATGTTGGCGCCCTGGAGCACCAGCCGGGTGCGCAGCCGATCGACGTTGGCGGCCGTGATCACGTCGGGACGCGCCGCGGGGATCCAGAGGTCGCACTCGACGTCGATCACGGCATCGGTGGGCAGGCGATCCGCGCCGGGCAGATCGCCGACGCTCTTGCCCTCGTGCTTGAGCGCCACCAGGGCCGGGACGTCGAGTCCTCCGGCGCGCGCGACGGTGGCCTGGCTGTCGCTCGCGGCCACCAGGCGGGCCCCGCGCTCCACCAGGAACCGCGCCGCGTGGGTGCCGACCGCGCCGAAGCCCTGGACCGCCACCCGCGCCCCTTCGAGCTCGAGTCCGATCGTGGGCGCGGCAACCAGGGCGGCGTGCAGCAGGCCGAAGCCCGTGGCGCCGAGCTCGTCGAGCGGGATTCCGCCGAGGGCGGCGGGCAGGCCCACGGCGCGACCGATCTCGTCGGTCACCCAACCCATCGCGGTCTCGTCGGTCCCCATGTCCGGGCCGAAGATGTAGTCCGCCTCGTGGCGGAGCGCGTGCGCGAAGGCCCGGATCAACGTCTCCTTCCGCTCCGCGGGCTGGTGAGGGTCGCCGAGCAGCACGGACTTGCCTCCGCCGTGCGGGAGGTCCGCGGCCGCGTTCTTGAGGGTCATCGCTCGGGCGAGACGGGCGCATTCCTCGAGGGTCACGTCGGGCGCCATCCGGAGCCCGCCGATCGAGGGGCCGCGCGCCACGTTGTCGACGACCAGCGCGGCCTCGAGACCGAGCGCGGGCTGGTTGATCCGGATGATCTTGGCGGGACCGAGGTCGTCGCCGTAGGGCATCAATGGTGGCATCGGTGCTGCTCCGGTTCGGGGCTCTTTGCCAATGCTGCGCCCTGAGCGATGAGGCGCGGGTGAAGGAGCCTTGAAGCGACGCTTCCGACCGATCGACGGCCCGTCGTTATCTTGCCTCGGGATCCGCTGCCCACGCACCCGCCAGCCAAATTCCGAGGCCAGCCTGTCCGAGACGCCGACTCGTCCCGATCTCGTCACTTTCGACCGCGTCGGGATGGCGTTCGGGCGGCACGGCGTCTTCGAGGCCGTGTCCTTCGGGCTGGCTCGCGGAGAGATGTTGGGCCTGGTGGGCCCGAACGGCGGGGGCAAGACGACCCTGATCCGAGCCCTCCTCGGCGTGATCCGCCCCACCAGCGGCCGGATCGTCCACCACGACCCCGCGCTCACCATGGGGTACGTGCCTCAGCGGGAGACCCTCGACCCCGTCTGGCCGCTCACGGCGGGCGAGGTGGTGTTGATGGCTCGCTATCCCCGCGCCGGCTACTTCCACCGTCCCGGCGCCGAGGATCGGGCGAGCGCTCGCCGCGCTCTCGCCGAGGTCGGGATCGAGGAGCTCCACGATCGCGCCTACGGCAACCTGTCCGGTGGCCAGAAACAGCGGGTGCTGCTGGCGCGTGCGCTCGCCACGGAGCCGGGCGCCCTGGTGCTGGACGAGCCCACCTTCGGGATGGACCTCGCCGCGTCGACCTCGATGCTCGCGCTGGTGCGTCGGCTCAATCGCGAGCGCGGGATCACGGTGCTGATCGCGAGCCACCTGCTCGAGGAAGTCGTCAACCTGGTGGAACGGGTGGGGTTCGTGCTGGACGGGTCGGTCCAGGTCGGCACGGTGGCGGAGATGGTCGTGCCGGAACGACTGACCGCGCTCTACGGGGTTCCGGTGGCGGTGGACGTGGTGAACGGCCATCGCGCGATCCACGCGCGCGGGCTCGAGGGCTGACGGGTGCTCGAGCTCCTGGTGCTCTTCCGCGAGTCGATCGCCGGCACGCTGGTGATCGCCGCCGTCGGATCGCTGCTCGGCGTCTACATGCTGCTCCGGCGGGTGGTGTTCGTCGGCGCGGCGCTCGCCCAGCTCTCCTCCGCGGGGCTGGCGCTGGCCGCCTTCCTGGCCTCGGCCGGCGTCGCGCTCGGCGTGCTGACCGATCGCTACCTGCTCGCGCTGCTCTTCACCGTGGTCGGTGTCGGGTTCCTGGCCCGCCAGGACCATCGTCGCGGGATTCCCGCCGATGCGCGGCTCGGGATGGCGTTCGTGCTGGCCGGCGCCGCCGCGATCCTGCTGGTCGCGCGCTCGGCGACGGCGGATCTGCACGATCTCTTCTTCGGGGGAGACGTCCTCCTGATGACCCGGGCGGAGCTGGCGCGGCTCGCGCTGGTCGGCGGCGGAGTGCTGGCGCTCCATCTTGCCGCGATGAAGGAGTTCGTCTTCGTCTCCTTCGACCCCGAGATGGCGGCGACGCTCGGCTATCGGGTGCGGCGGTGGAGCCTGCTGCTCTACCTGAGCGCCGCGGCGCTGATCACGGTGGCGATCGCGTCGGCCGGGGTGCTGCTGACGTTCGGCTACCTGGTGCTGCCGCCGATCTCCGGCCTCCTGCTCGGCAAGCGGCTCGGCGGCGTGTTCGCCTGGTCGGTAGCCGCGGGAGTGACCGGCACGCTGGTCGGCTTCCTGGCCTCGATCCGGCTCGACCTGCCGACCGGCGCGACGGTGATCGTCTCGCTCGGCGCGCTGGCCCTGGTCGCCCGGCTGGCGAAGAGCGTACGCTGAGCGACGCTCAGACCCGCCGCATCGCGAAGACGCCGTTCAGGAAGTGGGTGGCCCGATGGGCGCCGTCCTCTCCCCAGAACGCCACGTCCCAGCCGCGATTGCCGCCCATGGCGGGATCCCTTGGCAGAAACCGGTCGTCACCGAGCGGAATCAGCTCGCTGGTCATCGACGGGGCGCCGCCCTCGGGGCCGCGGGCGCCGTAGACCCGAGCGATCAGCTTCCCGCCCTCGGCGGCGAAGACCAGCGTGCTCCCGAACGCCTCGAACCGACCCAGATAGCGCTCGAGGGCGACCTTTGCCGGCGTGACCGTCGCCGGAGTCGGGAGCTTCGGCTTCTCGATCTCGAAGATCTCCGGAAAGACCGTATCGAAGATCCGGTTGGCGAGCGGGTATCCCTGGTTGGGCACGTTGGCGATGGTCGCGATCGCGACCCGCTTCGCCGGGCACCACAACAGCATCGACGAGCCGCTGACGTTGGTGCCGCTGTGTCCGTGGAGCACCTGGCCACCCCAGGTCTTCCAGTACGGCCCCACGCACCACCGCGCCGCCGTCAGGCGGGCGGGGAGCTCGATCTCCGGCGTCTGCATGGTGCGAACGCTCGCGGCGGAGAGCACCCGCCGGGCGTCGCGCGCGACGCCTTCGTCCAGGAACATGCGGGCGAAGCGCACCAGATCGCCCGCGCTGCAGCAGAGCTCGGCGCCGGCCGGCGCCATCGAGCGGGGCAGGCTCCAGACCGGGACCCGGGTCGGCTCGCTGGCGTCGCCGCGGTACCGGTAGCCCAGGGCGACCGGATGAAAGAGCAGGTCCTCGGGAAAGTTGGCGGAGTGTTCGAGTCCGAGCGGGCGCAAGATCCGCTCCGCCAGCAGCGTCTCCCAGTTCCTGCCGGCCACCCGGGCGGCGGCGAGCCCGGCGATACAGCTCCCCGCGTTGGAGTAGCCGAAGGCCGTGCCCGGGTCGAACACCTGCGGAATCGAGGCCAGTGACGCGACGTAGCGATCGAGGGCGTCGTCGCCGCGCCCGTGGTCGCGGTAGGGCCCGTTGTCGATGCCCGAGGACATCGACAGCAGATGACGGAGGGTGACCCTTCGGGTTGCATCGGCGTCGGCGAGCGCGAAGTCGTCGATGTAGCGCGCCACCGGCTGATCCAGGTCGAGCGCGCCCTCGTCGACCAGGGTCATCACCAGCGCGGCGTTGAAGACCTTGGTGGTCGAGCCGATCTGAAACAGCGTGTCGGTGGTGGTCGGGAGCCGGCGCTCGAGGTTGGCGAGACCGGTGGCCACTTCGTGGAGCTCGCGCCCGTCGTAGAGCGCCAGCTGGGCGCCGACCACTCCGAGAGAGCGGGCGGCTTCGTCGAGGATCGCCTGCAGGCGAGCCGGATCGAAGCGTCGGGCGGCAGGAGCGAAAACCGGGGCGCCGCGCGCGGAACGGGGCAGGGCCAGGCCGCCGAGCGCGGCGGCCGAGGCCGTGACGAAGTGCCGTCTGCTGGTCATGGCGGGGCTCCTCCGGATCGCGGCTTTCGATATCCGGGACGAGTTGTCGGATCGTGATTCCGCAATATGCGGGTCGCCTCGCGCCGGCCACAAGACGGCTTTCCGCTCATCGGCGGAGGCGGCTCGGATGGCGCGCCCTTGCGGGACGGCGCGCGGTTGTCTCCCTTCAAGGACACCGATGGCGAACGCCAGACCCGCGCGCGACCGGAATGCCGCCACCCCGATGGCGCTGGCGATCGTCGTCATGGTCGTCGGGCTCAGGGTCGCCGTGGCGCCGGGTCGGCCCGGCACCTGGGTCGCGGGCGTGCTGATCGACGTCGGCGTACTCGTCGGCGCGAGTCTCCTGGCGCCGAGGAGCTCGGTGGGTCGGGGGGCCCTCTGGCTGTTCACCCTCGGGTACGGCACGCTCGTCTTCTGGCACGGCTACTTCCTCGAGATCGCCGACGGCTTTCAGCTCTCCCCGGCCTCGCTCTCGCTCGGCACGGTCGAGTTCTTCGCCCGCGAGCTCGTCTCCCCGAAGGGCTGGGCCGCGTTCCTCGTCTTCTGGACCGTCGCCCTCGCGTCCTGGTGGTGGTCGCGCGGGCGCGCCACGGTCTCCTTGGAGCAACGCCGGCCGGGATCGGTCGCTCCCGCGGCGCTCCTCGTGCTCGGACTCGGCGTGGCGGCGGTGCCGGGGATCGATCATCCGCTCGCGGCATTGCTCCGCGATCTCGGCCGGCTCGCGATCCGCGGCACGATCGAGGATCCCTCGCTCGCCGAGTCCGTGGAGCACCTCGACCGGCGCCGGGTGGACGACCGGCCGGTCGTCAGCCGCTTCGATCGGGTCCTGGTGTTCGTGATGGAGGGCGTGACCCGCGAGGAGCTCGACAGCATTCGCCCGTTGCTGCCCGAGGACGGCTTCTTCCGGCGGGCCGAGCGCGAGGCGGTCCAGTACCGCGGCTACTACACCGTCGATCAGGAGAGCCGGACCGCCCGGATGGCGATGCTCCACTCGCTGATGATCCCCTACGAAGCGTACCTGGCCGGGTGGGAGGAGCGCTTCGCGCCGATCTTCGCGCCCGGCGGCCTGGTGCGTCTGCTCGGCGGCAACGGGTGGCGGACCGCGTTGGCGATCCCCCTCCGGGAGATGCCCTGGGACCTCAGAGCTCTCCCGTTCGCCACCACGCTCGGCGCCAGGGCGGAGGACTTCGCCCGTTCCGACGTCACCTGCCTCGCGCCGACGCCCTTCGACGAAGGCTGCGAGGACGCGGTGCTGCTCGGTCGGGTGGAGGACCTGCTCGCGGCGCCGGGGCGGCTCTTTCTCTTCCAACCGTTTCTCTTCGGCCACACCAGCCGCTGGGAACAAGTCCTCGGCGTGCACCGCGTGCGCTACTACGATCGCTACCTCGCACGCCTCCTCGACGCGCTCGAGCGCGACTCCCTCGGCCAGTCGACTCTGATCGTGGCGACGGCCGATCACGGCCCGCGCACCGCGCGGTCTCTCAGTCATCCGGCCTCGTACGAGGTGCCGCTCTGGCTGGTCCATCCTTCGTTCGCCGCGGAGGCGCGGACCGGCTTCTTCGGCAGTCCGGAGCTGCGCGACCTGTTGCTCGCCACGATGGCGACCGGCGAGCCCGCTCCGGCGCCCCGACGCCCCTACCTGATGGCGATGGGCCCGACGGCGCGAGGCAGCTTCGTCTGTCTCTATCCTGGCGGAGGCCTGACCCAGGTGGCGCTCCGGGGCGATGGCGTGGGCGCGGTGATTCACGCGGTGCCGGCCGACCCGGCTCGGACGCGGTCTTGTGTGGCGACCTTCTTCCACTATCGCCGCCGCTTCGACGCCCTGCGATAGCCCGGCGCCGCGTCGAGCTCCGGACCGCCGCTACAACTGGCGAGCCCGCCGCCATCCTCCTTAGGTTTGCGGCGGGCAGGCGCCGAACGGTGGTCCACCCGGCGTCGTCTCTGCCCGATCCATCACCAACGGGGTTGGACGTCCAACATATGGAGAGCCGGCTCTGGGTCGGGCGCCGCGAGCGGCGGGAGGTCGGCGATTCCGGTCGGGGCATTGCCTGGGCGGACGTGCCGGTGGCCGAGATGCCGCCACCGCTCTATCCGGACGTGGGCGTCATCGCTCTCGTTCCCGATCGCTGGAGCTGGTTCTGGCAGCCGCGGCACCACGTCATGCAGCGGCTCGCCGCCTTTTTCCGAGTGGCATGGATGCACCCCGCGCCCGAATGGCGGAACAGCTATCGGGGCGGACCGCGATCGAGCGCGGTGCCCGAGGTGCCCGGTCTGGTCCTCTACGATCCACCCCGCTACCTGCCGACCATCTACCGCCCGGCGGCGCTGGCCAGGATGCTGCACCGGGCCCGGGTCGGCCAGGCGCGGCGTCTGCTCCAGCGGCTCGGCGCCCGGCGCTTCGTGCTCTACTTGTGGCGGCCCAAATACGCGGCCGCGCTCGAGACACCCCACGATCTGAGCGTCTACCACATCGACGACGACTATTCCTTCGATCCCGGTCGGGTCGGGGTCAGCGAGGAGGAGCGGGCGTTGATCCGCCGGGTCGATCGGGTGGTGATCCACTCACCGGGTCTGATGGCGCTCAAGGGAGACCTCCATCCCCGCACCTCGCTGGTGCCGAACGGGGTCGACTACCGGACCTTCTCCGAGGCCCGGCCCGAGCCCGAGGACCTCGCCGGCATTCCCCGACCGCGCATCGGCTACGCGGGCTGGCTCAAGCCGCAGCTCGACTGGGAGCTGCTGGATCGGGTAGCCACCGCCGCTCCCGACTGGTCGTTCGTGCTGGTCGGCCCGACCAAGGCACCCGAACGGAGCGGACCGGCGCTGGCCTCGCTCGCGACTCGGCCCAACGTCCACTTTCTCGGCCCCAAGACCCCGCTCGAGCTGGCGGTCTATCCCCAGCACTTCGACGTCTGCGTGATGCCCTACCAGGTCAACGCCTATACCGACTGTATCTACCCGCTCAAGCTGCACGAGTATCTGGCCTCCGGCCGCCCGGTGGTGGGCTCGCCGATCCGGTCGTTGGTCGAGCACGAGCCGGTGATCGGTCTGGCGCGAACTCCGGAGGAATGGCTCGCCGCCCTCGGCATGGCGCTGCGCGAGGCGGGCGACTCTGAGGCGGCCCGGGCGCGGCAGACGGTGGCGCGGGCGCACGACTGGTGGACGATCACCGGGCGGATCGCGGAGCTGATCGCCGACGGACTCGGCCTCGAGGCAACGGAGCGGATCGGCGAGCGCGCGGAAGGGCTGGTCGGCGAGTGAGCGGGAGCTCAGCCGACGCCGCGCCGCTTCGGGTCGCAGCGGGTGGGCCAGGGCTCGGCGTCGCCCGCGAGCGGCTGGGCCGGCTCGGGACCCATCACGCGCGCGGCGGCGCTCGCCGCCTCGAGCGGGGTCTCGCCGGCGTCGATGGCCTGACCGAGCAGCCGCAGCCTCGCCATGGTGGCGCTCCAGGTCAGCTCGTCGAAGACGCCCTGACGCCAGAGCACGCCGGCGATCCGCTCCAGCTTGCCCCGGCGCGGCGGCGAGAGCGGGTAGGCGAGGCCGCGCGAGGGCGCCGGCAGCACGTTGGCGAGCAGGATCGCCTGGGTCGGCGTGAGCGAATCGGGCGGGCGGCCGAAGAGTCGCTCGCTGCCGGCGGCGACGCCCCAGGCCCCCTCGCCCCACTCGATCAGGTTGAGGTAGAGCTCGAGCTGCCGCTCCTTGGAGAGATTCCGTGAGATCGCGAACGCCAGGACGTACTCGCGCAGCTTGCGGCGCGGAGTGCGGTCGGGGGCCAGGAAGAGATTCCTGGCCAGCTGCTGCGTGATGCCGCTCCCGCCGCGCGAGAAGTCGCCGTGCAGCATCCGACCGAGCAGCTGGCGCTGGTTGGCCCAGTCGAGCGGCCCGGTGCGGAAGAAGTTGACGTTCTCCGACGCCACCACCGCGCAGACCACCGTTGGGGGCAACGAGTCGAGCGTGACCCAGGTGCGCGCGCCGGGCGATCGCCCCTCCCGGGCGCGCCGCTCCATGTATCCCGTCCGCTCCGGTGGCGAGGTCCGCAGAGCGGCGATCACCGGCGCGTGCGCGCGCCAGGTGAGCGCGAGGTCGATCCCGACCGCCGCGACCGCCACGACCGAGGCCGCGAGCCCGGCGCCGAGCCAGACCCAGCCTTTGCGACGTCCGCGACTGGCGGCGTTGCTCCTGGCGGTCGTCGCGCTCGGCTCGGCCTGCGGCGGTGAGGAGTCGGTCATTCCGTTCCTGGATGGCCCGCTGACGGTCGAGGTCCGTTACCCGACGGGCGAGGCCGTCGGCTCGACGGATTCGATCGCGACCTGGGGCACCGTCGGGACGGGCAGGGCAACCCTGCTGATCAATGGCGCGGAGGTCACGGTCGAGCCCAACGGCACCTTTGCGACCTTCGTGCCAAGGCCCGACGGACCCGGGGCCGCGCTCGTCTTCGAGGCCCGGCGGGGCTCCGACACCCTCCGGCGGAGCGTGCCCGTGCCGGTTCGCAGCGGCCGGCGCGCTCCCCAGCCGGTGGTGCGGAGCGCCGATCGCTGGATCCTGGTGCATCGGCCCCCGAGCGACACCGTAGACTCGGCCACCCAGGCGCGCCCGGTGTTCTCGCGTTGGACCCCGGGTGGCGACCTGGCCTTGCCGCTGACCCAGGGCCTCAGACTCCGAGTGGCGGCCGAGACGGATGATGCCGTGCGGCTCGCGCTCGCGCCAGGCTGGGCGGTCTGGATTCCGAGCGAGGAAGCTCCACCGGCGCCGGCTCCGGTGGCGCCCAGGCGGATCGCCCGGGTTGCGCTCTCCGAGGGGCGGCTGGGGTGGTCGGTCGACGCCTTCGCGGATGAGCAGCTGGCCAGCCACGTCGACGTCGACGGCGAGCGGGTTCGCTGGACGCTGTTCGGCGCCGGCGCCACGGTTGCCAACCCGGCGCCACGCGGCCCGATCCAGAGCGCCCGGGTCCGCGACGGCCGCGACGGGCGAGTCGTGGTCGAGCTCCGGCTGGCCGCGCCCCCCTTGGCCTGGCGGGTGGTCTGGCGCGATGGCGCGATGCGGCTCGAGCTGAGGGACCGGCCACGTGGAATCGAGGGTTTGGTCGTCGCGCTCGATCCGGGGCATCCGCCGCTCGGCACCGTGGGCCCGGGCGGGCTTCGTGAGGATTCCGTCACGCTGGCGGTGGCGCGGGTGGCCGCCGAGCGGCTCGAGCGGCTGGGCGCGAGGGTCGTGCTGACCCGGCAGGATGAGCGGCCGGTCTCGATCGACCAGCGGCTCGCCATCGCCGAGGCCGCCAACGCGCACGTCTTCCTCTCGATTCACCTCAACTCGCCGGGGGAGGGACGCCCGCCCGAGTCGGTGGACGGCACCCGGGGATTCTGGCTGGATCCGAGCCAGTTCGATCTCGCCGTCGCGTTGCGGGACTCGGTGGCCGCGGCGATGGGTCAGGTGCCGGTGGCCACGGTGCAGTCGAACCTCGCGGTGCTCCGCGCCACCTGGTTCCGGTCGGTGCTGGTCGAAGCCACGGCACTGGTGCTGCCGGCGCGGGAGGCGTATCTGAGGACCGAGGCGGGCGTGGCGGCATACGCCGACGGGTTGGTGCGGGGGCTCGTGGCGTGGTCCGGCGGTCCGTTGCCGTAGCGAGGACCCGCTCGCGGTTTCGGAGGGCTCCGAAACGAGGTCGCGCGCCTCCGGATGCCTCGGCGCGACCCGTTCTCCGGTCGAACCGACCGAACGCCGGTCGAAACCGGAGCCCTTGCGAGATCGTCTGTTTCCGTCTCCCTTAAGGGCTCGACGCCCTTCCTCCTGCCCGAGACCAGAACGATGCCGACGCCAAGGCTGTCTCTCCTCCTCCTTGCCCTCGCCACCAGCACCCCGGCCGCCGCGCAGACGCTGCTCCTGCGCGAGCCGACCGTGAGCGAGCGCCACATCGCCTTCGCCTACGCGAACAACATCTGGATCGTCGAGCGCTCCGGCGGCGATGCCCGCCGGCTCACCAGCTTCCAGGGCCAGACCTCCAATCCGCAGCTCTCGCCCGACGGGCGCTGGGTGGCCTTCAGCGGACAATACGGAGGCAACACGGACGTCTATCTGGTTCCGGTGGGCGGCGGCGAGCCGAAGCGGCTGACCTGGCACCCGTCCCCGGATCTGGTCACCGGCTGGACGCCGGACGGTCGGAGCGTGGTCTTCACCTCCGGTCGGGCGTCCGCGCCGAACCCCGGGGTGACCCAGTTCTGGACCGTCTCGGTCGACGGCGGCGCCGAGCGCTCGATGCCGATTCCGCGCGGCGCGGAGGGCGAGCACAGCCCCGACGGCAAGCGCTTCGCCTACCTGATGACCAACTTCTGGGATCCCGAGTGGCGGAGCTATCGCGGAGGGCAGAACCGGCCGATCTGGATCCTCGACCTGGCGAGCTACGACCTGGAGACGCCCGCCTGGAGCGGGAGCCGCGACGTCGACCCGGTGTGGGTGGGCAGCAAGGTCTATTTCCTCTCGGACCGCGACTGGCTGATGAACGTCTGGTCGTACGACCCGGGCACCAAGCAGCTGCAGCAGGTGACCCGGTTCACCGACTACGACATCAAGACCATGGACGCGGGCGGCGGCGCGATCGTCTTCGAGCAGGCGGGGCGGATCCATCTGCTGGACCCGGCGACGGGCCGACACGCGCCGGTCGACATCACCGTCCGCGGCGATTTTCCCTGGCTCACCCCCCAGTGGAAGACGGTCGACCGGCTGATCTTCAACGCGGCCGTCTCGCCGACCGGCAAGCGGGTGGCCTTCGAGGCCCGCGGCGACATCTTCACCGTGCCGGCCGAGAAGGGCGACTGGCGCAATCACACCGCCACCTCGGGGGTGGCCGAGCGGAATCCCGCCTGGTCGCCCGACGGCAAGTGGCTTTCCTGGTTCAGCGACGAGAGCGGCGAGTACCGGCTGATGATCGGCGCGGCCGAGGGCGGCGGGACGCCGCGCGCGATCAACCTGCCCAGCCCGACCTTCCAGTTCACGCCGGCCTGGTCGCCCGACTCGAAGAAGCTGCTCTTCACCGACACGGGCCTCCGTCTCTGGGTCGTGGACGTCGAGAGCGGCCGGGTCACCCACGCCGACACCGACACCTACATGGTGCCGGAGCGGTCGATGAACCCGGTGTGGAGCCCGGACAGCCGCTGGATCGCCTACGCGAAGCGGCTCGACAGCCAGTTCCACGCGATCTACGTCTACGACGTGGCCAACGGACGGGTGCATCAGCTGACCGACGGAATGGCCGACGCCACCTGGCCCGCCTGGGATCCGGAGGGCAAGTATCTCTACTTCCTGGCCTCCACCAACTTCGGCCTCAACACCAGCTGGCTCGAGATGGAGTCGTACGACCGGCCGGTGACCCGCGCGGTCTACCTCGCGGTGCTCGAGAAGGGGAAGCCCTCGCCGCTGCTTCCCGAGAGCGACGAGGAGGCGGTCAAGGCCGCCGCCGACACCACCAAGGCCAAGGCCGATTCCACCAAGGCGAAGCCGGGCGCCGCAGGCGGGGTGACGGTCGGCATCGACTTCGACGGGCTCGCCGATCGGATCGTGGCGGTCAACGTGGTGCCGCGGGACTATTCGATGCTCCGGGCGGGCGCGGGGGGCAATCTCTTCTTCCTGGAGAACGTGCCCGCGACCGGTCCCAACCCCGGACCCAACGCGGGCGACGTGCTCTATCGCTACCAGCTCAAGGAGCGCAAGGCGGCGACCTTCGTGACGGGGGTGCAGGCCTACCTGCTCTCGCAGGACGGCAAGAAGCTCCTCTACCGTGGGCCGGGCCAGGCCGGCGGGTGGAGCCTGGTGGACGCCGACAAGGGTCCGCCGCAGGCGGGCAGCGGCCGCCTGGCCACCGCCGGCATGCGGGCGCTGGTGGATCCGAAGGCCGAGTTCAAGCAGATGTTCGACGAGGGCTGGCGGTTCCAGCGCGATTTCCTCTACGTGCCGAACATGCACGGCGCGGATTACACCCGCACCAAGGCGATGTACGCGCCGTTCATCGACCACGTGCGGCACCGCGCCGATCTGGTCTACCTGCAGGACGTATTGGGTGGCGAGGTCGCGGTCGGCCACAGCTTCGTCTTCGCCGGCGACCTGCCCGACGTA
Organism: Gemmatimonadales bacterium; assembly: GCA_041390205.1. Taxonomy (GTDB): domain Bacteria; phylum Gemmatimonadota; class Gemmatimonadetes; order Gemmatimonadales; family GWC2-71-9; genus SHZU01. Next base: position 48,027 of record JAWKQJ010000034.1, read on the forward strand.
CCGCAGGCCAACACCGGCCTGCTCGGCGCCGACTTCGAGATCGCCGACAACCGCTACCGGATCAGCAAGATCCTGAGCGGCGAGAGCTGGAACCCGCAGGTTCGCGCGCCGCTGGCCCAGCCGGGCATCGACGTCGCGGTCGGCGACTACCTGCTGGCCGTGAACGGCGCCGAGCTCCTGGCGACCGACAACCTCTATCGGCTGCTCGAGGGCACGGCGGGCCGGCAGACGGTGCTGACGGTGAACGGCCGCCCGACGATGGACGGCGCCCGCCGGGTGACGGTCGTGCCGGTCCCGAACGAAGCCCAGCTCCGGGTCTTCGACTGGGTCGAAGGCAACCGCCGCAAGGTGGACCAGCTCTCGGGCGGGAAGCTGGCCTACGTCTACCTGCCGAACACCGGGGGCGGCGGCTACACCTTCTTCAACCGCTACTACTTCGCCCAGCAGGGCAAGCCGGGCGCCATCCTCGACGAGCGCTTCAACGGCGGCGGCTCGGTCGCGGACTACATCGTCGACCTGGTCTCCCGGGACCTCCACGGGTACTTCAACAACCCGGTCGGCGACCGGCGGCCGTTCACCACACCCGCCGCCGGCATCTGGGGTCCGAAGGTCATGCTGATCAACGAGAGCGCGGGCTCGGGCGGCGACATGCTGCCGTACATGTTCCGCCGGATGAAGATCGGCCCGCTGATCGGGACGAAGACCTGGGGCGGCCTGGTCGGCATCTGGGACACGCCGCCATTGATCGACGGCGGCGCCATGCTCGCGCCGCGGGGCGGCTTCTTCGACCTCGACGGGAACTGGGCGGTCGAGAACGAGGGCGTCGCGCCGGACATCGAGATCGAGATGACGCCGAAGGACGTGATCGCGGGTCGGGACCCGCAGCTCGAGCGTGGGGTTCGGGAGGCGTTGCGTCTGTTGGCGGAGCACCCTGTGGTGTTCAAGCCCGAGCCCAGGCCGCCGGTGCGGTCGCGCCGACCGGGCAATCGTTAGGCCCCGGGCGCTTCGGTAGTCGGGCGGGTTCCGGCGCGCGCCTTCCCGCGGCGCCTGCCGGGCCCGCTCGCCGACCCGGTAACCTCATCCGCATCCGTGTCAGGCCCGCTCCGGACTCCGCGTCAGGCCAGGGCCTATCTCTTCAGGCTGGTCTTCCCCCAATTCAGGCTCCGAGCGCCAGCTTGAGAACCGAACAACCGGCTCCGGGAGGCGCGGTGCACCCTCGGCACTCCGACCCGGCGGGCTCGGCGGAAGGATCGCTCGGCCGCCTGATCGCGACGGAAACCCGGCTCGACGCGCTGGTGGCGGAAGCGCGGGGTCGGGCCGCGGCGTTGCTCGAGGCCGCACGCCAGGAGGCCGAGGCCCTGGCCCGGGAGCTGGACACGGAGCTGGCGCGGCTCGAGGCGGAGCGCCGGACGGCGGCCGCGACCGAGATGGAACGGCGCGGCGCGGAGATCGAGCGGGCCGCGCGAGTCGAGGCGGAGCGGCTCGAGTCGCTTTCGGAAGCCGAGGTCGAGCGCCTGACGGTCTGGCTGGTCGAGCGGGTCGTCGCCGGGGTCGGCCCGTCATGATCATCCCGATGGCTCGGGTGCGGATCATGGGTCCCCGCGCGCTGCTCGACCCGACGCTCCTCGCGGTGCAGGACGCGGGCACGGTGCACCTGGCCACGGCGCCCGCCAACGGTCCGCTCGCGCCGCTCGAGCTCTCGGAACGAGCGGGGCGGCATGCGCGCCAGCTCCGCGAGCTGGTCCGCCGCCTCGATCTGCTCGGCGTTGCGGGAGCCAAGCCCGTGCCGGGCAGTCCGCCCCCGACCCGCCCGCCGTCGACCGCGGAGCTCGCGGCGTGGGTCCGCGCCACGCGGCGCTTCGAGCGCTCCAAGGACCGGCTCGACCATCGGGCCCGCGAGCTCGATTCCGAGCGCGCCGAGATCGCCCGCTTCGAGCAGTTCGTCCACGCGTTCCGCGGCATGCTGCCGCGCGGCAGCGATGGGCGGACCCGGGCCTATCAGCTGGTGATCCGCGCCGAGGACGAGGACCAGGTGCCGCGGCTCCGGTCGGCGCTCGAGGAAGTAATCGGTCGGGAGTTCGCGCTGGAGTCGAGCCCGATGCCCAACGGCGAGCTCGCGGTGCTGCTGCTGGCACCCGCCACCACCGCCCCGATGGTCGAACGCCTGTTGACGGAGAGTGGTGTCCACGAGCTGCCCCTTCCGAGAGGGGTCGAGGGCGGTCCGCTGCTGGAGGCGCTTCCGACGCTCGCGGCGCGGCGCGAGGCGCTCGATCTGGAGCGCGCCGCCCTCGAGCGCGAGCGGGCCGAGCTGATCCGCGACGTCGTCCCGGAGCTCGGGCGAGCCCGAGCGGCGGTCGGCGATCATCTGTTGGAGCTCGAGGCCCGCACCCGCGCGGCCACCACCGCGCGGAGCTTTCTGGTCGAGGGGTGGGCGCCGGTGGCGGCCCTGCCGAAGCTCGGTGAGCTGCTCGCCGCCCGGGTCGGGTCCGAGGTGGTGCTGGAGACCGTCGCGAAGGAGGAGTGGCGTGGGGAGGACGCGCCGGTGGCGCTCGCCAATCCCCGGCTCTTCCGGCCGTTCGAGACGCTCACCTCGATGCTCCCGCTTCCCAAGTACGGGACCATCGACCCGACGCCCTACACGGCGGTCTTCTTCCCGATGTTCTTCGGCTTGATCCTGGGCGACATCGGCTACGGTCTGGTGCTGGGTCTCTTGGCGCTGCTGCTGCGGCGGCGGTCCGGGCCGGGGACCACGCTTCGCTCGGTCTCCGAGATCCTCGGCGCCGGGGCGCTGTTCGCGGTGCTCTTCGGGTTCGGCTTCGGCGAGCTCTTCGGAGACCTGGGCCGGCGCTGGTTCGGCCTGGAGCCGCTGGTGTTCGATCGCGAGGCGTCGCTGATCCCGTTCCTGGTCCTCGCGATCGGGATCGGTCTGGTGCACGTGGGCCTCGGTCTGGTGCTCGGGATCATCAACGCCGCGCGCGGGCACCCGCGGCAGGCCCTGGGCCGGACGGCGGCGCTGCTGATGCTGGTGTTCGTGACCGTGGCCCTGCTGGCCGCGATCGAGGTGCTGCCCGGCGCGCTGCTCACGCCGGCGATGGTGGTGGTGCTGGTGGCGTTCCCGGTCCTGGTCGCGGCCGAAGGGATCATCGCGCCGATCGAGTTCCTGGGCACCGTCAGCAACGTGCTCTCCTACGCCCGCATCATGGCGCTCGGAACGGCATCCGTGATGATGGCCGTGGTGGCCAACGAGCTGGCGGGGAGCGTGGGCAGCGTGGTGGTCGGCGTGCTGTTCGGGCTCCTCTTTCACCTGGTCAACTTCGTGCTCGGCGTGTTCGCGCCCACGGTGCACGGGCTGCGGCTCCACTACGTCGAGTTCTTCGGAAAGTTCTTCAGCCCGGGCGGCACGCGGTACACGCCGTTCGGCCACTGGCGTCCCAACGGGACGCCCACCATGTAGAGGGGGGCACGATGGAGGCCGTCTGGGTAGCCCTGAGCGCGGCGTTGGCCGTGGGAATCCCGGCGCTGGCCACGGGCTGGGCGCAGTCGCGAATCGGCCCGGCGATGGCGGCGACGCTGGCCGAGAAGCCCGAGCTCAGCACCACCGCGATCCTCCTGGTCGCGATTCCCGAGACGATGGCCATTCTCGGCTTCATCGTCGCGGCGCTGATCCTGTTCCGCGGCGGGTGAGTCGACGATGGCGATCGACGACCTGCTCCGTCACCTGGAGCGGGAGGCGGAGGAGCGTGCCGCGGGGATCCTCGCCGAGGCCGAGCGCGAGGCGCAGGAGGCCGCCGACCGGGCGGCGCTGGAGCGGGAGCGGCGCCGGCGGGCGGCGCTGGCCCGACTCGACGCCGAGCTCGCGAGCGAGACCCGCCGGGGCCTGGCCCGAGTGGAGCGGGAGGCCAGAAGGCGGGCGCTGGTGGCCCGAAGCGGCGTGATCGATCGGGTCGTCGAGCTGGCGGCGACGAGACTCGAGGAGCTGCCCTTCGCCAGCTATCGCGAGCGGCTCCCGGCGTTGGTCTCGGAGACGCTCGGGTACCTCGAGCGCACGCCGACCCGGCTCTTCTGCAGGGACGACGCGCGCCAGGCGGTCGCCGCTCTCATCGACACGGCCGACGTCGAGATCGATCCGGCGCCCGACACGCCGGCCGGGCTGATGGGGCGCTCCATCGACGGGAAGGCGACGGTCGACAACACGCTCGTGGCCCGGCTGCGTCGGGACCGCGCGGAGCTCGCGATCGCGCTGGCCGCGAAGCTCGATCGGAGTCGCGATGTGGCTCGATGACGTCAACGCCCGCGCCAGGGGGCTCGCCACCCACCTGCTCGACCGGCCCCGACTGCTCCACCCGGTCCTCGAAGCGGGCAGCCGTCCGCGGCGGTCCGACGCGCACGATCGACCTCGGGCTGCCGCTCGAGCCGGCGTTGGCGCTCGCGGACGTCGACCGCGCGATCGGTCGGCTCCTGGCGCTCCGGCTCGGGATCCTCCGCCGCTGGCTGGGCCCGCGCGCTGGCGCGCTTGCCGCGGTCTTCGAGGACGAGGATCTGCGGAGCCTCCGGATTCTGCTTCGGGGCGCCGCTCACGGCTCTCGGCCCGCGCCGGCTGGCCGCGCTGGTGCCGAACGCCTGACCCTTCCGAGCGGACCCTGGAGCGTCTCTCCCGTGCGGCCTCCCCGCGGCCCTCGGCGCCCTGCTGGTTCGCGCCGGCCATCCCCGCCGGAAGGGCGATCACCGCGGCGCTCGACGCGCCGCCGACGCCGAGCGGACGCCGAGCGCCGGGAGCTGTTCGAGGCTGGAGCTGGCCTGCCGTTCTTCGCCGCGCGGGCGATCAAGCGCGCGCCGAGCGGGACGCGAGTCCGGACGCTACGTGGCGAGTCTCATCGATCGCGAGAACACCTGGGCTCTGCTCAGCGCCGACGATTGGTCGAAGGAGCTCGAGCCCGAGCTGGCCTTTCTCGACGGCGGCCTCGAGCTCCCGTTGCGGATCTGGTGGCGCTCGCCAGGACGGGTCAGGCGGGTGCGACTGGCGACTGGCTCGCCGGCTGGCCGGCGGACCACTCCGTGGCGTGTTCGACCACGACCCCGCCGCGAGGGACGACCGGCTCGAGGCATGAGCTCGGTGCGTGTCGATGGTACCGCGCAGTTGCCCGTCGACCCGCTGGAGCCCGAGCGTGCTCTTCTCGGTGGTGGAGCGGATTCGCTCGGAGGCGCACGGCCTCCTCGCCTGGTGTCGAGCGCGCTGGCAATGGGGGCGGGAGCGGCCGAAGTGGAGCCGCTCCTGGCGACGGCCGCATGAACGGCCTCGTCGAAGTGATCTGCCGACCGGCGACGGCGCCCGGTTTCGCGCTCGCCGGCCTCGACCTCGGCTGACACCGGAGACGGCCGATGCCGAGCCGCTGCTGCGAGGCTGCTCGACCGCCGCGATCTCCGCGGTGCTGCTGGTCGAGCCGATTCTCGACTCGGCGTCCGCAGGCCTCAAGGTGCGGCTCGATCGCTCGGCGCGCCCGATCGTGGTGCCCCTTGCCCCTTTTCCGAGCGGTGGCCGCTCGGTGCCCGATCCGCGGAGGAGCGGGCTGATCAGCTCCTCGCCCGATCGGCGACTGCAGTGAGCGCGGCGCGAGTGAACCCGGGCCGCGGGCGCGCTGGTCGAGGCGGCGCCGCTCCGCGCGGCGGGTCTCTTCGAGATCGTCGGTGGACCGGACAAGCTGTTGGGCGAAGTGATCCAGGCTCGACGGCGACGTGGCCGCATCGAACAAGGGACATAGCGGGCTCGCCCTCGAGGACCCGGTAGGTCGCCCAGGCGGGCGCGTCTCTCGAAGCGGAGCTCGGTCCCGGCCTCCTCGGCTCGGTGCTCGACGGGACCGGCCGCCGCTCGATCGGATGGCGACGGAGCAGGGGAGCTTCCTCGGCGTCGGCGCGGCGCTGCCGACCCTCGACCAGACGCGCGTCTGGCCGTTCGTGCCGCGAGTCCGGGTCGGCGATCGGGTCGGCCCGGGCGACGTCATCGGCACGACCGAAGAGCGGCCCGGCCTCGAGCACCGCATCCTGGTGCCGCCGGACGTCTCGGGGGTCGTGGCCGCGATCGACGCGGGCGACTTCAACGTCAGCCAGACCGTCTGTCGGCTCGAGGACGGCACCAAGCTCCGCATGGCGCAACGGTGGCCGGTGCGGATCCCACGCCCCGTCAGCCGCTGGCTCGGCGGCGACCGGCCTTTCGTGACGGGCCAGCGCGTCTTCGACCTCCTCTTCCCGGTCGCCGAGGGAGGCGCGGTCGCGGTGCCGGGAGGTTCAGCACCGGCAAGACCGTGATCGAACGGTCGCTCGCCCCGCTTCGCGGAAGCCGACATCGTGGTCTACGTCGGCTGCGGCGAGCGGGGCAACGAGATGGCCGACGTGCTCGAAGAGTTCCCGCGGCTCGAAGATCCGCGCTCCGGGCGCCCGCTCCTCGATCGCACCATCCTGGTGGTGAACACCTCGAACATGGCGGTCGCCGCGCGGGAGGCCTCCGTCTACCTCGGCCTGACACTCGCGGAGTACTACCGCGACATGGGCTATCGAGTGGCGTTGATGGCCGACTCGCTCTCCCGCTGGGCCGAAGCGCTCCGTGAGATCGGCTCGCTGCTCCGGGAGATGCCCGGCGAGGAGGGCTACCCCACCGCGCTCGGCAACCGGCTCGGCAAGCTCTTCGAGCGCGCCGGCCGGGCCGTTCCCGCGGGTCGTCCCGAGCGGGATGGCGCGGTCACCTTCATCAGCGCGCTCTCGCCGCCGGGCGGTGACTTCTCCGAGCCGGTTACCCAGGCCGCGCTCCGGGTGGTGGGCGGGCTCTGGGCCCTCGATCCGGCGCTCGCGCACCAGCGCCAGTTCCCCGCGGTCGACTGGGAGACCAGCTACAGCCTCCAGATCGACGAAGTGGCGGGCTGGTTCGCCCAGGCCAGCGGCGCCGACTGGGCCCGGCTCCGGCTCGACACCCTCACGCTGCTGCAGCGCGACCGCGAGCTGCGGGAGGTGGCCGGTCTGGTGGGGCCGGAAGCCCTCGAGGACGCCGACCGGCTGATCCTCGAGTCCGCCCGGCTGGTGCGGGAGCTCCTGATCGGGCAGAGCGCCTACGACCCGGCGGACGACCGCTCGCCGGTGAAGAAGACGGCCGCCCTGGCCACGGTGATCCACGAGTTCCACCGGACGGCGTTAGGCACGATCGGCGCCGGTCGCGGCCTCGCCACGATCGACCCGGCCGCCGCCAGGCGGGCGCTGCTCGAGCTCCGGGGCATCGCCGGCGATCCGCCGGCGGAGGCGCTCGAGGTCGCGCGGCGCGCCGCGATCCGCGCGGCGGGAGGGAGCCGGTGAGCGGCCCGGTGCGGAGCTACGCCGGGGCCGCGGCCGCCTCGGGGCCGTTGATCACCCTGACCGGCGCCCATCGCGCCGCGCTCGGCGAGTGGGTCGCGCTCACCGCGAAGGACGGCGTCGCGCGGAGGGGCCAGGTGATCGAGGTCGCCGAGGATCGGGTGGTGATCCAGGTCTTCGAGGAGATGGTCGGGCTCGCGCCCGCCGAGGCTCGGGTCGCGCTCACGGGCGCCCTCGCCCGGGCGACGGTCGGGCGGGAGCTGCTCGGCCGGGTGTTGAGCGGGGCCGGTCTTCCGCTCGACGGCCTGCCGCCTCCGATCGGCTCGGCCAGGCGGCCGGTGTGGGCCGCGCCGATCAATCCGGTCCGGCGCCGCAAGCCCCGCGAGGTGATCGAGACCGGGATCTCCGCGGTCGACGGGATGAACACCCTGGTTCGCGGGCAGAAGCTCCCGATCTTTTCGGGAGCGGGGCTCCCGGGCCTCGAGCTCGCCGCCAGGATCGTCTCCGGCGCGCGCACGCCCAAGGACGAGCCCTTCGCGGTGATCTTCGTCGCGCTGGGGATCACCGAGCGGGAGTGCCGGCGCTTCATCGCCCAGTTCGAGGGCTCCGAGGCGATGGGCCGGAGCGTGTTCTACCTGAACCGCACCGGCGATCCGACGATCGAGCGCCTGCTCGCTCCGCGACTCGCCTTGAGCGCAGCGGAGCACCTGGCCTTCGATCTCGGCCTCCACGTGCTGGTGGTGATGGCCGACTGCACCAACTACTGCGAGGCCCTGCGCGAGCTCGGCGCCGCGCGGGAGGAGATCCCCGGGCGGCGCGGCTATCCGGGGTACATGTACACCGACCTCGCCACGATCTACGAGCGGGCCGGGGTGCTGCGCGACGCGGAGGGCTCGATCACCCAGCTGCCGATCCTCTCGATGCCCGACGACGACATCACCCACCCGATTCCCGACCTCACCGGCTACATCACCGAAGGACAGCTGGTGCTGAGCCGGGAGCTCGATCGCCGCGGGATCTTCCCGCCGATCGACGTGCTGCCATCGCTCTCCCGGCTGATGGGATCGGGCATCGGGAAAGGGACGGTGCCCGAGCATCGGCTCTGGGCCGACCAGCTCTACGCCGTCTACGCCGCGGGACGGGAGGCGCGCTTCACCGCGGCGATCGTCGGAGAGAGCGGGTTGCCGCCGGCCGATCGCCGCGCCCTCGGCTTCGCCGAGCGCTTCGAGCAGGAAGCTGGTGCACCAGGGGTCGGAGCGCCGCACCCTCGCGGAGACGATCGAGATCGGGTGGCGGCTGCTGCTCTCGTTGCCGAGGGAGGATCTCACCAAGATCCCGGACGCGCTGATCGGGACGCGCAAGCCCGAGGGTGAGGCGTGATCGGCGGGCGGGTGGCGCCCACTCGATCGGGTTTGCTCCGCTCTCGCCGGCGGCTCGAGCGGGTGCGCAAGGGCATCGACCTCCTGACCCGGAAGCGACGGGCCCTGGTGGCGGAGCTCTTCCGCGTGGCCCACCCGGCCATCGAGGCCCGAAGCAAGGTCGAAGAGCGCGCGGCGGCGGCCCACCGGGCGCTGCTCGCGGCGCGGGCCGCGCACGGCCACGACCTGCTGGAGTCGCTGGGTCGGCCGGGGCGCAAGCTGGAGGTTGCGGTCGAGGTCTCGGAGGCCTGGGGCGTCGCCACCGGCGCGGTCGAACGACTCGGCCCCGTTCGGAGGAGCATGGTCGGCCGCGGGCATCGCGCCCGGATTGACCGGACCCGCGGTGACCGGCGCCGCCTTGGAGTTCGAGCGGCTCACCGAGCTGTTGCTCGACGCCGCGTCGACCGAGCTTCGGCTCCGCCGGCTGGCGGACGCGCTGGCCCGGACCTCACGTCAGGTCAACACGCTCGAGCGCCGAGTGGCTCCCGGGCTCGCGGAGCAGGCCAGCCGGGTCCGTCGCCTCCTCGAAGAGCGGGAGCGGGAGGACCACACCCGCCTCAAGCAGCTGATGGGCCGTCGGCCCGGATGACGCAGGGCCAAGGCGCCGAGCGGCGCGCGGCGGCTCAATCGCGGGGCGGGTTCCGCTCCCAGGAGCCATAGAGGGGATTCGGCAGCACGAAGAAGCGCCGGCCGAAGGGCTCGAAGCTGGCCGGGTCGTCGCGCATCGTCTGCCGCATCCGGGGGAAGTCTTGAATGTTGTCCCCGATCCAGGCGATCACCTCGAGGGGCGGAACCCCCTCGGTGGCGGTGCCGTCCGCGACTCGCTGGAACCTCGGGTTCTTGTCGCTCTCGCCCGGCGGCTGGCAGAGCACGGCGTCGGCAACCACCCCGACCGCCACCAGGTTCGCGCGGGTCTCGGGACAAACCTTCTCGGCCCGGTTGGTCACGATCGCCACCCGCCCGCCCAGCTCCCGGACGCGCGAGATGAAATCGACCGCGCCGGGGACGGTGCCCGCCGCCTGCTCCCGAACCCAGATGGTCCAGGTGGAGTCGCTGAAGCGGGCGCCGGCCCGCTCCAGGCGGCGCTGGTACTCGGAGTTGTCGAGCACGGTTTCGTCGGCGTCGAGGATGACGCCCCAGCGACCGGGCTCGAGATCCCGGGCGGCCGCTTCGACCGCGGTGGTCGCGGCCCGGTAGACCTCGATCGCGATGGCTCGGTACTCGGCCGAGCTCCGGACCCAGTGGAGCCCGGGGCTCGGAGCGCCGGTGGCCGGTGGGGGAGGCTCGCCCGCCGAAGGGGCCTTGGCGCACCCGGCGAGGACGAGCAGCACGCCGACCCTGGTGAGACGCTGCATCGACCGACCTCCGACGCGGCGCCCTCGCCGCCTTGCTGCCGTTCGGCTTCTGGTGCGGCTGGCCCCGCTCAGTTGCCTCGAATCGGGCGTCCGGGCAACGCGGACTCGTCGAGCTTGCCGCCGTCGACCACGACCTTGCCGTTCACCAGGACGTAGTCGAAC
>JAWKQJ010000035.1:0-56001 GCA_041390205.1 Gemmatimonadales bacterium
TCGGCGGGGCCGATCCGAGCCATCGCCTGCCGGTCCGGTTCATCACGCCGAACGCCTGGCAGGCGCTCTTCGTGCGCAACATGTTCATCCGGCCCAAGGCCGACGAGCTGGCCCGCTTCGCGCCGTCCTGGGTGGTCTATCACGCGCCCGAGTTCCAGGCCGATCCCGCGGTGCACGGCACCCGGAGCGGCACCTTCATCGTCCTGAACTTCGCGCGCCGGATGATCCTGATCGGCGGAACCCGCTACGCCGGCGAGATGAAGAAGTCGATCTTCACCGTCCTGAACTTCCTGCTGCCCGAGGCCGGCGTGCTGGCGATGCACTGCTCCGCCAACGTCGGGAAGGCGGGCGACACCGCGGTCTTCTTCGGTCTCTCGGGCACCGGCAAGACGACCCTCTCGGCCGACCCCAATCGCCGTTTGATCGGCGACGACGAGCACGGCTGGACCGATCGCGGCGTCTTCAACTTCGAGGGCGGCTGCTACGCCAAGGTGATCCGCCTCTCCGCCGGCGGCGAGCCCGAGATCTGGAACGCGAGCCACCGGTTCGGCACCGTGCTCGAGAACGTGGTGCTCGATCCCAACACCCGGGCCGTCGACTTCGAGGCCGACGCGATCACCGAGAACACCCGCGCCAGCTACCCGATCGACTTCATTCCCAACCACGAGGCGTCGGGCGTGGGCGGGCATCCGAAGAACGTGGTCTTCCTCACCGCCGACGCGTTCGGGGTGATGCCGCCGATCGCCATGCTCACCCCCGAGCAGGCCATGTATCACTTCCTCTCCGGCTACACCGCCAAGGTGGCCGGGACCGAGCGCGGCGTGACCGAGCCCTCGGCGACCTTCTCCGCCTGTTTCGGCGCTCCGTTCCTGCCGCTCCACCCGGGCGTCTACGCCAGGATGCTGGGCGAGCGGATCGCGAAGCACGGCGTCGCGGTCTGGCTGGTGAACACCGGGTGGACCGGCGGCGCGTACGGCGTCGGCTCGCGGATGAAGCTGGCCCACACCCGCGCGATGGTGACCGCCGCGCTCTCCGGCGCGCTCGCGAGCGCCAGCTACCGCCGGGACCCGGTCTTCGGCTTCGAGGTCCCCAAGGCGATCCCGGGCGTGCCGTCGGAGGTGCTCGACCCCCGTGCGACCTGGAAGGACCCGGCCGCGTACGACGCGCAGGCCGCGAAGCTCGCGGAGATGTTCCGGCAGAACTTCGCCGGGTTCGCGAGCGGGGTCGGCCCGGAGGTGGCCAAGGCCGGACCGTCCTGATCGGTCCGGACCCGAGCCTGCGAATGGGGCGGCTTGCCTATGGCTTCCGCCCCATTTGCTTTGTGCGATGGAGATCATCCGCGACCCGCTCTGGGACAACATCCAGCTCGACGACGTGGCCGTGTCGCTGCTCGACACGCCGGCCATGCAGCGGCTCCGCTACGTCCGCCAGCTCGGGCACGCGTTCCTGGTCTATCCGGGGGCCACGCACACCCGGTTCGAGCATGCGCTCGGCGCCTACCACCTGGCCGGCCAGGCGCTCACCAGCCTCGACCAGAAGGGCGAGCTCGCCGGGATCTCGGAGGCCGAGCGGCTGGCGGTCCGCCTCGCGGCGCTGCTCCACGACGTCGGCCACTACCCCTTCTCGCACGGCCTGGAGGAGGCCGGCTTCCCGCACCACGAGCGGCTCGGCGTGGCCAAGCTCGAGCGTGGCCAGCTCCGGGAGGCCCTCGACGCGATTGGGATCCCCGGCCTCATCCCCACTATCGGCGAGCTGATCCGCGGCCAGTCGGCGAGCCCGCTCCAGGGGCTCGTCTCGGGCACGCTCGACCTCGACAAGATCGACTACCTGAGCCGGGACGCCCGCGCCTGCGGGGTGCCCTACGGCCGTCTCGACGTCGACCGGCTGCTCGCCGCGCTCACCATCGTCGAGTGGGGCGACGGCCGCCGGGAAGTCGGGGTGATGGAGAAGGGAATCAGCGCGCTCGAGTCGATGCTCTTCGCCAAGTACCAGATGTACCGCAACGTGTACTGGCACCACGCGGTCCGCTCGGCCACCTGCATGTTCAAGCGGGCGGTGCGGACGGCGGTCCGGGAGGGCGGTCTCGCCCCGGAGACCATCGCCGAGGCGACCGACGGGGCGATCGTGGAGCGGCTCCTGGCCGCCGATCCGACCGGGCTCGCCCGCGCGGTGCACGAGCGGCGGCTCTACAAGCGGGCGCTCGACCTGCCGGCCAGCGACGTGCCCGGCACCGAGGGGGCCTGGCTCTGCGACGACGCCGATCTGCTCGAGCGGGTCGAGGACGCCGTCGCCCGGGAGCTGGGCCTCGCGCCGGGCGGGCTGCTGATCGACTATCCCGAGCGGGCCGGGATGCTGAGCGTGGACCTGCCCCTCCGCACGCGGGCGGGCACGGTGGAGCGGCTCACCGACCAGGGCCGCGCGGGCCAGCTTCAGGCTGCCCCGGATCGCCTCGGAGCTCTACCAGAGCGCCCGCCGCTTTCCGGGTCTTCGCGCCGGGCCATCCCCGAGGCCAGCAGGCGGACGGCGCAGCTGGCGGCGATGTCCGACGCGGACGTCCGCGGCCGACTCGACCGCGACAGCTCGCTGCTCGGTCAGCGCCGTCAGCCGGAGGGCTGTTCGACTCGATGCGTGCGGACGATGATCGCGGTGGTGTTGTCGAGCCCGCCGCGGCGGTTGGCCTCGTGGATCATCCGGCCGACCCAGCTCTCGGGAGTGCCCGGACCCCGACGGGGATGTCGAGCGGGTGCTCGTCCTCGAGCATCCCGGTCAACCCGTCGAGGCGAGCAGCAGCACGTCGCCCTTGCGCAGGTTGCCGAAGTAGAGGTCGGGCACCACGTCCTCGTTGGCTCCGACGCAGCGGGTGATCACGTTGCTGTAGGGTGGGTCCGGGCCTGCTCCGCGGTGAGCAGCCCCGCGTCGACCTGCTCCTGGACGTAGCTGTGGTCCTTGGGTAGCTGGGCGGGCTTTCCCGCTTCGCGGAGGAGATAGGCCCGGCTGTCGCCGACCTGGCCGATCAGGTAGCGCTTGGCGGTCAGCACCAGCACCGTGGTGGTGGTGCCCATGCCCCGCTTGTCGGCCTCCGCGGGTGCGGTCGAAGGTCGCGGCGTTGGCCAGCGGATCGCTTTGCGCATCCGCTCCCGGCGCCGGCCTCGGTCAGCCCCGCAGCACGCCGGGCTCGCTGGCGATGATCCTGACAGCCATCTCGCTCGCGACCTCGCCGGCCGCGTGCCCGCCCATGCCGTCGGCCACGATGAAGAGGCCGTGCTGGTAGTCGAGCAGAAAGCTGTCTTCGTTGCCGCTTCGCACGACGCCGACGTGCGTGTCTCCCGCGCAGGAAATCAGCATGGGCTAAGAGAGCAGCGCCACGGCGGCGACGATTGCGAGGAGGACCACCACCACGATCGCGGGCCAGAGGCGGCGCGCGAACGTCTCCGGAATCGAGGGACCGACCACCAGCGGCTCCGAGGCCGGCGGACCGCAGGACCTGGGTGCTGAAGGCTCTGTGCCACCCTTGTCCCGCGGCTCGAACAGCGGCCGCGCGTAACTGAGCCGATGACCGACCCGGGCGACAGCGAGGTCTCGTCCGAGACCGGGATGTAAACCACCCCAGGTCTGCCGACGGTCGACCCGTGTCGGCGATCATCAGACGCCCTCGCGCAGCTGCAGCTTGGCTCGCGCTGATACTCGGATCAGGCAGCCGGACGTCGTTGTACTCGGCACGGCCGAGGTTCACCACGGGGTCGTGATGCTGACCGGTCGCCCTTGAGCTGCCCCTTCTTGACCAGCAACGAGGCGAGCAGCGTCGCCGCGGCCCGCTTCCGCCGGCGGCCGCGGCGCCCGGGGGCATCGAGAGCTTGGGCAGGCCGACCAGGGTGTCGCCGAGCCGGAAGGCGGCGCCCTCCGGGGCGACCGGGGGCCCGGGCCGGCTCGGCGCGGGATAGTAGCGGAACTCCTCCGCGCCGATCCGGATCACGTCGAGCGCCTTGAGCTCGTGCCGCCCGCTCACCCGGGCCCCGTTCACGAAGGTACCGTTGCTGCTCAGGTCGACCAGCACGTCGCCGTCCGGCCGGTTCACGATCTCGGCGTGGCGCCGGGAGCTGTCCGGCGAGGTGATCACCACGGCGGACGTCGCCTCCCGCCCGAAGACGAAGGGCGCGACGTTCACCTGATACTCGCGCCCATCCGAGAGATTCACCAGCCGGCTCGCCGCCGCCGCGGCCTCCGGCCGCTGTCGTGGGGCGGGCGCCTCGCGCACCTCGGTCGCCTGTCCCTCGGTCGACTCGTCGAGGACCAGGATCTCGTGACCGGCAATGGCGATGCGGTCGCCGTGGAAGAGCGGCGTGGGGTCGCGGCCGACCGGGGTGCCGTTGATGGCGATGGCTCCGCCGCCCAAGGGCTCGAGGACGGCCGTGTTGCCGGACCGCCGCACCACGGCGTGCCGGGGTGCGACCGACGCTCCGGCGAGCCGGATAGCGGCCGCGGCGTCCGAGCCGATAGCGAGTGCCTCGGCGGCCACGGTGATCCGGTGTTCGCCGTATTGGAGCTGCATCAGGTGCAGGTTCCCGTCCGAATAATCGCGAGTAAGTGTAGGTCCAGCCGAACGGGTTGGCAAGCCGAGAGAGCCCGGTTCGCCGGCCGCCGACCCGCCGCTGATCTCTATGTAACCCAACGAGTTATCACACCGCCCCCGAGCCGACTGCCGGGTCCGGCTCACCCCGCGGCCAGCGCCGACAACCGGCGGTAGACGCCGTCGCGAGCCAACAGCGCGCGATGGGTTCCCCGCTCCGCGATCCGGCCCCGATGCATCACCAGGATCTGGTCCGCCGTCTGAATGGTGCTGAGCCGATGCGCGACCACGATCGCGGTGCGTCCCGCCATCAGCTCGGCGATGCCGTTCTGGATCACGACCTCCGTCGCGGAGTCCACCGAGCTGGTCGCTTCGTCGAGGAGCAGGATCGCCGGGTCGCGCGCCAGCGCTCGTGCGAAGCTGAGCAGCTGCCGCTCTCCTACGCTCACGTTGCGGCCGCGCTCCGTGAGCACGTGACCGTACCCACCGGGCAAACTCTCCACGAACTCGGCGACGCCGACCCGTTCCGCCGCGCGCCGGACGTCGGCCTCGGTGGTGGTGGGATCGAGCGCGAGGTTGCGCATCAGGTCGCCGGTGAAGAGAAAGAGATCCTGCTGCACGTAGCCGTACTGCGAGCGCAGCTCGTCCAGGTCGAGCTCCCGCAGGTCGATCCCGTCGAGCGTGATCCGTCCCCGGGTTGGGTCGTGATAGCGGAGCAGGAGACTGACGATCGTGGTCTTGCCCGCGCCGGTGTGGCCGACCAGGGCCACCGTGTCGCCCGCGGCCACTCGGAAGCTCACGTCCTGGAGCGCCCAGGGGCCGTCCTCCGCGTAGCGGAACCAGACCCGGTCGAACTCGACCTCGCCCCGCACCGGCTGCGGCAACGGCGTCGGCGCGGCCGGCTCCACGACCGTCACCGGCGTGTCGAGCAGGCGGAAGACCCGCTCCCCGCTCGCGACGGCGCCCTGGAAGAGATTGAACTTCTCGGAGAGATCCTGGAGCGGCCGGAAGAAGCGGCGGACCAGCTGGATGAAGGCCGCCAGGACGCCGACGCTGAGCGTCAGGTCGGTGATCCGCTGCCCGCCCTCGAAGAGGATCAGCGCGGTCGCGATCGCGGTCACCAGCTCGACCGCGGGAAAGAAGATCGCGTAGAGGTTGATCGAGCGGAGGTGGGCGTCGAGGTGCGCGCGGTTCACCCGCTCGAAGCCCTCCGCGGACGCCCGTTCCCGGTTGAAGAGATGGATCACCCGCATCCCGGCGAGCTGCTCCTGCAGGTAGGCGTTCATCCGGGCCACCCGGCGCCGGATCTCGCGGAACGCCTCGCGCACCGCGCGCCGGAACGCGGTCACCACGAGCCAGAGGAGCGGCATCGCGAGAAAGGTCACCAGGGCGAGCCGCCAGTCGGTCCAGATCATCACCCCGGCGATCGCGAGCAAGGTGAAGAGATCGCCGAAGACCGCCACCACGCCGGAGGAAAAGAGCTCGTTCAGGGTCTCTACGTCGGCGGTCACCCGGGTCATCAGCCGGCCGACGGGATTCCGGTCGAAGAAGGGGATGCTGAGCCGCTGGAGGTGCGCGAAGACCGCGTTGCGGATGTCGGACATCACCGCCTGTCCGATCCGGGTGGTCACCAGCGTGTCCACGTACTCCGCCACGAAGCTCCCCACCAGCGCCGCGACGTAGAGCCCCGCGTAGCGGAGGAGCAGGTCGGCGTCGCCCGCCGGGATCGCGCGATCGAGCGCCGCCTGGGTGAGCAGGGGCCCCACCACGGTGAGCCCCGCCTGGACCACGAGGAGGCCGGTCGAGATGGCGAGCAGGCCCCGATAGGGGCGCACGTAGCGCAGCAGCCGGGCCAGCTGACGCCGGTCGACCGAGCCCGAGGGGATCAGGTCGGCGTCGGCGTCGCTCACGTGGCGCTGGGGTCTTGCTCGATCCCCTTGAGGCCCTTCCGAACCCAGGAGGAGAACACGGCCGCGCCGAAGGCGATGGTGTAGTAGCTCAGGACCAGCCGCCAGAGCAGCGTGTAGAGCGGGGTCAGCTCCCGGGGCACGTAGATCGACATCACGGCGGCCGAGATCAGCTCGGCGATCCCGGACCCGCCCGGTGTCGGCGCGAAGTAGAGGAGGAAGGTGATCAGGGTCTGCAGCAGCAGCACGTCGACGAACTGGGCCTCGATCCCGATCGCCCGGAGCGAGACGTAGCCGGCCAGCAGCTTGTTGGCGTGCGAGGGTCCCGAGATGACCGTGGCCAGCGCCAGCGAGAGCCACCCGCGAACCGACTTGAACGCGGTCACCGCCTCCTCGGTCTGGTCGATGCCCCGCTCGAGACCTTCGAGCTTGCCGGCCATCCACTGGCTCCGCCGGCCGATCGCCAGCGCGATCCGGTGGAGCAGCCTCCGCACCACCTTCGGAAAGAGCATCACCGCCAGGAGCAGCACGCCCAGCACGAAGAAGGCGCTCAGGCTGGCGACGAACAGGTCGTAGAGCGAGATCCCGAGCACGATCCCGTGCGCCCCGAGCGAGCGGCCCGCCCCGAACGCGATCGCGAGCGGCCCGGCGATGGCGAAGAAGGCGATGGTCGAGATGAAGCTCATCAGCACCACGGTGAAGCCGACCGGCACCGGGATCCCGAACCGCCTCATGGTGTAGAGGGTCATCGGGGCGTTGCCCGCCTGGAGCGGCGTCAGATAGGACGCGAACGCCCCCATGCCCCCCGCCAGCACCATCCCCTTGAGCGACGGATCGGGCATGATCACCCGCGCCAGCACCCAGTTCCGGAGCCCGCCGCCGAACCAGTCGAGCGAGGCCAGCCCGGCGCCCAGCAGCACCCACCCCAGCGGATCCGGGGGATCGCCGCCAGGAAGGCCGACGTGTTGTTGCTGTAGAAGAGCAGGACCAGAAAGCTGACCAGCGAGCCCAGCGCAAAGATCTCGAAGCCGCGGCGAAGAACGGTCGGGGTGAGGAGTCGGGCCATGAAGCCAGGAAGCTACCTTCTATCTTTCGGTCGTGTCTACGTCCACGCTCCGGGTCACCAACGCCCGCCAGCACAACCTGAAAGGCATCACGGTCGAGCTGCCCCACCGGCGGCTGATCGTGGTGACCGGGCCCTCCGGCTCGGGCAAGAGCTCCCTCGCGTTCGACACGATCTACGCCGAGGGCCAGCGGCGATATATCGAGTCCCTCTCCACCTACGCGAAACAGTTTCTCGAGCGGATGCCCAAGCCGGACGTCGACCGGATCGAGGGCATCGCCCCGGCGGTGGCCATCGAGCAGCGGAACCCGACCGTCTCCAGCCGCTCCACCGTCGGCACCGCCACCGAGATCTACGACTATCTCCGGCTGCTCTGGGCCCGGGCCGGGCGGCAGTACTGTCGCGAGTGCGGCGAGCCGGTGGTTCGCGACACGCCGGGCGCCGCGGCGGAGCGGGCGGCCGCGCTCGGCCCGGTGCCGGTCCAGGTGGCCTTCCCGATCCCGCCGGCGGCCCGCTCCGACCACGCCACCCTGGTCGACAACCTCCGGGCGCTCGGCTTCGTCCGCCTGGTGGTCGACGGCCAGGCCCTGCATCTGGAGGAGCTGCCCGACGCGCTCGACCTCACGGCCGCGTCCGAGGTCCTGGTGGTGGTGGACCGGGTCTCCCGGGCCGGCGAGCAGCTGGGCCGCCTCACCGAGGCCATCGCCCAGGCCATGAGCGAGGGCGAGGGCATCGCCCTGGTGCTCCCGGCGGAGGGCCCGCGCCTCCGCTTCACCGAGCACCCGGCCTGCAGCGCCTGCGACACCCCGGCCGTGAGCGTGTCCCCGGCGCTCTTCTCCTTCAACAACCCGCGCGGCGCCTGCCCCGGCTGCAACGGCTTCGGCGCCGTGCTGGAGTACGACGAGTCGCTGATCGTTCCCGACCCCGAGCGCTCCCTGCTCGACGGCGCGATCGATCCCTGGACCAAGCCGCGGTACGAGGGACGCCGCCGGCTGCTGCTCGAGATCGCCCGCAAGCTGGGCGCGGATCCCAAGGTGCCCTGGCACACCCTGAAGCCCGCGATCCGCCGGGACCTGCTGCGCGCGAAGATCGGCCGCTACGTCGGCGTCTTCCCCTTCCTGCAGGCGCTCGAGGTCAAGCGCTACAAGCAGTACATCCGGGTGTTCCTCCGCCAGTATCAGCGCGCCCACACCTGTCCCGAATGCGGCGGGGCCCGGCTCAACCGGCATGCCCTCTCGGTCCGGGTGCACGGCAAGTCGATCGCCGAGGTCTCGGCGCTCTCGCTGCACGACCTGGCCGGATGGTATCGGGCGCTCGAGCTCACGCCCACGGAGCGGGAGATCGCGCGGGACGTGCTCTTCGAGCTCGACTCCCGGCTCGACTTCCTGCTCGACGTGGGTCTGGGCTACCTGACGCTGGAGCGGCAGACCCGCACTCTGTCCGGCGGGGAGGCCCAGCGGATCGCGCTGGCCAACGCCCTCGGCGCCCGACTGGTCGACGCCCTCTACGTGCTGGACGAGCCCACCATCGGGCTCCATCCGCGCGACACGGATCGGCTGCTCGATCTCCTGGTCCGGCTCCGCGACGCCGGCAACACCGTGCTCCTCGTCGAGCACGATCTCGCCGCCATCCAGCGGGCCGACTACATGCTGGAGCTTGGACCCGGCTCGGGCGAGCACGGCGGCCGGGTGGTCCACGCCGGCCCGCTCGACCCCGGAGCCGACACGCTCACCGCCCAGTATCTCCGCGGGGAGAAGCGGATCGGCGTGCCCAGCGCCCGCCGGCCCACCGGCCCCAACTGGCTCAGGATCGAGGGCGCCAAGCTCCACAACCTGGTCGACGTGGACGCGGACATCCCGCTCGGGACCCTGGTGGCGGTGACCGGCGTCTCCGGCTCCGGCAAGAGCACCCTGGTGCACGACGTCCTCTACCGCCAGCTCGAGGCCCGGCTCAAGGGCTCGGTCTCCGCGAAGCGGCATCTCGGCGAGCAGGTCGGCGCCGTCCGCTCGCTCCGCGGCGTCGAGTGGCTCCAGGACGTGGTGCTGATCGATCAGTCACCCATCGGCCGCACCCCGCGCTCCAACCCGATCACCTACGTCAAGGCCTTCGACGAGATCCGCGAGCTCTTCGCCGAGCAGCCGCTGGCCCGCTCGCGACGCTTCACCGCCAGCACCTTCAGCTTCAACACCGGCGGGGGCCGCTGCGATCAGTGCGAGGGCGCCGGCCAGGTCCAGGTGGAGATGGTCTTCCTGGCCGACGTGTTCGTGCCCTGCGAAGCCTGCAACGGGACCCGCTTCCGGCGCGAGGTGCTCGACGTCCGGATTCGCGGGCAGTCGATCCACGACGTGCTCCAGTGGACCGTCGAAGAAGCCCTCACCCGCTTCCACCATCAACCGCGCCTCGGCGCCGCGCTCTGGCACCTGAAGCAGGTCGGCCTCGGCTACCTCCGCCTCGGGCAGCCCGCGACCACCCTGTCGGGCGGCGAGGCGCAGCGGCTCAAGATCGCCCGGGAGCTGATCCAGGCCTCCAAGCGCGGCGGGCGGAAGCTCTACCTGCTCGACGAGCCGACCACCGGGCTCCATCTCGACGACGTCCGGCTCCTGATCGGCGTGCTCGACAAGCTGGTCGACGCCGGCCACACCGTGCTGGTGATCGAGCATCATCTCGACGTGATCAAGCGCGCCGACTGGGTGATCGACATGGGTCCCGAGGCTGGCGCGGGCGGCGGCCGCGTGGTCGTCCAGGGCACGCCCGAGGTGGTGGCCGCGCACCCCGAATCCCGGACCGGCGTCCACCTCGCTCCCTATCTCACCGTCGAAGCCCACCGATGACCCATCGTCGAGCCGTCGTGATCCTGACCGCCTGCACCTTCATCTGGGGTGCGTCCTTCACGGTCAACAAGATGGCCTACGCGTTCGTGTCTCCCCTGCTCCTCCTGGGCAGCCGCTCCACCCTGGCGAGCGCCTTGCTCTCGCCGGCGGTTCGCGGCATGACCCGGAGCGACTGGAAGGTGGGCGCGGCCCTCGGCCTGCTCTTCGCCGTGCAGCTGGCGCTCTTCGCGAGCGGGCTCGACCCGGATCCCCTCGAATCGGGCCGCCTTTCTCTTCAGCGCCGCGACGCCGCTCGTGCCCGTCGTGATGCTGATCGTCGAGCGCCGTCTGCCCCGAGGGCGCGACCTGCTCGGCGTCGGACTCGCGGTGGCGGGGACCTGGTTCCTCACCCAGCCGGGCGGCACCGAGGCGGGGCTCTCGCTGGGCGACGGGCTGATGCTGGGTGCGGCGGTCTGCGGAGCGGTCTACGTGGTGTGGGCCGGGCACATGGCGCCGAAGCACGAGCCGCTCCGACTGCTCGCGGCCCAGATGCCGGTCATGGCCCTGGTCGGCTTCGTCCTCTCGTTCGCGGCCGAGACGCCTCGCTGGGAGGTGACCCCGTGGTCGATCTTCCTGGTGATCTTCCTCGCGGTCTCGTCGATCGCGACCTTCGGCGGCCAGTTGGCGGGGCAACGGCTGGTCCGCCCGACCGAAGCGGCCATCATCTTCGCGCTGGAGCCCGTCTGCGCGGCCGCGGCCGGCTACGTCTCCTTGGGCGAAAAGCTGGCCGGATGGCAGTGGCTCGGGGCGGGCCTGATCCTGGCCGCGATGTTCGCGGTCCGGCCGAGCGGCGCGGCCGCCGAGTCGGTCACGCCGCCGGACACAGCTCCGTCACTCGCGTCCACAGTCGATTGACCAACTCCTCGGTGGCCGCCCGGTGGCCGAGGGCGACGCGGATCGTGTAGCGCCCGCCGAGCACGGTGTGGCTCAGGAAGAACTCGCCCGTGGCGTTGATCGCCTCGAGCAGGGTGCGGCTCCGCTGGTCGCTCTCCTCGGGTGAGCCGCCCCGGCAGCGGAAGCAGACCAACCCGAGCGGCGCGGGCGCCGCCAGCTCGAGCGCCGGATGCGCCTCCACCCGCTCGGCCAGCATCCGGCCCCACGCCACGTGGGTCCTGACCAGCTCCCGAATCCCTTCCACGCCGTAGCTCCGGATCACGAACCAGAGCTTGAGGGCGCGGAAGCGCCTGCCCAGCGGAATTCCCCAGTCGCGGTAGTTGACCACCCGGTCGTCGTGCCGGGTCTTGAGATACTCGGGCGAGGTGCTGAAGGACCGGAGCAGCAGGTCGGGGTCGCGGACGAAGTACGCCGAGCAGTCGTGATTGACCAGCATCCACTTGTGGGGATTCATCACCAGACTGTCGGCGTGCTCCACGCCGTCGAGGATCGAGCGGAGCTCGGGCACGATCGCCGCGGTCCCGCCGTAGGCGGCGTCGACGTGGAGCCAGAGCCCTTCCCGCTTGGCGATCGGTCCGAGCGCGGCGAGCGGGTCGATCGCCGTCGAGGAGGTGGTGCCCGCCGTCGCAACCAGCGCGGCCGGATGGAGGCCGGCGGCCCGATCCGCCGCGATCATCGCCTCGAGCGCGTCGGGCCGCATCGCGAACCGCTCGTCCGTCGCCACCATCTTCACCAGGGCGGGCGAGAAGCCGGCCAGGCGCGCGCCCTTCGCCACCGACGAGTGCGCCTCCTCGGAGAGATAGACCACCGACCGGCCCACCCGATCGGCGGCCTGGTCGCGCGCCGTGATCAACGCCACCAGCGTCGAGGTCGAGGCGTAGTCCTGGAGCACGCCGGTGAAGCCCTCGGGCAGTCCCGTCATCTGCCGGAGCCATTCCATCACCACCTGCTCGAGCTCCGTCGCGGCGGGCGAGGTCTGCCACGACATGCACTGCGCGCCCAGCCCGGCCACCAGAAACTCGGCCAGGATCGACGGCGGACTGTGGTTGGCGG
Organism: Gemmatimonadales bacterium; assembly: GCA_041390205.1. Lineage (GTDB taxonomy): Bacteria > Gemmatimonadota > Gemmatimonadetes > Gemmatimonadales > GWC2-71-9 > SHZU01. The sequence continues at coordinate 12,355 of JAWKQJ010000035.1, forward strand.
GGAAGTAGGCGAAGAAGCCGGGATGACCCCAATGGGTCATGCCCGGCATGATCACCCGCTCGAAGTCGGCCTCCAGCGCGGAGAAGGGCTCCGCGCGCTCGGGCGGCGCGGCCGGGAGCTGACGCCGGACGTCGCCCGGCGCGACGCTCGGGAGGACCGGGCCGTCGCCCACCCGCTCGAGATAGTCGGCCAGCCAGTCGACCATGGCGTGTCCGTGGCGGCGGAAAGCGTCGAGATCCATGATGTCGTCAGGCTCCGGCGGAGGGGGCGGGCGCGCGTCCGTCGGTCGCCACCAGCCAGCGGTCCAGCTCGCCGGCGAAGCGGTCGGCGTCGCGCCGCCCCAGAGTGATGGCCCCGTCGATCCGCTCGGGGCGCGTGTAGTCCCAGCGATTCACCGGCACCGGCTCGGACGGACAGTGATACCAGCGTCCCCCGCGACGGCCGACCGAGCCCGGCGGATACGGGCGAGTCAACAGCACCAGGTGGCCGTCCCACGCGCGCTCGCCGCGCTCGGCCACGAAGGCCGGCGCGTTGTCCACCACCCCGCCGTCGAGCACCGGCGCGCCGTCGACCCGGCCCACCGGCGTGAACGGCGGAGTCGCGGAAGAGGCCAGCACCAGGTCGGCCGCCTCCTCCACCGAGCGGGCCTCCCGGAGATCCCGCACCACCGGCTCGAAGCCGAGCCGCCGGCCTGCGCCCGGATGGAGCCGTCCCGGATCGAGCCAGCGCTCGAGCGAATAGGCGCCGAGGCCGATCGGCACCGCGAACGGAATCGGCAACCCCGGCGGCGGCGCCGCCACCAGCACCTCGATCGGAAAGGGCGCGGCCCGGAGCCGATCCAGCCCACCGTCGCCGAGCGCGAAGCGCATCGTGTCCCGGTAGATCGGGAAGTGCGGCGTCGGGCGGCGGCCAGCGAGCAGCCGATGCCACTCGAAGTTCCGGGTGACCCCGTCCCGCCGGGACTTCCAGTAGGCCAGGGTCTCGTCCCGCCGCCCGGAGAGCACGATCACCGCGATGCATGCCCCCGCGCTGCAGCAGGCCACCGTGCCGACCCGTGGCGCGAGCCGCTCCCACCACCCGTCCAACAGACCCAGCTGATAGAAGGCGCGGTTGCCCCCGCCCGCGAGCGTCAGAGCGAGACGGCGGGAGTCGGACTGATCGGAGACGACGGAATCGGCGGGCGGCATCGGGGACTGAATATGACCTGACGGCGGGCGACCGTCACTCGACGGTCTCGGCCGGCTCCGCGCCGACGCTGTGGCCACCCATCAACACGGCCGCGCGTCGGATCGCCTCGTGCGTCCCGGTCACGGCGATCAGATCCCCTTCGCCGATCCGCTCGCGGGCGTCGGGGAAGGTCTTCCGATCGTCGCCTCGGGTGAGCGCCACGATCGTGGCGCCGGTGAGGCCCCGCACGTTGAGCTCGCCCAGGGTGCGTCCCACGGCCGGGCTCTCGGCCCGGACCCGGAGCGGCACGACGGTCCCCATCCCGGGCAACATGTCCCGCACCACGCTGAACGACTCCGCGTCGGCGCGCGCGCCCTGCCGCGCGAGCACGTGCGCCACCAGCTCCGCGCCGGCCCGCACGTGGCTGTCCAGGTCCCGCGCGGTCCGCCAGAACGAGACGCCCAGCATCGCCAGCACGGCGACGACCACCGCCGGCAGTCCGTACGGCGGGAGGAACGGGCTCGCGATTGCGATCAGCGGCAGGGCGGTCGCGACGGTCAGGGCGATCTCGAGCGTCACCAGCAGCACCTGACGCGGCGCGCGCCCTTGGTCCACCTTGCCCGGCGCGACCGCCGGAACCGCCCGCTCGGCGAGGATCCGCGCCAGCCGCCGGATCGCGAGCGCGAGGCCGAACCCGAACGGCAGCGCGGCCAGCACCCCGAGCGCCAGCACCGCCCAGCGCTCCCACCCGGCGGCCACCCCGAAGCGGGCGAGCCAGACCGGCGCATAGCGATAGCCGAGGCTGGTGCCCACCACCACCGCCGCGAGCACCAGCGCGTCCAGCACCAGCAGTCGGAAGACCCGCCGCCCGACCGAGCTCGGCGTCGGCGACCGGCGCTCGAACAGGGTCTCCACCCACGACCCGTAGAGCGTGGCCACCGTCTGGAGCGGCTTCGGCAGCTTGGCGTCGATCCAGCACGCCACCTGCTCGCTCCGCCCGGCGAGCCACGGAGTGAGGAACGCCGTCAACAGCGCCGTCGCGACCGCCACCGGATAGAGCGGCGCCGACGACGTGGCGCTGGTGACGCCCAGGCCCGCGATGATGAACGAGAACTCGCCGATCTGCGCCATGCTCATTCCGCCCCGGATCGCGGTGCGCACCCCGAAGCCGTTCAGGAACGCGCCGGCCGAGACACCGACCATCTTCCCGATCACCACGATCCCGGTGAAGAGCAGCACCACCGGCCACGCCTCGATCGCGCCCGCCACGTCGAGCAGCATCCCGACGGCCACGAAGAAGACCGCGGCGAAGAGGTCCTTCACCGGACGGATCATCTCCTCCACCTGGTGGCCGACGCCGCTCTCGGCCATCAGCATCCCGGCCACGAAGGCGCCGAGCGCAACGGAGAAGCCCGCCACTTGGGTCACCACCGCCGCCAGGAAGGCCAGCCCCGTCGCGGTGAGCAGCACCGTCTCCTTGCGCTGCCGCCGCACGATGCTGCGCATCAGCGGCGGGACCAGCAGCAGACCCACCGCCAGCAACACCGCCAGCACGACGCCGAGCCGGCCCAGCACGCTCAACACCGCGCCGGCCGAGAGATCGCCGCCGAACGCGACCGTGGTGCAGACCGCGATCAGCGCGATCGCCACCAGGTCTTCCATCACCAACACCCCGAAGACCAGATCGCGCACCCGCCAGTCCGGGGCCCGCTCCTCGAAGATCTTGGCGATCACCATGGTGCTCGAGATCGCCACGATCCCGGCCGCGAGCAGCGCGTCGAGCGGGCTCCAACCGAGCATCCGCCCGGCCATCAGTCCGAGCGCGAGCATCGCGCCGACCTCGACCATGGCGGTGAGGCCGACCCGAGGACCGAGTCGGAGCAGCTTCGAGATCCGGAACTCGAGCCCGATCGTGGTCATCAGCAGCACCACGCCCATCTCGGCCAGGGTCCGGACCGACTCGGGCTCCGAGATCAACCGCTCCCCGAGGTTGGAGCCGACCACGATCCCGGCCACCAGATAACCCGCCACGACCGGCAAACCGACGCGGCGAAACACCACGGTCACCAGCGCGGCGACCGGGAGGATGACGGCGAGGGCCTGGAGGATCCCGAGCGAGTGTACCGGCACGCCCGAAAGTAATCGGGAGCCGGTGCCCCGCCCTACGGGTTGGAGGGGAAGCTCAGCGGGAGTCGGCCCCGGGCAGCGAGCGCTGCCGACCGCTTCGACGCGGCGCCGCGGCCGGCGCGCGCGCTTCGGCCGGCTCGCCGATCAGCAGCATGCTGGCGTCGTCGGGCAGTCGAGGGCCGAGCTTGCGGATCCGGTCGACCATCCCGTCGATCGAGCGGAACGGGTGCAGCCTGAGCCGGTCGAGGTCCCAGCCTTCCACCAGACCGTCGCTCGCGAGGATCGCCCAGCTGCCCGGACCCCAGCGCGCCTCGAGCCGGACCGGCGGAACGGGAAGTCCGACGCCGAGCACGCCGGCGGCGCTCCGAACGCGATGCACGGCGGAGCTCACGATCAGTCCGCGGATCGTCCCCACGCCCGAGAAGTGCACCACGCCCTCGGCCGGCAGGATCCGGAGCATCGCGAGCGACGCGCCGGCCGTGTCCGCGAGCTTTCGGTGCAGGCGGAGAAAAAGGTCGGCGGGATCGCCCGGCAGCGCCTGCTCGACCCGCCGCCGAATCTCCAGTCCGGGCTTTCCGTGGGCACCCGGATCGACCAGGAAAGCCCCGACTTCGCGGCCGTCTAGCCTTACCAGCCCCAGGTCCTCCGGCTCTTCGAGCCCGCCGAGGGGAGTGACCAGGAGCTTCCACTGGAGCGGGGGCGTGGCGACCGTCATTCCCCGTGTTATCGGCCGAGTTTGCCGCGGCTGGAGCCCGCCACTAGGGCCATTTGGCCCTGAATGCGCCGGCGACCCCATCGGGACTATCTTGGGAGGCCAATGTCTCGAGTTCTCTTGGTAGACGACGACGACCTCAGTCGGTCGACGGTGCAGGCGATGCTGTCCCGCATGGGGCATCAGGTAACGGCCGTCGGCGACGGGCGCGCCGCGCTCCAGCTCTGTCGGGCCGAGCCGCCCGAGCTGGTCATCACCGACCTGATCATGCCCGACACCGACGGGCTGGAGCTGATTCAGGAGATTCGGAAGTTCGCGCCGTCCCTGCCGATCATCGCGATCTCCGGCGGCGGACGCGTCAACGCGAACGAGTACCTCACCGTGGCCCAGAAGTTCGGCGCCGCGGTCGTGCTGGCCAAGCCGTTCTCCAACCTCGAGCTGCGCGAAGCGGTGTCCGCCGCGCTCGCCTCGGCCGGTTGATCGCGCGTCCTACTCGCTCCTGATCGCCGCTACCGGATCCAACCGACTGCCCTTCCAGGCCGGATAGAGCGCCGCGAGAGCGGCGACCACCCCGAGCCCGGCGATCGCCGTCGCCAGCGCGCGCGGGTCGGTGGCCGGCACGCCGTAGAGCAGCCCCGACGCGAGCCGGCCCAGCGCGATGCCCGCCGCCACGCCCACCACCAGACCGACCGCGACCGGCATCACCTGGTCGCGGAGCGCCAACGCCAGCAGCGAGCGCCGCGACGCGCCCAGCGCGCTCCGCACCCCGAACTCCTGGGTCCGCGCCACGACCATGTTGCTCATCATGCTGAAGACGCCGATGCCGGCGACCACCACCGCGAGCGCCCCGAAGCTGAGCAGGAGACCGAAGCCCAACCGCTGCGGCAGGAGGAGCCGCGCGGTGAGCCGGGGATAGGGCCCGAGCTCGTTCGCCGCGACGGCGGGATCGAGGTCCTTGATCCGGTCGACCACCGCCGTGGCCACCTGCGGCCCGCCGCCCCGCACCACCAGCGTCAGCCGCCCGAGCAGCGTGCCACCGGCCGCCTCGCCGAGCGGCAGGTAGACGACCGGTCGCGGGGCCTCGCCGAGCTCGTGATAGGTGATCGACGGAACCACGCCGACGATCGGCACCGCCGAGCTGCCGCCGAAGACGACCTGCGCCGCGAGCGGCGCCTCGCCCGGGAGGAAGCGCGAGACGAACGCGTCGCTCACCACCGCGACCGCCGAGCCGACCGCGCCGTCGCGCTGCTCGGTCAGTCGGCCCGACGCCGGCTCGAGGCCGAAGGTTCGCCAGAACCCTTCGGTGACCAGATTCACCTCGACCGTGGGATTGCCGGACGGGTCGGCCTCGTGCCCCTGGATCGAGAAGGTCTCCACCTCCCCGCCGTCTCCCTCCACCAGCGGCGCGGTGAGCACCCAGCTCGCCGACGTGACGCCGGGGAGGGCGTGCGTCTCCCGCTCGATCTGCCGAAGCAGGACCAGCGCGCGCTCCGGCTGATACCGCGCCAGGCCGAGCTCGACCGAGACCGCCGAGAGCGACGAAGAGTCGAAGCCCTGGTCGATCGAGAGCGCCCGTCCGAGCCCCCGCCCGAACAGTGCCGCGCCGAGGAGCAGCACCACCGCGATCCCGACCTGGACCGCGACCAGCGTCGCCCGGAGCCGCGAGCGACGAACGGTGCCGCGTTGCGCCAGCCCGAACGCGCTCGCCGAGAGTGCCCGCGCGGTGACCCGGAGCGAAGGCGCGAGGCCGATCAGGAACGCGGTCACCGCCGCGACCGCCGCCAGCGCGAAGAGACTCGCGCCGTTCGTGCCCAGACCCGCCGCGCCCAGTCGCACGCCGCCAGGCAGCGCGACCGCCGCGAGCAGATCGGCCACCCCGCGGTAGACCAGGAGCCCGACCAGGGCCGCGAGCCCGCCGAGCACCACCGCCTCGGCGAGCAGCATCCGAACCAACCTGCCCCGACCTCCACCGAGCGCCGAGCGCACCGCGAGCTCGCGGAGTCGCCCGTGCGAGCGGGCCAGGAGCAGCGTCGCCACGTTGGCGCTCGCCAGGAGCAGCAGGAGACCCACCGCGCCCATCAATAGCGCGAAGACCCGGGGCAGCTCTTCCGTCCCGCCGCCGATCGCCGCGCCCGCGGCCGGGCGGAGCACGATCGTCTGCCGGAATCGATCCGGCACGCCCGCGGCTTCGTCGGCCTCCGCGTTGATCCGCTGCGCGGCCTGACTCACCCGCTCCACCGCGACGCCTGGCTGGAGCCGGCCGAACGCGGTCATCCAGCCCCAGCCCTCCCGGTCGATGTCGAGCCGGGCCATCGAGCTCGGGCGCACCAGCGGCCAGGCATGGGCCGGAACCCAGACCTCCGGCGTCTCGAACACCCGGAGGCCGCGGAACCTCGGCTCGGCCACGCCGACCACCGTGAGCGGCGATCCGCTGACCCGAATCGACTGGCCGAGGACGTCGGCCCGTCCGCCGAGCGCGCGGCGCCAATAGTCGTGGCTGACCACGGCCACCGCGGCCGTCTGGGCGGCGTCGTCGCCGGGTCCGAGCGCCCGGCCGAGCGCCGGGGTGGCGCCTAACGTCGAGAAGTAGCCGCCCGTCACCAGCGCCACCTGCTCCGGCCGCGCCGCTTGGGCGCCGGCGCTCACCGCCAGCGTCCGGACCCGGTAGCCGGCCACCTCGAGGCCCGCGAGCTCGCGCGCGAAGCGCTCGACCCGCGGATACGGCAGACTGGTCACCGTGAGCTCGTGGAGCTCGCCCGGCGCGCGCACGCCCGGCACCGGGTTGAGCAGCGTCGCGTCGATCAGCCGGAAGATCGCGACGTTCGCCCCGATCCCGAGACCGAGGATCGTCACCACGCCGAGCACGAAGCCGGGCGAGCGACGGAGCCCGCGCAACGCGTAGCGGAGGTCGCGCCCGAGATCGGCGAGCCAGCCCAGCCGGCGGACCCGGAGCCGGTTGCGCGCATCGAGCCGCAGCAGTCGATCCCGGTGCGCTCCCAGATTGCCGAAGCGGCGCCGCGCCTCGGCCTCCGCCGCCCGGCGACTGTGGCCCTGGCGGACCAGGTCCTCGATCTGCGCGTCGACGTGGAAGGTCAGCTCGTCGTCGACCTCGTCCTGCACCGGTCGGGGTCGGTCGGGGAGCTCGAGCTCGTCGCGCTTCGGCCGCTCGCTCATCGCTTCGCCCCCAGCACCAGCGACACGGCCTCGGCGTACTGCGCCCAACGCCCCTCGGCCAGAGCGAGCTCCGAACGGCCCCGCGCCGTGAGGGTGTAGTACTTGGCCTTCCGGTTGTTCTCGGTGACGCCCCACGACGCCTCGAGCCAGCCACGGTGCTCCATCCGGTGCAGCGAGGTGTAGAGGGCCCCGTCTTCGATGGTGATCCGGTCGCCGGTGGTCTCCCGAAGCCAGGAGGCGACGGCGTAGCCGTGACGCGGGCCCCAGGAGAGGGCCTTGAGCACGAGGGGATCGAGCGTTCCCTGGAGGAGATCGAGCGAGCGGGCCATGGCTTACCCTGAAATGTTCAGGTGAACATTTTAGGGAAAGATTGGGGGCACCGCAAGACCGCCCCGCCCCGCTACCCCGAAACGGCTCGGCCGACACGAGCGGCGATCGGCGGGGCCCGCGGGTTCGGACGTCCGGTATGCGGGGTCGGCGCCTGCCGCGGACCCCGCTGTGGCCCTAGGAGAGAATCGAGAGCAGGAACCCGATCGTGGCGACCGGAATCGGAAGCAGGCTCAGCCCGATCGAGAAGACGAAGCCGTAGCGCAGCATCACCGGCGCGACGGCGGCCCCCCGGGTGCCGAGGTGGCGGCGGAAGAGCAGGTCCACGATCGGGCCGGCGGTGTAGCACAGATTGGCGAGCAAGCCGAACACCATCACCCCGAGCACCGGAAAGCCGACCGAGCGGCCCGAGAGCAGGAGCAGGGCGTTCACCACCCCGATCGACACCAGCCCCGCGGCGCCGACACAGAGGTTGAAGAGCGGGCGGCGCGACTCCCACCAGCGGAAGACCTCCCTGGCCCCGGCCGGCCGATAGAGCGGGGTGAAGAAGGTGCGGCCGAGTGGGCTGTCCTGCGGAGCCTCGAGTTCCATGTCTCTACTTTACAACACAAAGTACCCTACGGCAAGCATTCCGGGCGGGGTCAAACGAAAGGGGCCCCGCGAAGGCTGGTTCGCGGGGGCCCGACCGACGCGGCTTTCCTTCGAAGCTCCCGAGGCAGGACTCGAACCTGCGACCCGCTGATTAACAGTCATGGGGTAGAGGAAACTCCAGATATCTCCATGAGCCATAAAGCGTGTAATAGTTTGGCTATAGCTCACTTGACAGCCTAAGCGGATTCCCCAAGATTGGCCCAAATGGGTTCCTAATGGGTTCCTACCGCACCTTTCGAGGAGACCGTGAAATGGCTGTGGCGAAGCTCAGCAAACGGGTCGCAGACGCGCTGGAGGCCCCGGAGAAGGGCGAACGCTGGGTTTGGGACACCGAGGCCAAGGGACTCGGCCTGAAGGTCACCCCAGGCGGCCGGAAGGTGTTCTTCCTCAAGTACAGGAGCGGCAGTCGGGTCACCAGGAAGTACACCATCGGCCCCTACGGGGCTCTGACGGTGGATCAAGCCCGGGCCGAGGCCCAGCGCCTACGGGGCGAGGTAGCGGGCGGGACGGACCCAGCTCGTGAGCGGGCGCGGGGCAAGGCCGCCCCAACCGTATCTGAGGCCCTCCGAGCTTTCCTCGACGCTCACAAGGGCAAGTGGAAGCCCCGCACCCATGCCGAGTACACCCGACAGGCCAGCCGGCACATCATCCCCGCCATCGGCACGATCCGCGTGGCTGACGTGACCCGGGCCGACATCGGCACGTTCGTCCGCCGGTTCGAGAAGCGTCCGATCCTCGGCAACCGGGTCCTGGCACTCCTGTCCTCGCTGTTCACCTGGGCCATTCGCTCTGGGTTCCGGTCGGACGACCTGAACCCTTGCCGCCATATCCCTCGATACGCGGAGAAGCACCGGACCCGGTTCTTGTCAGCCGACGAGATCACCCGACTCGGGACCGCCCTCGAGGCGGCGGAAGAAGGGACCTGGGCCGACCAGGAAGGGAAGCCGATGCCGCCGGCTCCGTGGCAGAGCGTTACCGCGATCCGGCTCCTCTTGCTCACCGGGTGCCGCCGAAGCGAGATCCTCGATCTGCGGTGGGCCGAGGTCGACTTCGAGATGGGAATGCTCCACCTCCGGGACACCAAGGCCGGCGAGAGTGCGCGGCCCATGAGCGATGCCGTGCGGCAAGTGCTGGAGAGCCTGCCCCGAGGTGCATCCAACGAACGGGTCCTTCCCGGCTCTGGAGGCCGGCGACACGAGATAAAACCGGTCTGGACCGAAGTTCGACGCTTGGCCAGGCTCGATGGCGTCCGGCTGCACGACTTGCGGCACACGGTTGCCAGCCGGTCGCAGCACGCCGGGCACTCGCTGCTCATCACAGGCAGCCTGCTCGGACACAAGAACCTCACGACCACCAAGAAGTACGCTCACCTGGTGCCAGAGCCGGTCCAAGAGGCGGCAGATAGGGTGGCAGGAGAAATCGAGGCACTCCTGTCCGGTCGAGTCACGCCAGTAGTCAGTCTCGGCTCGAAGCGGGGTAGACGCCGCGCCTGATTGGCGACCCCGAAGGCTCCGAAGTCCTCTTGCGAATGAGGGCGACCCTGTGATCAAGCAACCGTGGAAGCTGCTGCTCGGACTGGTAATGCTCTTCCTTGCGGCAAGCCCCCTCTGGACCGGCGATAGTGTGGACGACCGACTCCAAGCCATTCTGGTTCTCGTCGGTGCCGGACTGGGTGCCAGCGTGAGCACCCTCCACAGGCAGCGAGGGGACCGGCCTCTGACCTGGTGGAACATCGCCAACGCGGCCTGGCTCGGCAGTATCGTGCTCACACCCATCGTTGCGTCCATTCTCGGGGCAACCGCAACCGGTGTTGGCGTGTTCTTGGGAGCCGGAATCGGTTGGGGTCTGCTTACAGGGTATGGACTCGGGCTCCTCGTTGCCGGGCTGGGGCTAGTAGATGCATCGGGGAATCACCGCAGTCGGATCGACGAGCCCGCGCTCAAGGCTCAGGAGCCTTTCACTTGGGACGAGCTGGTCAAACTGGACGCAACCTTGGTCCTGATGGAGACTAGGGACGAGTTGCTCGTCGTAGCAGAGAGATGCCGCGTGGGTGAGCGTCCCGCATGGTTGCAGATGATGAAGTGGACACTGCTGTTCGGCGCAGCCTCGATAGCTCTGTTTGCCTTACTGACGACCTTCCTTGTCGGTGCCTCGGAACTGCTGCCGTTCACAAAGAAGCAGCCAGCTTCGTTGCTTCGATGGATAGTGCTCGGGATTCTCTGCCTCGGAGCCTTCCGGCTAGTCGAAACACACCCGGGGGTGAACGAGTTCCTTGAGGCGCTGGACAGCGAGCGCCGACGCTGGAGGAATCACCTAGCGCTTTCTCGGCGCGTGCGTACGAGGGCCTTGGAGCGCTCACACCGCCCCTGAAATCTCGCTTTCACCGGCGTTGGCCAGCGTGGACGGGCGGGGGTGTCATATCCCCCAACCGCGCCCCCGGGCATCCCAGGATTCTCCATTCGTTCGTGGAGGGGGTTTCCCAGAATCCCCGCCTGCCCTACACCGGGCTGGCCTATCGGCGACGAGCACCCTCACGCCACAGCATTTGGCGCTTGGGGCGATCGCGAAGAAGCTCCTCCATGCTAGGGGCAGCCGGCCCCAGCTTGCCCCGTCGCCACTGATTCTTCACGAGGGCATAGATGAGGTCGTTGGCCTCCGTCCACCGTTCATTTGCCTCTCGAATCTCGGTGTCGATGAGTCGGAGAAGCCGCGAGCCGCTAAGCGCCGCATCGGGGTGACAGGCTCTGGTCCGGGCGAGTCCTTCTAGGTCGCTTTGAAGCGTTGCCAACGGGCGGCTGACGTCGCGCCGCTCCGGTCCGGCCCCAGTCAACAGCCAGTCCACGCTATAGCCGAAAGCCGCCAGCTTCGCCAAACCCCGGTAGCTGGGCAAACGCGCCCCGGACGTTGCCTTGCTCGGGCGCCCAGTTCGCTCGGCCCGTCCCTCGTCGCCGAGCCACCGGCTCACAAGCGGTTGTGATTCGCCGATTCGCTTGGCGAACGCCGAGACATTCCCGGCCGTCTCCTGCTTGATCAATGACCATAGCCTCCGACGGAAGTCGCGGTCACGGGCGTTCGGCATGCAGTGCCCCTTTCATGTCATATGACATAATAGACCATACCTTTCTGTATGACAAATACGGGCTGTACCGTAGGCCCAGGTCAGAAGCCAACTGCACCGTTGGTCGATCTCGCGCCCACCAAGCCCTGAAAGGAGGACCTGACTATGACTCAGTGGATGCGGCCACCCGAGGCCGCCAACTACCTAGGCGTATCGAAGTCCTGGCTCGCCAAGCTCCGAGTGATCCGTGGCGGCCCGGAGTACTCAAAGGTCGGTCGAATCGTCACCTACCGACGCGAGGACCTCGACCGGTGGCTGACCGATGGTCGAGTCGCGTCAACGACCATGTACCTCAGTGCCGCGCGGTCGGCGGCATGAGTCCCCTCAACAACGTCCTCTCGCGGCTTGCCTCAGTCCGCAAGACGGGAATGCGACAGTACATGGCCCGGTGTCCGGCGCACAACGACCGAAACCCAAGCCTCGCCATAAAGGAGTCGGACTCGGGCCGTGTGCTGCTCCACTGCCACGCCGGGTGCACTCCGGCGAGCGTCGTAGAAAGCCTTGGTCTACGGTTTCAGGATCTACGACCGTGACCAAAGCGAGTTCATCGGCTCGTGCCACCAACCCGGCGGTCTCAGACATGCAGAGGCCAGCCGAGGAGTGCGCACAGAACCGGCAGTGGTATCCGTACCACGCAGCCGACGGGCGCCTATTGGGAGGGTTCGCCAAAGGAGACCGCAACTACCGCCGTTGGTGGCGGCTCCAAGCGGGTGTCTGGATTCCCAAGAAGCCACCGGGCCTGTCGCTCTATCGGCTGCCCGAGTTGCGCGATGGCGTGGCCAGCGGCCGTCCTGTCTTCGTCACTGAGGGTGAGAAGGACGTTGAGACGTTGCGGACGCGGGGGTTCGTTGCGACCACCAATCCCAACGGCGCCCAAGGGTGGGCGAAGGCCTGTGAGGCAGGCGCCCCGCCAGTTGGCCGGTGCCCACGTGGTAGTAGTTCCTGACCTAGACGAGCCTGGTCTCAAATGGCTGGACAGGTTACTGCGACTCTGGTGGACATCGCCAGCTCAGTTAGGGTCCTCCGATTGCCTGGGTTCGATGGGACCCAGGGTCAGAAGGATGTGACGGAGTGGTTCGAGGCAGGGCACACGGGAGAGGAATTCGAGGCGGCGGTCGCAAGTGCCCCCTGGCGTTAGCACCTGCCGCAAAGCCTGACAGGCAAGGCGGGGCGAATAGTCAGGGACTCAAGACCTGGACGCTCACAGGAACCGCCCCAGCACGGGGCGGCCCCCGCCCGGTTTGGCCGGGTCGAATGCTCGGTCCAATCGCCCTCCTCGACGCCGCGGATGGCGCTGGCGCGCTCGCGACCAGCGTCGCCCTCAAGATCGTGGCTGACACGGTGGCCGGAGGATTCCCGGTCCTACTCATTACGGACCGCTATAACGAGATGTGGTTCGTCAAGCGGTTTGCCGAGATGGGCATGGAGGCGAGCGGCTCCATGGTTCACATCTCCGTCCGACCACAGTCGCCGCGGCTCGCCGATGCCCTGTTGGGCCTGCCATTAGACGCCGGACTGGTCAGGGAGAAGGCACTGGAGATCGGCGCAGCGTTGGTGGTGTTCGACCGATTCCCGACCTTTTGGGAAGGTGAAGGCAATGGACGGGCATCAAGCGAGGCCTATAGGGGAATGGCGGCGCTCGTTAGGCTAACGGAGGCCACTGAGGCGGGGGTGCTCCTCGTCGCGGATGCGAAGAAGAGAGCAGTCACACCCACCGATGGAATCATGGGTGGCCGGGCAATCGCGGAGGCTGTGACGACCGTTGACCGCGTCTACGCGCTGGACCGAGGGACCGTTTGCCGTCTCGCACAGGTGAAAAACGACCTCCGGAAGCTCAGCCCGACGCTGAAGCTGACGCCCGAAGAGGAACACCTCGGGGGGGTGGTTGCCATCGGAGAGGCGGTTCCAGAGACGGCGGCTGACCTCCACGGCGGTTGGCGTTCTTCAATGGCCCGCAACGCACTTAGGTCGTCGGTGCGAGATTGCGTGAAGCGAGCCGCCCTCAAGAATGGGGGGGGTACTCTCCGGCGAGGCGCTCAGGTCAGCGACGCACGGGCTATGCAGCTCAACGATGACAAGGAGTATGGCCAAAGATCTCGGCGGGGTATCCGAGCGGGTCGGCGGTGGGACCGTCTGGCGATTCCCGCAACTGGTGCCCGGGCTGGAGTAGCAGCAGCAACCAAGGCCTGGCTCGCTCGCACGCGCTGCTATCTACCTCATTAGAGGGAGCCGTTTAGGGGTATCGTTAGGAAAGGGTTGCAGGCTGACCCCACGCCAGAGCCAACGTGGCCGACAACCAATTGCCATACAACCGCTTAGGCATCTAGAAAAGCCCCGGAAACCGGCCCAAACCAGGCTGAGCGACACCCGGACGCCACCTGGCCAGAATGCCTGGGGACAATGCCCGTCGCACCCAGGTGACTGGAACTGCGGGATCTAGGTGGCGACCAGCTAGTCGGCGTAACCCGTGCCACCACAGCGGTCGCAAGTATTCGACCGCAGTTTGAACCGGTCATACGTCCCGGTCCCCTTGCACTGCGGACATGTCGAGCGGCTACTCGGCCTCGTCTCGCCGGAGCCACCGCACGTCGGACAAGTCTCCGCAACCCCTAGCCCGAAGGGATAGATGCTGCCCTGTCCCTTGCATCGCGCACAGCGAGCCATACGGCCTCCTATCAGCAACCGCTGCAGCACCACCTGCCGATTCGGCTTCTTGCACGGTTTCTCCAATGGGCACTGGCGGCTGCGGCTTCGTCAAATATTCCGCACGACCACGCCCTTGGCAAGCGGAGGCTGGCGGAACATTTCCGAATCGGGAGCGTGGGCTACCAGCCCACCAGCGGAGCCACATCAGAAGTACCCGCGATTCAGGACATCGTTCTCCACCGGCACCTCGTTTGCGAAGATCTGCCGAACGTGGGCGACCAGTCGTTCGAACACCACGGATCTTGCAGGGCTACCGGCTAAGAATGCGCGATACTCCTCAAGGCGCGCTTGGCGCTTGACCGCTGTGTCGAAGTCCTTTCGGATATTCGAGGACATACGCTTGCCCCGGAGAATGAGCACCTCGTCGATGTCTGTTGCGGCGGTACTCAAGGGCGTCATGTCGAGCCACTCGCAAAGCACGAAGTACTTGGCCCCGGTGACGGCTGACTTCACGTCCCGGGCTGTAGCGCAAGCTTCTTGAAACATCGTCTTGTCGAGGTTTGTCTTGCATTCCGCGGCGACATAGGCGATGGCCGTGAGCCGGTCAGCGGCCTGCTTAAAGTCCGCCGTGTGCGACGCCCGAAGGTGGACCGGCATCGCTAGCGCGAAGTCTTGGTCTTTCGTCCTGAGAGTTAGCCCTCCACCCAACTGAGGTTGGTCAGGCTGGGCAACAATGGTAGCAGAATAGCAGGCTTGAGGACCCACCAGAACAGACTTCCCGTCAAGCTCAGGAATGACTGTGGGCGTGAACAATCGGGGCAAGAACTCCTCCAGCACGGAATTATCTAGCTTCAGCTGGCCTTTCTGGCGGTAGAGGAAATCCCTAGGGCTCGAGAAGATGAGATCGACGTCCACGTACGTCCTATACTCGTTGTACAATGCAACCAGGCGAGGAATCCGCTCGGCGGGGGTACCACCAACCGCATCCATTGTCGCAACCCAGCCGGCATGCTTCTCCTTGGCAGCCTCAAGCCTCGGCAAGTCCTCGGCAGGCGTCTTTTCGTTCTGCAGCGCCTTCTCAAGCTTGTCTAGGTGCGGCGTCGGAAACCCGCTCATTTGGCTACCGAAGCGCGCAAGTGGTGCACATTGGGCGGGACCAGGAGTGGTGATGGCAAGACTGTCGAGCTCTGATCGATCGCTTGGTCAATAGCATCGCCAACCTCCGACGACAGTGAGGGGCCGCGGAGCCGCCGCAGAGCCGCCACAGCAACGTCGACGGCTCGTTCACGATTGGGAACGTGAGGAGTCGCCCGAAAGTGAAGAAGGTCCTCGAAGATGACCTGGCCAAAGCGATTCAGGAACTTGCGCTCCTGCCGTGCTAGCAAGTCCAGTCCGTTGGCGGCCGTAGCCAGGTTGAGGAGCAACTCTCCATTTGGAACCGGGGCGCCGCGAACGCTCGACTCCCTACCGATGACTACGATCATTCTCGCATCGGGCTTCGCCGCTCGGCACAGCTCACCTAGTACATCGGCCATGTCGAGGGCATACTGCACGACGGTGAGGAACCGATTCGCCCGGTGCTTCCTGTTGGAACCGATCTCGGACTGGGCAGCCGCAAGCACGTCCCAGCCGAGGAGTTCGACTGTTTGACGGTACTGTTGATGATAGTTGAAGACGTTAATGTATGGCGGCGACGTCAAAACTAGATCAGCTGTCCCATCTTTAACGGGCAATGACCGAGCGTCCGCCATCACTGCGCATATCGGAGCCCGGGTTGACGGGAGATTCCGAACAAGAGCCTTGACCTGGGTCCAGGCTGAGAACAGCCGCTCTCGGGAGAATCCCGGTGAGCCCATGCCGGATAGGACGAGGGTCGCGTCGACGAGGTCGAGCACTCGACTGGTGACGCGTCTGCGGGTACCCAGAACTGGTTCAACCAGTTCGTCTTCATCGCGCCCGGCACCCCCGAAAAGCCCGACCTTCAGTTCAAGAGCAAACCCAATTGCTGCTTCAACGTCTGCGAGCAGTGTCGCGCGGTCTAGGTCGGAGGCCGTGCAATACTGATAGATCCGTGACAGGAGATGAGGGGCAGGGTTGACCTCGGCTGCGATAGCTCCGAGTCCCAGCCTGGCCGCTTCGACCAGGACAGTACCGCTTCCTGCGAACGGGTCGAGAATGGTCTGATCAGACTCGGTCCGATAGGCCTCTAGTAGCGCGTGTACGAGTTGCGGCGAGAATTGACCTTTCCATGGTAGCGGGTTGGAGCGAGTCTTCGTAAGAATGTCGAGCGTATCCTGCGGCACCGTCGCGGTGTCCAGCGGGATGGATGCGAGGTCGATTAGCAGCTCGGCCATTCCGAATAGCCTAAGTGATTGGTGCAGCGCAATGTACCGCACGCCCCGGAAGGTGGGTACCCCGACCGCTGCAAGGGCGGCGCGAGCGATTGCGACGCTGAAGCCCGGGCCAGCGACACCGCAGTCAGTCCCCAAGCGCCATTCCAGTTTGTCGAGCTCACCCGTCACCTTTTCGCGTCGGTTTCAGGAGAGACCCATAAGGCACGCGGGCGAACGGTGTCCGATAGACCCCACCTAACCAGCGATTGCAGACCTGTATCCAGCCTGGCCAAAGACTCCGTAGGTCCGCCTCTGACACTCCGAGCATTGCCCAGCGGGAGAAGAGCCATGGAATGTGGCGTGTCACGACGCGGATAGCCCCTTGCATAAGGGATGGCTCTGCCCGAGCGAAAGACAACGGAACGTCCAAAGCTGCCTCCTGCGGGTTCTCAAGCAAACGTCGACCGTCTGGGTCGGCTACGGTCCTCGCAAACTCGTCGAGGGACAAGACGAGTTGGTAGGCCACGAGACCTGCGTACTCGGCCGGTGAGCCGAATAGAGGGTCTAACCACGGCCAACGACCGGGCGCACTAATGATGTAGTCCCCACGCTTCATGCCAGCTGCCTCCAAGTGTCCCGGGCCATCCGATCGCGTGCCGAGGCAGCGCCTGAGTGTCGACGAGCCTTAAGGCCACTTCGACCTGGTCAGTCGAAAGGCAAACGGCTCCGTGAAGCGCCTGAAAGACGAAGCCAAGGGACGAGGGAAGGTCCGTTAAGGGCTCCGGGCCGCCTTGTTCCCACGGAGAAACGGACAGTAGGTCATCGAGCAGAGAGCGCTGATCCCGAAACCTCTCAACACCGGACTCAACCCCCGCTAGGGCTACGACGAACAAGGGCGCGAGTGATTCCACTGCGTCGTCGAGCGCGGCGGCTCGTTCACCAGGGTCACCTAAAGCAGCATCCCTGTATTTTTCCCGCCAGGCGTGCAAGAGGGGCCAAACCGGGACCCGCACTTGCTTGACCAATTGGCGCCATCCCATGAGATCATTGGCACGCGTCACGGAGATTGCCGCAGCATAGGCGTTGGTCGGCGTCAATTCGGGGACCGGCAACTGCGCAGGCTGAGGAACGGCTGGTGGAACCCGGGCAGCGTAGGGACTGGGTCCCAAGGGCGGCTTATCCTTCGGAACGTTGTGCAGTTCCCTCAAAAGGGCTTCAAGATTGGCATCGTAGTCGTGGCCGCCGTCCGTGAGGTCGATGTAAAGGCGAGCGCCAAGAAAGGTTGGGAGCTTCGCGAGACCTCGGCACGCTCGAACGACCGGAACGAACTTTCGCGATCCGACATCACGAACGAGTTCGGCAGTGACCACCATTCGCTCGTACCCAACACCACCAACTCCGCCGTCGGCCTTTCTTAGGTAATGGTCGGTACAGATGACTAGTACACGGTCGGCGGACCGCACGCCCCGCTCCATGAAGAGCGTGACGTCCTCACCCGGGCTCAGATCCCATTGGTCGAGCTCAACGTCGATACCGTGACCGCGCAGATAAGACGCCAACTCCGCCACCCAGCGCTTATGGGGAGAGGAGTCGTGGGAGTACGAGATGAATACACGCGGCGACGAGGACATTCAGTAAACGAGCCAAGATCCTACCGGGCGGTCAAGCACCTATTGCACGCGTACTTCTGGTCTTGACTCCCACCGAACGTGCTCCTCAAGGACCCAGCTCCCCAGCACACCGCTGCTGGGGGCGACCGGGAAGCGAGGCTCACCGAGGCATTCGGGCGGCGGAGTTAGGTGGGACGAGTCTCGAGGGACAGAGCGACAGCGAGGGGTCACGAATCGGGCGATGCTGTGCGCTCCAGATTCGGCGAAACGAGCAGAGCCCATCCGCTCGACGGGTTCCTATCTGGTTCCTGTTACCAGAACCGCTAGCACTTCCGATTGCGTAAGTCGTTTTCCTGCAAAGCTCCCGAGGCAGGACTCGAACCTGCGACCCGCTGATTAACAGTCAGCTGCTCTACCAACTGAGCTACTCGGGACCGTCCCTCAAGGCCGGTCAATGTAGGCATCCACCGCCCCCACCGAAAGGGGCCGGAAGCCCTCCCGAGCCCGACTGGCCAGCTCTTGGCTGCCCGACCCCGCTCCACCCGGTCCTGGAGATCTAACCCATTTCGGGACAACGGATTGACCTGCTGCCCCGAGTTGCGCGCCCCAGGCCCGCTGAAAAGTCCTTGCCCTTACCCCGATTTCCGCCTCCGCCCGAGTCCCGATTCCGGACATCGGAATTGCGATCTAGATCACTAAGTCCTTTGTATACAGAGACTTGGGAAGTTCCTGCCGGTGCACATCGGCCCTCCGCCTCGCTAGCTTTGTCGCCATGCCGATCCACCCGCTCTTCGGCCACGCCGACCTGCGGCGAGACCTCGCCACCGCGCTCAGAGCCGACCGGCTTCCCCAGGTCGTCCTGCTGGTGGGTGAGCCGGGAGTGGGCAAGCAGCGGCTGGCGCTCTGGCTCGCCCAGCTGGCGCTCTGCCGGGAGGGTGGCGCCGAGCCCTGCGGGAAGTGCCCGAGCTGCCTCAAGGTCCTGAACCTCGCCCACCCGGACGTCCATTGGCTGGTCCCGATCCTCCGCCCCAAGGCGGGAGACCCGGACAAGCAGGTCGAGGAGGTGCGGGAGACCCTGGCCGAGCTGATGGCGGCCCGCCGGGCCGCCCCGGTCTACGGCCGGCCCGACGGCATGGCGATGCACGGCGTGGCTTCCGCGCGGCTCCTGCTCCGCCTGGCCACGATGACCACGGTCGAGGGCGGCCGTCGCTTTCTGGTGATCGGAGACGCCGAGAGGTTGGTGCCCCAGGAGGCGAGCCCCGAGGCGGCGAATGCGCTGCTCAAGCTGCTCGAGGAGCCGCCGGCCAGCACCACCCTGGTGCTCACCGCCACCGATCCGACCCGCGTCCTGCCCACGATCCGCTCCCGGGCGGTCCCGGTCCGGGTCGGCCGCCTGAGCGACGAAGAGCTCGCCGAAGCCCTCGCCTCCCTGCTCCCGGCCGAGAAGGCGCCGGCTCGGGCCCGGCGGGTCGAGGCGGCAGAGGGCGCCCTCGGCCGAGCTCTCGAAGAGGGCGGCGGCTCCGACGAGACGATCGACCGGGCCGTCGAGGAGCTGCTCGAGGCGGCCAGGGCCGGTGGCGCCGCCCGCTTCGAGCGCTCGCTCCGACAGGGGCCCTGGTCGGCGCGGGGCGAGTTCACGGTGATGCTCGACCGGCTCGCGGAGACGCTCGGGCGGGCGGCGCGGCGGACGGTCGAGGGACGTGACGACGGCATCGGGGTCGACGATCCCCGCCGGCTGGTGGCGGCCCTCTCCCACGTGGATCGGGCTCGCGAGGCGGCGCAGGGCAACGTGAACCCTCAGCTCCTGCTCGACGTGCTGACCCAGGAGCTCGGAGAGACGCTATGGGCCTGAGTCACGTGGACGACCGCGGCAAGGCGCGGATGGTCGACGTCTCCGAGAAGGCCGTGACCCGCCGCGAGGCGACCGCGGTCGGCGCCGTCACGATGAGCGCGGAGGCCTTCGCCCTGGTTCGCGACAACGCCGTGGCCAAGGGCGACGTGCTCGCGGTAGCCCGCCTGGCCGGGATCGGCGGGGCGAAGCGCACGGCCGAGCTGATTCCGCTCTGCCACCCGCTCGGCCTCGACGGGATCGAGGTCGATTGCGCGCTCGACGCCGAGCTGCCAGGCGTCCGGGTCCGCGCCACGGCGCGGGTCGAGGCCCGGACCGGAGTGGAGATGGAGGCGCTCACCGCGGTATCGGTGGCGTGCCTGACGGTATACGACATGGTCAAGGCGGTCGATCGCGGGCTTCGGATCGACGCGATCCGGTTGGTTCGGAAGACCGGCGGCCGATCGGGCGACTGGACGGCGCCCGACGAGCCCACCGCCCGAAGCGCGAAGGAGGATTGATGGGATACCGAAGACGAGCTCGAGGCCGGAGCCTCAGACGGGCCGCCGGGCGGGTGCTGCTGCTGCTCGGCTGGGGCCTGGCGCTGACCGCCGGGCTGGCCGTGCTGGACCTGGCCCAGGCCGCCGATCCGGAGCCCCAGGGCCCCGAGCTCGCCAACGCCGAGATCGCCCGGCTCAACCTCGCCCTCGAGACGTCCAAGGGCGAGCTGGCGCTGAAGCAGCTGGAGGTCGACCGGCTGAAGCTGGTGGCGCAGTACTCGACCATCTACAAGGTGCCGGCCAACGTGGCCGCCCTGATCTACGACGCGGCGCTCGCCGAGGAGATCCACCCGTCGCTCGGCTTCCAGCTGGTCAAGGTGGAGAGCGGCTTCAAGTCGAGGGCACGGAGCAGCGCCAACGCGCTCGGCTACGCCCAGGTGAAGCTGATCACCGCGCGGGAGATCGACTCGACGTTGACCGAGCGGAAGCTCCTGGAGCCCGAGACCAATCTCCGGATCGGCTTCCGGATCCTCCGCACGCTGCTGCGGCAGTTCGACAACGACCTCGAGCTGGCGCTCCGGGCCTACAACCTCGGGCCCACGGGCGCGCTCGCCTCCCTGGCGGACACGACCGACGCCGCGGCCGGCGCGGGCTATGCGCGCCGGGTGATGAAAGGCGTGAAGCGGGCGACGGTGAAGAAGGGCGCTACGACGGGATCTTGATCCGGGCCCCGGCCTTGAGGGAGCGGGCCGAGCGGAGACCGTTGGCCCGCATCAGCGACTCGACCGAGACGCCGTAGCGGGACGCGATTCCCGAGAGGGTCTCGCCCCGGCGAACCAGATGGGTGCTCGCGGAGCTCTTCGTCGCGGACGAGGAGCTCCGCGAGTCGCTTGCGACCCGCGCGGTGACCCGGAGTCGCTGCCCGGTCCGGATCAGATTGGACGCGCCGAGCCCGTTCCACTCGCGGAGCGCGCCGAGCGAGACCCGGTAGCGCCCCGCGATCCCGCCTAACGTCTCGCCGCGGCGGACCGTGTGATAGCCGTTGGACGAGCGGGCCTCCGCTCGATCGGACGCCTCGACGGCGGCCATCCGGGCCTTGCCGCCCGGGATCTTGAGGGTCATCCCGATCCGGAGCCGCCGGCTCGAGATCCCGCCGTTCGCGTCGGCGATCACCGACGCGCCGACGCCGTAGCGCCGACCGATCCGACCCAGGGTCTCGCCCCGGCGGACGGTGTGGAAGACGTAGGGCACCCGCTCCGTCTCGGGCAGCGCGGCCAGCGCTTCGGTGGCCGCCACCGCCTTGCCGACCGGCACCCGCACCCAGGTCAGCGACGACGGCGGCGTGATGCCCCGCACGAAGTGGGCGTTGATGGCCATCAAGTCCTGGAGCGGCGTGTCGCTCACCTTGGCGACCACCTCGAGGCTCACCGGCTCGGTCACGGGCACCGAGTCGACCGCGAACGGAGCGGTCGCGGGGATCGGCTCGAAGCCGTACTTCTCCGGCTGCTTCGCGATCATCGCCGCGGCGATCAGCTTCGGGACGTAGTCCTTGGTCTCGCGCCGGAGGTAGCCGGTGCTGCTCAGCCGGAAGAACTGGTCGTCGCCCTGGGCGAACTCGTCGAGGGGCTCGTCGAGCGACGCGTCGTCGACGGCGGGCGGATCGCCGAGTCGGCGCAGGCCGCGCATCACCCGGCCGGGACCCCCGTTGTAGGCGGCGGCCGCGAGATAGTGCGAGCCGAGCTGGCCGGTGAGGTCGGCGAGATAGCGGGTGGCGGCTTTGGTCGCGGCGATCGGATCCCGCCGCTCGTCCACCCAGCTGTCGATCCGGAGACCGTACATCTTGCCGGTGGCCCGCATGAACTGCCACATCCCGACGGCGCGCGCGCGGCTCACCGCGGTGTTCGAGTAGCCCGATTCGATCAGGGCGAGATAAACCAGATCTCCCGGCAGGTTGTTGGCCGCGAGCTCGGCGCGAATCATCGGCTCGTAGCGCGGCAGCCGCTCCAACCAGATCGCGACCCGCTTGCGGGCCGGGCCCTGGAAATAGTTGAGGTAATACTGGACCCGGGGATGTTCGGCGTAGCGGGCGACGTTGATGTCGAAGCCGGACGCCAGGTCGAACTCGGGCTCCGGCACGCTGTCGGGCGACTCGACGTCGTGGAGCAACTCGAGCGCGGCGGCGTCCTGCGCCGAATCAGCGGCGATCCGCTCGAGCACCGTCGTGTCGGGCAGGGTCTCGGCCGATGCCTGCGTCTGCTCCGCCGCCGCGACCTCGGTGTCCGCCGGCTCCGCCCGGTCGTCCACGGTCCGGGCCACCAGCGGCTCGGGCCGGGACGCGCCGGGACCGGCGGCCGGGGCACAGCTCGCAACCAGGCCCGCCAGGGCTACTGGATACCATCGGGCCATCGAATCACCTCACCCGGGCTATAGGCTGATTCAGGCGACTACCCATCGCCAGCAAACCATAATCCACTAGATGCTCCGAAATGGCAAACGGTTGCCGGGAAAGGCGATGGGGGCTACTTGGAGCGGGCCGGGCTCTTGCCCATCAGGACCCGGTTCGTCGCGTTGAGCACGGCGAGGGCGGCGCCCCGCGGTGCATCCTCTTGCACCAGGCAGGAGCCCACCACCCGCGGCCCGTCCATCCGGCCCTGGGTGGCGAGCGAGGCGATCACGACCGTGGCGTCGAACGCCCGAACCGCTTTCACCCCAACGAGGTCGAGCCCCGAGTCCGGAATCGCGCGGCCGATGGCCTGGAGACAGGCGAGCGCCGCGCAGCGCAGCTCGCCGGCCTGCGACGCGAGGCCGCCGGCCTCTCCGACGAAGGCCTGCTCCCCGGGCCAGCTGAGAGCGACCCGCGCCTGGCACTGGCCCGTGGCCGTTCGGGTGAGCCGAAAGTCCGCGAACCTGAGCCGACCGCGGGGCTCCGTCTTCATTCGAGGTGAGGCTCGAGTCCGACTTCGAGCTGCCGGTTGGACTCGTCGACCGGTGTGACCACGTCGACGGCGAGATGCGGGCGGCCGAGCTCGTCCGCTTCGATCCCGATCATCAGCAT
Source organism: Gemmatimonadales bacterium (assembly GCA_041390205.1). Taxonomy (GTDB): domain Bacteria; phylum Gemmatimonadota; class Gemmatimonadetes; order Gemmatimonadales; family GWC2-71-9; genus SHZU01. Next base: position 35,603 of record JAWKQJ010000035.1, read on the forward strand.
CCGACCGCCCGCCAGCTCGATCTTGAGCTGGCGCAGGTCGGAGCGCATCACGCAGGAGAGAATCTCCTCGCCCCGGAGGGCTTGGAGCGATTGCGCGACCCGGCGAAGGTCCTGGACCGGGATCTGGATCACGTCTCAGGCCCCGCTCAAATGCTGGGTGAGCACTTCGGTCAGCTCCTTGTCCGAGAGCGACTCGGCCCGGGTATAGACGGCCGCCTTCGAGCCCGCCTGGATGGGGTAGGTCGCCCAGAAGCGCTTCGGCGTCGGTCCGCTGCTGTTGCGGAAGGACAGCACCAGGCTCCACTGCTCGGAGTTGGCGCGACGCTCGGCCGCCACCGACACGCTCCAGGTGTCTTCACCTATGTCGAGCACACGCCACGCCAAGGGCAGGCTCCTCAGTACCGATTGACCGTCCCGCGAATATTAGCCACGGCGGAGGTCGCGGCAAGCCGCGCCCGGGAGCGGCTCAGTCGCCGCGGGTGAGGGCGCGGAACCGCCGCATGATGTCCTTGGTGATCGGCCCGGTCTGGCCGTCGCCGATCGCCCGCCCGTCGAGCTGCCGGATCGGCGCGACCTCGGCGCCGGTCCCGCAGAGAAAGACCTCGTCCGCGGTGTAGAGATCGTAGCGGTTGAGCATCTCTTCGCGCGCCGGATAGCCGCCGGCCGCCGCCAGCTCGAAGATCACGCCCCGGGTGATGCCGAGCAGGATCCCCGCGGAGGGCGGCGGCGTGCGGAGCACCCCTTTCTTCACCACCCAGAGGTTCATCCCCGTGCCCTCGCAGACGTGGCCCGCGGGATCCAGCATCAGCGCGTCGTCGGCGCCCGCGTTGTTGGCCTCGATCTTGGCGAGCACGTGCGGGAGGTAGTTGAGCGACTTGACCCGCGGCGAGAGCGACTCGCGATGGGGAATCGGCGTCCCGGCGGTGATCATCGCCAGCCCGTTCTCGTACTTCTCGGGCGCCCACATCTTGATCGCGTCGATGATCGCGATCGTCGAGGGCTTGACGCACTTCTGTGGATTGATGCCGAGGTCCCCGACCCCGCGGGTGACCAGCAGGCGGATGTAGGCGTCGTCGAGCTTGACCCGGTCGACGCCGGTCTGGAGCAGGTCGATCAGCTCGTCCCGCGTTTGCGGGATGTCGAGGGCGATCGCGCGGGCCGAGTCGAAGAGCCGGTCGAGATGGTCGTCCAGCCGGAAGATCCGGCCACCGTACGCGCGGATCCCTTCGAAGACCCCGTCGCCGTAGAGCAGGCCGTGGTCGAACACCGAAATCTTGGCCTCGCTCTTGTCGAGCCAGGTGCCGTCCAGCCAGATGGTGGCCATGGGCGGAGTCCCCTGTTGGAGGTGGAGGCTGCGGGTGGACGGCTAATTGTAACCCGGGGCTCCGGGGTCCGCATCGCCGGGCCGGCGAGAGCTCAGAAGACGCGCTCGATCGCGAGGTGCTCCCGCCGGATCAGGAGGTGGTGCCGGTTGAGCCAGTTCAGGGCCCGCTGCCGGGTGGTGGTCTCGGCCTCCGTCGGGTCGTGCGCGAAGGCGTAGTAGGTGAGACCGTCGAGCTCGTAGGCCCAGACCGCGTTGCGGGGCTTCTCCGCGTCGCCCGGCGCGGCCACCAACCGCCACTCGACGTGGCGATCGCACCACGCGACCCGGCGGCGCTCCATCGCATTCGACATCCGCTGCTCCCCGACTCCATTCTGGAGTCACTCGGCGTTCTGCCGCGAGGGCGTCGAGCCCGGTCAGGTCGTCGACCGGAAGAACCCGTCCCTTCGCGCGGAAAGTCCTGCCGCGCTCCGGACGAATGACCCTCCCGGAGCGACCTGCAGGGGCCGCACCCACCGGAGGGGCAAGCGCCGGACCAGTCTCCCGTCGGGCGCCGTCCGACGCTGGCCCGCGCGCCCGGTTTCGGGTATGCTACCGGTCGTCCTCCCGGAGGTTCCCACTCAGTGCTGCTGCTGCTCGTTCGCCACGCCCTCGCCGCCGATCGCAGTCTCACCGAATACCCCGACGACGCGCTCCGGCCCCTGGTCGGTCGCGGCCGCAAGGTCCAGCGGCGGATCAGCCGCCGTCTGGCCAAGCTCGGCTACGTCCCGAGCGCGGTGCTGTCGAGCCCCTGGAAGCGGGCCTGGCAGACGGCGGGGATCCTCGCCCGCGAGGTCGGGCTCGAGAAGACGATTCGCGAGTCCACCGCCGCGCTCGCGCAGGAGCCCAACCTCGAGGCGCTGGCCGCGGCGATCGGCCCCCGCGGCGACGACGAGGTGGTGGCGCTGGTCGGGCACGAGCCCTGGATGGGCGAGCTCGCCTCGGTGCTGCTCACCGGCTCGCCGACCCGGCTCTCGATTCGCTTTCCGAAGAGCGCCGTGATGGGCATCCGCGCCACCGGCGTGGGGCCGGCCGGCGGTCAGCTCGCCTTCTTCCTGACGCCTCGAGCCTCCTGAGCGGTCGGATGAGCAAGCGGGCCCTCCTCCCACTGGTCCAGGCCGCGCTCAACGACCGCTACACCGTCGACGCCGAGATCGGGCGGGGCGGCGCCGCGGTGGTGTTCCGCGCCACCTCGCCCGAGGGCGAGGTGGTCGCCCTCAAGATCCTCCGCCCCGAGCTCTGCGTGACGGTCACCGCCGAGCGCTTCCTGCGGGAGATCGAGATCGTCAAGCAGCTCCATCACCCCAAGATCGGGCGTCTGCTCGACGCGGGTGAGCGGGACTGGCTGGTGTACTACGTGATGCCGTTCATCGAGGGCCGGAGTCTGCAGAGCGTGCTCTCCCGCCACGGCAAGCTCTCGGTGAGCGACTCCCTCCGGATCGGCACCGACCTGCTCGACGCCCTCGGCCACGCGCACCAGGCGGGCATCGTCCACCGCGACGTCAAGCCGGACAACATCATCATCGGGCGCGACGGGGCCTATCTGCTCGACTTCGGGATCTCCCGCGCGGTCGCGCTCTCCGGCACTGATCGGCTGACCCGGAGCGGCGTGGCGGTGGGCACCTCGCACTACATGAGCCCCGAGCAGATCATGGCGGTGAGCGAGCCCGACCCCCGGAGCGACCTCTATTCGGTCGGCTGCGTGCTCTACGAGTGCCTCACGGGGCAGCCGCCCTACGTCCACACCAACGAGATCCGGGTGCTCCAGCTGCACCAGACGGCCCCGGTGCCGGACGTCCGGGCCGCGGTGCCCGGGATCCCGGACTCGTTCGCGCAGGCGATCACCAAGTCATTGGCGAAGCATCCGCACGAGCGCTGGGCCACCGCTGCCGAGATGACGGCGGCGATGCGGGGCTGAGCCCGCCCCTCGCGTCAGCGCCCGGCGAAGAGCCGAGCGAGCTCGTCGGCCAGGGCGGAGATGCCGCGGTTGTTCGAGTTCGTGAGGATCGCGACCACCAGCCGATTGGTCGGATCCACCAGCAGCTCGGCGGTGGCGCCGACGTGGGACCCGCCGTGCCCGACCACCCGGCGCCCGTCGAGGTCTCGAACGCTCCAGCCCAGGCCGTAACCCGTCGAGTCCCCCGCCGTCGTGGTCATCCGGGTGAAGAGCAGCTCGCGGCCCCGCGGGCTCAGCACCGCGCGGCCGAGCACGCCTTCACCGAAACGGGTCAAGTCCTCGGCCGTGGAGAGGAAGCCGCCGCCCGCCCAGACGTCGCTGTTGTCGACGGCGGGGCCGTTCTCGGTCCGCCCGTCGGGATAGACCACGTAGAAGGCGGTGCGGTCGGGGATGATCGCCGCGTAGCGGTCGGGCCCGGTTCGAGTCATGCCGAGCGGCTCGAATACCCGCTGCTCCATGTAATCGAGGAACGGCACCCCGGCCGCCCCTTCGACCACGGCGCTGATCAGGTTCCAGCCGAAGCTCGAATAGGAGAAGCGCTCACCCGGCGTGAAGAGGAGCGGGCGATCCTTGAACTTGTCGAGCGCGTGGGTGACCGACTCGTAGTGCACCCGGTTGACGATGTCCTCTCGATCGTAGTGCGGCAGCCCGGAGAGATGCCCGCCGAGCTGCCGGGTGGTGATCGGGTGCTCCTTCTCGGGGAAGCCGGGGACGTACCGCTGCACCGGGACGTCGAGATCCAGTCGGCCACCGTCCCAGAGCTGGGCGACGGCCACCGAGGTGAGCGCCTTGGAGATGCTCCCGACCCGGAACCGGGTCGCTGCGGTGACCGGCACCCGGAGCTCCAGGTTGGCCATCCCGAACCCGGCGGACCAGAGGACCCTCCCGTCCCGGGCGACCGCGACGCTCGCCCCCGGCACGTGCTGGTCCTCGACGTAGCGCTCGAGCAGCTCGCGGGCCCGAGTCTCGCGCGGGGCCTGGGCGGAGGCCCCCATCGCGGGCACGCCGACCAGCGCGACCAGGGCGAGGGCCGCGCCTAACGTCGTGCCGGCGCCGCGCGCCGGCCGGAGCACCCGGCTCACGAGGCCACCGCCGGGGTGGCGTAGGTGCCGCGGCCGACCGCGAGCAGGGTGCCCGCCTCGTCCCGCACCTCGACGTCCGCGACCGAGATGGTGCGGCCCACCTTGATGGCCTTCCCCACCGCGAGCAGCGGGCCGCGGCGCGCCGGCTTGAGCCAGTCGACCCGGAGATCGATCGTGGGCAGCCCGGCGCCCACCCGGGTCACCAGGGCGTAGTCGCCGGCGATGTCGATCAGCGCGCTCACGATCCCTCCGTGATACCAGTCCGAGCCGTCGGCCCGGAGCAGCTCTTCCCGGAACGGCAGGCGAATCTCCACCAGACCCGGCTCGGCGCGCACCAGCTCGAGGCCGAGGAAGCGTTGATACGGCGACGTCGTGAGATCGGGAAGCTCGACCACGAACCCTCCGGTTCCATTCAGCGTGAGCGGGCCGCCTCCTCGAGACGGTCCAGGAGATCCTGCCGGGCGAGCCAGCGACCGCCGGCCATCACCCCGACCCGGCTCTCGAGCGCGGCGAGCGACTCGAGCGGGTTACCGCGGAGCAGCTGGAGATCGGCGCGCTTGCCCACGGTCACCGTCCCCACCTGGTCGAGCCGGCCCAGATACTCCGCCGCGTCGCGCGTGGCGATCCGGAGCACGGCCTCGCGCGGAATCCCTGCGGCCTCGAACGCCTCGAGCTCCCGCGCGAGGGCGAAGCCCTGCAGATAGCTGTCCGTCCCCGCGAGCAGTCGTCCGCCGGCGTCGTGGAGCGCCTTCACCAGCGCCGCCTGGGCGGCCACCCCGCGATTGGCCTCGCGGTAGTCCTCGGGCGCGAAGTCCTGGAGATACGGCAGGCGCGAGCGGTCGAAGCGCGCCGCGCTTCCGAGATAGCGGAGCTCGGGTCTCGCCCCGAGCCGCTCCCACTCGTCCGGCGGAGCCAGCAGCTCCGCGGTGACGGTGAGCGTCGGACAGTTCCACACCCCGGCCGCGACGCTGGCCGCGACCAGGCCGGGGATCCGGCTCCGGTCGATGTAGTTCCAGGCGAGACTCCGCGACTTGAGAGAGGCGCCCGGCTGTACCGCCGCGTCGGAGGGCACCAGGTCGGCGATGTAGCCGCGGAGATGCTCGATCGAGCGCTGCCCGGCGCGGAGCGCGCCCCGGAGCCCGACCTCGAACGGCACGTGCCCCGCCACCGGCATCCCGAGCCCCCGCGCGACGGCGGTGATCGTGTCGTACACCCCGGCAGGCACGCTGTTGTAGACCTTGACGAAGTCGTAGCCGGCCCGGTGCTGGCGCTCCACCTCGGCGCGGGCCGCCCTCGGGTCGGTGATCACGGTCATCTGCGGCACCGAGGGCGGCGTCCCGTCGATGATCGCGCCCGAGGTGACGATCGTCGGGCCGAGCAGGCTGCCGTCGGCCACCCCGTCGCGCCAGCGCAGGGTCTCGGGCTGCCCCCAGAGGTTCCGGACCGTGGTGATCCCGTTCGCGAGGTAGGTCAGCAGATCGGTTTCCCGACCGAGATGGACGTGCATGTCGGCGAAGCCGGGCAGCAGGTAGCCGCCACCCTCGATCCGGACGACGTCCCGTGCGATCCGGGCGCTCGCCGCCGGACCGATCGATGCGATCCGCCCGTCCCGCACCAGCACCGTCTGGTGGGCCCTGGGCGCCGAGCCGTCGAGCGCGATCACCGTCACGTCGACGAACGCCGTCGGCGGCGGGACCGCCTGGAGCAGGAGGAAGAGCGCGGTCAGCATGGCGGCTCGAGCGAAGGTGTCGGGTGCCTGGCGTGGCTAAACAAGACTCGGTGGCGGGTGCGGCGCAAGAAAGGCGGCCGCTCACTCGTCCGCTACGGGAACACCGCCTCGAAGCGTTGCAGCAGGATCTGGATCGCCCGGTCCGTGCCCTGGGCGCCCGCGTCGCCCGCGGCGTTGGTGGCCGCGAACATCGCGAGATTCCGCTCGGGCGCGATCCAGACGACCGCGTACCAGAGCGTGTTGCTGCCGGCATGCTGGAGCACGGTGCCCCGAGCCCAGCTCCGCGTCGTCACGCCCCAGCCGAGCGCATACCCGCTGCCCGAGACCGGCGCGTGGAGCGTCGCGAAGGTGGTGGCCTTCACCAGGCCGTCTTCTCCACGGGCACCGGCGAGATGGGCCATCATGTACTTCGCGTAGTCGTCGAGCGTGGTGTTGACGGTGCCGGCCGGTCCGAGCACGTCGGGATTGTCCGCGTTCGGTCCCGGCGCGATCGGCACCCAGGCCGTGCCCTGCCGCACGTGACCCCTGGGCTGGTCGGGCGTGGCGCCCGCGGTGCCCGGCGCGCCGAACCCGGTGGCGCTCATCCCGAGCGGGGTCAGGACCTCCTCGCGCAGCAGGTCCTCCCAGAGCCGATTGGTCCGCCGCTCCAGCATCGCGCCGGCGATGATGTATCCCGCGTTGGAGTAGGCGTAGCTGCCGCGAGATCCCGCCGGCGGCAACGTGAGCAGGTCGTCGACGAAGGCCAGCCGTCGGTCGAGCAGCGGCCCGGGCGCGCTGCGCAGCGTGGGCCAGGAGGGCGCCTGGGTCACGTCCGTCGGCAGGCCGCCGGTATGGGAGAGCAGCTCCCGGAGGGTCACGTCTTCGTACGCCGGTCGCATCGAGCCGACCAGCTCGGGCAGGACCTCGGCGATCCGGACGTCCCAAGTGATCTCGCCCCGCTCCACCAGGATCCCGGCCAGGGTGGCCGTCATCGCCTTGGTGAGCGAGCCGATGTGCCAATGGTCGTCGACGCCCACTTCCGCCGCCGAGCCCACGGCCCGGAGTCCCGCGGCGCCCCGCTCGACCACCTGGTTGCCGCGAATCGAGATCGCCGCGAGGGCGGGAAGGCCGTATTGGGCGCGCGCCGATTCCAGCACGGCGTTGAGCGTCCGTCGCCAGCCGACCCGATCGAGGGCGGCGGTGGACCCAGACCGACGGTCTCGTCTCCGCGGCGAGCAGGGCGATCAGCATCGCCGGCGCGATAATTCGCCGCCCCGCGCCACCAGCTAGCAGCCATCAGTCTCCCGAGTCCAGGTACGCGGTTGCCGTACGACCCGCGGGCCGGAGGGTTTCGCGGTAGCGGCCGTGGGATCGCGACGATGCGCGCGTCGCGGCCCGATCGTCAGCCCCGTGGATCCCGGGCCCGACACGAACGGGGGCCCCCAGCGACCGGGAGCCCTCTCAGGCAGTGAGGGCGCTGGGACTCGAACAGAACCTACGGATTAAAAAGTCCGGTGCTCTACCAATTGAGCGCCCCCGGAGTCGGGGGAAAGGTAAAGTAACCCGCGTGCCGCGGGAAGCAGGACGGGGGAACCGGCCGCCGGCCGGGCTGTTTCACCAAACGAGGGACGGGCTCTACATTCCCTGCCCGGTCGAAGCGGCCGATGGCGTTCTCCCACTGACAGGCCAGTGTCGATGCTCCTTCTGTCACCCTGCTCCTGCTCTGGCAGACTCCCCAGCAACCGCCCGACTCCGTCACCGTGGTCCCTGGCGCGAGCACCAGGCGGCGGGCTGCACCGGTTTCTGCTCGGCGACACCCACCGCGACCTCCTGGACCACCGCGATCAGGGCCCCCGTGCTCGACCTCGACGGCTTCGCGGGCGGGATGCAGGCCTACGAGCGCGGCGGCTCGAAGCAGACCCGCTCGCTCCGCTTCCGGGCGGGAGACGGCCGCACCTTCACCTTCCGGGCGCTGGAGAAGGATCCGACCCAGACCTGGCCGCCGATGCTCCGCCGCTCGCCCGCCCGGGCCTGGCGGAGGATCCAGACCAGCGCGCTCTTCCCCGCCGGCGCGCTGGTGGTGAGCGCGCTCGGGGACGCCGCCGGCGTGCTCCACCTCGAGCCCACGCTGGTGATCCTGCCCGACCACCCGGCCCTGGGCGAGTGGCGCGAGGAGTTCGCCAACGAGCTCCGGGCTGCTCGAGGAGCGGGTCCGCGGTCGCGGCGACGACGTCGAGACCGCGCTCGGCGCGACCCAGGTGGTCAGCACCGAGCGACTGTTCGAGCGGCTGCTCGAGAACCCCGTCACCAGATCGACGCCCCGCTCTGCTCCGGGCCGGCTCTTCGATCTGCTGGTGGGCGACTGGGATCGCCACGCCGACCAGTGGACCTGGGCCGCTTCGACGAGCCCTCGGGCATCCGTCGCTGGACGCCGGTGCCCCGAGACCGGGACTGGGCGCTCTCCCGGCTCGACGGGCCGCTCTACGCGCTGCTCCGGTTCTACGTCCCGAAGTACCAGAGCTTCGGCGCGAAGTACGGCAGTGTGTACGGGCTCACCTTCAGCGCGGAGGCGCTCGACCGCCGGCTGCTCTCCTGGCTCGATCGGCGCGAGTGGCAGACCACCGCCGCGGAGCTGGTGCGCCTGGTCGACGACTCGACCGTCGCCGAAGCGGTCACCCGGCTGCCGGTGGAGTTCGGCGCCGAGGTGCGGGAGCGGCTTCGACGGGAGCTGGTCGAGCGCCGCGACCGGCTGCCCGAGGTCGCCGACCGCTTCTACCGGCAGCTCGCCCGCACGGTCGAGCTCTTCGGCACCGACGAGGACGACGTCGTCACGGTCGCCCTGGCGGATGGCGGTCTCTCCGTCGCGATGCGGAGCGGCGACGGCGCGACCGAGCGGAGGCGGGTGTTCGACCCCGACGAGACCCGGGAGCTCCGGATCTATCTGCACGGCGGCAAGGACTCGGTCGTCTCCGAAACCGCGGAGCGGTTGCCGATCAAGACCCGGGTGATCGGAGGCGACGGGAAGGACGTGGTGACGGCCGGCCCCGGCAGCTCGCGTCTGATCGTCTACGACGAGCCCGGCACCGAGATCGCGCCGGCCGACCTCCGCCTCCGGACCAATCCGGATCCCCGGCCGGTCCGCGAGGACAGCCTGATCCGGGTGCCGCGCGACTGGGGGCGCCTCTGGAGCGTCGTTCCCTGGTTCGAGGCCCGGCCGGAGATCGGGATCCTCGCAGGCGGCGGTCCCGTGCTCACCCGGTACGGGTTCCGGAAATACCCGTACGCGTCCCGGATCGGGCTCCGAGTGGCGGCCGCGACCAATCACCCCGGCGTCAACGCGGAGCTCGACGCGGACTTCCGCTTCGAGCGACCCGAGCTGCGCTTCCTGCTGCGCGCGGCGACGCTCGACCTCGACGTGGTGCGTTTCTTCGGACTCGGCAACGAGACCGAGCGCACCGAGGGGTCTGGCTACTACGACGTGGTCCAGCGCGACAATCTGCTGGAGCCCACGCTCGAGTGGGGCGTGGCGCCGCGGCTGAGCCTCCGACTGGGCGCCGCCTTCCGCTCCTCGAGCACCGAGCTCGACGACGATCCGTCGTTGCTCGCCGCGACGCAGCCGCTCGGGTTTCAGGGCCTCACCGAGCTGGGCTTTCGGGCGGGCCTGGTCTACGACTCGCGCGACCTCGCCGCCTACCCGACCAAGGGCGCGAGGATCGCCGCGACCGCGCGGATCGTCCCCTCGGTGTTCGACATCGAGTCGACTTTCGGCCCTCGGCCTCGAGGCCTCGACCTACCTGACCGCCGAGCGGATGCTGACTCCACCCGACGCTCGCGCCTGAGCCGGGGCCTCCGGGTTGCGCTCGGCGATTATCCCTTCTACGAGGCGGCCACCATCGGCGGCGGAGCTCGATCCGGGGTCTCAACAGCCGGCGCTTGCCGGCGACGCCTCGCGTCGGCCCGGCGGAGCTGCGGCTGGATTCGGCCTGTTCCTGGTGGTGCTGCCGGAGGCGGGGCCTGTTCGGCCTCATCGACGCCGGCCGGGTCTGGCTCGAGGGCCAATCGTCGGACCGCTGGCACACGGCCGGCGGCGCGGGGCTCTGGTTCGCCTTCCTCGACCGGCGCAGCACCTTCACCGTGACCCACGCGAGCGAGAGCGAACCCGGATCTACGCCCAGGCCGGGTTCATGTTCTAGCCTGACCCGGGTGCTGCCGAAGGTTCGCGCGGTTCGGTGTCGAGTGCCGCGCGGAGGTACTGGATCGGCCAGGGGCAGCGGGACCCGAGCTCGCGCGCGGCCCGCATCGGGCCAGTAAGGATCGCGGAGCAGCTCCCGCGAGCAGCACCAGGTCGGCCTGCCCGCTCCGGCACGATCTGATCGGCCTGGGCCGGCTCCGTGATCATCCCCACCGCGCCCGTCGGGATCTGTGCCTCGCGGCGGATCCGCTCCCGAGAATGCCGTCTGGTACCCCGGCCCCACCGGGTACCGCACCCCGTCATCGTTGCCACCGGACGAGCAGTCGATCAGATCGACGCCCAGGGGCCCGGAGACGCCGCGCCAGCTCGACTGAGTCCTCCAGCGACCAACCGCCCTCCACTCCAGTCGGTGGCGGAGATCCGCACGAAGAGTGCCTTCGCTCGGGCCAGAGCTCGCGGTGGCCCTCACGATCTCAAGCAGGAACCGGATCCGGTTCTCGAACGAGCCGCCGTAGCGGTCGCCGCGGTAGAGTCGCCGCACAGAGGAACCGGCGAGCACCGTGCGGCGGCGTGCAGCTCGACCACGTCGAAGCCGGCCGCGTCGCCGGCGAGCCGCATCCCGAAGGCGGAGACGAGGCCGGCGATTCTCTCGCCCCCTCGAGGCGCGCAGCCCGGGATAGTCGTCGGCGGCGCGCCTCGGCGCCAGGACCGCCAACCGCCGTCGGCCTCGATGCGCGGCGGGTCAAGCCCATTGGGCCGCGGACGCTTCAGCTCGAACTGGCGCAGTCAGGCCGATGCCCGTCACCAGCGCCGCGGCGCGGACCAGCTCGACGATTCGCCGGAGCTTAGCGTGGACGCTCGTCCTTCCAGATGCCGAGATCCGCGGGCTGATCCGGCCTCCGGCACGACCGCAGGCCTGCAGCACCAGCTCCGGCGCCACCGACCGCGCGGAGACCAGATGGACCAGGTGCCAGTCGTCGGCGAACCTGTCCTCCGGACGAATACTGGCACATCGGCGAGACGGCGATCCGGTTGCCGAGGGTGACCGCGGAGCTGGTAGGGCGCGAACAGGAGGTCGGGGAGACGCCGCCGGCAGTCCGCTTCGGGAGCAGCCGGCCCTGGCGATGCGCGGCGGGCCGTGACATTCTTGGCGAGCCCTGCGAGGAAACCGTGGCGCACGACGTCTTCATCAGCCACTCGAGCCACGACAGCGCGACCGCCAATGCCGCGTGCGCGATGATCGAGCGCCAAAGACCCGCTGGATCGCCCCAAAGCGCGATCTGACGCCGGGCCTCGACTGGAGCGGGCAGATCGTCGAGGCGCTGGAGCAGAGCGCGGTCGTGGTGCTGGTCTACAGCGCCCACGCCAACGGCTCGCACCAGGTGAAGCGGGAGATCGAGCGGGGTGTCTCGCTCGGCCTGCCGCTGATCCCGATGCGGATCGACGACGCCCCGATGTCGAAGGTGCTCGAGGCCCGCCTCGAGCCCCCACTGGCTCGACGCGATGACGCCGCCGCTCGAGCGGCACCTCAGCTCGCCGAGACGGTCGAGTACCTGTCAAGAAGCGGAGCGACAAGCGGCCGCGGAAGCGCGCCGGCCCCGCCGCCGGCCCGCCCGCGCTCCCGGCGGTCCCTCCTGGACGGCGCGGCGGCGGTGGTGCTGGTGGGAGCGGGAGCGGCCGCCTGGCTCGCGCTCCGCCCCCACCTCGCCCTGGATCCGCTGCTCGCTGGCGCCTGGGGTCCACCATCGATCGACCAGCGGGCACACCACTCACCGGCCGGCTCACCATCGCCCGGAGCGGCGCCTTCGACCTGGTGATGCGGCTCGAGGACCAGGGACGGATCGAGGCCCTCGAACGGCCGCTACCGATAGACAGGGCGGCACCGGGTGAGCGGCTCCACATCGCCGGCGGTCGCGGCCGATGGCGCGATCACCGGGGCCGCGGGCACCGCCGACTGGACCCGGGCGCAGGGCCTGGCGGCCGGCTCCGATCTGACCGGCGAGTGGACCACCGGCGGCGTGGTCGAGGGGATTCCCGTGCCGAGCACCCCGTCGGTGCGGCCCAACGGGACCTACACCTTCGTGGTCGAGACCCCGGATCGCGGCACGATGACCGCGCGGAACGGCGTCTGGGAATGGACCTCGTCGCTGAGCGGCAAGACCACGGCGGGCACCTACCGGCTGCCCGACTCCCGCACCCTCTCCTCACGGACCGTTAGGCACCGGTCTTGACTCGGCGCTGAGCGCTCCAGCCGAAAGACCAGAGTTGTCGATGCCCGAGCGCGGCCAGCGGCGCCAGAGCGTCATCCCGAGCCGCCGGGCCACCGCCTGGGAGGAATGGTTCTCCGGCACGATCAGCGAGATCACGACCGGCTCGTCCCGGACCGTGAAGGCCCAGTCGCGGACGGCGCGGGCCGCCTCCGTGGCAAAGCCTCGCCCCCAGTAAGTCGAGTCGAGCCGGTAGCCCACCTCGGCGAGCGCCTGCCCGTCCACCTCCTGGCGGAGCAGTCCGATCGTGCCCACCGGCTGGCCGCTCGCCCGCCCCGGACCAGCCAGAGCCCGTGCCCGTCCCGGACGTAGCGAGTGCGCTGCCGCTCGATGAAGGCGATCGAGTCGTCGCGGGCGAGGGGAATGTAGCGACGCATCACCTCCGGCTTGGCCGACATCTCGGTTGATGAAGTCGAGGTCCTCCATGGTGTGCTCGTGGAGCGTGAGCCGCTCCGTGACCAGCACCGGCTCAGCCACGAGCCGCCTTCATCCGGGCGCCGGTCACCCGGGTCCGCTTCGCCGCGCGCTCACGCATCTTCTCGATGTAGCTTCCGGCGCTGGTCTTGCAGCTGGTCTCGCCGTGATCCACCTCGACCTGGCCGATCGCCCGGGCCACCGCGACCGCCTGGCTCGGCGAGCGCGGGCATCGCGCCGCCGATCCCGATCAGCGCGCCGTTCATCGCGTAGCGGGTCCGATTGGGCGCGCGCTTGATGCCCTTCTTGATCCGGGCCAGCAGCCGCTTGGCCTCCGCCTCGCTCAGGCCGCCCTCGAGCGCCCGGACGTTGAGCACGTTCCATCCGGCGGCGGAGACGAACTCCGCCTCGCTCGATCCACTCGTTCGCCCAGACGATGCCGGCACCCGCGCCACCAGTTCGAGATGCTGTCCGCCACGATGTAGTCGCTCACGCCGCTCGAGCCAGCGCTCCACCTCGGCGCGCGAGTATTGGCCGGGTCGGCCACCTTGGTGGTGACGAGGCGGGCCTCGTGCACCCCGGTCTTCCAGAGTCTCCTCGCCAGGTCGATCGGTGTCGAGACGCTTGAGCAGCGCCTTCATCGCGGCGTATTCCCTGGTTACGTCCTTGGCCCCGTGGCGTCGATAGATCTTGGCAGTGCCGTCCTTGGCGTGCTTCGAGCGCAGCGACATGATCGTGGCGCACGCTTCTCCAGCGGTGGGCCGGGCACAACAGGCGGATCTCGCCGCTCGCACCGCGGCGGCGGCGCGGTAGCGGTTCGAGCCACGCACGGCACGCCACGTGCCGGCTGCCGCCGCGCCGAGCATATCCGATTTGGTGAGGAGCGGACGAGGGCTAGAGACCGAGACCCAGCTGCGCGACGGACTGAAGGACCGGCGATGGTGCGGCGTGGGGCCCACGTCGTCGATAGCCTGGCGAGGGGTTCGGGTAGCGTAGCCCCCGATTGGTGACCCACTCGTAGGCCGGATAGCGCGGATCGAGCGCGGCCATCAGCCGATCCCGAACCGTCTTGGCGATGATCCCGGCGGGCGGAGATCGAGAGGCAGAGGGCGTCGCCGTCGACCAGGGCGTCGTGCTCGCGGCCGAGCTCGGGCAGCGGGAGCCCGTCCACCAGGATCGAGAGCGGGCGATCCGGCAGCGCCCGCTCGACCCGGGTGATCGCCCGACGCATCGCGAGTGATGGTGGCGCCGCGGATGTTGTAGCGATCGATCTCGCGACCGAAGCGGCGCCGACCCCCAAGGCCAGCTGCTCGACGAATCCGCCGCCGCGTTGTCCTGGATGCTTCGAGAGCGTCTTGCTGTCCCGGATCTTCCGCAGCCGGGGCCCCGTGGACGGAAGACCACCGCTGCCGCCACGACCGGGCCGGCGAGGGGCCACGGCCGGCCTCGTCAGCCGACACCGATCAGCAATCGGCCCGCCTCCCATGCGAGCCGCTCCCGCTTGAGCGATGGAGCTTTGCCGGCCACGGCCGGCGCTACTCCCTGGACCTGCTCGCTTCTCGCGGATCCGGGCGCCCTTGCCCGAGAGCTTGCGAGGATAGTGGAGCGAGGCGACGCACCTGACCCCGTCGGACCACGTCGATCGACGCGATGCTCGGGCTGTGGAGCGGGAAGATCCGCTCGACGCCGATGCTGGCGAGACCTTCCACCGTAAAGGTCTCGGTCGATGCCGCCGCCACGCCGCGCGACGTAGACGCCCTCGAAGGCCTGGAGCCGCTCCTTCTTGTCGCCCTCGCGGACCCGGACCATCACCTTGACCGTGTCGCCCGGCGCGAAGCTGGGATGTCGTCCTTGAGCCCTTCGCGGGTCACCGTCGTCAATGGATCCATCGTTCCCTCCCGGCGCTCGCGGCGCCTCCCTGTACAATGTCGCTCACGACTCTTCGTGCTCCGCCCGAAGGCGGCCCAGAGGTCGGGCCGGCGCGCTTCCGTGAGCCGCTCGGCTTCCCGTCGTCGCCACGCCGCGATCTCGGCGTGGTTCCCACCCATCAGACTTCCGGCAATCGCGGCCCTCGAAACACCGGCGGCCTGGTATAGCTCGGCGGGCCGACCAGCCCGCCGAACGAATCCGAGGCGGCGGACTCGTGATCGCCGATCGCGCCGGGCAAGAGCCGCACCACCGTCGATCAGGCAGAGCGCGGCCAGCTCGCCGCCGGTTCAGCAATAACCAGTTCCGATCGAGACTTCCTCCGCCCCGAGGACCTCGACCACCCGCTGGTCGACGTTCCTTGTAGTGCCCGCAGAGCACCGTGGTGGCCGCCTGCGACAGTTAACGCCGCGCCAGGAGCGGTTTCCCCGCGCCGACATCAGCACCACCGTGCCCGGCCGTCGAGCGACTCCACCGCGGCCACCATCGGCTCGGGCTTGAGCACCATCCCCGCGTCGCCGCCGGCAGTGTGTCGTCCACCGTCCGGTGCCGGTCGGTGAAGTCGCGCAGCTGATTCAGGCGGTCAGCCACCTTGCCGGCCGCTCCGGGCCTGCCCCGGAATGCTGGTGCTGAGCCACGGCTCGAACACCGGGGAACAGGGTCACCACGATCCCGGACCACCCCGCCGCGACTACTCGAACAACCCGTCGATCGCCTCGACCACGAGCGCCCTGCCCTCGCGGTCCACCTCGCGGACGAACTGCTTCCGGTAGGGCAGCATGAACTCCCGCTTCGGGCCCTGCACCTCCAGGGTGATGCCGCCCGGGAGCTCGTACCAGTTCGAGACCACCCCCAACGGCTCGCCCATCGCCCCGCGGACCGCGAACCCGACCAGCTCGTCCACGTACACCTCGTCGCCTTCCGGCGGCCGGGCGTCGGCTCTCGGCACCGCGAGCAACAGATCCCGCCATCCATCCACCGCGTCGCGCGACTCGTGACCCGCAAAGGAGAGCAGCCATTCCCGGTGATACCCCCGGGCCCGGGTGATCTCGAGCGGTCCGGCCACGGATCCGCCGTCCAACGCGAGCAACCAGACGCTTCGCCCCACCGCGAAGATCTCCTCGGGCTCGCCGGTGATCGGGAAGACCGACACCTCGCCCTTCAGACCATGCGGTTTGCGGAGCCGCCCGACCACGAGGTGTCGGGCAGCCGGGTCGCTCACGCGCCGACGCCGGCCTTCTTGAGCAGCGCCCCGACCGTCTCGCTCGGGGTCGCCCCCTTCGCGAGCCACGCCTTGGCCTTGTCGACGTCGAGCGAAACCTTCTTCTGCTCGTCCTTGGCCTTCGGGTCGTAGGTGCCCAGAATCTCGATGAACCGGCCGTCACGGGGGGCGGTGCCCTCCGCGACCACGATCCGGTACAGCGGGATGTGCTTCCGCCCGATCCGACGCAAACGAATGCGAGTCGCCATGTGCCTTACCGCAGTCCTTTCAGCATGCCCAGCGGCAGGCGGCCACCCGGCTTGCCCGCCGACTTCATGAAGCGCTTCATCTGTTTGAACTGATTCAACAACTGATTGACTTCCTGCACCGTGCGGCCGGAGCCTTTGGCCACCCGGAGACGGCGCGAGCCGTTCATCACGTCGGGCTCGGAGCGCTCCGCCGGGGTCATCGAGAGCACGATGGCCTCGAGGTGCTTGATCCGCTTCTCGTCGAAGTTCGCGCCCTTGAGCATCGCCGAGTTGACGCCCGGCAGGAGGCCGAGGACCTGCTTCATCGGCCCGAGCTTCTGCATCTGCCGCATCGCGGCCAGGAAGTCCTGCAGGTCGAGCCCCTTCTTCGATCCAGCCTTCTTGGCGAGCTTGAGCGCCTCGTCCTCGTCGATGTTGGCCTGGGCCTTCTCGACCAGGCTCAGCACGTCGCCCTGCTGGAGGATCCGGCCCGCCATCCGGTCGGGGCGGAAGGGCTCCAGCGCGTCGAGCTTCTCGCCCACGCCGACGTACTTGATCGGCGCGCCCGTGACGCCATAGACCGACAACGCCGCCCCGCCCCGCGCGTCGCCGTCGAGCTTGGTCAGCACCACGCCCGTGACGCCCAGCGCCTCGTGGAAGCCCTGCGCGATCCGGACGGCGTCCTGACCGGTCATGCCGTCGGCCACGAGCAGGATCTCGTGCGGCTTGACGGCGCCCTTGAGCCGGACCAGCTCGCCCATCATCTCGTCGTCGATCTGGAGCCGACCGGCGGTGTCGACGATCACGGTCCGCGCCCGGGCCTTGCCCGCCGCGTCGATCCCGCGCTTCACGATGCCCACCACGTCGGTCTGGCCGGGCTCCGCGTGGATCCCGACCTCGACCTGTCCTGCGAGGGTGGTGAGCTGTTCGGCGGCGGCGGGGCGGTAGACGTCGGCGGCGACGAGGAAGGGGGCCTTCTGCTCCTGCTTGAGACGGCGGGCCAGCTTGCCCGCGGTGGTGGTCTTGCCGGAGCCCTGCAGGCCGACCACCAGAATCACGGTCGGCGGCACCGACGAGTACGCGATCGGGGCCTGCTTCTCCCCGAGCATCGTCACCAGCTCGTCGTAGACGATCTTCACCAGCTGCTGACCGGGATTGACGCCCTTGAGCTTGGTGACCCCGATCGCCTTCTCCTGCACCCGCTCGAGGAACTGCCGCGTCAGATCGAAGCTGACGTCCGCCTCGAGCAAGATCCGACGAATCTCCCGCAAGCCTTCTTTGACGGCGTCCTCGGAGAGAACGCCGCGCCCGGTCAGCTTGCCGAGCGCCGCCGTGAGCTTGGTGGAGAGGTCGGAGAACATAAGCCTTTCAAGATAGCCGACTTATGGTCACATGGGTAGGCTCCCGGGTCCCGGACCCCGGCGGCCGGCGGCCGACCCCGGCCCGGGCTCAGAAGTTGAACTCGAGCCCCAGGGTCCAGGCCAGCCGGGGCTCCAGCTGCCCCGCCTTGAGAGGGACCAGGCCGCTGGCCACGATCATCGGGCCGCCGGGGGTCTGGAACCGGAATCCGAGGGTGCCCAACACCCGGTGGTCCTTGCGCTCCGGGAGGTTGGTCGACGCCAGGGTCCGCTTGAAGGGCAGCGCGAACTCGATCGGCTGGGGGATGGTGAAGGGGCTGTCCCCGACCTGCCACTCGCTCAGGACGTCGACGGCCAGGGAAGCCCAGGGGGCGAGCGGGCTCTCGAAGCCGAGGGTCGTGAGGATGGCGTCGGGCTGGTCGCCGCCCCGAAGCAGGTAGCCGAGGTTGATGTGGGGCTCCACGCCGCCCAGGATGAGCGAGAGCACCGCCTGGGACCGGAGCGACGCGCTCCCCGCGCCGAGCAGATCCTCCTCGTTGCCGGTCGGAAGCCGGGCGTCGCCGGCGAGGGCGAAGGCCACCCGGTCGGTCAGCAGCAGGTTCCCCTTGAGCCGGATCGCCACGTCGCCGAGCCCGGTCGCGGAACCGAAGGTCGCGGCCCGGGCGGTGAGCCCGGGATTCTCCGGCGTCCCGGTGAAGAAGTGCGCCGGGCTGGCTCCGAACGGCAGGATCCTGGCCGTGCTCCTCCCCTGCAGCGAGGTGTGCACCAGCGGCACGGCGATCCCGACGTCGACCCGGTCCGAGAGCCCGTAGGTCGCGACGAAGGTCGAGACCAGGAGGTTCATGCTGAGCGACATGTCCATCGCGATCACTTCGTTCTCGAGCACCGGCTCGCCGAGACCCTGGGGGTCGACGTCCTGGTGGGCGAGGTTGAATTCCAGCTGGCCGAGAGGCACGCCACGGAGGGTGGCGAAGTTGACCCCGATCAGGTTCGCGCCGAGGAGCACCCGGCCCCGGCCGAGCGTCTGACCGCGCTCCCCGAACACCGATCCGTTCGAGTTCGAGGTCCGGACCGGGAACCCGTTCACGAACTTGAAGGTGACGCCCGCGCTGCTCGCGCTGAGCGGAATCGCCCCCGCCGCCGAGGCGATCGCCGCGTTGAGGAAGCCGATCAGGGTGGCGGTGCCGGAGATCGCGTCGGGGATGAAGTGTTCGCCGTGGCCGTTGGCCGCGTTGATCGAGCCGTCGAGGCAGAGCGCCCGCCCGCAATCGCCGAAGGTGAACAGGTCGGCGACCCGGTCGCGGAGATGCTGGGCGCGCGCGGTTGCGGGCACGAGCCACAGCGTCGCCAGCGCGAGCAGCAGAATCCTCGGCATCCCTCTCTCCCGACGCCCGGCGCCGCGGCGTCTCGTAGCGTAATGGTGACTCGGGTCAGTCGATGGCGACGATCCGCCAGCCGGTCAGCTGGCGGCTCAGTCGGACGTTGAGCGTCACAGACTCGGTGGTCGGGCTCGAGCGCGGCAGGGTGAGCCGGTTGCTGCCGACCACCCGAACGGTGGCGGCCGCGCCGTTGATCTCCGGCATGCCGATGGTCCAGCTGGTGGCGAGGGTGCCCCCGGCGCCGAAGAACGACTGGAGCCCCTGCCGCTGCGCCTCCGGCATCCCCGGAAACGCCTGACGCACCGCGGCCATGTTGCCGCTCTCAAGCGCCGCGGCGTAGCGCCGCACCACCTGGGTGACCTGGCGCTGGTCGACCACGATCGCGGGCTCGGCCTGTGAGACCACCTCCGGTGCCGGCGGCGGCGCCTGGACGCTGGCGGCGCTCTCGGCCGGGCGGCCGGCGATAACCTGCGCCAGCCCGCTGGAGACCGAGTCGGCGGCCGCGGCTGCGGAGTCCCGCCCGGCCGCGGCTGGCGGCGGCACGGCCGCCGTCTCCCGCACGGGCGGTGCCGGGGGAGTCGGCGAAGGGGCCGGCGGAGGCGCCGGGGCCCGCACGCTCGCGGCCGGGGATTCGTGTCGCGGGCGGCTCGGCGCGCTGGCGGCGGTCGGCTCCGGCTCGGGGGTGGCGGCGGGAGGCACCGTCTCCGCGGCTGCCGGCGGCGGGGCCGGCGCGGGCTCCACCTGGGTCGGAGCGCCCTCCGGCGCCCGGTTGAGCAGCAGGTATCCGGTGGAGCCGATGCCGAGAACGGCCACCGCCCCGGCGACCAACAGGGGCCATCGACTCGGCTTCGCCACGGCCGCCGGCTGCGCCGGGTGCTCCTTCGAGCGCGTGGTCGGCAGCGGGCTCCGGGGGGTGTTGGCCTTGGCCACCAGCTTCATCACCTGCCCCGTGCGGGCCAGCTGCACCAGCTGCGACCGGGTCTGGTCGTCGGCGCGATAGCCGACCCCGCCGATGGCCTGGATCGCGGCCTCCAGGGAGGGCCAGCGGTCTTCGGGACGCTTGGCCAGCATCCGCATCACCGCGGCGGCGAGCCGTGGCGGGCAGTCCGACCGGAGGGACTCGATCGGCTCGGCGGTGCCATGGGCGTGCCCGAACATCAGCGCCACCGAGGTGGCGCCGCCGTAGGGGCGCTTGCCGGTCAGCATCTCGTAGGCGATCACGCCGAGCCCGTACTGGTCCGAGGCGGGCACGACCTCGTCGCCGGTGCACTGCTCCGGGCTCATGTAGGCGGGCGTTCCGACTGACA
>JAWKQJ010000036.1:0-54777 GCA_041390205.1 Gemmatimonadales bacterium
GGGAGCGCGGCGCGGGGCTCGCCAGCTCGGCGAAGACCGACGCCGCCATCGCCGGGGTGAACTCCTTCGAGGAGAGCCCGTACCGCCCGCCGATCACCTCCGGCGCGTGGCGGGGCCCGTTCCAGCCGTGCGCCAGCGAGGCCAGCACGTCCAGATAGAGCGGCTCGCCGAGCGCGCCGGGCTCCTTGGTCCGATCGAGCACCGCGATCTTGCGGGTCGTGTCCGGGAGCGCCTGCAGGAACGCCATCTGGTCGAACGGGCGGTAGAGCCTGACCCGCAGCACGCCGACCAGCTCGCCCCGATCGGCGAGCACCCGCGCCGTCTCGGCGGCGGTCTCCGCGGCCGAGCCCATCACCACGATCACCCGCTCCGCTTCGGGGTGGCCGCTGTAGTCGAAGAGATCGTAGCGTCGGCCCGTCCGCTCGCCGAGGCGGGCCATCACCTGACGGACGATGGCGGGGCAACGGTCGTAATACCCGTTCGCCGCTTCGCGCGCCTGGAAGAAGACGTCGGGGTTCTGGGCCGTGCCGCGGATCACCGGGTGATCGGGATCGAGGGCCCGCCGCCGGTGCTCGGCGATCGCCTCGTCGTCGATGATCGCGCGGAGGTCGTCGTCCTCGAGCAGCGAGATCTTCTGGACCTCGTGCGAGGTGCGGAACCCGTCGAAGAAATGGAGGATCGGAATCCGGGTCAGGAGCGTGGCCGCGTGGGCCACGGCGGCCATGTCGTGGGCCTCCTGCACCGAGGCGGAGGCGAGGAGCGCCACGCCGGTCTGGCGCACCGCCATCACGTCCGAGTGGTCGCCGAAGATCGAGAGCGCGTGGGTGGCGACCGTCCTGGCGGCCACGTGGAGCGCGAGCGGGGTGAGCTCGCCCGCGATCTTGTAGAGGTTCGGGATCATCAGCAGCAGGCCCTGCGACGCCGTGAAGGTCGTCGCGAGGGCGCCGCCCTGGAGCGCACCGTGCACCGCGCCCGCCGCGCCGCCTTCGGACTGCATCTCCGCGACCAGCGGCACCGAGCCCCAGAGATTGGTGCGCCCTTCCGCCGACCAGACGTCCGCCAGCTCGCCCATGGCGGAGGAAGGAGTGATGGGATAGATGGCGATCACTTCGCTGGCACGGTGCGCGACCAGGGCGGCCGCCTCGTTGCCGTCGACGGTGACGATACGAGGAGTCATGCCGGCATTCTACGGCCGGCTTCATGAAAGCACCGTGAAGTGGTCGCGTGAAGCGGGATCAGTCGAGCTGGTCGGCGGCCGGCAAGCGCTCCAGGTCGGGCGCGACCCACCCGCGGCGGGCCGCGACCGAGAAGAGCCGATCCTTGCTGTAGTAGCGGAGCGGAAGATCCTTGGCACCAAGCGACGCCAGGAGCTGGTCCGCGAGGTCGGCGACGGAGCGGTGGGGCAATCCTCGCTCGACGAACTCCGTGATGATCCCGACGTAGAAGCGGGTGATGCTCTCGTGGTAGCCGTCGGTGTCGGTGTTCACCCCGCCGACGGCCTCGTTGTACCGGCTGATCCGCTCGCGAAGGAGCGCCAACGCCGCCCGCGGCCCGTGACGGATCACGTGCCAGAGTCCGACCCTCAGGTGAGCCTGATGAGTCCAGGCCTCCTTGGGCAGGGTGCGGTCGACGAACCCGGAGACCAGCGCCTCGAGCTCGGTGTCCGCGGAGGAGGGGTCGGAGAGGCGGTTGGGCATGGGGCAGAGTACCAAGCTGGCGACCGGTCGGCAAACCGGAGACCTTTGGGCATGCGCGATCCTCACCAGCCGACCGACGCCCGATGCGCTACCTCGAGCTGAGCCCTCCTCCCGAGCTCGCGGCGCTGGTGCACCGGATCTGGTTCCTCGAGACCGACCGGTCCGCCCCGGACGGCGAGCCGATCCTGCCCGACGGCCGGCCGGAGCTGATCTTCCACCTGGGCGAGCCGTTCGCGCTCGAGACCGCGCACGGAGGCGAGGAGCGGCAGACCGACGCGTTGTTCGCCGGGCAGCTCGTGTCGCCGCTCCGAGTCCGGAGCTCGGCGGGCGGCGACGTCGTCGGGATCCGTTTGCGGCCCGAAGCCGCGCCGGCGCTCACCGGCGAATCGGCGGACCGGATGACGGGACGCGTGCCGCCGCTCGCCGATCTCGCGCGGGGGATCTCCCGCGAGCTGCTCGGCCTGCTGCGCCGCGCCGTCGGACCGGACGCCAGGGTCGAGGCGATCGCGCGGGTGCTCGGCGGCCTCTCCCGCGGCCCGAGCCAGCTGGTCGCGAGCGCGGTCCGCGCGATCGAGCGGACACCCACCGTCGCTGTGGCCGCGCTCGCGCGATCTCTCGCCTGCTCCGAGCGAACCCTCGAGCGCCGGTTCAGAGCCGAAGTCGGGGTGAGCCCGCGGACGCTGGGTCGGATCGTCCGCTTCCGGCGCGCCGTGCGGATGATCGGCGGTCGCGAGGACACGCTGGCCCGGGTGGCCGCGCGGGCGGGCTACGCCGATCAGGCGCATCTGGCTCGCGAGTTCCGGCGGCTGGCCGGACGGCCTCCTTCCAGCTTCGTCGAGGAGCGGGCCGAGCTCGGCCGGGCCCTCGCGACCGGCGGCCCGAAGGACGGCGGCGGGTGAGGGCCGGGCCGAGCTCGGGGCCTCACGCTCAGCGCCCGTCGCGCTCAGCGTCGCGATCGTCGTCGCGCTCGACCTCCCGGTCGCCGGACCGACCCCGCTCCGCCCCGACGGCGACGGGGCCGCGAGTCGTGGCATAGGCGCTCGCCGCGCCATGGCGATAGACGAGATTCCCACCCGAGTGGCCGACGAGGGCGCCGAGTGGAATCAGCGCGACGGCGGCCAGCACGGAGATCCCGCGGCCGAGCTCGCCGACCCGGCCTTTCGCGAGGCCGAGGCTCGTGAGCGCCAGGACCGCGACCGAGGCGAGCAGGAAGGCCTCTCCGCGCTCCTCGTGGCTCTCGAGAGCCGATTCGGGAACCACCTCCTCGACGCGCTCTTCCTGGCTCGATCCGCTCCGGACCGCGGCGAAGGACGAGACCGCCAGCAGCGCGCTGCCCGAACCGCCGACCCACCCACGGACCGACGGTCGCGGCGGGCGAACAGGTATGCGGCGAGCATCGTGAGAGGCAAGACGACCATGAAGACGATCGGAAAGTGAACCACGGCGGGATGAATCGGATCGGGCACCTGGCGCTCCGGGTTTGAGGTCGTGGTCACGATGACGATCCCGCGACCGGACGGACATCCGGCACCCGTGCCGGGGACCTCCGGCACGTGCCGGAGGCGGCCCGCAACCGCTTGTCAACTCAGGAGGTCGGCCGATGGACGCTGAGGAGCTCGAAGGTCGTTCACTCGACCTGACGATCGTTCTCATCCTGGTGGCGGTCGCGGTCGGCGGCATGGCCGACCTGCTGCTCGACGCCCCGGGCCCCGGCCTCAGCCCGCACCTCGTCTTCGAGCTGGTGCTGATCGTGGTCAGTCTCGGCGCGGCCATCTACCTGGCGCGGGGCTGGCTGGGAGCCCGGAGGGTCCTGGCCGCGACCCGGAAGGACCTGGCTACCCGGGAGCGCGAGCGTGACCATTGGCGCGCCAGCGCCGAACGGTCGCTCGCGAGCCTGGGCGAGGAGGTCGGCCGGCAGTTCGACCGATGGGGACTCACCCGAACGGAGCGGGAGACCGCGCTCAGCCTGCTCCGGGGCCAGAGCGTCCGGCGAATCGCGACGGACACGGGCCGGAGCGAGCGGACCATTCGCCAGCACGCCGTGGCGGTGTATCGAAAATCCGGCCTCTCCAATCGCGCGGAGTTCGCCGGCTTCTTTCTGGGGAGCCTGCTGGTGCCGGATTCTTCCGACGAAGGCGCCGCCTGAGCGTCGTCGCCGGCATCGAAGCCGTCACGGAGCGGCGCTCGCCTCTAGCGGTGTCCCGGAGCGCGCGGTACAATCGCGGACCCCCGACTGGAGCGTTCGTGTGGCCGCGGCCTTTCAGATCCGAGAGCAGCTTCGAGCCCACCTCGAGAGCTTCAGCGACGTGCAGAGCCGGCCGGAGTTCGGCAACGTCGTCTACTACGTCGGCGGAGCCCAGTTCGCCGCGCTCACCGACGGGGTCGCCCTGATGCACCTGCCTCCCGCCGAGCTGACCGAGGCGCTCCGGAGCGGCCTGGCCAAGCCGTTCGTCTCCGCCGGGGCGATGGGGCGGAACGGCTGGGTCGAGATGGGACTCTCGTCGGCCTCGTTCGAGGATCTGAGCCGCTTCCTCGACGCCGCCCACCGCGCGGCGCAGCACGCCCATCGCCGCGCTCGCCGCCGACAGCCGGGCCGCGCACCGAGGCGGCGGCCGACGCGATCGACCTGAGACCGGCCGGGTGACGCCCCGCGTCTCCGCCTTCCTGATCGTCAAGAACGAAGCCAAGCGCCTGCCCGCGTGCCTCGCCTCGCTCGAGGGCGTGGCGGACGAGATCGTGGTGCTCGACTCCGACTCGACCGACGACACCCTCGAGATCGCGAGGGCCGCCGGCGCCCGGGTCGCGAGTCGGCCGTTCGACGGCTTCGGGGCACAGAAGCAGGCCGCGCTGGAGCTCTGCCGGGGCGAGTGGGTCCTCTCGATCGACGCCGACGAGCGGCTCACCCCCGCGCTCGCGAGCGAGATCCGCGCCCTGCTCGACGGCAAGCCCGCCGCCGTCGGCTACGAGGTCCGGCGCGAGCTGCACTATCTCGGGCATCGGCTCCGCTTCGGCGGCACGGGGAGCGACTGGGTGCTCCGGCTGGCCCGGCGCGAGCGGCCCGCTTCACCAGCGCGACCGTACACGAGCGGCTCGAGGTCGACGGTCCTGCGGCGCGCCTTCGCTCGCCGATGTCCCACCACAAGTACGAGCGGCTCGCCGAGCACGTGGCCGCGATGAACCGATATACCGACCTGATCGCCGGAGCGAAGGCGGAGCGGGGCGGCCGGTTTCGGCTCTGGCACCTGGCGCGCATCCCCTACGAGCTCTTCGTCCGGCTGGTGCTCCAGGGTGGCCTGCTCGACGGCCGGGCCGGTGTGATCTACGCGGTGATGGCGAGCTACTACGGGTTTCTCAAGTACGCCAAGCTGTATCGCTGACCCCCTCGCCGTCGGCGGGGTCCTGTCCTACCTTCCGTCCCATGTCCGAGCCCATTCGCATCGCCATCGTCGGCGCCGGCCCCGCCGGCTTCTTCCTCGCCGAGAAGCTCCTCGGCCAGACCGAGACACCCGTCGCGGTCGATCTCTTCGACCGGTTGCCCACGCCCTACGGGCTGGTGCGTTTCGGCGTGGCGCCCGACCACGAGAAGATCAAATCGGTAACCCGGAGCTTCGATCGCACCGCCGCCCGGCCGGGCTTCCGGTTCCTCGGCGCGGTGGACATCGGCGCGGCGCTCAGCGTCGACGAGCTGCGGCGCCACTACCATGCGCTCTGCTTCGCCACCGGCGCGCAGACCGATCGCCGCCTCGGCATCCCCGGAGAGGATCTCGCCGGCAGCCACCCCGCCACGGAGTTCGTGGCCTGGTACAACGGCCACCCGGACTTTCGGGATCACCAATTCGACCTGAGCGCCGAGCGGGTCGCGGTGATCGGCGTCGGCAACGTGGCCGTGGACGTGGCCAGGATCCTCTGCCGGACGCCCGAGGAGCTGGCCCGGACCGATCTGGCCGATCACGCGCTCGAGGCGCTCCGCGAGAGCAGGGTGCGGGAGGTCCATCTGCTCGGTCGCCGGGGGCCGGCCCAGGCGGCGTTCACCACGCCCGAGGTGAAGGAGCTCGGCGAGCTCGAGGGCGCGGACCTGATCATCAGCCCGGAGGAAGCGGCCCTCGACCCGCTGAGCCAGGCGGCCCTCGACGCCGAGGGCGACAAGAACACGGTCCGCAAGGTCGAGGTGATCCAGCAGGCCGCGGGGCGGGAGCCCGCCGGCAAGCCCAAACGGCTCTTCCTCCGCTTTCTGGTCTCTCCCACCGAGATCCTGGGCGACGATCAGGGCCGGGTGCGCGGGCTCCGTCTGGTGCGGAACCAGCTGGTGGACCGGAACGGCTCGCTCTCGGCCCGCGCCACGGAAGTGACGGAGGAGATTCCCGTCGGGCTGGTATTCCGCTCGGTCGGGTACCGCGGCGTGGCCCTGCCGGGGGTGCCGTTCGACGAGAAGAGCGGGACGGTGCCTAACGCGTCGGGGCGGGTGCTCGACCCGGCCGGGGCGCCGATCCCGGGCTGCTACGTGGCGGGCTGGATCAAGCGGGGCCCGAGCGGCGTGATCGGCACCAACAAGCCCGACGCCGGCGAGACCGCCGCGGCGCTGCTCGAAGACGCGGCGGCGGGCCGGCTCCACGCGCCCGGGGCCGACCCCTGCGACGTCCTGCTCGCGGCGAAGGGGATCGAGCCGATCAGCTGGGAGGAGTGGCTCAAGCTCCAGCAGCACGAAAACGAACGGGGCCAGGCAGACGGCCGGCCCCGCACCAAGGTGATCGATCTCGCCGAGGCCCGGGCGAGCGCCCGGGGCGCCCGGCTCTAGCGGGACGGCCCGCCGCCCCGGGGCAGGCAGGCCCGCATCAGCGGCTGGAAGGCGGCGTGGACCTTCTCCACGTCGGCCTTCACCTCGTCGTCGGCCCCTTCCTTCTGCACCAGGGCGAGCAGCTCGTGCGCGGCGTCGGAGACCTTCCGCGCCTGCTCGGCCAAACCCTCCCCCTGACAATCGGTGGGCGGCGGCGACGCCGCGAGGGTGTCGGCCATGGCCGCCAGCTCGTCCGCGAGCCCGCGGGCCGGCCCGAAGTCGCCCTGCTCCATGATGGGATGACGGCTGCCATGCATGATCGAGTGGAAGGCGTTGAGCTCCTTCCACGGCGTCGTCATCATCTCCATCCCCTGCATCTTACCCTTGCCCTGCTCTCCGCCGTGGCGGTGGCGCTGGTGCTGCTGGGCAACGGCTGGCACCGCCAATCCGATCGCCGCCGCGAGCGCGAGGGTGAGCGAAATCCGCCTTGACGTCATCGAGCGCCTCCCGGGCCATCGAACCCTGTCGACCTGCTTTCCAGTGTTCCAACGTCGGCAGGCGGCCCGAAACCGCTCTGCAAGCCGGGATGAAGACCGGCTCATTCAGCGGTCGGCGCGGACCTCGTAGTGCTGCGAGCGGGCGTCGAACCGCGCGAGCACCGCGCGGGCCTTCTGGGGCACGTAGGCCGTTTCGTGGTCTTCCCCGGCGAACGCCCGCACGGCGTCGAGCGAGTCGAAGCGCATCACGGTGACGAACTCCACCTCGTCTCCGACCACCCGCCGGAGCAGCTGGATGCCGCGATAGCCGGCGACGTTCTTCGCCTCGATGCCGGGAAAGATCTCTTCGTTGAGCAGGCGCTCGTAGGTGTCGGCGTTCGCGGGCGTGGTCCACCCGTGCCAGATCCGGACGATCATCGTGGTCTCTAACCTCCGCGGAAGAGCGGGGGAATCTGGGTCACCAGCGTGTACCCGCCAAGTCCGGCCATCACCAGCGCGACGATCCAGCCGGCAGCGGCGAGGAATCGGGGATGGTCGGGCGCACCGAGCCCGCGACGGGCGGCCAGCAGCATCGCGCCGAGCCCGACCGGCAAGATCAGTCCGTTGAGCGCTCCGACCACGATCAGCAGCATGACCGGCCGGCCGACGGCGAGGAACACCGCGGTGGAGGCGACGATGAAGCCGATGATCGTGGCCCGGCGGCGGCGCGCCCTCTCGGCGTCCTCGCCGCCCTCGCTCGCGGGCCGCGCCCCGATCAGAAAGGTGACCGAGGTGTAGGCGGAGCCGACGATCGAGGTCATCGCGGCGGCCCACATCACCAGACCGAAGAACCGCCGTCCCAACGGCCCGGCCGCGTGCTCGAAGACGGAGGCCGGCGGATTGCTGGGGTCGAGCGTGAGACCCTGGCTCACGATGCCGAGCGCGCCGAGAAAGAGCACCACGCGCATCACGGTGGCGACGCCGATGCCGAGTCCCGCCGAGCGGAGCGCGCCGGGCAGCTCCGCCGGCCCGGCGATCCCGGCGTCGAGCAGCCGGTGGGCTCCCGCGAAGGTGATGTAGCCGCCGACCGTCCCGCCGACGATCGTGACGATCGCGAGGCCGTCGATCCGCGCCGGCAGGATCGCGTTCACCAGGGCGTCGCCGACCGGTGGATGCGCGGTGAAGGCCACCGTGGTGGCGAGGATCACCATCAGGCCGCCCATCAGCTGGGCGAACCGATCCATGATCCGTCCCGCCTCCCGCGCGACGAAGATCAGCACCGCGAGGGCCGCGCTCACCGCGGCGCCGACCCGCGGATCGAGGCCGAGGAGCGCGTCGAGCCCGAGTCCGGCGCCGGCCACGTTGCCGATGTTGAAGGCGAAGCCGCCGGCGGCCACGAGCAGGCTGAGCGCCATGCCGAGCCCCGGCAGCAGCTGGTTGGCCACCGACTGCGCGGGGCGGCCGGCGGCGATCAGGACCCGCCAGATGTTGAGCTGCGCCGCCAGGTCGAAGACCACCGAGACCAGGATGGCGAAGGCGAAGCTGGCGCCGAGGGAGTCGGTGAAGACGGTGGTCTGGGTGAGGAAGCCGGGGCCGACGGCGGAGGTGGCCATGAGGAAGGCGGCGCCGAGGAAGGCGGTCCGACCTTGGGCTCGGGTCAACTGGTCTCCTTGGCGACGGGAGGCGGCGCGGCGGGAAGCTCGAGGATGAAGCGGCTGCCCCGCTCCGGCTCGCTCTCCGCGAGCAGCCGGCCGCCTTGAAGGTCGGCCAACATCCGCGCGATCGCCAGGCCGAGCCCCGCGCCGCCATGGGCCCGGCTGCGCGAGCCCTCGACCCGGTAGAAGCGGTCGAAGATCCGCTCGAGGTGCTCCGGCGCGATACCGGGTCCGGTATCGGTCACCTCGAGCCGGACGTGTCCGTTCCGGGCGCCGCCCGAGAGGGTGACGGCGCCCTTCGCCGTGTAGCGGACCGCGTTGGCAGAGAGGTTGAGGAGGATCTGCCGGGTGTGATCGGCGTCGCCCATCGCCCAGAGATCCGGCGCGGCGTCGGCGCGCACCTCGATCGGCCGGCCGGCCGCCATGGTCTCCGCGATCTCCGCCACCTCGGCCAGCACCGGGTCGGCCGCGAACGGCTGGCGGCGGACCCCGACGTCGCGGATCTCTCCGCGAGCCAGCAGCAGGAGCCCCTCCACCATCCGGTGCATCCGGTCGGCCTCGAGCGCGATCGCCGCGAGCGCCGCCCGGGTCTCGGCGGGCGAGCGCTCGCCGTCGAGCGCCCATTGGGCCTGGGCGCGCAGGTGGGTGAGCGGCGTCCGCAGCTCGTGGCTCGCGTCGGCGGTGAAGCCTCTGAGCTGGCGATGCGAACGATCGACCCGCTCGAGCAGCCGGTTGATCTGCTCGGCGATCTCGGTGACCTCGTGGACGCCGGTCGGGCTCGAGACCCGCCGGTCCAGCGTGTCGGGGCCGATCGCCCCGATGGCGCGGCGGACCCGGTCGACCGGCTCGAGCGCGTGGGCCACCGCCTCGCTCGCCCGGCGGCGGGAAAGCCACGCGGCGGCGGGAAGCAGGACCAGCGCCACGGCCGCGACCGCCACCGCGCCCGCGAAGAACGGCCCCCGCGCCGCCGCCACGAAGATCTCGAACTCGCCGGCGGGCCGATGCAGCACCCAGTATTGCCATCGCCGCCCGGCCACCGCGCGCATGATCTCCGCTTCGACCAGGCCCGGATCGGCGGAGGCCGGCAGCGTGGCGATCTCCTTGGCCGGCATGTCGGGCGTCAGGTAGTAGACCCGACGGCTCCCGTCGCCACCGGGCACGCTCCGGGTGATCACGAAGCGACTGCCCATCCCGGTGAGCTGGTCGGCCAGCATCGCCGGCGCGACCGTGGTCCGCTCGCCCTCGGGGTCGGCGTAGAGGCCGAGCAGCGACTCGATCACCTCGGCGGTGTGGCTCACGGAGCGACGGAGCGCCAGCTCGGAGACCAGCGCGACCGCCACGATCACCACCAGGGCGAACGAGGTGAGCGTCCGCCAGGTCACCCGGCTGACCCGACGCACCAGCGACGCGGAGAGACTCGGCTCGGTCAGGGACCCTCCAGGCGGTAGCCGACGCCGCGGACGGTGACGATCTCGGTCCCGTCGGAGAGCGCACCCAGCTTCTTGCGGAGGTAGTTGACGTAGACGTCGACCACGTTGGTCTCCGGGTCGAACTGGTAGCGCCACACCGCCTCGGCGATCCGCGCCCGCGACACGGTGCGATCGACGTGCCGCATGAAGTACTCGAGCAGGGTGAACTCGCGCGGCGTGAGCTCGATGGTGCGTCGATCGGCGGTCACCCGGCGGGCCAGCCGATCCAGCGTGAGCACCCCGACCCGGAGCTGGGCTTCGTCCGCCGTCAGGCGGGAGCGGCGGATCAGGGCCTGGACCCGGGCGAGCAGCTCCGGCAGGTCGAACGGCTTGGGCAGGTAGTCGTCGGCGCCGGCCTCGAGACCCTGAACCCGATCGTGGGTCTCGCCCCGCGCCGTCAGCATCAGCACCGGGGTGCGGCGGCCCCGGGCCCGGAGCTCGCGAAGGAGATCGAGCCCGTCGAGGGCGGGGAGCATCTGGTCGAGCACGATGCAGGCGTACTCGCGCTCGAGGGCGAGGGTGAGGCCCTCGTCGCCGGTGGCCGCCTCGAACGGGGCGTACCCCTCCTCCCGGAACGCCCGGCGAAGGAACGTCCGGAGATTGCGATCGTCTTCGACGAGGAGCACCGGTGCGGCCATCGCGGTCAAAGGTACTCCATTCCCCTCGGGGAGCCGCGCGCCGGCCCCGCGGATTAGAGTCTTCTCATCGAGCTCTCATCCGGGCCCCGAGCCGCCCCCTCGGGCCCGCGACCGGGCCATGTCAGGGAATGTCAGAGACGTCAGCCGGCCATCGGCGACACCGCTGCCGCCCGCTAACCTCCGGCCAACCTCCAATCCGGAGCACCACGTGGGTCGCCTTCTCGCCTTGCTCTCGACTCTGACCACGCTCGCCACCACCGGGATCGCCGCCCAGGGCGGCCCGATCCCGATGCCCCTCGGCGACGGCCGGATCGCCCTCCTCGGCGCCGGCCCCTCCGGCCCCCGCGTGCTGGCGGTGCTCCGTCCGGAATCCGGGGGACATCGAGCGGTCGACGAGACCCCGACGAACCTCGCCCCCGACGACCGAATCCTCAGCTTCGCCGGCACCGAGTCCCCTTCCCTGGACGCGATCAGGGCCGGGTTCGAAGCCACGAAGGCCGGGGCCACGATCGAGCTCGAGGTCGAGCGCGCGGGCAAGCCGGTCCGGGTGCGCTTCACCCGGCCAGAAGGGAGCATGGGCCAGATGAGTATGCGCGCCAGCTCGGGCCAGGCGGCGAGCGGGCCGGCCCAAGGCTGGGTCTCGGCCGAGTCCGGCAACGGCGCGGCGCTCTCGATCGCGGGCTTCTCGATCCGGGCGGACGAGGCGGGCCGACCCGTGGTCGGCTTCCGGGGATCCCATCCCGCCGCCGGCACGGTCGCTCTCGAGCCCGGCGACGAGATCCGCGCCATCGGCGGCCAGACGGTGACCACCCTCACGGAGCTCGTCACCCGATACGACGCCATCGCCGAAGGCTCGAGCGTCACGCTCGACCTGGTGCGTGGCGGCGCCGCCCGGCGGATCAGCTTCGCGAAGCCGGCGCCGTGATCCCACTGCTCCTCGCCCTGCAGGTGGCGACGGTCGCGCCGGTCGATCCCGGCGCGATCGATACCCTGATCGATCGGCTCCTGCCCAACCGGGACCGCCCCGGGTTCGCGCTGGCCGTCGTCAAGGACGGCCGCACCGTCTACCGGCGAGTGCTGGGCTACCAGGACCTCGGCGATCGGATCGCCGCGACGCCCGAGACCCGCTACGAGTGGGCTTCGGTGAGCAAGCAGTTCACGGCCTACGTGATCGCCTCGCTGGTCCAGGCCGGCAAGCTCGCGCCGAGCGACCCCGTTGCCCGCTACCGTCCCCGGTTGGCCGGTCTGGGCGTCCCGATCACCGTCGAGCAGCTGCTCCACCACACCGGCGGCATCGAGGACATCGACGGATTGCTCACCCTCGCGGGCGTGCGCTGGAGCGACGACGTCGACTTCGGCGACGCGATCGACCTCCTGGAGCGCCAGCGTCACCTCCGCTTCGAGCCCGGCAGCCAGCATTTCTACTCCAACGGCGGATACGCGCTCCTCGCGGCGATCGCCGAGGCGGCGAGCGGCGACAGCTTCCCCGCCCTGGCCAAGCGGCTGGTCTTCGATCCCCTCGGCCTCGTCGGCGCGTCGTTCCGGACCGACGTCGATCGCGCCGAGCCCGACATCGCGGTGTCCTACCGGGCCGACGAAGGCGGCGTCTACCGGCGGTCCCGCTATCCCGAAGTCCCTGGACCGGGCGGTCTGGTCGCCACGATCGACGACCTCGCCCGCTGGGCGGTCCACCTGCTCGCGCCCGGCGCCGACTCCGCCAGGGTGGCGATGCTCGGGCAGCGCGGCGTCGTCAACGGCGAGCCGATCGGCTATGCCTGGGGGATCGGCTGGGGCGAGCATCGCGGCCATCGCATGCTCGGCCATGCGGGATCGGGGCCGGGATCGTCGAGCCAGATCACCCTCTTTCCGGATCTCGGGTTGGGGCTGGTGGCCGTCTCCGCCAGCTCCGAAGATCCGGGCGCCGGTCAGATCGTGATGCAGGTGGCGAACCTGCTGCTGCCTCCGGAGCAGGAGCCGGCCGCGCCGAGCAACGGGCCGCGCGCGGTGATGCTCACGACGGCGATGTTCCGCGAGCGCCCGCCGGAAACCGAGGGCCTGGAGCGTCCGGCGGAGGAGCTGGCCGCGCTGGCGGGCATCTACCGCCTCGACGAAGGGCGGGTGGTGATCCGCCCCGCCGCAGGCCACCTCGAGATGGCGCGCGACGGCAGCCCGCCATTCTTCCCGATCTACCCGACCCGGGACGGCGGCTGGCTCATGATCCCGCTCTACGAGCGGCTCTCCTTCGAGCTCGACGCGAACGGTCGCGGCCAGGCGATCACGCTCGAGCGCACGGACCGATCCTTGATCCAACGCGGACCCCGCACCCGCACCGGGCGGCGGGTCGACGTGCCGAGCGATTCGACCGCGCTGGCCGGCCTGGTGGGGTGGTACTTGAGCGACGAGCTGGCGACGCTCTATCAGGTTCGCTGGCGGGACGGCGCCCTGCGTCTCTGGCACCCCCGCCACGGCGAGCTCACTTTGATCGTGGTGGACGGCACGGCGTTCGGGATCGACTCGCGGCTGATCGCGCGGGCGACCTTCGCGAAGGACCAGACCGGGAAGGGGGTCGGCTTGCTCCTCGAGGCTTTCAGCTGGGGCGTCAGCACCAGCTTCCGGCGCGTCGAGCTGAGTCCCTAGCGGTCGCGACCGGACCGACCGCCCGGGAATCCTCCTACCGTGCCCGCGAACAGCCCACGCCGCTGGCGATCCCTCCTGCCCTACGCGGCGATCGGATCGCTCACCGTCCTGCTGCTGCTCTTCCAGCTTTCCTGGCTGGGAGAGCTGCGCGGCATGCTGGCCACCCGTCAGCGCGAGACGCTCGAGGCCGCCGCCCGCCAGGCGAACGACCGCTTCGACCTCGACCTGGCGCGGCGGGTCACCTCGGGCCAGGGTCCGGGCGAGGGCTTCGTGGTCGACAGCGGCGCGGCCCGCGAGCCCTGGGCGCTGGTCCGGCTGCGGGGCTCGGGGGCGAGAGGGTGGCTGGTGGCCGATTCCGCCTTCGCGGTGGGCACGCTCTTTCCCGAGCTGGCCCGCGAGGTCGCGACCCTCTCGGGGACCAGCGTCGACGTCGCCATCGTGCGGGTGAGAGAGGGCCGGGAGTCGCTGGTCTACGCAACGGCGGATCCGCCCGGCGGCGCTCCCGACGCGGAGGTGGCGCTCTTCGGACTCGCGATCACCGAGGCCAACCCCGATCTCGGTCCGGCCACCTGGACTTTCTTCGGCAAGGACGGCGCGACGGCGGACGCTTCGCCCTGGTTGCTCCGGGCCTGGGTTCGCCGTGGCGCGCTCGAGGACGCGATCCGAGGCACCGGCTACGGCAGCGTGGCGCTCGCGGTCGCGACGACCCTGCTGCTGGCGATCGCCGCGGCCTACGCGGTGGCGCAATCCCGTCGGGCCGAGGCCGCGGCGCAGGTCCGCGCGGCGATCCTGGCGGGCGTCTCCCACGAGCTCCGCACACCGCTCAGCGTGATCCGCTCGGCGGCCGAGAACCTGGACGGCGGCCTGGTCGACGCGAGGTCGGCGATCGAGTACGGCCAGCTGATCGGGCGCGAGGCCGACCGCCTGATCGACTCCGTGGAGGCGACGCTCCGGCTGGCGCGCGGCGCGGCCAACGGCACCGGGGCCGCGAGCGAGCTGGTCTCGCTCGACGAGCTGGTGACCGAAGCGGCCCAGGCGCTCGAGAGCGATCACCGGATCAGGATCGCGGGTCCGAGCGGCGCCTCGCTCCGTGGCGACCGCGAGGCGCTCCGGGTGGCGGTCACCAACCTGCTCTCCAACGCGTTGCGCTATTCCCCGGCCGGCGCGCCGGTCGAGCTCCGGGTCGACGCCAACGCCGACGAGATCGCGATCCGGGTGGCGGACCAGGGGCCCGGCTTCGCGAGCGACGAGCGGGAGCTGGTGTTCGAGCCCTTCCGCCGGGGCCGGGCCGGCGCCGGCTCGCCTCAGGGCGCGGGGCTCGGCCTCACGCTGGTTCGGGAGATCGCCCGGGCCCACGGAGGTCGAGTGACCATCGCCGACGGACGCACGGGCGGCGGGGTCGTCACGCTCCACCTGCCTGCCGACGCATGAGCGCGCGGATCCTCCTGATCGAGGACGAGGCGGGCCTGGTCCGCACCCTCACCGATCGGCTCCAGGCGGAAGGCTACGCCGTGGCGTCCGCCCGCGACGGCGACCGCGGCTACGAGCTCGCCCGCCGGGAGGCGCACGACCTGCTGATCGTGGACTCGATGCTGCCGGGGCGCTCCGGCGTCGACGTGATTCGAGATCTGCGCCTGGCCGGAGTGCGGGTGCCGGCCCTGATGCTCACCGCGCGGAGCGCG
The DNA here is from genome assembly GCA_041390205.1 of Gemmatimonadales bacterium. Taxonomy (GTDB): domain Bacteria; phylum Gemmatimonadota; class Gemmatimonadetes; order Gemmatimonadales; family GWC2-71-9; genus SHZU01. The sequence continues at coordinate 15,029 of JAWKQJ010000036.1, forward strand.
GTGGAAGACATCGTGATCGCGCTCAAGCTCGGCGCCGACGACTATCTCACCAAGCCGTTCCGGGCGCCCGAGCTGCTGGCCCGGATCGACGCGCTGCTCCGCCGGAGCCGGGCCGAGCCGCTCACCGGCGAGCGGCGGGTCACGGTGCGAGATCTCGAGATCGATCTGGCGAGCAAGGCCGTGAGCCGCGCCGGAAGACCGGTGGAGCTTTCCGACCTGGAGTTCAGACTGCTCGCCCACCTGGCCAGCCACCGCGGCAAGACGGTGAGCCGGGCCCAGCTCCTGCGCGAGGTGTGGAAGTACGCGCCGGATACGGTGAGCCGCACGGTCGACCAGCACGTCGCGCAGCTGCGGCGCAAGCTCGGTGGCCGCGGGAGCGGCCTGATCGTGACGGTCCATCAGCGCGGCTACATGCTGGTGCCCGGCTGAGCGGCCGGTCCGGGTCACCGATCCCGAGGTCCGATCCGCCGAATCCGGCCCTCCGACTTGACACTCCCCCCGCGAAAGAGCGAATACCCCTGGAGAGCCGTCCGTTCCGTTCTCGAGGAGACCGCCCGTGCCCATCCGTCCGGCGACCCCGGCCGTCGCGATCCTGGCCTCGCTCATCGCCCTGCAGGCGTCGCCCGCGGGGGCGCAGACCGCGGAGCAGCTGATCGCGCGGGTGGGCCCCACCATCCAGAAGCGGGTCCAGGAGGGCGTCTACGCGGGGCTCGCGATCGGGGTGATCGCCGGCGACAGCAGGGCGAGCGCCTTCTACGGCCGCCGGACCGACGGCTCGCCGGCGCCACCCGACCAGGACACCAGGTTCGAGGTCGGCTCGGTCTCGAAGACCTTCACTTCACTGCTCCTGGCCGACCTCGTCACCCTCGGCGTCGTCTCGCTCGACACCAGGCTCAGCGAGCTGCTGCCGGCGGGCTCCTACTCGCCCGCCGTGGGGCGGATCGATCTGACCAGCCTGGCCGTCCACCGCTCCGGCCTCCCGCGCCTGATCATCGGCGCCGAGGGGGATTACCTCGAAGCGATCGCCCGGGGCACCGCGCCCGACGTCTATCGCTTCCTGGCGAGCTACGACCCGGGTCCGACCGCGGGCACCAAGGTCTACTCCAACGCCGGGATGGAGATTCTGGGCCACGTGCTGGAGCGGCGCTCGGGCGAGCAATTCACCACCCTGCTCCAGGAGCGGATCCTCGACCCGCTCGAGATGAGCCGAACCATCGTCTTCGTCGGCGACGACCGGAGCAACCTGGCCGCCCCGCACTACTACGATCGCAACGGCAGCGGACGGCTGGAGCCGATCGACCGTTTCTTCTACAACCGATTCTCGGCCGCGTCCGGCGGCGTGGTCTCGACGACGCGCGACATGCTCCGCTACCTCGAGGCCTGGCTCCACCCGGGCAACGCTCCCGAGACTCTGCGCGCTCCGATCGAGCTCGCCTCGCGCCACTACGCCGGCGACCCGGTCGACGCGAAGAACGCCAACGCCCTGGGCTGGGGCCGGAACCAGTCGTCCCGGCACCCGGGCGCGATCTACTTCGACCACGACGGCCTCACCATCGGGCATACCACGTTCGTCCTCTTCAGCCGGGAGCGCGACCGGGGCGTGGTGCTGCTCACCAACACCGGCATCTACGGCCAGACCTTCCGCGACTTCCGCGCGCTCGGCTACGCCATCCTGAACGACTGACCCGGGCCGCTGCGGGCGCTCAGTCGACGAACGCCCAGAGCAGCTCCCGGCTCCGCTGGTCGAGCTCCGCCGGCGGCGGCACCCGATAGAGATCGCCGGCCACGTCGCGAATCAGCGTCCCGCCGTCCGGCAAGGTGCGCGGCCAGTCGTCGAGTCTGGTCTGGAAGCGGCGCGGGCCCTGAGCGGTCTCGACCCGCCAGTCGCGGATCTCGACCTCCTCCTCCACCGCCAGCACCCGCTCCACCACGAAGACGAACCCCGCCTCGGCCAATGCCGCCTCGAGCGCAGTCCGGGAGGTCGGGTCGAGGCGATCGAGCCGCTCCACCAGCAGCACCTCCTCGTCGTCCCGGTCGCGGAGAGAGAGGTGACGGGTGGGCTCCGACCAGGGGAAGCACCGCCGAACCGACACCTGCACCTCCCGCTCGTCGCTCGTCACCCAGAGCGCGCCGTCCTCCCGCCGCTCGAGCCGCACGGGCGCCGTCCCAGGACTTGCCAGCTCCGTCTTCATCATCGTCCTCCTCCTATGGGCCTGGCCGCCGGTCCGAGACCGACGGCCCCGTTCTCATGCCAGCGACAGCTGCATCTCGTACAGCCGCCGATATCGTCCCTCGGGTCGCTGCATCAGCGCCCGATGGGTGCCTTCCTCGACCAGTCGGCCGTCCTCGATCACGAACAGCCGGGTCGCCTTGCGCAGGGTCGAGAGCCGGTGAGCGATCGCGAACACGGTCCTCCCGGCCACCAGGTGATCGAGCGCGTCCTGGATCGCCCGCTCCGTCTCGGTGTCGACGCTGCTGGTGGCCTCGTCGAGGATCAGGATCCGCGGGTCGTGCAGGATCGCCCGGGCGATCGAGATCCGCTGCCGCTCGCCGCCCGAGAGGGTCTGGCCCCGCTCGCCGACCACGGTGTCGTACCCGTGGCTCAGCTTGACGACGAAGTCGTGCGCGTTGGCCGCGCGCGCCGCGCGGATCACGTCGTCGAGCGTCGCCTCCGGGCGGCCGTAGCGGACGTTCTCCAGCACGGTCCCGTGGAAGAGATAGGGCTCCTGCAACACCATCCCGATCTGCTCCCGGTAGTGCCCGCTCTCGAGCCGCCGGACGTCCACGCCGTCGATCGCCACCGTGCCGCTGGTCCCGTCGTAGAAGCGCGCGATCAGGTTGACGATGGTGGTCTTCCCACCGCCCGACGGACCGACCAGACCGATCAGCTCGCCCGGCGCCACGTCGAAGCTCACGCCCTTCAAGACCTGCTTGACGCCGTCGTAGGCGAAGGTGACCCGATCGAAGGTGACCCGGCCCTGCACCGGATCGAGCCGCACCGGATCCGGCCGATCCACGACCTCGGGCTCGGTATCCAGCACTTCGAACACCCGGTGCGCCGAGGTGGTGGCGCGGTTCATGGTCCGGGCGATCTGGCCGATCACCTCGATCGGGGCCACGAACATCGCCGCGTAGAGCAGGAACGAGACGAAGGTCCCCGCCGAGAGGGGCACGGCCGAGGTGCCCAGGAGCCGCGGCACCGCCAGGGCCCAGACCAGCACCGTGGTGGCGTGCACCGCGAGCATCAGGAGCGGCCAGAAGCCCGTCCACATCCGGTGGATCCGGTTGAACTCGGCCGTCACGGCCTGGTTCCGATCGCCGAACCGCCGGACCTCCCGATCCTCCTGGTGGAAGGCCTTCACCACCCGGATGCCGGGGATCGTGTCCGAGAGCACGTCCGTCACGCCCGACCACTTCCGCCAGGCGCGCAGGAAGACCGCGTTCATCGCCTCGCCGTGCCGGAAGATCAGCCAGCAGAAGACCGGCACCGGCAGCACCATGGCGAGCCCGAGCCGCCAGTCGAGCGCGAGCAGCACGCCCGAGAGGCCGAGCAGCATCACCAGCGAGAGCGAGACGTCCACCACCCCGAAGGCGAGAAAGTCCCAGAGCCGGTCGGTGTCGTTCGACACCCGGGTGATCAGCCCGCCGGTGCGCTTCCGCGAGTAGAAGGCGAGGCTCAGCCGCTGGAGGTGCTCGTAGAGCTCGCTCCGGAGATCGCGCGCCACCCACTCGCCCATGATCGCCATCAGGCGGAGTCGGAGCACCGCGGCGGCCTGCCGCACCAGGAACACCAGCCCCATGGCCAGCACCGCCAGCCAGGCGAGCCGGGTCGCGCGCTCGACGGCGAGCGTGCCGGCGCGCGCCGGCGCGACCAGGCGGTCGAGCACGTAGCCCGCGAGCCAGGGCGGCACCAGGCTCACCAGGGTGATCACGGTCGCCGCGCTGAGCCCGACGATCAGCTCGCGCCGGTAGGGCGCGAGGTAACCCAGCAGCCTGGTGATCACGGCCGTCTGCCGCCCCGCCACCAGGGCCTGCGCTTCACGCACCGGGCCCGAGACGGCGCTCGCGTAGAAGTGATCGCCGTCGTCGGCCGGGGGGTTGTCGTCGCCCTCTTCCAGCAGGAAGCGCAGCCCCTCGAACGCGCGCCGCTGCCGGTGGGTGTAGCGGAGCACCGCGAGCGGCGGGTCGCCCGGGCGGCCCAGGATCGCGAGCGTGGTCGCCGAGAGCCCGGGTGTCTCCCGGGTCCCGGTGATCCGGGACCGGCGCACGTCGTCGATCTCCCAGCCGCCGCCGTCGGTCGCGGTCGCGAGGGCGAGATGGGTCGGGCCGACCGCCACCCAGGTCTCCGCGAGGCGGAAGCTCGGGTCGAGATCGGCGAGGGCGTAGAGCACCACGGGGGCGCCGTCCCAGCGGTCTTCGATCCGCCGGCGGAGCTCACGCGGGAGCGAGCCGGGCTGCCCGGCGTAGCGCTCGATGGTTTCTTGTTCGGGACTCTTCTTCGTTTCGATCATTGCCTGATCCTCGTGTGCCACGATGTCAATCGGCCCTCCAGGTGTCTCGGGACGAGCACCTGGAAGGCCGGAGGATCACGCGATCTCGAACGGGACTTCTAGGGTGCTCGGTACCTCGAGGCGAGGGAGAAGCGACGACCGCCGCCGTCGATCCAGACGCGCGGGCGCACTCCGTGCCCCGAGGCCTCGATCGGCAGCTTGCAGGTCATCTGGTAGATCGGTCGTCGCACCGTCGTGGTCACCCTTCGTGATAGGCTCCGCGCGGAGTGGGCTCCGGCGGAACACTCAACATACAACCTCGTCGCCCCATTGATAGTGACGAGGATCACAATCTCGTCTCGGCCGCGGCCGGGGCTGGCTCAGATGACCCCGAACCGCCGGGCCCGCTCCCGCACCTGGGCGGTGTCGTCGAGCTCCCGGAGGGTCGCGAAAGGCAGCGCGTCCCGGGTCGCGTTGGCGATCGAGCCCGTGGCCTTGATCTCCTGGAGCGCCCGTCGGACCGCGCCCAGGGCGATCATCCCGAAATCCAGGAACGCCGCGAAGGCGACGTCGACGGCCTTCATCTCCTCGATCGTCCCGCCGATCGACATGATCGGCCGCTCCACCACCCGGTAGGCATCCCGATTCTCCGCCATCGGAAGCGCCGGGAACCAGAAGGCGTCGGCCCCGGCCTCGGCGTAGGCGGCGGCCCGCTCGAGCACCTCGGTCTTGGAGCGCCCCTCCCGGAGCCCGACCGAGGCGACCATCACCACGAAGTCGGAGTCCCGGCGGGCGTCGACCGCCGCCTTGATCTTGTTCACCATGGTGGCCGTCGGGACCAGGTCTCCGCGAGGGGCGCCCAGATGCGGCACCAGGTCGGCGTCTTCCATCAGCACCGCGGAAAAGCCGGCCCGCTCCACCAGCTGGATCCCGCGATAGACGTGCATCGCGGTGCCCTTGCCGTCCTCGATGTCGAGCAGCGCGGGAACGTCCGTCCCGCCCGCGATCGGCGCGCCCACGGCCAGGAGGTCGCTGAGGGTGACCAGGCCGACGTCGGGAATCCCGAGCATCCGGGAAGGCGCCTGGCCGGAGATGCAGACCAGCGGGAACCCCTCCCGCTCGGCCAGCCTGGCCGAGAGCAGGTTCTCGATCACGGGTGAATAGAAGGGCTCCCCTCGGAGCGCCTGGCGGAGCCGGGCCGCCCTGGTGGTCGCCTGTGGAGCTGGCGTGGCCTGGGCGGCGTCGGGCCGGCCGACCAGCGCCCCGGCCGCGGCGACCGTGGCGGTCTTGAGAAACCGGCGACGATCGGTGTGATCCATGAGCGCGTCATCCTCCATGTGAGTGCGCGAGGTGCGGCAAGCCGAGCGAGGACTCGTCAGCGCTGTCGGCGAGCGGCCTGCCAGAGCTGTCGAAGCCGGTCGTGCGGCAGCTCCGGCACCCGGACGCCGTCCGCGCCGACCATCGTCTCGGCCGCCACCATCGCGTTCAGGATCGACTCCTCCGTGGCCTGCACGGTCGCGTCGAAGAGCGGATTCATCATCGCGTTCGGAACCATGCTGACCGGCACCACCGAGTCGCTCCGCCGGATCGCGATGTTCGCCGTCGAGAAGGCCAGGAAGATGTCGCCCGAGGAGTTCTCGCCGAGTCCGCCCATCCGGCCGATGGCGAGGGCCACCCGGCGGGTGATCCGCTGCAGCTGGTGCGGCAGGAGCGGCGCGTCGGTGGCCGCGACGGCGATGATCGAGCCGCTCCCGTCCTCGAGCGGGCCGCCACCCGAGGCGCCGTCCGACCCGCCGCACCGGCGGATGAACTGCCGGTACTTGGTGCCCGAGTCCGGGGGAATGGTGAAGCAGATCCCCACGTCCGACATCGGAATCGCCTCGCCGACGGGCACCCCGTCCACCCGGAGCCGGGCCCGGCTCCCGTAGTTGCACTGGACCAGCACACCCACCGTGTAGCGCGCGTCGCCCACTGTGACGACCCGCGACGAGGTGCCGGTTCCGCCCTTGAAGCCGTGGCAGATCATCCCGGTCCCGCCCCCGACGTTCCCCTCGGCCACTCGCCCGCCGCGCGCGCCGTCGAGCGCCGCGGCCACGTGCTCGGGCTTCACGTGGAAGCCGTCCATGTCGTTGAGCAGCGCGTCCGCCGTCTCGGCCACCACGGGCAAGGCGAACGAGAAGCCCGGCCGATGGTCGAGCATCCAGCCGATCGTGGCGTCGCGGACCACGCCCACGCTGTGGGTGTTGGTGATCAGGAACGGGGTGTCGAGGATCCCCGATTCCTCGAGCCAGGCGACGCCCGTCATCTCGCCGTTGCCGTTCAGCCGATACCACGAGGCGAAGACGCTGTCGGGCCCATTCAGACCGCGAGGCAGGATCGCGGTGACCCCGGTGCGGATCGGGCCCCGGCCCCGCACCCGGCGGCCCTCGCCCTCGATGATCGTGGTCTGGCCGACCGCGACTTGGCCGACGTCGGTGATGGCGTTGTTGGGCCCCGGCGTGCCGGGCAGCTCGACCCCCAAGTCGCGGGCGCGTGTGTTGGCCTGAGCGGAGAGCGACGATGCCGCGAGCGCCAGTGCGGCCACCGCGGCGATGCTCGAGCGACCGAGGCCTGCGCGGGAACCTGCCATGAGAAGCCTCTGCGATTGGGGGTGATGGACCGGTCCGTCCAGCCGACCGGTAACGCTCGCCCCATATCGCGCCCCGCGCTACCCTCGGCGCCGCCGATCGACCCCCGGCCGACTGCGGCGTTCCGCTATTCCGACCGAAGCACCTTGACCACGCTGAGGCGTCGCACCCGTCGGGTCGGCAGCCAGGCCGCCAGCACCGCCACCCCGAGGAGCACCGCAGGAGCGACCACGAAGGCCACCGGATCCATCGCGTCGACGCCGTAGAGCGCTCCACTCAGCACCCGCGCCGCGAGCAGCGACAGGGCCAGACCAACGCCACCGCCAACCAGCACCAGGCTCAGCGCGGAGCCCATCTGCAGCCGGACGATCGTCCGGGGCGCCGAGCCGAGCGCCATCCTGATCGCCATCTCGCGGCTGCGGGCCGCCACGGCGAAGCTCACGATCCCGAAGAGGCCGATCGACGACAAGAGCAGGGCCACCGCGCCGAACGCCGCGATCAGCCAGGCCGCCAGCCGGTGGGGCAACAGCATCGCGGCCAGATGCCGGTCCATGGTCTTGGCCTCGATCACCACGACGTCAGGATCGATTCGGCGGGCCAGCGCCATCAGCTCCGGCACGATCCGCTCCGCGTCCCTGGTCGTCGTGGCCACGAGCGTCAGGTAGCTGTCCTGGTTCTGGAGATAGGGCAAGTAGAGCTGGGGACGCGGGTCCTCCCCGAGCGTGGCGATCTTGGTGTCCCGCGTGACCCCGACCACCGTGTAGTCGACCCCATTGACCCGGAAGGTCCGTCCGAGGGCCGAGCCCGCCCAGAACCGTCGCGCGAAGGTCTCGCTCACGATGGCGGTCGGCGCTCCGTCCTCATCGTCCATCTCCCCGAAGCTTCGCCCCTCGAGGATCGGGATCCCTGCCGCTTCGAAGTAGCCCTCGTCCACGGTCGACCGATCGATCCGGAAACCTTCGCTTCCTGGAAGTGGCTCGACCCCGGGCACGTCCACCAGGCTCGCGGCGTTGTTGAGCGGGCTGAGCGGGAGATCGCTGGTAAGGCCGACGTGCTCGATGTCCGGCCGGGCCGCGACCTGTTCCCGCAGCTGGAGGAAGAAGCTGCGGGCTCGGTCCGGTGACCGGGCGCTCGACGCGGGCTGGAAGCTGAGGATCGCGGCCGGCGAGTAGCCGAACCCCGGATCGATGGCCAGGCGGGAGCGCAGACTGCGGAGGAAGAGCACGGCCCCGACCAACAGCACCAGCGAGAGCGCAACCTGTGCCACGACCAGGCCGGCTCGGAAGCTCACGCGCCTCGGACGCCCACCCACCGTCTCGTTCTTGAGCGTGCTCGCAACGTCGGTCTTGGTCGCCTGCAACGCCGGGGCGAGGCCGAAGGCGACGCCCGCGACCACGGCGAGCCCGAGCCCGAGCCAGAGCACAGCGGCGTCGATTCGAAGGTCGAGCGCGATCGGCAGCGGCAAAGGAAGATCCGCACGCTCGATCGCGCCCAACGCCAGCCGGGTGAGTACCAGACCGACCAGCGCGCCGAGACCCGACAGGGCGATCGACTCGGTCAGGAGCTGACGCACCAAAGCCCCGCGACCGGCGCCGATCGCGACCCGCACGGCGACTTCCTTCCGGCGATCGGTCGCCTGGGCGAGCAGGAAGCTGGCGAGGTTGGCGCAGGCGATCACCAATACCAGGGCCACCACGGCCATCAGCAACACCGCAGCCGTCACCAGCACCCGATCGACCAGAGGGTGCACGATCACCTCAGCGGTCGGCACCAGGCGAAGACGAGCCTCGCTCCACTCCTTGGGTGAGGTCCGGACGAAGAAGCCCGTCATCCGATCCAGGAAGCCATTGGCCGCCGCGAGTGAGACCCCGGGCAAACGGCGCGCTTTGACGAACACGGTGTGGTTCCCACGCGACTCGAGCTCGTCGAAGTCGAGCGGCTGCAGCTCGCCCACCATCGCCCTCGGCGCGTAGATGGCGGGCATCAGGCCACGAGCGCTGCCGGTGTAGGCCTCGGGCAGCACCCCCACGATCGTGTACTGCCGACCGTTCAGCCGCAACTGCCGCCCGACCGCGGCCGGATCGCCGCCGAAGCGACGTTGCCAATAGCCGTAGGAGAGCATCACGACAGGGTGGCCACCCTTGCCCACGTCGTCGGACGGCAGCAGCGTCCGGCCCTGCAGCGCCGACACGCCCAGCATCGTGAAGTAGTTACCCGTGACCACCTCGGCGAAGAGCGTCTCCACCCCGTCGCCAGCGTCCTCCTGCACGAACGCCAGCCGGTATCCGCCGACCTCCGAAAAGACCTTGCCGCCCTCCTGCTCGAGGTCCCTCAGATCCGGAAAGGAGAGTGTCCCGAAGCCATTCTCGGTCCCCTGCTGGTAGATGTCGACCAGGTCGGCCGGCGCGGCCAGGGGCAGGCGCCTGAGCAGCACGGCTTCGATCACGGAGAAGATGGTCGTGTTGGCGCCGATCCCGACCGCGATCGAGAGCACGGCGATGGCCGTGAAGCCTGGGCGCCGGGCCAGCCGGCGCACGCCGAAGCGTAGGTCCCGCAACGACCGCTCCACCCCGAGCCGCAGCCGCTCCCCGACGCCCCAGGACCCGCGGGTCAGCTCCCTCACCCGCCCCACGTTGCCGAACTCCCTCCGCACCGCGGCACGAGCCGACTCGGCCGACTCGCCTCGAGCCACTCGATGCTCCACGGCACGCCTGAAGTGGTCGGCCAACTCGTCGTCCAGCTCGTCCTCACGACGACCGAACAGTCGGCGGAAGAGGCTCACGACCCCTCCCCCGCCGAGCGAGGCGCGAGCACCCCGGCCATCGCTCGAACCAGCTCGTCCCAGCGCGAGCGCTCCAGCACCACCTGCCGCCGCCCCGCGGCGGTCAGGTCGTACACCTTGGTGCGCTGATTGTTCTCGGAGCGCTGCCAACTGCCCGCCACGAGCTTGGCCCGCTCGAGGCGATGGAGCGCCGGGTAGATCGAGCCCGCGTCGACCGTGAGCCGCTCGCCCGAGTTGGTCCGGATCGTCTGGCTGAGACCGTAGCCGTGCTGCGGGCCCCAGGTACGAAGGGTCTCGAGGATCATCAGATCGAGCGTGCCCTGGAGCAGCTCGAGGCTGTCTCGGAACGGGGGGCGTCTCGGCACGGGTGGCGCTCCGGCAAGGGTAAAGACAGTCTATAGCCTTGGGTATAGAATGTCTATATCCATGGACGCCGACGAAAAAGGACGACGACCGCAGGGGCCGTCGTCCGGGATTCCGAGCGCGAGGGTTGGAGGGCGCAACCCAGGCGTCACGCGGGTGGAGCGCTACTGCACTTCTTCGTACAGCGCCGCGGCGACCGCCTCGTCCCTTCGGGCGGCCGCGTGGAACACGCGGGTGCTCGCCTCGGTGAGGCGGGCGTTCTCCCTCGGCCGCTTGTCCCAGGCGATCTGAGCCAGCTCCGCCGGGGACGCCGACCGGAGCGCGGGCGCGCCGGCCGGGTCGTCGGGATTGGGCAGCTGATGCGGCTTGGCGGCGTTCAGGACCAGCGCATCGGCCCGCTGCAGCTCGTCGTCGCTGGGGTCCTCGTCATCGGCGAGGTCCCACGCCCAGACGTAGCTCCCGCCCTCCGTCTTGAAGAGCCGGACGCGGGTGTAGAGACCGGTATCGTCCTCGTCGCAGATCGAGGACTCGCCGAGCAGCTGGCCTTGGAAGCGGAGGGGCTTGTTGCCAAGCCGGAAGATGACCTTCGGAAGGTCCGACATGGTTGGATCCGTCCTTTCGTTCGTCCATCGGGGCGCGCTTTGCGGTGGCGCCGTGCACCGGTCGGCGGATCCTCCCACCCTCGGGGCCAGTGACCCGGGAGCTCCGCCGCCACAACGTTCGCCGCCGGATCGCTCGCGCGCAAGCCCGGCCCCGGCCGGACCGATCGGGACGAGGGCGCTCGCCGAGATTCCGCCGGTCGGCTACTCTCCGGAATGACCGGACGCGACCCGCGGGATGGCACGGGACCCAGGACCTTCCAGGAGTCCTACTACCTCCAGACCGATCGCCTGGCTCCACGCCTGTGGCGGAACCTCCGCCTGGCGGGCTACCTGGCTCGCGTCGCGCTGGTCTGGCTGGTCCGCGGCGGGCGGGTGCGGCGCGCCCACCGGCGCGCGCTCCAGACGGGCCGCCCGTACTACATCGATCATCTCGCCGAGCGGGATTGAATGCGCCCGCACGACCCGCCGCCGCCCCGCTACGGCTTCGCCTTCCGGAAGCCGCCCCGCTCCGGCAACCAGCTCAACGGTCTCGACGAGTCCGAGCCGCGGCTCGCGACGCCGGTCTTCCACTCGACCGGCCGGGGCGCGGGCCGCCAGCCGATCGCCTGGTCCGCGCTCGACGTCTTCTTCAACCTGATCGCGACGCCCGGCCCGTTCCTCCAGGTGCTGCGCACCCTCTGGCAGCGACGCCGCTACGCCGGCCCGGTGGCGCCGACCCGGGTTCCGGTGGACGACCCCGAGGCGATGACGGCGACCGTCAAGACGATCGCCCGGGAGCTCGGCGCCGGCGCCTCCGGCGTCACCACGCTCGAGGACGACGCGCTCTACCAGGACTATCCCAAGCCGCCCTTTCGCTACGCGATCTCGCTCGCCACGGTGATGGACCGCGCGGAGATGACGCACGTCCCGCACGAGCGCGCCGCGCGCGAGGTGATGCGCACCTATCGCCGTGGCTCGCTGATCGCGATCCGGCTGGCCGAGCGGATTCGAGCGATGGGCTGGCCGGCGCAGGCGTACGCCGACGGCGAGGACCTGCTGCAGATCCCGCTGGCGATCCGGAGCGGCGTCGGGCAGCTCGGCAAGCACGGCTCGCTGATCACCCGCGAGCACGGCTCCAACGTGCGGCTGGCGGCCGTGCTGACCGACCTGCCCCTGGCGCCGGATCGGCCCGTGGACATCGCGGTCGACGACCTCTGCCTGGTCTGTCGCCGCTGCGCGGAGGACTGTCCGCCGGGCGCGATCCAGCACGAGAAGCGGTTGGTGCGCGGGGTCGAGAAGTGGTACGTGGACTTCGACCGCTGCGTGCCCTACTTCAGCGTCACCCAGGGCTGCGCGATCTGCATCGAGGTGTGCCCCTGGAGCGAGCCGGGGCGGGGGCCCGCGCTCTCGGAGGGCTTGCTGGCGCGACGTCGGCCCTCGTCTCGGGCCTGATCCGGCGTCAGCGTCTCGAGCCGCCGCCAGGCGGACCCGACTCGATGCCGCGCGCGGCTCGAGCGTCGGCGATGTTTGCGTCGTGTGTGGGCCGGGGCGGGCGGGTTGTCGGCTCTTCGCCAGCGGCGTACGCTGGCGAGTGACGCGCAACGGAGCAGCCGCATGACCTGGCGCCCATCAGCACTCGTCCGATCGACCCTCCCGCTGCTCTTCGCCGTGGTGGCCGGATGTGGCTCTTCCTCGACCGACCCCACTCGCGACGATCTGGACTTCAGCGGGAGCTGGAACCCGTCGACCAACTTCGGCGGGCCCTGGGGCCACGATCGGATGCCGGTCGAGAGCGCGCACTTCCGGGTCTACTCGGGCTACGCCAGTCAGGAGGCCCGGCGCTACACCTCGAGCGTGGCCGAGGAGTCGCTCTCCGAGATCCTCGACTACTTCGCGATCACCGAGACCGCCTTCGACTTTCTCCCCCGGCACGCCGACGGCAAGGTCCACGTTCTCGCGATCAAGGATCAGGACTTCGGCAACAACAACGGGTTCGCGTACCGGGACGGCCTGGTCGTGATCTCTCGGGAGAGCCCGAACTACGCCCGGTTCGGTTTCAGCGAAGCCCGCTACAAGGGTCTGATCAAGCATGAGACCACGCACGTGGTCGAGTTTCTGCTGATCGGAGACCCCGCCCGTCAGCAGGCGTCCGACGCCTGGTGGCGCGAGGGCTTCGCCAACTACCTGAGCGGGCCCCGGTCGACGTCGATCACCTCGACCCAGCAGCTCGAGGCCTGGCGCTCGAGCCACGCCCAGCTCGCGGGCGGCGGGAATCCCATCGCGATCCACAGCTTCGCGGACTTTCCCGAGGAGGTGGTGGACGGGGGAAAGATCGGGACGTACTACGATGTCTTCGAGCTGGCGGTCCGCTATCTCCTCGATCCGGACGGCGGCGGGACCACGCCGCAGGACGTCGTCGCGCTCTACGACGCCCTGGGCGAAGGCTTCGAGTTTCGCCAGGCGGCCCAAGCCCACTTGGGCATCTCCCTGGGCGAGTACGAGGCAGGCTTCTGGGATCTGATGCTCGCCTTCCTCGACCCCGGTGCCCCCTAAGGAGTGGCCAGCGCCGACTCGACCAGCTTGAGCAGCGCGTTCCGGACCTCGCCCGTGCCCTCGTTCTGATTGATCGAGAACCCGATCGCGAGCCCGGAAGCCGGGCACGCGACGCCCATTGTGCCCCAGAAGCCGCCGTGGCCCCAACAGGTCTCACCCGCCACCGGCGCCCGCGCGATGCCCAGCGCGTAGGCCCGGGGCCCGGTCTCGTTCACGGCCGGCACCACGAGCATCGTCTCCAGCGTCTTCGGATCGTCGAAGACCTTCCCACCGAGCAGCGCGTGATAGAACTCGGCCATGTCCTCCGCGGTCGCCACCAGCCCGCCGCCACCGAAGAGGTCGAACGAGGGATCGGCGTCGAACGAGTCGAGGTCGCCGGCGTACTGGTGGGCGCGCTCCGCGACGCCGGCGGGGGCCGGCTCGAGCGACTCGAGCCAGGTGGACTCGAGCCCCAGCTGGTCGAACTTGAGCAGCTGACGGTAGGCCTGGGCGAGCGGCAACCCGGAGACCTGCTCGATGATCGCGCCGAGCAGCACGTAGCCGGTGTCGCTGTAGTGGTACTGCTGGCCCGGCGGACCGACCGGATCGCCGGCGCGCGCCGCGAACTGCACCTGCTCGAGCCGGGTCCAGCGATGCTGGAGGTCGCCGAGCGCCACCTCGCCGAAGTTCGAGCCCTCGCCGAACGCGTAGTCGAAGATCCCCGAGGTCTGACTCAGCACCTGGCGGACCTTGATCGAGTCCACCTGGTAGCCGTCGCTCACCAGCACCGCCAGTAGCTCGTCGGGGAGATACCGCGCGATCGAGGCGTCGAGGTCGATCTTGCCCTGCTCGGCGAGCCGGAGAATCGCGGCCGCGGTGAAGGTCTTCGTGGTGCTGGCGATCCGCACCGGCTGGTTGGCCCGAAGCGGCCCGCCTCCGCGCATCTCGAGACCCGCGGCCCCGGTCCAATGGAGCCCGCGCGCCGAGTCGAGCACGGCCAGCTGGATGCCCGGCACGCTCGGGTTGGCGGCGACCAGCGAGTCGAGGCCCGCCTGGAGTCTGGCGCCGATGGCGTCGGCTTCGGACGTGGCGCCCCCGCCGGCGCAGCCGGCGAGCAGAGCCAGGGCGGCGGCGGCCGCGATCGGCCGTCGAACCCACGAGGAACGGTCATTCATGGCGAAGCACCTCCATCGGATCCGTGCGTGAGGCTCTTCGACTCGGCACCAGACAGGCCACGACCGCGGCGCCACCGAGCAACAGGGCGATGGCGCCGAAGGCGACCGGGTCGAGCGGGCTCAAGCCGAACAGGAAGCCCCTAATCAACTGCCCGGCGCCGACCGCCGCCACCCCGCCGATCGCGAGCCCGATCGCGGTGGGGCGGAGCCCGTCGCGCAACACCTCACGCCGCACGTCGGATCGGGACGCGCCGAGCGCCATCCGCACCCCGTACTCCTTGAGCCGGACGCCGACCGCGAAGGCCACAGCCCCGTAGAGTCCGACCATCGCGAGCAGGAGCCCGACCGCCCCGAAGGCGCTGGCAAGGGTGGCCGCGATCCGGGTCGGGAGGAGCGAGAGACCGATCACCTGCTGGTACGACCAGTCGGACGTGAACGGGAGACCGGGATCGAGCCGTCGAATCACGTCCCGCGCCGCTCGGACGACGTCGGGGGCGGCATGACGGATCAGGAAGGCCGTCGCCCCCCGCGGCTCCTGCGCGCTGGTCTGGAAAAGCATGAAGCGGGGCTCTTCGCCGATCGAGCGGTACTTGCTGTCGCGCACCACGCCGACGACCTCGACCGGGGTCGCGCGCTCCGGTCGGAACGAGCCGTAGAGGAGCGTCTTGCCGACGGCCGACTCGCCGGGCCAGAGCGTCCTGGCGATGGCCTCGTTGACCACCACCACCGGCGGACCGCCCGCTACGTCGCTCTCCGCGAAGCCGCGGCCCGCCACCAAGGCGATCCCGATCGTCTCGAAGTAGCTGGGCGAGACCACCGCGAAGTCGGTCCCGAAGGCCCCCACCCCCTCGACCGCCTCGCGACCCGGCACCAGGAACCCGCTGGTCTGGTTGGCGAGGCTGAGCGGCAGCAGGTCGATTCGTCCGACGCTCCGGACCCCCGGCAGCTCGGCGATCAACCGCTCGGCCTCCGCCGCCAGCCGGGTCGCTTCGGCGGTCGGCCGCCCGGCAAGGGAGAAATCGACCTCGAGCACGTGGACCCCGGCCGGGTCCATTCCCAGATCCACCTCACCCGCGCGAGCGGCGCCGCGGACGAAGAGACCGGCCATCGCCAGGAGCAGCACCGACCCCGCCACCTGGGCAACCACGAAGCGGTGGCGCATCCGCCGCTGGCCGCCGCCCCCGGTCTGCCCGACCCGGAGCACGCTGGCCGGAGCGATCGCGGTCGCCCGCCAGGCGGGACCGACCCCGAAGCCGAGCCCCGCCAGGAGCGCGATGCCTAACGTCAGGCCGAGCACCACGGGATCCACCCCGACCACCAGGGCCACCGGCACCCCGCCGGGCGGTCGAAGGCCGCCCAGCAGCCGAGTCGCCACCACCGCGAGCGCGATGCCGCCGGCCGCGCCGAGGAGATAGACCAGCATGCTCTCGACGAGCAGCTGCCGGACCACCGGTCCGCGGCCGCTCCCGAGCGCCAGGCGGACCGCGATCTCGCGGCGCCGGGTGGTGGCTCGCGAGAGCAGGATGCTGCCGACGTTGACGCAGGCGATCAGGAGGATCAGCGCGGCGAGCAGCAGCAGGACCGCGAGGAAGCCGCCGACCGGCGTCGCCACCATCGGAGGGACCGGCGTGTAGGGGCGGACGTCGGTCTCGAGCGCCCCGGCCTCGCCCCGCTCGGGCGCGAGCCGCGCGCCGACGGCATCGAGCGCCGACCGAGCCTCGCGGGGATCGACGTCGTCTCCGAGCCTTCCGACCAGCTCGAGCCAATCGTGATTCCGTGCCGCGAACCGCTCCGCGCCCCGGAGCGCGGCGTCGGTGCCGAGGGAAACCCAGGCCGAGACGTCCAGGCCTGCCAGGTGACCTCGAAACCCGGGCTCGCCGATCCCGACGACGGTGGCCGGCTTCCCGTTGAGCAGCACCCGGCGGCCGACCATCGACGGCTCGGCCGCGAAGCGTCGTGCCCAGTACTGGTGGCTCAACACCACCACGGCCTCCGTGCCGGGGCGCTCCTCGTCCGCGGTGAAGAACCGGCCTCGTGCAGCGCGAGCGCCCACGGTCGCGAAGTAGTTCGAGCTGACCGAGAGGCCGGCCACCAGCTCCGGATCGCCCTCTCCGGCGATGCTCACCGGCACCGTCGTGTAGGCCGCGAGCGATGCCACCGCGCGCTGCCCCTCGCGCAAGTCGCGATAGTCGGGGAGCGAAAAGGCATGGAAGCTCGACCCGTCCTTCGAGAGCGAGTGCACCGTCACCAGACGGCCGGCCTCGCGGACGCCCGTGGGCGGCTCGGACAGCAGGCGGTTGCCGACGCTCAGCACCGTCGTGGTGGCGCCGATCCCGATGGCGATGACGAGCCCTGCCGCGAGCACGAAGACCGGGGACCGGGAGAGCGAGCGCCCCGCGAGGCGGAGATCGCGCCAGAGGGCTTCGAGCATCTGGATCCTCGAGCGGAAGCCTGTGGAATGCCAGGAAGTGCCGCCCCGTACGTTGCAGGTCGGCACGGGGATTCAGCCACCGAACCGATCCGGACGGGGGCCCGTGTCTTGCACTCGCCCCGACCGATGTCCGACCATCGTCACTCCCCGCACGGGCTGCCCGAGCCGCCCCCGACCACCGAGCCCGGGCGGGCGTTCACCCTCTCCGAGCTGATCTCGTCGCTCTCCTACGCGCTCGACCTGACCGAGGGCCAGGCGATGGGCCACTCGGCCCGGAGCTGTGTGATCGGGATGCGGATCGCGAGCGCGATCGGGCTTGGAGCGGACGAGCGGCTCGCTCTCTTCTACGCGCTCCTGCTCAAGGACGCCGGCTGCTCCAGCAACTCCGCCCGGCTGGCCGAGCTGTTCGGCAACGACGATCTGGCGCTCAAGCGGGACGTCAAGCTGATCGACTGGACCCGCCTCCTGCCGAGCATCCGCTACGCGCTCTCCCACGCCCGCGGCGACGGCTCGCCGCTCGGCTGGCTGAAGCGCGCGGCCGCGATCGGCCAGCGGGCGGAAGAGATCAACCGGGAGATGACGGCCACCCGCTGCGACCGCGGCGCCGACATCGTCCGGATGCTCGGCATGCCGCCGGCCACCGTCGAGGCGATCCGCACCCTCGACGAGCACTGGGACGGGTCCGGCCAACCGCTCGGCCTCTCCGGCGGCGCCATCCCGGTCCTCGGCCGGATCCTCTGTCTCGCGCAGACCTTCGAGGTCTTCCTCCGGGACCGGGGCCTGGAGGCCGCCTACGGGATGCTCGTGGCCCGGCGGGGGCGCTGGTTCGATCCCGAGCTGGTGCGCTGCCTCGAGACGATCCGATCGGACCGCGAGTTCTGGTCCGGCCTGATGCGAGACGATCCGCTGGTGCTGGCCCGCCGACACGAGCCGGAGGATCGCGAGATCCTGGCCGACGACGCCCGGGTCGACCAGGTGGCCGAGGCCTTCGCGCAGGTCATCGACGCCAAGTCGCCCTACACCTACCGGCACTCCGAAGGGGTCGCGGCGATCGCCGTGCAGCTGGCCGAAGGACTGGGGATGCCCGCCGCCGAGCGGCGCGAGCTGCGTCGAGCGGCGCTGCTCCACGACATCGGCAAGCTTGGCGTCTCGAACGCGATCCTCGACAAGCCGGGTAAGCTCGACGAGGCGGAATGGGCCGCGATGCGCAGGCATCCCGCGTACACCTTCGAGATCCTGGATCGGGTCAAGCGCTTCCAGCCGCTGGCCGAGATGGCCGCGTCCCACCACGAGCGGATGGATGGCAACGGCTACCATCGCGGCTTGCCCGCGGCGCGGCTCTCCCGCCCGGCGCGGATCATCGCGGTGGCCGACGTGACCGAGGCGCTATTGGCGGATCGGCCCTACCGGAAGGGACTCGGCTGGGATCGGGTGCTCGCGATCGTCGAGGAGATGGCGGGCCCGGCCCTCTGCCCCGAGTGCTGTCGGGTGCTCAAGGACGGCGACCCGCCCACGACCGCTCGAGACTGACCTCTCCCGGGCACCGGCCTCAACGCCCGCCGAGCTTCTCCGCGAACCAGCCGGACCAGCGCCGCATCACGTCCCTGATGTGGACTGGATCGCTCGGGAAGTGTCCCGGCACGGGATACGCAACGAAGGTCACCGGCACCCCGAAGTCCTTGAGCGCGCTGTAGAGCTTGTACGACTGCACCACCGGCACCCGGGCGTCGCCCGTGGTGGCCAGGATCAGCATCGGCGCCTTGATCCGCCCCGCGTAGGTGATCGGGCTCTGCTCCCGCACGATCCGATCGTAGGGCGGCTTGAAGGGCGACCCGCCCCAGGCCGCGCCGAACGAGGGGCCGTAGTCGGCCAGGTAGTAGCCGTCGGCGTAGTCGGTCACCGCCGCGCCGGCCATGCCCGTGACCCAGACCGGATAGTGGCTCATCAGCCAGGTGGTCATGTAGCCGCCGTAGCTCCAACCCGAGACGCCCATCCGGGTGGTGTCCACGAGGCCCCGCTGGATCAGGGTCCGCACGCCGGCCATCACGTCCCGGCCCGGTCCGTCGCCCGCGTCGCCGATCACCGCGCTCTGATAGTCGTTGCCGAGCCCGGTGGAGCCGCGATAGTTGGGCTGGAAGACCAGAAAGCCCTCGGCCGCGAGCAGCTGAGGGATCGGCTGGAAATCGGTGATCGACTGCCCCATCGGGCCGCCGTGGATGAAGAGCACCAGCGGCAGCTTGGCACCGGGCGCCGCGTCGGGCGGGAAGGTCAGCACGCCGTCCGCCGTGAAGCGGTCCGTCTTCCAGCTCACGCCCTCCGAGCGGCCGATCGCGTACTCGCCGATCCAGCGGTTCAAGTCGGTGAGCCGCCGCGGGGTGGCGCCCGGTCGATCCAGCCAGTAGAGCTCGGCCGGGCCCGCGCCGTCGTTGGCCACCATCGCGATCGCGCCCGACCCGCCGACGTCGAGCGACGAGCAGGAGGGATGAAGCTGGCCCGTCTCGATCGGGGTCGACCGGCCGCCCAACGGCTTGGCCCAGAGTCGGGTCCGGGTGCCCTGATCGCCGCAGAGGAGCAGGGTCCCTTGGTCGAGCCACTTCGGCTCCCAGAAAGTGACGTCGACGTCGCTCTGCAGCTCGGGCGCTCCGCCGGCGGCCGGCAGCACGTAGATCCCGTGCGTGGTGAACTCCGGCACCTTGCCGCGCGGAGCCGAGAAAGCCACCCACCGCCCGTCGGCGGAGGGCGTGGGGTCCATCCCGAAGGGACCGATGTCGCGGACGGCGCCCGTCGCCACGGTCACCGCGCCGAGCACCGCCGTGTACCAGTGGCCGGTGCCGGGTCCGGCCTGCTTGACGAAGTAGATCGTGGCGCCGTCGGGCGACCACTGGATCGGCAGCTCAAAAATGCTCGCCAGACTCCACGCGCCCGAGGTGAGCCGCTTGGCCTCGCCGCCTTCGGACGGCACCGTCCAGACGTGCCGCGAGAGCGGCGCCGCGCTGGCCAGGTAGTCGTTCCGCTCGACCACGAACGACTTGTTGTGGCGCTCCGTGCCTTCGCGCGCCGGCGGCTCGTCCTCGGTGACGAAGGCGAGCGCCCCGCCGTCGGGCCGCCAGGCGAGCTGCCGGACGCCGCGCTTGGCCTTGGTGACCATCACGGCCTCGCCGCCCAGCGCGAGCGGCAGGATCCAGATCTGCGCTTTGCCGCTGTCGTCGGGGGCCAGGAAGGCGAGCCGGTCTCCCCGCGGCGACCAGCGCGGCGACCCGACCGCGTGGCGACCCGGCGCGAGACTCCGGCGCCCGCCCGTGGCAACGTCCACCAGGGTCAACTCGGCGTCGAAGCGGTTGGCCTCGTAGTTGGCGCGCCGAACGACCAGCGCCACCTGGCGGCCGTCGGGCGAGATCCGCGGGTCGGCCAGCTGGACGACCCGCCCCGTCGCCTCGAGATCGAAGGCCCGCCCTTGGGCGAGCGCCTGGGCGGCGGGGGCCGCCGCGGTCACCGACAGGATCAGCATGGCTCGAGCGAGCATCGACTCTCCTTGCGAGTTCATTTCCGTGCGATCGTCACGTCAGCGCGCTCCACCCCGATAGCCGCTCTCGGCGAGGAACGCCTCCGGATCCGACTGGGTCAGGATCCGGCGAATCGCCGTTGCCTTGTCGGCCGAGCGATCGTAGTAGGCCTTGGCGATCTTGTAGCCCACCCAGTAGCCGAGATCGGCGGGGCGGTCCTTCGACGCGTCGCCCTGGTAGAGCCAGGCGCCGAGCTCGGTGCCCGCCATCGCGCCCCGGAACTCCTCCCAGAGCGCCGCCTCGTGCGCGTCGCCGTACTCATGCTGGATCCGGTTGATCATGCCGCCGGAGATCAGCTCGCCCACGAAGTCGGCCGCCCCTTCCCTGAGCGACTGCGCGAGCAGGGTGACCGTGCCCTCGAGCCGGGGCTGCTGGTAGTGGATCAGCTCGTGGGCCACGATCCAGGGCACCGCCTCCGAGGTGGCGGTGACGGCCCGCTCCCAGCCGTTGAGCTCGTCGAGCGGCGTGTCGGGACCGCGGGCGTACATCTCGGCGCCGATCAGGAGCCCCGCCTGGCCCGTCGTGCCACCCGAGTTGAGCCGGCCGATCAGAAAGTACACGTCGGGAAAGACCGCGGCCGGATAGAGCGCCGCGAGTCGCTCGAGGCTCGCCCGAATCGCGCTCCGGGTCTCCGGCGCCGAGTCGATCGCCATGGTGGCGTGCCGGATCGAGGCGTAGAAGCGAGGACGGCTCGCCACCGTCCCCGCGAGGCCGCGGCCGCTCACGATCCGCCCGCGCAGGAATCCCTGCAGCCCGGCGGTGCCGCTGTCGACGTAGATCCGCTGCAGCCGATCCGCCGCGTTCAGCACCGTGGCGCCGTCGAGCGCGCGCCAGAAGCGGGGAATGTCCTCGGTGACCAGGCGGACCCGACCCGGATCGCGGTTCACGGCCGCCTGCGCCGCGAGCGGAACCGCGACCAGCGACGGCCAGGTCGCCATCAGGAACGCGCCTCGCCAGCCGCGAAGCCGGGTGCGGACGCTCATGCTTTTCTCTCGTTCGTGCGGACGCTAAAGAGAGCACCGAACCGCGGCCGACGCCACCGCCGGAGCGGCTCTGGCGGCGAAGCGGGCCCGCGGCTATCTGTTTCGGATGCCAACGCCAATCAGGTCGGCGGCTCTCGCCCTCGCCGCCGCGTGCGTCGTCTCCTCGGCCGCTCCCGCTCAGACGCCGCCGCTCGTGGTCGCCAACGACAACCGCGCCCCGGCCGGCACCGTGCGCCCCGGGCGCCTGGACCTCGCGCTCGAAGCGCGGATCGCGCGCTGGCAGCCCGATCTCGACGTGGACACCACGGTCACCGTGCTCGCCTTCGCGGAGGCGGGCGGCCCGCCGTCGATCCCCGGACCGCTGGTCCGGGTGCGCGCGGGCACCGAGGTGCGGATCCGGCTCCGCAACACTCTCACCGACTCGATCCGGATCGGCCCGCCTCCACCCGGTGTCCGCCGACCCGGCGTGCCCAACCGGCAGTTCGGCGGGCCCGATCTCGTGGTCCGCGGCCTCCGCGCCGGGACGGTGGGGCACGACACGATCCGGATCGCGGCCGGCGCGGAGCGGGAGATCCGCTTCCGGGCCACCAAGCCGGGGACCTACCTCTACTGGGGCTCGCTCTCGACGGACACCCTCACCCTCCGGACCGGACGGGACGGCCAGCTGAGCGGCGCGATCGTGGTGGACCCGGCCGACGGCGAGCCCGACCCGAGCGAGCGGATCTTCGTGG
Organism: Gemmatimonadales bacterium; assembly: GCA_041390205.1. Classification (GTDB taxonomy): domain Bacteria; phylum Gemmatimonadota; class Gemmatimonadetes; order Gemmatimonadales; family GWC2-71-9; genus SHZU01. Next base: position 37,287 of record JAWKQJ010000036.1, read on the forward strand.
TCACGGTCCTCGACCTGCTGCCCGACAGCACGGGGCCCGAGCCGTTCGAAGACATCTTCGAGATGGCGATCAACGGCCGCTCCTGGCCCCACACCGAGCGCTTCGCGCACGCGGTGGGCGACACGGTGCGATGGCGCTGGCTCAACGGCAGCGACACCCGCCACCCGATGCACCTCCATGGATTCCACTTCAAGCTGCTGGCCAGAGGGCAAGGCCGAGGTGACGTGGTCCTGCCCCCCGACGCGCCCCTCGGCGTGACCGCGTCTTCGAGCCCGGCGGGTCGTTCTGGATCGAGGGGTCCCCACCTGGCCCGGCAACTGGCTGATGCACTGCCACATCGTCGCCCACATCACCTGTTCCCGAGCGGACGGCGGAGGCGATCGCGCACGACACCCACGACCTCGCGCGCCACCTGCCTGACGCGATGGCCGGACTGGTGCTCGGCATCGAGGTGAGCGATCCGCGCGGCCCTGCCAAGCCTGCCCAGCCGGACCGGGTACTCAGGCTCGTGGCCCGTGAGGCGTCTGGCGGAGACGGCTCCACCGGTCCCAAAGGCTTTACCCTCGCGGAGCGCGGCGGCAGGGCGGTGGACTCGCTCACCGTGCCCGGCCCACCGATTCTGCTCAGCAAAGGCCAGCTGGCCGCGATCACCGTGGTCAACACCCTGGCCGAGCCGGCCACGATCCACTGGCACGGGATGGAGCTGGAGAGCGTCTTCGACGGCGTGGCGGGTTGGAGCGGGATCGGTCGCCGGCTCGCGCCGCTGATCGCCCCGGGCGACTCGTTCACCGTTCGGATGGCCCCGCCCCGCGCGGGGACCTTCATCTATCACAGCCACATGGACGAGACCGACCAGCTGCGACGCGGCATGTACGGGCCGCTCCTGGTACTGGAGCCCGGCGCGCCGTTCGACCCCGAGCGCGACCACGTCTTCATCGCCGCCCTCGCCGCCGACGGCGACTCCGTCACCCAGGCGGTGAACGGTCAGGTGACCCCGCTTGCGTATCCGGTTCGCTCGGGCACGCGGCATCGACTCCGCTTCATCAACATCGATCCCGACGACACCGTCGAGATCTCGCTGGTCGCCGGCCCGGCGTTGCTGCGCTGGCGCCCCCTCGCGAGCGACGGCGCCGACCTGCCGGCCGCGCTCGCGGTCGAGGGCCCGGCCCGGATCCGGCTCTCGCCAGGCGAGACCCGTGACGTCGAATGGAGCCCGCCGGACTCCGGCTCGGCGGAGCTGGTCTTCCGCTGGGACTTCATCGGCCTCCCGGACCTGACCCGACGGGTGCCAATTCCCACCCGATAGCGGCCAGCCCGGAACACTCCCCGATCCGGTGCCAGCGGCGCCCGAACCTTAGATTGCTGGCATGAGCCAGCCCTGCCGCAGCACCCGGTGGGCCCCAGTGGCCCTGCTCGTCTCACTCGTCGTCCTGCTCGCGCCGGCATGGGGCGTCGCCCAACCACTCCCCTGGCCCGACGACGCCTGGCTGCGAGCCAACTATCGCAAGTCGGAGATGACGATCCGGATGCGGGACGGCGTCGAGCTCTACACGGTCGTTTACGCGCCGGTGGATCAGTCGAAGACCTGGCCGATCCTCTTGAGCCGGACGCCCTACAGCGCGGGCCCGTACGGCCCCGAGCGCTACGCCCGGTACTTTGGCCCCGGCTACGGGTTCGCCAAGGCGGGATACATCTTCGTCACCCAGGACGTGCGCGGGCGGTATCGGTCGGGAGGTCGGTTCGAGCACATGACGCCGAACCTCGCGAGCCACGAGCAGCCCACCGAGGTCGACGAGACCACCGACACCTGGGACACGATCGACTGGCTGGTGAAGCACCTGCCCGGCAACAACGGACGGGTCGGTCTCTGGGGCGGCTCCTATGGCGGGTTCTTCGCGGCCGAGGGGTTGATCGGATCGCATCCGGCGCTGGTGGCGGTGTCGCCCCAGGCGCCCCAATCCGACTGGTTCACCGGCGACGACACCCATCACAACGGCGCCTTCTTCCTGACCTCGACCTTCAACTTCATGTACGCCTGCGGCCGGCTGGGCACCGGCTCCTCGATGACCTGCGGCCGGGGCTTCGAGTTCCCGAGCGACGACGGCTACCGGTTCTTCCTCGAGATGGGGCCGCTCGCCAACGCGGACAGCCTCTACTTCAAGGGGCAGTCGCCGGGCTGGACCGACATGATGACCCACGGCACCTACGACGAGTTCTGGCAGGCGCGGAGCATCCTGCCCCACCTCCGGAACGTGAAGCCGGCCGTGCTCAACGTGGGCGGCTGGTTCGACGCCAACAACTTCTACGGCGCCCTCAACGTCTTCCTCGCGATCGAGCGGCAGAGCCCGGGCGCCGACAACCGGATCGTCGTGGGCCCCTGGCTCCACGGCCAGTGGTTCCGCGACCAGGGCAGCAAGGCGGGCGAGCTGGAGTTCGGCTCGAGCACCTCCGTCTACTACCAGGACGAGATCCTGCTCCCCTTCTTCGAGGGCCACTTGAAGGGAAGCGGTCCGGGCCTCCACCCGAAGGCCTGGGTCTTCGAGACCGGCTCGAACCGCTGGCGCACCTTCGACGCCTGGCCGCCCAGGCAGGCGACCTCGCGCTCGATCTACTTCGGCCCGAACGGCACCCTCGCGACCAGTCCGCCGCCGGCCGGCGCGGCCGGCGTCGAGGAGTGGGTGACCGACCCGGCCGACCCCGTGCCATTCGTGCCCGACAAGAGCACCGACATGGATCCCGACTACATGGCGCGCGACCAGCGCTTCACCGACGGCCGGGCCGACGTCGTGACCTACACCGGCGAGGCTCTCTCGGAAGACCTGGCGATCGCCGGCGCGGTGACGCCGGAGCTCTACGTCTCCACCACCGGCACCGACGGCGACTGGGTGGTCCGGTTGATCGACGTGCACCCCGACGGCTTCCGGGAGCTGGTCCGAGGCGACGTGGTACGAGCCAAGTTCCGCAACAGTCTCACCACCCCCGAGCCGCTCCGTCCCGGCGAAGTGACCAGGCTCGAGCTCGAGATGCCCGACGTCTTCCACACCTTCAAGCGTGGCCACCGGCTGATGGTTGAGGTGCAGGGGAGCTGGTTCCCGCTGGTCGACCGGAACCCGCAACGCTTCGTCGACATCTACCGCGCCAAGGCGTCCGACTTCCAGCGGGCCACCCAACGCCTGCACCGCGGTCCGGAGGCGCCCTCGCGGATCGTGCTCAGCGTCATCCCGCCGGCGGCCGTTCCCTAACGATCGCATCCGCCAGCACGAGAAAGCCCCTGCCGCTTCAGCGGCAGGGGCTTCGAGAGCTCCCGGGTGTGACGAGCCGGCGGTCCGGCTACATCCCGGGCGTGTACATGATGTGCGCCTTGGGCGTGCCCGGGAACATCACCCAGGGATCGCTGCCGCGCGGCTTCTCGGGCAGCCCGGCCGCGGCCCCGGTGAGGTACGGGATGTAGACCACGTAGAGTCGTCGCGCGCCGTTCGCGCTGACGGTCTTCGGGTCGAACGTGCCGCCGAAGAGCTGATAGAGCGCGGCCGGACCCGCCGGCAGCTTGAGCTTGCCGCTCTTGGCCTCGGCGAAACGGACCGTGTCGACCTGCTCGCCCTTCACTCCCGAAGCCCGGAGCGCCCGCCCTCTCGCCATGAACGGCTCGAGCGACTCGTGGTAGCAGGAGACGTGGAACTGCTCCTCCTTGGGATACTGGGCGAGACAGACCATCCCCTTCCCCTCGCGCAGAGTCACGAAATTGCCGCCCGCGTCGTAGCCGAGCACTCGGGCCCCGGCCTGCAGCTCCGGCGGCAGGGGCAGGACGGCGGCGGCGATCTGCTCGTCGCGGGGAGGGATGCTCGACTGGGCGGCGAGCGGGCCGACCAGGGCGGCGGTCAGGAGCGAGGCGAAAAGGGCTGTGGGACGCACGGTCGGAGCTCTCCCGGATGCGTGTGAATCGGCCCGGAGACGGGACAGGACCGTACTAAGCTAACTCCGTCCGGCCAGCCGTCAGTGCCCGAGCCGCTCGACCGGAACCAGACGGAGGACCCGGCCGGCCGGACTGTCGGTGATCAGGTAGAGTCGCCCGTCGGGCGCCTGGCGGACGGCGCGGATCCGCTCGTGGAGATCTTTCAGCATCCGCTCCTCTTTCACCACCTTGTTCCCCTCGATCACCAGACGGACCAGCGCCTGCCCGGCCAGCGCGCCGACCAGGAGATTCCCCCGCCAGGCCTCGAACTCGTCGGCGGTGTAGAAGGAGATGCCCGACGGACCGATCGACGGATCCCAGTAGATCGCCGGCTGCTCCATGCCCTCCTTGGCCGTGCCCTCGCCGATCGAGCCGCCGGCGTACTCCTCTCCGTAGGTGATCACCGACCAGCCGTAGTTGTGGCCCTTCGCCTCGGCGTTCACCTCGTCGCCACCCCGGGGCCCATGCTCCGAGGTCCAGAGGGTGCCGGTGCCCGGCTCGATCGCGGCGCCCTGCAGGTTCCGGTGCCCGTAGGTCCAGACCTCGGGACGGTGGTCCTTCCGTCCGACGAACGGATTGTCGTCGGGAATCGACCCGTCGGGATTGATCCGGATCACCTTGCCCAGGTTGAAGTCCAGGTGTTGCGCACGCGAGCGCTGCCCCCGATCGCCCAGCGTGACGAAGAGCGTGCCGTCCGGCGCAAAGGCCAGCCGGGAGCCGAAGTGCACGAGCGACTTGGTCTTCGGCTGCTGCTCGAAGATGACCCGGAACCCTTCCAGGCTACGCTCCGTCAAGCGCCCGCGCCCGACGGCCGTGCTGGCCCCGCCCTCGCCGGGCCTCGCGTAGCTCAGGTAGACCAGCCGATTGTCGGCGAAGGCCGGGTCCAGCGCCAGATCCAGCAGCCCGCCCTCGGCGGACGTGAACACCTCCGGCACCCCGCCGAGCGGCTCCGACAGGCTCCCGTCCCGCTCCACGTAGCGAAGCCGGCCCGGGCGCTCCGTGACCAGCATCCGCCCGTCCGGCAGCACCGCCAGACCCCAGGGGTGCGCCAGCCCGCTCGCGACCGTCTCGACCCGGACCCGGTACTCGTCGGTCGTGAAGACGTCGCGCTCTCCGGCTGCCGTCCGCTGTCCGAGGCCCAGCACTTCCCGCACGAACGGATCGACGCTCTTCGCCGCGATCGCGTGGCCCTTCGCGTTCGGGTGCTGGTCGTACATCGAGACCCAGAGCGATCGGGGCTCTTCGCCCTGATAGTCCGGGAGCATGTTGTGCACCGGTATCCCGTTCCGCCTGGCGAAGTCTTCGAGCACGTCACAGATGGCCTGGAACGGATAGGGACCGTCGAGCTCCGCCAGGATCGGCCAGATCACCAGCGCGAACTTCGCGTTCTGTCGCTCGGCCAGCTCCTTCATCGCCAGCAGATTTCGCTGCGCGGCCTGCCACTCGACGGTCTCGGTGGAATCGCCGGTGTAGGCGCGGGTGAGCGCCGTCGAGTAGAGCTCGCCCACCTTGCGGCGATCGAGCGCGTCGCGGAGATAGCGATAGAGATAGACGTGGCGATACCAGCGCGAGCTCTGGTTGCGGCTGGCGACCTCGTCCCGGACCGGCTTGAAGAAGCTGCCCATCGCGTCCAGACGGGTCCCGTCACGGAGGAAGAACACCACCGTGACCAGGTCGGGCTGATAGCTCGGCCCGACCCGCTGATAGAGCTCCAGCCAGTCGTCGCTGTGCGATCCGGAGATTCCGCCGTTCAGCACGTCGACGCCGAGCGACTGCTCCAGGAGCCAGGGCAGCGTGAACGAGTCCTCCCGGACGCCGAGCCCGAAGGTGAACGAGTCCCCGATCATGAAGACCCGGGTCTCGCCGGCCTTCTTCGGCGGCGGGTCGACGTCGCGGAGCCCCCATTGGTTCAGGTTGTACCGGAGCCGCTGATTGACCCGTTGCTCGCCGACCAGTTGCATGTACCAGGGCGCCCGATACAGCGCCCTGAGCGCGACCTCGGCGACACCGAGGCCGACGGCCGTGGTGACGGCGAGAAGTGCCAGATTCTGCGCGATGCGCTTCATGGGCTCCCGGGAGGGCGAAAGCCCCCTAGTCTATGCGTAGGTTCAACGGCCACAAGGGCATTTCCCGTGCCGACCGGAACGGTGGATGCCTCACCCCGCCCGTCGCTCGGTGCCGTCGCGACGGCGCCGGGCGAGCATCTTCTCGGAGATGGTGAAGCCGCGGCCGGTCTCCGCCCAGGGGCAGGCCTCGATGCAGATGGCGCAGCCCTTGGTCTTGGTGAAGTAGGGGATGCAGCGGTCGAAGTCGACGTACCACTTGTCGACGCCCCGCACGGTCTGGATCTGGTCGGCGATCGCTCCCGGAGGACAGGCCGTCGAGCAGACCCGACAGAGGAGGCAGAAGTCGTCGACGCCGAGGTCGACCGGCTGGTCCGGCGCGAGCGGCAGGTCGGTGACCACCGTGGCGAGCCGGAGATTCGAGCCGTACTCCGCCGAGATCAGCGAGCCGTGCTTGCCCAGCTGGCCCAGACCGGCCTGGACCGCGAGCGGCACGTGGAGGAGGTCACCGGAGTTCGGATCGCCGTAGGCCTTGGCGTTCCAGCCGCGAGAGCGGATGTGCCGGGCCAGGTCGACGGCCGTGTTGCAGACCTCGCGATAGGCGCGCATCACCTCGACCGCCGCCCGGTCGTCCGGCACGCCGGCCATCGCCTCGCGTCGCATCGGCGTCCCCAGGACGATCGCCGTCGGAAAGGGGACCTCTCTCCCGGCGTAGACCGCGGCCTCCGTGACCGCCGTGATCCCCACCTTGCGGGCGCCGAGCGTCTGGGCCGTGGCTTTGACGTGTTGGGCCGCCGCAACGGACCCGCCGAGGTCGTCCTTCACCTCGGCCGGCGTTCCCTCGGCCCGCCGCAGCGCCCAGCGAATCATGATCAGGTGCCGGACCACGCCCCAGGCGTTGATCAGCGTGAAGAAGTGGTCCATCGCGGCCCACTCGAGCGGCGACCCGAACGACGAGTGGAACACGTGCTCGGCCCGCCGAGGCTCCCGCTCCCCGAGACCGTTGATCAGGTTGCCTGAGCGCGGCGGCCGGCGATAGCCGAAGGCGTAGCTGGGCGGGGGCGGCGGCGAGGGCGGGCTCTTCACGAGAGCAGCTCGTCTTCGTCGATCCAGTAGGTCGTGCCCTCCGCCTGGTGGCGGCGGTAGCGCCGGCGAACCCGTCCACCGGTGACCAGCCAGCCCCAGGCGATGCGGAGCATCGCCCGGAGGGTGGCCAGGTCACGCCTCGGCGAGAGCATCCGACTGCCGGCCGGGGGGCGGGTGCCCGAGACGCGGACCCAGCGTGGCGACCAGGAGGAGCGCCAGGCCGGGCTCGACCAGGTCCTGCGGCTCCGCACCGAGCGCGAATCGCGGCATCCCGTCGAAGGCCTTGGAGAGGAAGTTGGTGAGTCCATGGATCATGATCGCCGGCACGACGCTGCCGCCGGTCCACACCAGGAACGGGATCATGATCGTCGACACGGCAATCGCGCTCACCAGCCTGGGGATCTGGTGCGGCAGGAACTCGGCGAACGGCACCGCGCCGGCCAACAGCGCCGGCAGCTCGCGGGGCCAGTGCCAGAGCGACCAGAGCACGCCGACCATGAGCGCCACCGCGAGCGGATGCCGGCCGCGGGCGAGCAGCGTCGGGGTCGCGAACCCTCGCCACCCCAGCTCCTCGAGCAGGCCGCCCTCGTCGAGCACGGCGCCGATCAGCAGCGCGGGCAGCAGCCAGCCGATCGGGTCGAGTCCGACGATCCGCCGCGAGCGCTCGACCCAGGCCGGGTCGCCGAAACTGCCCTCGATCCAGAGGAAGAGCGGATAGAGGAGAAGCGGCGCGACCAGGATCAGGGCGTAGGCCCTCCAGACGTCCCCGGGACCCTTGCCGCCACGCCAGGGCTTCAAGCGCGAGAGCAGCGCGGCGAGCCCGGCACGTCCCCTGGTCCGCGCCGTGACCAGGACGGCCGCGAGACTCGGGGCGAGCCCGAAGCCCAGGGCCGGCACGACCAGGGGATAGAGCGCCATCAAGTGCAGCAGGGCCACGAGATTCACGTACTCGTAGCCGAGCTGCCCCTGCATCACGCCGCCCGCGAAGCCGTAGAAGTCGAGCGGGGCTCCATGGCGGCGCAGGTAGATCGCGGCCGCCACCTGCCAGTAGACGATGACCAGGCTCGCGATCCCGACGGCGAGCGCGTAGTAGGACCGGAGCGGGTGTCGTCGAACGACGCTCATCGGCGGACGGCGGGTGGCCGCCTAACGACCCGCGGCGACCCGCTCGAAGCGGATGTTCCGGCTCCGGCCCGGCGTCACCAGGAGGCCGCGCACCCGCCCCCGCCCGTCGCGATCGACCAGCACGGCGGCGCCCTCCAGCGTGAACCCGTCCGCGTGGACCGGCACCAGCTCGCGCTCGTCGCCGTTGGACGTCCGGACCAGCAGCGCCGTGTCACGCTGGACGACCGTCCACTCGACGTCCAGCTCCGCGCTCCGGTATCGCCCGGCGAGGGCGGCGAGCGCCGCCGGAGCGCGATTCGGCGGATCGACCCGCTCGAACGGCTCGGGACGCGGGCCGATCCCGCGCACCACCACCCGGGCGGCCTTCGCGCCCTCGCCTTCGAAGAGCGCCTCGGAGCCCTCCCCCGACCAGCCGAAGCTCGCCCGATCCGGGCCCGCGGCCGCGAGCGGGAGCCGGATGGGGCCGTACTGCATCACCAGCAAGGTGTCGCGCGCCACGATCTGGACGACGTTGCCGCTCCGCGCCGAGCGATAGACGCCCACGGCTCGATCCATGAGGCCGCGGTCGGTAAAGGCCCTGCCGGCGGCGCGGACGGGTGCGGGGCTCAGCTGGTCACCCAGGTAGATCTCGGCGATCCGGTCCGCGAAGCTCGCCGGATTGGCCTGGGCGAAGTTGCAGAGCACGATCGCCGAGAAGCGCTGGTCCGGGTACCGGGTGATCTGGGCCCGGAAGCCGGCGAGCGCCCCGCCGTGTTGGACCCGCCTGAGCCCCCGCCACCGCTCGACCACCAGGCCGAACGCGTAGGTCAGCTCGGTGCCGTCGTTGAGCCGCCCGGGGGTCTGGACCAGACGCAACAGCTCCTGGTCGCCGAGCGCGGCGGTGTAGAACGACTCGTCCCAGCGAGCGAGGTCCGGCACCGTCGAGTAGACGCTCCCGCTGCCCACGGTCTCGACGTACGCCGGCGCCTGGCTGATCTCGCCGTCCCGCACCGAGTAGCCCAGCGCGCGATCCGGAATGACCACCGACTGGTCGTCGACGTAGCGGCTCCGCTCCATGCCGAGCCGGTCGAAGATCCGCGCCTTCGCGAACTCCCGAATCGACTGCCCGCTCACCCGCTCCACCAGGGTGGCGAGCATGTCGTAGGCCGTGTTGTTGTAGAGGTGGTCGTCGCCCGGCGCGAAGTTGAGCTCCCGCTGGTGCTTCACCATCTCGAGCACGTCGTCCTGGCGGACCAGGTTCCCGTCGCGATAGCCCGAGTACACCAGCAGGTCCCACTTCTCGCGGAGCCCGCTCAGGTGGTGCACCATGTGCCGGATCGTGATCCCGGCGCCAGCCTCGGGAATCTCCGGCAGGTACTTGCGGGCCGGATCGTCGAGGGAGATCCGTCCGTCGCGAGCGAGGAGCGCGACGCTCATCGCGGTGAACTGTTTGGAGACCGAGCCCGTGTAGAACACCGTTTCCGGCGTGATCGGCACCCGGCGCTCCAGATCGGCCATCCCGTAGCCCCGCTGGTGGAGGAAGCGTCCGTTCTGGACGACCCCCACCGCGCAACCGGGAGAGCTGGTGCCGAAGCTCGAGAACAGGGAGTCGACTCGGCGCGATCGCTGGTCGGGCGCCTGGCCGCTGGCGTCCCGCACGCCGACGACGGCGGCGGTGAACAGCAGCAGATGGGTCAGCATGGGTCTGGTCATGGGTCGAACCTACTCGGCCACCCGACCGGCGGCCACCGCGACCCGGCGGCGCCGTCTACTCGACCCAGACCGTTGCGGCCCCGCACCGGGAGAATGGTCGACGGATTGCCGCGAGACATGGTCATGGTTCCAGCTGACAAGCTCGCTCGAGATCGCGCCGGAGCGGTGACGTGGGTCACAACGATCGCCCCCACCCAACCCGACCATCGGGGTAGCACAGTCGGCCGAGGGAGCATCGCCGCCGCGCAACGACACGTCGCCGCCGGCCAGACGAGCGGCGCTGTCCGCCGAAGGAGCATCGCCGTCGCGCAGCGTCACATCGCTGGCGGCCAGGGCTGCGGTGGACTCCACCGAGGGAGCATCGCCGTGGCAACAAGGCACATCGCCGGCGGACAAGGGATCAGCGCCCTCCGCCGAGGGACCATCGCCGTGGCGCAAGGTCACATCGCCGCCGGCGGGGGAGCAGCACCCTCCGCCGAGGGAGCATCGCCGTGGCGCGAGGTCAGATCGCCGGCGGCCAACGGACCAGCACAATCCGCCGAGGGACCATCGCAGTGGCGCACGGTCACATCGCCGCCGGCAAGGGGAGCAGCGCACTCCGGCGAGGGAGCATCGCCGTCGCACAGCGTTACATCGCACTCGGCCATTGGACCGTCGCCGCCGTGGGACGAGGCGGCGCCGGGCGCCGAGGCGCCCGCGATGCGGGCTCTCGGGGCTAGGAGTCAGTCACCGGCGACACGGCCGGCGCCGGCCGGTGCTCCGCATCGATCGGCGCCCCCGTCACGGCGTGGGCCAGGCGGGCCGCCGCGCGGGTCGCGATCAGATAGACCGCCGGGATCAGGATCAACGTCAGGAAGGTCGACACCATCAGCCCGCCCACGACCGCCACCGCGAGCGGTCGCATCAGCTCGGTGCCCTCGCCGATCCCGAAGGAGAGCGGCAGCATCCCGAGCACCGTGGTGAGGGTGGTCATCAGGATCGGCCGGAGCCGCACCGCGCCGGCCTCGACGATCGCTTCCTCCGTGGTGAGCCCCGCCTCCCGGCGGCCGATCTCGACGTACTCCACCAACAGGATCGCGTTGTTCACCACGATCCCGGCCAGGAGAATCACGCCGAGCAGCACCGGGGCGCTCATCGGCGTCCCCGTGATCAGGAGCGCGGCCCCCACCCCGATCAGGGCGAGCGGCACGGAGACCAGGATCACCAACGGGTCGACCACGCTCTCGTACTGCACCGTGAGAACCACGAACACGAGGAAGATCGCCAGCCCGATCACGATCGCCAGATTGCGGTTGTTCTCCCGGATCGCCTCTTCCTCGCCGCCGTAGATCAGGCCGAAGCCCTCGGGGATCGGCAGATCGGAGAGCCGCGCCCGGATCTGGTCGCTCACCACGCTCACGTTGGCGACGGCCGTGTTGACGTCGCCGGTCACCCGGATCATCCGGTTCTGGTTCTCGCGCAGAATGGTGGTCGGGCCGGTGCCGACGGTGATGGTGGCCACGTCGCGGAGGTAGATCGGCTGGTCGCGGCCCGGGAAGAGCGCGATCGCGCCCAGGTCCTCCGCGCTCTGGAACTGACTCCGCGGCAGCCGGACCCGGACGTCGTACTCGTAGTTGCCCTCCGCGAACCGGGTCGCGATCGAGCCCTCGAGCGCCGTGCGGACGGTCTGTCCCACGGTGGAGACGTTGAGCCCGAGGTCCGCCACCCGCTCGCGATCGATCCGGATCGAGAGCTGCGGGCTGGCCTCCTCGGTGGAGACCTGGAGGCCTTCGAGCCCCGGGATGCCCCGGATCCTGGTCAGCACGTCGCCCGCGACCCGCTGGAGCATCGCGAGATCGTCCCCCTGCACCGCCACCGCGATGTCGCTGCCGGAAGAGTTGGTGCGAAGGCCGCGGATCCGCGGCGGCCGGGCGCTGATCCGGGCGCCGGGAATCCCCATCGCGTCGATGTCGGCCTGCAGCTCCGCCACCCACTCCGAGGCGTCGACGCCCGGGCGCTCGGCCCGGCACCAGCTGGATGTTGATCGAGCCGCGCCCGCCCCGCTCGCTTGTGGACCCGCCGAACAGGAACCCGCCCGCCGTCGCGAACACGTCGCGGACGTCGCCCGCCCCGAGATCAGCTGCTCCAGCCGCTTGACCACCTCGTTGGTGCGCTCCGGCGGCGTTCCCGGAGGCAGGTTGACGTTGACGCTGACGGCGCCGTCGTCGACCACCGGCAGGAACTCGTTCGGCAGGTTCCGGGCGAGCGAGAGGATCAGGGCCAGGGTGGCGAACGCTCCGAGCACGGTCCACCAGCGGCCGGCGAGGGTGCGCCGCGCGACCCGGCGGTAGCCGTTCGTCATCCGGCCCACGACCCGGTTGAAGGCGACGATCGGCCAGGAGCGATCGAGCCGGCTCGCGAAGCGCACCTTGGCGAACTGCGCCGTCAGCATCGGCACCAGGGTGAGCGCCACGCCGAGGGACGCGACCATCGAGAAGGTGATGGTGAGGATCAGCTCCCTGAAGATCAGCGCCGCGAGGCCGCTGATCAGCAGGAACGGAACCACGGCGGCGAGGTTGGTGGTGGTCGACGCCACGACCGCGGAGGTCACCTCGGTGGCGCCTTCCGTCGCGGCGACCGTGGCGTCCTTTCCCTGCCCCCGATGGCGGAAGATGTTCTCCAGCATCACGATCGAGTTGTCGAGCAGGAGCCCGACACCGAGCGCGAGCCCGCCCAGGGTCATGATGTTGAGCGTGAGCCCGCTCATCCCCATCAGCGCCAGGGTGGCGAGCACCGCGATCGGGATCGAGAGCCCGATGATGAAGGTCTTCCGGAGACTGCCCAGGAAGAGCAGCACCACCACCATCGCGAGCGCGGCCCCGAGCGCCGCCGCGCCGTTCACGCTGGAGAGCGCGCTCTTCACGAAGAACGACTGGTCGGCCACCACCCGAAAGGTGACGTCCTCGGGAATGAACCGGGACTCCCGCAGCTGCTCGAGCCGCGACCCGACCCCGGAGGCGACGTCGACGGTGTTGGACTCGGGCAGCTTCCGGACCGACAGCTTGACCGCCGGCACGTCGTTCAGGCGGGCCCAGAGGCGTTGCTCCCGATTGGTGTCGGCCACCGTCGCCAGGTCGGAGATCGGGATCCGCTGTCCGGTGCCCGGCACGCTCAGGAGCACCGAGCGGATGTCGCCCACCGTGCGGAACTTGCCCGCCGTCTTCCCGACGATCTCGAAGTCGGCCGAGGTCAGGTTGCCGGCCGCGATGTCCTGGTTCTCGTTGCGGAGCGCGGCCAGCACGTCGGCGATGGTGAGCCGATAGGAGCGGAGCCGCTCCTGGTCGAGCACCACCTGCACCTCGCGCTGCAGCCCGCCCGCGACGTCGATCGCGCCGACGCCCTCCACCGTGAGCAGCTGCGGCACCAGCTGGAGATCGACCCAGCGGCGGAGGTCCACCTGGGTCATCGTCGGCGAGCTCAGGCCCACCTCGTAGACCGGCACCTGCGACGGATCGAACTTGAAGATGCTCGGCGGCTCGACGTCGTCCGGCAGCCCCGCGCGGGCCCGGTCGAGATTCTTCGACGCGTCCTGGAGCGCGAAGTTCATGTCGGTGCCGTAGCGGAAATAGAGGCTGACGTCGACCCGCCCCTCCTGGGTCTCCGATTCGAGCCGGATCAGGTTCTCGGTCGTGGCGAGTCGGGTCTCCAGCACCTTGGTGACCTGCTCCTCCAGCACCTCGGGCGCCACGCCCGGGTAGCGCACCCCGACCCGCACCTGGGGATAGACGATCTGCGGCAGCAGGTCGATCGCCAGCTGGCCGACGTAGAACAGGCCGAGCACCACCACGACCGAGGCGAGCGCGAGGGTCCCGATCGGCCGCTTGATCGAGAAGCCCGAGAGCGACGAACGCTGGCTCATTGCCCGCCCCCTCCGAGACCCGAATCACGGCTCGCCGCCTCGGCCACCGGCGCCTGGTCGGTGGCCTGGCCGCCCCGTTGGGTCACCCGGACCTGGGCGCCGGCGCGGAGGTTGAGCTGCCCTGACGTGACTACCAACTCGCCGACCTCGAGCCCGCTCAGCACCTCGACCTGGCCCTCGGAGGTGAGCCCCGTGGAGACCAGCTTCCGGACCAGGGTGTCGCCCTCCACCGCGAAGACGAAGGGCCCCGACGCGCTCGCGCCGACCGCGGCGGCCGGCACCACCAGCGCCGCGTCCCGCCGATCGAGACCGAAGCTGGCCCTCGCGAGAAAGCCCGGGCGGATGGCGACCCCCGAGCGCGCCCTGCCGAGCGCGACCTCGACCGGCACCAGGCGGGTGTTCGCGTCCGCCGCCGGAAAGACCCGGCGCACCCGGCCGTCCACCAGCTCGCCGGGCAACGCGTCGAGCTGCACGCTGACGCTGTCGCCCGCGCGGACGTGGACCACGTCGAGCTCGGACATCTGGACCCGGACCACCAGCAGGGCGTCGTCGGCGATGTCGAAGAGCCGCTGATTCGCGGTGACCGCGCTGCCCGCCTCGACCAGCTTGGCGGTGACCACGCCGGCGGTGGGCGCGAGGACCCTGGCGAACTCGAGCCTGGTCTCCCAGAGCTCGACGTCGCTCGAGGCGGTGCCGAAGGCGGCTCGGGCCGCCTCGAACTCGGCCTCGGTGATGATCGCCGAGGTCCGCATCTGCTCGGCCCGCTCGAAGGAGGCCTTGGCGTTGGCCAGCACCGCGCGGGCCCGGGCCAGCTGCGCGTCCGTCTCCCGCGAATCCAGCTCGGCCATCAACTGGCCCGGCTGGACCCTGGTCCCCTCGACCACGTCGACGGAGAGGATCGTGCCGGTCGACCGGCTGTTCACCCCGACCACCCGGATCGGCTCGACCGGACCGGCCAGCGTCACCGTGCGGGCGAGGTCGGTCCGGCGCACGGCGTCGACGGCGACGGCGGCGGGGCCACCCCGGTTCCGGCCGGTGGCGGGCGTGCCTCCGTTGGACGCGCAGCCGATGACCCCAATGGCGGCCATCGCCCCGAACATGGTCACTGTTCGCATGCAAAGCCTCGAAAAGACGCGGCGCTCGTCACCGGCCGCGGTGGCATCCCATTGTCTGCCATGAATCTACGCGCGAGGCAGCCGAGTAGTTGACCTCTGCGACCCCTGGCCGGACCTGAGGCCTGGGGCCATCCCACCAACGAGACGGCGGCGGCCCCCCGGGACGGCGTAAGCTCCAACGTTCCTTCACTTTCGATCAATCCGCCGCTCAAACTCGGCGGCACATCTTGCCTGCGGGGACGTGGGTCTCAATCCGGAGGAGGGAACCGTGGCCAGCAGGACTCCAGCCAAGCGTGGCGGACCGCGACTGCGGCGGGTCGTCGTCGCCACCGATTTCTCGCTCGAAGGCGGCCGGGCGGTGCGCAGGGCGGCGACCCTGCCGCTCGGGTCGCGCGGCCAGGTCGTGCTGATCCACGTGCTGCCGGCCAAGCTCGACGTCTCGGTCGACTCGGTGGTGCGCGGCGCGGCGGAGGTTTCCCTGGCCGACATCGCCAAGGGCATGCGGCGGATGTTCTCCGCCCGCAAGCGGAACGACGTGACCGTCGAGTCCAAGGTCGTGAAGGGACACGCCGCCACCGAGATCGACCGACTGGCCCTCGCCCTGAGCGCGGATCTCGTGGTGATCGGCCGGCGCGGACACGCTCCGGTGCGGGACGCCATGCTGGGCTCGACCGCGCGCCGGTTGCTCCGGCACGGGCAGTACCCGGTGCTCGCCGTCGGCCCGGCGCCCAAGGCGCCGTACAAGATGGGCGTGCTGGGTTTCGACTTCTCGTCCGAGGCTCGCCGGGCGGCCAGGCTGCTCGCGGCCGTGATGCCCCCCGCCGGCAAGGTGCTCGCGGTGCACACCTACGAGGACCCGCTCAAGGGTCTGCCGCCGGCGCTGGCCGAGCACGTGGGCGAGGCCGACCACAAGGCCAAGCTCAAGGAGCGGGGTCGGCTGCTCCGCCGCGCCGTCGACGGCACCAGCCCGCGCGCGAGCGACTGGCAGCTCCGGCTCGAGGCCGGCGATCCGCGCGAGCTGCTGCTCGCCGCGGTTCGGAGCAAGCACGCCGAGATCATCGCCGTCGGCCCGACCGGCAAGCGGCCGCTCCAGCGCACCCTGATCGGAAGCGTGGCCGAGTACGTGCTCAACCGGGCGCCGTGCGATGTGCTGCTGGCGCGGCGCGCCGTCTGAAGCCGGCCCGGCACGGAGCCGGCTCGCGGTCGCGGCGCTCCTCGCGCTCGCGATCGCGGCCCCCGGCGCGGCGAGGGCGCAGGACTCGGTCGCCACCGAGCTGGCCTTGATCCTGAACCTCCCGGCCAGCCGCCTCGACGTCGTTCGCGAAGGCAGAATCGAGACCAGCTACCGGGTCGCGATCGGGCAGCCCGAGTTCCCCACGCCCACGGGCGAGTTCCTGGTGTCCGCGGCGGAGTGGAATCCGTGGTGGGTGCCCCCGGCGCGCGAGTGGACCAAGGGACAGGAGCCGATGCCGCCCGGACCAACCAATCCGATGGGACGGGTCAAGCTCTTCTTCCGGGCCTTCTACTACCTGCACGGGACGCCCGACTCGGGCTCGATCGGCCGGGCCGCGTCGCACGGATGCGTGCGGCTCGGCAACGGCGACGCGGTGGCCCTGGCGACGACTTTGATCCGGGTCGGGGTGCCGAGCATCGAGCCGGAGCGGCTCGCGGCCATGGCCGCCGACCGGGTGGCCACGCTCTCGGTGCCGTTCGAGCGGCGGATCCCGCTCGCGATCGAGTATCGGGTGGTCGAGCCCGCCGGCGACAGCGTCCGGATCCACCCGAACCCGTACCGCTGGAGCCCGGCGCAGATCCTCGAGGCCCTCCGGGCGGAGCGTCCGGCCCTGGCGGTCCCTGGCGAGCGGCTCGAGCGACTGCTCGAGGCCGCGCGCGACGGCACCATCACGGTGCCGTCGCGCGAGCTCATCGAGCCCCGTTAGGCGGATTCGTCAGAGCCGAACGGTCCAGAAGGTCCCGACGGAGACGTCGGGCGAGAGCTCGGTGAGCCCGACGCTCAGGGAGAGCCCCAGCATCCCCCGGCCGCGGGCCCGCGAGACGCCCACGCCGACCGAGACCGGCGGCGCGTAGCCGTCGATGATCGTGGTGGTCGCCCGGAGCGAGCCGAGCCAGCCCCAGCCGCTCGGGCTCACCCGCCCGAACGACGCGCTGGCGCTGGCGACGTCGCGGAGCTCGAGCTCCGGCAGGTCGCCGAAGTGCCAGTAGGCGACGTCGACCCCGACGAAGCTCCGGCCGAAGTAGAGCGACCCGCCGAGCCCGCCCCCGACGTCCCACTCCCCGGTCCCGAAGGCCGAGGTGTCGGCAAGCGGCAGCTTGACGCCGCCCGTCAGGCGGAGCGCCACCCGATCCGTGCGGACCAGCGAGGCGGTCACTTGCACCAGCGGATCCGCGATCGCGGTCTCGAAGCCGGTGAGCGCGTCCGCCGGCGGCTCGACCATGCCCTTTCCCGCCATCCGACCGCGACCGCCCATGGCACCGCTGTCGCTGACCGCCCGGCCCGCGCGGACACCGCCGGTCGGGATCGCGCCGACCCCGCTGGTCG
>JAWKQJ010000037.1:0-53739 GCA_041390205.1 Gemmatimonadales bacterium
GCTCTCAGCAATCGCCCGGGCGGCGCTCTCACCGTCCGCGCTCGGCCATCAGGGCGAAGGTGTTGCCCTCGCCGTCCTTGAAGAAGGTCATCCAGAGCTCCATCTGGTCGGTCCGATGGACCACGTGGGGCTGGTCGACGAACTCGACGCCGCGCCCGCTCAGCTGCCGGTGGGTGACTTCGACGTCGTCGACCTTGAAGTAGAGGATGGACGCCGGGTGGTCGAACTCGGCCTGCTCGGGGCGCGAGAGCATCAGCCGGGTCGCGCCCGCCTGGAAGAAGGCCAGGCCGGGTGGAGCCTGGAAGAGCAGCGGAAGTCCCAGGCTGTCCCGATAGAACGCCACCGCGCGGTCCACGTCCTGGACCACGATCGCGATCTGGCCGATCGACGCGCCGTTGAGATCGTTGCCGCTCATCGCTCCTCCGCTTTACGGGGCCCGGGGCCCGGGTTAGCGTTGTGCCTGCCGTCCCGAACCGATATTATTTAGCATAGCTAACTAAATACGATGCCTCCCCGGAACCGTCAAGCCCGCCGGGCGCCTCCGGCCGCCCAGGTCGCCACCCGACTGCACTCGGCGGCGATCCACCTGCTCCGTCGGCTCCGGGTCGAGGATCAGGCGAGCGGTCTCACCGCGCCCCGGCTCTCGGCGATGTCGGTGATCGTCTTCGGCGGGCCGGTCACCCTGGGCGATCTCGCGCGGGCGGAGCAGGTGTCCGCGCCGACCATGTCCCGAATGGTGGCCGGCCTCCGGCGGCTCGGACTGGTGGAGGTCACCCGCGACCCGGACGACCGGCGGGTCCAGCGGATCCGGGCGACCACACGCGGCAAAGCCCTGCTGGAGGCGGGGCGGGGCCGTCGGGTCCGGCGCCTCGCCGCCGATCTCGAGGCCCTCTCCGATCCCGAGTTCGCCGCTCTCGCCAAGGCCCTTCCCACGCTCGAGGCCATCGCCCGCCCATGACGGACTCTCCAGCCGGCAGCCCGCACCTGGCCGACCGCCGGGTCGTCTATCTGGCCGTGCTGGTCGCGGCCCTCGGCTACTTCGTCGACATCTACGACCTGATCCTCTTCAGCATCGTCCGGGTCCGGAGCCTCGAGGCGCTCGGCGTGCCGGCCAGCGAGCACGTGCGGGTCGGCGTGAGCCTCCTCAGCTGGCAGATGGCC
The DNA here is from genome assembly GCA_041390205.1 of Gemmatimonadales bacterium. Taxonomy (GTDB): domain Bacteria; phylum Gemmatimonadota; class Gemmatimonadetes; order Gemmatimonadales; family GWC2-71-9; genus SHZU01. The sequence continues at coordinate 1,162 of JAWKQJ010000037.1, forward strand.
GGGATGCTGCTCGGCGGGATCATCTGGGGCGTCCTGGGCGACATCCGCGGTCGACTTTCGGTCCTGTTCGGCTCGATCCTGCTCTATTCGCTCGCCAACCTCGCCAACGCGGCGGTGACCTCGGTGCCGGCCTACGCCTGGCTCCGCTTCATCGCGGGGCTCGGGCTGGCCGGCGAGCTCGGCGCGGGCGTCACCCTGGTGAGCGAGCTGATGCGGCGGGAGACCAGAGGCCTTGGCACCACCATCATCGCGAGCGTGGGGATCTTCGGGGCGGTGGCCGGGGCCCTGGTGGCCGAGTGGTTCGACTGGCGGATGGCCTACGTCGTCGGCGGGGTGCTCGGACTCCTGCTCTTGGTGCTCCGGGTGAGCGTCCGGGAGTCGCCGATGTTCCAGACGGCCCGGACTGGCTCGGCCAAGCGGGGCAACTTCTTCGCCCTCTTCCTGCCTTGGAAGCGCGGGATCCGTTATCTGTCGGTGGTCCTGGTGGCGGTGCCGATCTGGTACGTGGTCGGGATCCTGGTCACCTTCTCGCCGGAGTTCGCCCGGGAGATGGGTCTCTCCTTCGCGCCCAGCGCCGGGCGCGCGGTGCTCTGGACCTACGCCGGGCTGGTCTTGGGAGACCTCTCGAGCGGGCTCCTGAGCCAGTGGCTCAAGAGCCGCCGCAAGGCGATCGCGGTGTTTCTCGGCTTCACCCTGCTGGCCTGCGTGGCCTACTACGCCAGGGTGGTCGATTCGCTGGCCGGCTTCTATGCGCTCTGCGCGGCCCTCGGGTTCGGCTCGGGCTACTGGGCAGTGTTCATCACCACCGCGGCCGAGCAGTTCGGCACCAACCTGCGGGCCACGGCCGCCACGACCGCGCCGAATTTCGTGCGGGGGGCCGTCGTGCCGATGACCCAGGCCTTCGAGCTGTTCGGCAACCGGCTCGGCCTGGTCGGGGGCGGGATCGCCGTGGGTGTCATCGTACTGGGGCTGGCGGTGCTCAGCCTGGCGGGTTTGTCGGAGACCTTCGGCAAAGACCTGGACTACCTCGAATCCTGATGTCGGGCCGACACCCATTGGGGCGGGGCCCCGTATGGAGAGCCATGATGCGTAACGCTCTTTTCCTCCTGGCCGCCGTCCTCGCGACCGGGTGCGTCGGAGACACGATCGTCCAGGTGGCCGACGGTGTCGCCGGCGCGGTCCAGGGCCAGGTGCTCGACCAGAACGGCACCCCGGTGGCGGCCCCGGGTGTCGGTCAACCTGCTCGGCGCCGGTCAACAACCAGAGCCGCCTGTCGGCACGGCGTCGCTCGCCGCCAACGAGCAGGGCTGCTTCGCGGCTTCGTGGTGGATGAGGAGCCGCAGGACGCGCTGCTCGTATCTCGATCACCCCGCCTCCCGGCACGGGTTTGAGCGGCAAGGACTCGACCGGGATCGTGGTCAAGCTCGAGCGCCGCAACCCGCCGACCGACACCACCTACGTGGAGCTGCTCGCTCCGCGGTCGACCGCCCCGGCGCGCTAGTTCCCGGAGTCGGCGCGAGTCGCTCGCGCCGACCATGCAACGGGGCTGCATCGTCGGCCCGCTTCCCCACCGATTCTCCGCCTGGCGTTTCGCCAGCGCGAGAACCGCCCCCTTGCTTCGCCAGAGTGCATCGAACGGCCGGCACCGTGGCGCGGAACCGGGATCCGCCGGTCTTCCGGGCGCGCAAGTGCCTCTGATCGTGCAGCCTCGCTCATCGTGACCCACCCGCCCGCTCGCGGGCATACAACCTGCCTTCTCATCGGGCTCGCAGAAGTTCGTCAATCGACCGCTGCATCGGGTTGCAGAGGTCACGGGGGGAGAGCATCGATGATGACGAGACGATTGGCCGGGCGCCTTGCCGGCGCGATCTGCTGTTCCGGTCTGCTGGCGACCGGCGCGTGGGCGCAGGCCGAGCAGCGGGCGGCACCCGCGGCGCCGGAGAAGCCGGCGAGCGAGTCCGCCGCGGCGACGACCACCATGCGGCACGGGATGTGGCTGAGCGCCGGGCTCGGAGCCGGCGCGGCGAGCCTCCACTGCTCGGTCTGCGACGGCGAGCAGCAGTCGCGCGGGACCTCGGGCTATCTGCGGATCGGCACGACCGTCAACAGCAAGCTGCTGCTGGGCGCCGAGTTCAACGGCTGGATGCGGGGCGCCAGTGGCGATCAGGGCTCGCAGCGGGTGATGGCGCTGACCGGCAACGCCTACTGGTACCCGCATCCGAGGCACGCCTACTACTTCAAGGGCGGCTTCGGCGTCTCGCGCTACCGCAGCTGGACCACCGACGAGGACGACGGCGTCACCGACGCGCTCACCGCCGGCGGCTTCACGGGGCAGGTCGGGATCGGCTACGAGGTCCGGGTCAATCCGACGATGTCCATCGTGCCCTACTTCAATCTGATCGGATCGGCGCGGGGCGCGCTCTCGACGGAGCGCGACGACGGCACCCATTTCGACCGCGACCGGCTTCCCACTCGAGCCAATCTGCTCTTTCTGCAGCTCGGGCTCGGGATGACCTGGCACTGATCGAGCTCACGCCTCCATCGAGGAATCGCACCATGAAAGCCACCACCAAGCGCGATCTTCGCGCGGCTGCCGCCTTCCTGCTGCTCCTGGCCGCCGTCGCGGTGCTGCTCGCCTCCTGCGGCGACGGGTCGCTCACCGGGCCGCTCGATCCGAACGCGCCCAAGAGCGTCGCCTTCAACGCCTGGTCGCCCGGACCGAACGACACCTGTCCGCTGGAGATCCATCAGCGCTACTCGACCAAGGGGCCCGACGGCAAGCTCTATCCGACCTGGCATCCGCCGGTCGATCCGGAGACCGGCTGCTCGTTCGGGCACGAGCACGGCCGTGATCCCCACGGGTCCGACCTCTACGGCCTGGTGGGCGACATCCCGCTCGGGTACGCGAACGAGCAGCTCGACACCTTCGATCCGACCGGGCGTCGGCACGAGGACCACTTCGGCCACAAGTACGAGTGGGAGAACGACGTCGAGATGCGGATCAACGGCGGGGGCGGGGTGCTCTCGGTGAAGTGCGACATCATGTACAAGCTCCACCAGGGCACCCACTCGAAGGACGCCTTCACCAACAACCTGCACGAGGTGGTCTACCACGCCAAGTGCAACGACGGCACCGAAGTCCACATGACGATCATGGCGGCGATCGGCCGGGCGGGCGAGTTCACCCGGACCTGCGACGGCGCCCGGATCCAGGCGGGCACGCCGAGCCCGGCCAATTCGCCGAACGGCGGCGGCCAGCGGGTGATCCCGGACATCGTCTGCGTCGAGCGTCACATGCTGGTCTCCGACGGCAACAACTCGGACATTCGCAAGGCGCTCCACGAGAGCTGGCAGCAGTCGCTCAGCCTCCGCACCGCGGAAGGCCGGACCATCGCGCACATGGACCCGTACTTCCAGGTCTTCCAGCCGAGCCGGTTCTACGATCCCGCCGCGCCGAACGTGACGGGCCGGCCGGTCGACATGTGCACCTTCGTCGAGGCGAACGGCGATCGGGCCCGGACCACCACCTGTAATCCGGTGACCGCGGGCATGGGCTTCGACGATCCGCGCTCGCCCTTCGACGGCGTGCGGCGGGTGCTCGACATCAACTCGCTCGACGTCGCCAACGAGGACGGCCCGACCGTCTGGTACACCGATCCCTTCGGCCGGGGCGGCCGGACGGAGTCCTTCCCGGGCTCGATCCGCCAGTTCGTCTCCCGGATCAACAACACCGGCTTCGACATGTCGGGACCCGGCATCGGGTCGAACCGGAACTACGGCGGCGCCGGGGTGCACGCGCCCAACTGATCGAGCGCGTCTCCGGTCCCCCACCCGAGTGGGACCGGTATGGCGGAGCCGAGGTCGCACCACCCGATCGATGCCGGGTGAGGCGGTCTCGGCTTCGTCGCGGAGCAGGACCTCGTGGACTCGATCGGTACCTTCCGGCCGTCTTCCCCACCATAGCCGATCCATGATGCGCTCCGTCGCCCTCGTCGCCACGGCCACCCTCGCGCCAACATCCTCCTCGCTCAGGTCCCCCGCCGCGAGCGGGTGCGGTTCCTCGACTCGACCACCGTGGTGACCGACGATCCCCGCCGGATTCCGATGCCTCCCGGCGTGAACCAGGTCGAAGGCTCGATCGTGCTGCGGGGCGGCCGGGTGTTCGACGGCACCGGCGCGGCGGCCCGGCCGGCCACGGTGGTGATCGAGCGGAACCGGATTGCCGCGATCCTCCCGGCGAGCGCCACCAGCGGCTGGCCCCGCGACGCCCGGGTGATCGACGTCGCCGGGCGGACCGTGATGCCCGGTCTGATCGATCTCCATACCCATCTCGACTATTCCGAGCCGGGGATGTCGGAGACCCGCGCCTGGAATCCGGCGGACGGGGCCCTCCGGGGCATGGAGCGGCTCCGCTTCTATCTGGAGAGCGGAATCACCACCGTCCGGGACGTCGCTTCGCAGGGCGACACGCCGTTCATCCTGAAGAGCTGGGTCAATCAGGGCCGGATCGTGGGGCCGCGGATCCTGGCGGCCGGGAGCCTGATCACCGGGCTGGGTGGTCACGGCGCCGAGGGCGAGCTGATGGAGTCGCGGCCGCTTCCGGCGATCCGACAGGCGTCGGGACCGGACGATTGGCGGGAGGCCGTGCGCGAGAACTTCCGGCGCGGCGCCGACCTGATCAAGATCTCCTCCCACTTCAGCGAGGACGAGGTCCGGGCGGCGGTGGAGGAGGCGCACGAGCTCGGCCTCAAGGTGACGGCCGACGCCGAGACCTTCTACATCGAGCGCGCCGTGCAGGCCGGCGTGGACATGATCGAGCACCCGCTCCCGCGGAGCGAGGCCACGATCCGCCAGATGGCCGCGCGGGGCACCGAGTCCGATCCGACCATCGTGCCCTATCAGCTGATCTTCGATCTCTCGGGCGGCTACTACGGCTCGACCAGCCGGCGCTTCACCTTCTCGCAGGAGGCCAACCTCGCGATGCTCCGGCGGATGAAGGAGGCGGGCGTCAAGCTGGGGATCGGCACCGACCTCGTCGCCGACTGGTTCCGCTATCTGCCCTGGCCCTACCTCGAGGAGATGCGGCACTTCGTCTCGGCCGGCTACACCGTGCCGGAGGTGCTGGTGATCGCCACCAAGGTGAACGCCGAGATGCTCGACATGGGCGACCGGCTCGGCACGCTGGAGCCGGGCAAGCTCGCGGATCTGATCGTGGTGGACGGCCGGCCCGACGAGCGGATCGAGGATCTCGAGAAGGTGAGTCTCGTGATTCGGGACGGGCGGGTCCAGCTCGAGGACGGGCGCGTGGTCTATCCCCGCCACGTGCCGGTCCCGCCGCCCTCGGCCCGCGCCCGGCGCTAGCTCGGGTCAGTCGCCGGCGGCCCGCACCCGAGCCAGGGCGCGCCGGACGCCGTCACGCACGATCTCGCCGTAGCGGTCCTCCGGGAGCCGCTCGAGGCGCGCGGCGGCCGCGAGGTATGCGTCCCGCGCTCCCATCCGGTCGCCGCTTCGCTCGAGGGCGAAGCCCAGGTTGAGCTGGAGCGACGGGTAGAAACCAGCCACCCGATCGTCGCCCACCCGGTCGGCTCGCTGCAGGGCCACCTGGTTCCAGCGCAGCAGCTCGGCGGGCTCCGACTGGTGGCGTGCGACGTAATGGGCCGCGATACAGGCCTCGTAGTCGTCGGCGGCTCGCTCCCAAGCCTCGAGAAACAGCCGGGCTGCGAGGTCGCGATCCCCGCCGCTCTCCGCTTCCATCCCGCGGGCGCAGAGCGCGACGACGGGGTTCGCCGGGTCGATCATGGGATCGAGCGGGTCAGCGGCAGCCTAGCGGCGGCCGCTCGCGACCCCGCCTTCGCGCCTCAGCCATACGCCGTCTCCACGAAGGGCGCCTCGCGGGTCACGGCCGGCTTGCGGCCCTGGATCACCGCCAGCCACTCGCGGATCGCCGCCACCAGCAGCACCACGGTCACGATCATGAAGAACGAGGCGACCACCGCGTTGAGGCGGTCGTTGAAGATCAGCCGCGCGCCCGTCGCGGCCTCGACGGTCCCGGCCGCGACCTTGGCCGCGGTGTCGCGCGCGTGGGCCAGGAAGCCCAGCCGCGGGTCGGCGGCGAACACCTTCTGCCAGCCGGCGGTCATGGTCACCACCAGCAGGAACGCGAGCGGCACCAGCGTGGCCCACGCGTAGCGGGCCTTCCCCGACTTGATGATGATCGTCGTGCCGACACAGAGGGCGACGGCGGCGAGCAGCTGATTGCTGATCCCGAAGAGCGGCCAGAGGGAGTTGATCCCGCCCAGGGGGTCGAGCACGCCCTGCACCAGGAAGTAGCCCCACGCCGCCACCACGAGGAGCGAGGCGATCACGATGCTCGGATACCAGCTGGTCCGCCCGAGCGGCTTCCAGAGGTGGGCGCCCAGCTCCTGGACCATGAAGCGGCCGACCCGGGTGCCGGTGTCGACCGTGGTCAGGATGAAGAGCGCCTCGAACATGATGGCGAAGTGGTACCAGAGCGCCATCAGCCGGTGGCCGAAGACGCCGCTGAAGATCTGCGCCATCCCCACGGCGAGCGAGGTGGCCCCGCCGGTCCGGCCGAGCAGCGAGCCCTCCTCGACCGACGCGGCGAGACCGGTCATCTGGTCGGGGGTGATCGAGAAGCCCCAGGTGCGGATCACCTCCGCGGCGCTCTCGACCGAGCCGCCCAGGGTGCCGATCGGAGCGTTGATCGCGAAGTAGATCCCGGGATCGAGCGCGGCGGCGGCCACCAGGGCCATCACCGCCACGAACGACTCCATCAGCATGCCGCCGTAGCCGATCGGCAGGGCGTCGCTCTCCCGCTTGATCATCTTGGGCGTGGTCCCGCTCGCGACCAGCGCGTGGAAGCCGCTGATCGCCCCGCAGGCGATGGTGATGAACGCGAAGGGGAAGAGCTTGCCGGCGAAGATCGGACCGGTGCCGTCGATGAACCCGGTCATCGCCGGCATCTCGAGCGACGGCATCACGATCAGGATCCCGACCGCGAGCAGCGCGATGGTGCCGATCTTCATGAAGGTCGAGAGGTAGTCGCGCGGGCAGAGCAGCATCCAGACCGGCAGCACGCTGGCCAGGAAGCCGTAGGCGATCATCGCGTACGCGATGGTGACGCCGCCGTGGCGGAACCAGGGCGCCAGCGTCGGCGACTCGGCCACCCAGCTGCCGGCCACCAGCGCGATCAGCAGCAGCACCACGCCGACCACCGTCGCCTCGACGGTCTTGCCGGGGCGCCAGACCTTCATCCAGAAGCCCATCAAGAGGGCGATCGGGATGGTGCAGAGGATGGTGAACACGCCCCACGGGCTGTCGCGCAGAGCGTTCACCACGACCAGGGCCAGGACCGCGAGCAGGATCACCATGATCGCGAGGATCGCGGTCATGGCCACCACGCCGGTGACCGGACCGATCTCCTCCTTGGCCATCTGGCCGAGCGACTTCCCGTCGCGACGCATCGAGCCGAAGAGGATGATGAAGTCCTGGACCGCGCCGCCCAAGACCACGCCGAAGACGATCCAGAGCACCCCCGGCAGATAGCCGAACTGGGCGGCCAGCACCGGGCCGACCAGCGGACCCGCGCCGGCGATCGCCGCGAAGTGATGACCGAAGAGCACGAACTTGCCGGTCGGCACGTAGTCGCGGCCGTTGTTGAGCCGCTCGGCGGGCGTGGCGCGACGGTCGTTCGCGCCGAAGACCCGGTGGAGCAGGAAGCGCCCGTAGAAGCGATAGGCCACCAGGTAGGTGCCGACCGCTGCCAGGACCAGCCAGGCGGCGTTGATGGTCTCGCCCCGGGAGAGCGCCAGCGCGCCCCAGCCGGCCGCGCCGACCAGGGCGATCAGGACCCAGATGATGGTTCGCATGGCGGAGAATGTACGGGGCGACCCGGAGGCGGGGCAGGCCCCCGCGGCGCCGTTGCGGCCGGTCGGTTCCGCGCGCATATTGTATACAATTCTGATCCCAACCTCGACCGAGAGCGGAGGTCGCATGTCCACCCCGAAGTCGGCCCCCACCCGGCGCGAGTTCCTCCAGGTCGGCGCCGCCCTGATCGCGGCGCCGTATCTGAACCGCGGACGGTTCCGGCTCTTTCCCTGGAGCGAGGCCGAGTATTCCGCGCGCTGCGTGGCGATCCTCGAGCGGGCGCTGGTGATCGACATGCTGAGCCCGCTCACCTTGAACTTTCCGCAGGGCACGAAGTGGGCGCAGAATCCCGAGAACTTCACCCAGGCCGACTTCGAGCGCTTCCGCTCGTCGAAGATCAACGTCTTCCATACGGCCGTCGGCTTCGGCGGTCCGGACGCCTATCAGGACGGGCTCCGCTTCTTCATGGCGCAGAACGCCCTGATCGCCGGGCGCTCGGAGTACTTCACCCGGATCGACAGCCCCGCCGATCTCTCGAGCGTCCACGGCTCGGGCAAGATCGGCGTCCTGCTCGGCGCGCAGAACTCGGATCACTTCGTCCGCCCCGACTACAACCGGCGGGACATGCTGGCGACGGTGGACGAGTTCCACGCCTACGGGCAGCGGGTCTCCCAGCTGACCTACAACTCGCGGAACTGGTTCGGGAGCGGCTCGACCGAGCGCTCCGACGGCGGCCTGAGCGACATGGGCGTGCAGGCGGTCGAGCGGATGAACAAGGTCGGGATGGGCGTCGATACCGGCCACAGCGGCGACCGGACCACGCTCGACGCATTCGAGGTCTCCAAGAAGCCGGTGCTGGTGACCCACTCCAACGTGCGCGCGCTCAACCCGGGCCATCCGCGCTGCAAGCCCGACGAGGTGATCCGGGCCGTCGGCAAGGCCGGGAGCGTCTTCGGGATCACCGGGGTGCGCAACTTCGTGACCAAGACCGAGCCGACCACGGTGGAGCACCTGCTCGATCACTTCGACTACGTCGCCAAGATGATCGGGGTGGAGCACGTCGGGGTGGGGAGCGACATCGATCTCGACGGCTACGACGACATGCCGAAGGAGATCTACGACCGGCTCAAGGCCGGCTACAAGGGCAGCTACGCATTCCGCGACAAGATCGACATCGACGAGGTGGCGCACCCGAAGCGGATGTACGATCTGACCGAGGGGCTGATCCGCCGGAAGTACACCGACCAGCAGATCGAGGGAATCCTGGGCGGCAACTTCAAGCGGGTGTTGACCGAGATCTGGTCGGTCTGATGACCGGGCGACCGAAGGGGAAGGGGGCCGCGATGCGGCGAACGATCGAACGACTGACGGGATTGGCCCTGGCCATCCTGGTGGCGACGGCCCCGGCCGTCCACGCCCAGAAGAAGCAGAACCCGCTCGCCGGGCTCGACGAGCTGATCGAGTCGGTGCGGACCGCGTGGGGCATTCCGGGCCTCGCGGTGGGCATCGTCAAGGACGACAGCCTGGTCTACGCGCGGGGCTTCGGGGTGCGCGAGATGGGCAAGCCCGAGGCGGTCGACGCCAACACCGTGTTCGCGATCGGCTCGAACACCAAGTCGTTCACCTCGCTCGCCGCCGCGATGCTGGTGGACGAGAAGAAGCTCGGCTGGGACGACAAGGTCATCGACCGCTATCCCGGCTTCAAGCTGTTCGACCCCTACGTCACCCGGGAGATCAACATCCGGGACATCCTGTCCCACCGCTCGGGTCTCGGCCGCCGGGGCGACGCGCTCTGGTACGGGACCAACTACTCCCGCGAGGAGATCATCCGGCGGATCCGCTTCCTCGAGCCGAACGCGCCGTTCCGGACCGAGATGGGCTATCAGAACATCATGTTCCTGACCGCCGGCGAGATCGTCGGCAAGGTGAGCGGGCTCGGCTGGGACCGTTTCATCCAGGAGCGGATCTTCCAGCCGCTCGGGATGAGTCGGAGCACGACCAGCGTCAAGGCGCTGCCCGGCCAGAGCAACGTGTCGACCCCGCACGCCATCGCCGACGGCCGGGGCACCCCGATTCCCTGGCGCGACATCGACAACGTCGCGCCCGCCGGCTCGATCAACTCGAGCATCGTCGACATGGCCAAGTACGTCCGGCTCCACCTGGCCAACGGCAAGTTCCAGGGCAAGCAGCTGGTGAGCGTGGGCAATCTGGGCGTCACCAAGACGCCCCACGTCAACACCGGCGGGGCGGGCGACAGTCTGACCCACTTCTCCTCCTACGGCCTCGCCTGGGTCCTGCTCGACTACCGGGGTCGGAAGATCGCCTGGCACAACGGCGGGATCGACGGGATGCTCTCGGAGATGTGGACCGTGCCCGACGAGAACCTGGGCGTGGTGGTGTTGACCAACGGCTCGCCGCACGCCGCGGGGCCGCCGATCGTCCGGACCATCATCGACCGCTATCTGATCGGCAAGGCCGCCAAGGACTACAACGCCGAGGCCCTGGCCCAGATGGAGCGGGTCCGGGGCTTCCAGGCGGCCGCCAGGGCCAAACGGGACTCCGCCCACGTGACGGGCACCAAGCCGTCGCTCGCGCTGGCCGCGTACGCCGGGACCTACACCGACGAGATGTACGGGGACGTCACGGTGGCCGTCGACGGGAGCGGCCTCGCGCTCGGCTATCAGAGTTTCCGGATCCCGCTCGGGCACTGGCACTTCGACAACTTCAAGGCCGAGACCGCGCCCAACGCCCCGTTCGCGGACGCGATGGTCACCTTCCAGCTGGACGCGTCGGCCAAGGTCGCTTCGGTCGAGGTGGCCGGGCTCGGCAGCTTCAAGCGCCGGGAGTAGGCGTCTCGGCGCCGGGACGACCCCGGCGAGCCTGACCGCTCCGAGCCGACGAGCGGTGTTGCCATGTCGCAACACCGCTCGTTGCTATGTGGCGCCTTCTCGGCGAATCGAGTGGACCTGACGCGTGCGTGCCACGGTCGTCCGTCTTCGTTGCCGAGCCTGCCATCGGGGTGGGTCCCGGTCTCGCGGTCCCTCCCAACGGTCGGGAGACCCCGGCGACAAGCCTCCGAGACGCAGGGCGTCCAACCAGCGCTCCCAGCACACGAACCGGCGCCACCCTGCCGGTCGCTCCCACACACGATCGAGAAGGACCCGGGCCCGCGCGAGGCGGATCGACTGCCGCCGCGGACGGAGCTCACGTCGGCGAAAGTGTCGATCGATCCGTACAGACTCCGGCTCGTCGAGCCGGATCACGCGTCAGGCTTGGTCTGGTCGGGGTGATCGGCTGGCTCACTGGACCCGGGCCGGGGCCAGTGAGCTACCGGTTCTTGCTGGCACGGACGGTGCACCGCGAGCCCGTGTCGAGGCGCAGGACGCCATCCGAGCGTCGCCGTCGGTGGAGCTTCGACCGATTCGACCAACCCGCGCCGCAATCTCGGACGAGGACTCAAGCCATGGTGGAACGGAAGCGCGACGATTGGAAAGACTCGGCCATGCGCGAGGCGCTGATCGATCCCGAGGCGGCCAAGCTCAATCACGAGTGGGCCACCTCGTCGCGGTGGCAGGGCATCGACCGGCCGTACACGGCCGACGACGTGCTCCGGCTGCGCGGCTCGGTCCGGGTGGAGCACACCCTCGCCCGGCTCGGCGCGGAGCGGCTTTGGGAGCTGCTCCAGTCGGACCCGTACGTCGCGGCGCTCGGCGCGCTGACCGGCAATCAGGCCATGCAGCAGGTCCGGGCCGGTCTCAAGGCGATCTACTTGAGCGGCTGGCAGGTGGCCGCCGACCAGAACCTGGCGGGCGCGATGTATCCCGACCAGAGTCTCTATCCCGCCAACAGCGTGCCCGCGGTGGTCAAGCGGATCAACCAGACGCTCCAGCGGGCCGACCAGATCGAGCACGCCGAGGGACGGCCTGCTGAGGGGCGGACCCACTGGTACGCGCCGATCGTGGCCGACGCGGAGGCCGGCTTCGGCGGCCCGCTCAACTGCTTCGAGATCATGAAGGCGATGATCGAGGCCGGCGCGGCCGGGGTCCATTTCGAGGACCAGCTGGCCAGCGAGAAGAAGTGCGGTCACCTGGGCGGCAAGGTGCTGATCCCGACCCAGGCCGGCGTCCGCAACCTGGTGGCCGCGCGGCTCGCCGCCGACATCGAGGGCGTGCCGACGATCCTGATCGCCCGGACCGACGCCAACGCGGCGGCGCTGCTGACCAGCGACGTGGACGCGCGCGATCACCGCTTCCTCACCGGGGAGCGCACTCCGGAGGGCTTCCACCGGGTGCAACCGGGGCTCGACCAGGCGATCGCGCGCGGGCTGGCCTACGCGCCCCACGCGGACCTGATCTGGTGCGAGACCTCGACGCCGGATCTCGACGAGGCCAAGCGGTTCGCCGAGGCGCTCCGGGCGCAGTTCCCGAACAAGCTGCTGGCGTACAACTGCTCGCCGTCGTTCAACTGGGAGAAGAACCTGGACGCGTCGACCATCGCCAGGTTCCAGCGCGAGCTGGCGGCGATGGGCTACAAGTTCCAGTTCGTCACCCTGGCGGGCTTCCACTCGCTCAACTTCGGGATGTTCGAGCTGGCGCGGGGCTACGCGGCCCGCGGGATGTCGGCGTACTCGGAGCTGCAGCGGGCGGAGTTCGCGGCGGAGGAGGTCGGGTACACGGCCACCAAGCACCAGCGCGAGGTCGGGACCGGCTACTTCGACGAAGTGACCCAGGTGATCAGCGGCGGGACCGCGACCACCACCGCGCTGGCCGGGTCCACCGAGCGAAGGCCCAGTTCTGGCCCGACTCAAGGTGGGCGCCCATCACGCAGGCGCTCCGCCTGGTCGCCGCGTCCTAGCGTGGAAGCAGGCGCCAGGCGCTCGTCCACAGGCCCCAGCTGTCGCTCCATCCAGAAAGAGCCAGCGGCGCTTCCCGCAGCACCAGCGGCGCTTCGAACCGGGTGTACCGGACGGAGCGCTCGCCAGCCTTGGTGAAGTCGTGGCGTACTCGAACACCCCCGTCTCGAACGCGGTGCTCGCGCCGTCCTGTCTGCTCTCGAAGCGGAAGGCGACCGCCGCGCGGGTCCCAGCTCGCTTGGCCGCCTCCATGCCGCGGCGGCTCCAACCCGCGAGCGCGTCGGCGATGGGCTGGGTCCCCTTCGCGGGTGACCAGCACGGCCTCGGGGTGGTAGACCGAGGCGAGGGTCGCGGCATCGTCGGCCGCGACCGCGGCGGAGACCGGCTTCCAGAGCGCCGCGTCGATCGCGGCGGTCGAGCCGCCGGACGTCTGGGCGTGGAGCGGAAGCGGAGCGAGCGCGGCGAGGAGCGCGACCAGCGTCGGTCTGCCAGCCGTCAGAGCGCCCCGAAGAGCGCCGCGTCGTGAAGGCCCGCGCGCCTGCGCGATGGCCTGCTCGAGCGCCGGCGTGTCCTTGGTCGAGCCCTTCACCATCACCGCGATCGCGAGGTGGGTGCCGTCGGGCAGGTCGATGATCCCGACGTCGTTGGCCGTGCTCGGGTAGGTCCCGGTCTTGTGGGCCACCCGGGTCCCGGCCGGCAGCATGCCCTTGATCCGCGCGGTGCCGGTCTCGCAGCGATACATGATGTCGAGCATGTAGTCGCGATTGGCCTTCGAGCAGCTCGCCCTTCCAGAGCCGGGTCAGGATCTGGAGCATCGCGGCCGGGCTGCCGTGGTCGCGCGGGTCGCGCTGATAGTACCAGCCCGCGGAGTCGCCGCGCCGCCGGCACCGCAGCCCGCTGCCAGGCGATCGCCGAGAACTTCCCGTCTTCGGTCCAGATGTCCGTGATGCCGTGAGGGGTTGGCGATGATGTCGGCCGTGGCTCGATCGACCCGGAGCTGCTGGATGCCGAACCGGAGCCGAGGCCGTGACCTGCTCGCCACCCCCGCCAGCTCCAGGACTTTGTCGGTGGCGCTGTTCTCGCTGAATCCAGCATGTCCTCGATCAGGACCCGAACCGAGAGCGCCACCCCCGCGCCTGGAACAGGTTGTTGAACTCCGAGCCGATGTGGATGTCGCTCCGGCTCGATGGAGATCATCCGGTCGAGGTCAACTTGCCTTCCTCGACCAACTTGAGAAGGCCTGAATCGCGATCGGGACCTTGTAGGTGCTCGCCAGCGGATACTGCTGCTCGGCCGCTGGTAGCGCTGAAGCTGCGGCCGGTCTCGAGATGGACGGCGGCGATGCCCAGCGTGCCGCCGCTGATCGGCTCGATCCGGCGGATCTCCTCGAGCAGCGCGCGCTGGCCCTGCGCGATGGCGGCGGTGGAGCGGAGAGGACGAGCGCGAGCGCGAAAGGGGGCGATGCGAGCGAGGAAAGCAGTCGGCACGGATTCACCATTGAAAGCGGTGCCGTAGTGTAGCGTCCCGGTCCCGCGAGCGCGAGCGAGGCGCGCGACCCTCCGATGAATCAGCGGACGATCAGGATGCCGGTGCGTCCGCCGAAGCCGTCGTCGCTGCTCGCAGGGTCCGGGCGGGACCTGCCAGGGGCCGCCGTCATGTGGACGTTGAGGTGATGGACGCCGACGGGGATGACGACTCGGGTCTGGAATCGGCCGGGGCCGACGCGGATCAGCGCGCGGGGCTGCCAATCGGTGAAGTCGCCGTTCACCTCCACCAGGTCGGCGGTCGGGTGGCTCACGCTGATGAGCGAGCCGTCTTCGGAGGTGGTGAAGTCGAACGCCATGCCGGCCGGCAGCGCGTCGAGCCCGTTCGCCGTGCTGCCGCCGAGCTTCTGGACCAGCTCGAATCCCAGAGCCACCTGGCGGCGATAGGGCAGGAACATGCCCGACGCGAGGGGCGCCTGACCCAGCGACGCGTGGACCCGGAGGCCGGGCATCGCGTCGACCGCGACGGCCGCTTCCCACCCGGTGCCTTCGCCCTGGAGCACCTGGGTGCGTTGGATGAGCCGCCCGCGAGCCGCGATGGGCCCCGCGCGCCACGCCAGGCCGACGGCGGCGTGGAGGGTAGATCCGCACGGCTTCTTCGAGGACGCGCCGGCGAAGGTCGAGGTGTCGGTGCTCTGGGTCAGCGGGCCCGGGGCCGAGCTCGGATCGACCGCCGAGAGATCGCCGGCGGTGGTCTGGAGTCGGCTGATCTCGCCGCTCAGGGTGAGTCCCTTGAGCGAGAGCGTGGTCGCGGCGTAACCCCCGCCGAAGTAGCGCCGGCCTCGACTCTGCCACGCCACGGCCTTGGCGCCAGCCTCGAGCTGGAAACCCCCGATTGCCTGCCGCAGCCCGAAGCGTCCCTCGGCCACGCCCGTGCCATCCAGCCCAGCGGGCTGATCCACGATCCCGTCGAGTCCGAGCACCAATCGGGTCCGGCTCGCCAGCTCGGGCGTCAGGCGGCCGACGAAGACGGTCTCGTTGCCGAGTCGCCCGCGCTCCATGGCCCCCGCCGATCGGAAGTCGAGCGTCCACGCGCGACCCTCGAGCGCCAGCCGGCCGTTGAACCAGAGGCTCGCCGCCTGGTCCCGGCCGGCCAGCGACCAGACCCGAGTCGCGGCGCCGAGCGTCGCGGCCGATTGCGCGGCCAGGCCGGCCGGGAGCAGCAGGGCCGCGCCGAGCGCCGAAGAGAGGATGGTGCGGGCGGAGGAGACGCTCATGGCTGCCGCTCCGGTCGGAGGCGACTCACCTCGCGGCGAACCGCGTCGGACACGCTTTCGCCGCTCATCACGGCCCGGTCCACCTGGGAGCGGAGCGAGAGGAAGTCGCGGTCGGTGACGCCGGCCTCGAGCAGGCGCTCGACGTCGGCGAAGGCTTCGCGGATCGGCCATCCTCGCGCCACCAGGTCGGCGGATACTACCAGCGGCACCGCCAGCGAGCGGGTCGGCGCGCCGGCCCTGAGTCGGGCCAACTCGCCCGCGGCGCCGCCGGCCCGAAGCCAGAGCGCGCCGGCCACCAGCTCGTCGTCGCTGGCGCGCTCGCCCAGACTGAGGCGGGACTGGCCGAGACCGGAGAGCAGCGCCTGGACCGCGGCGACGATCCGCGAGCTGGGCGCGCCCTTGCTCTCTCCCTCGAGCGCCTTCTGCACAAGCGGCTCGGTCGGGAGACCCTGGGCTCGCGCCGAATCGAGCAGCGCCGCGACCCGCCCGGCGGTGGCCGGGTCGAGCCGCTGTCGAATCCGGCTGTCCTGCGCCTCGGCCGGGACCGCGAGCAGCGCCCCGAGCAGAGCGATCGATCCGGCGGCGGTGAGCCAGCGGGAGAGCCGGCTCATTCGACCGCCAGCAGCGACACGGGCTCCCCGAAGTCGCTGTCGCTCGGCGCATGACCGGCCATCGGGTCGGCCGCCCAGGTCTCGCCGTCGACCAGATAGGCGAAGCGATAGACGCCCGAGCGGAGCGGCAGGGTGATTTCCCAGCGGTCGCCGTCCCCTCGCGCGAGCGGGGTGCTGGCGCGGTCCCAGTCGTTGAAATCGCCGACCAGAGTGACGGAAGCGGCGGCGGGCGCGTCGAACGCGAAGCGGACCCGGGTCGCGTGGTCGCCGCCGAGCTGCCGGGCGAGGACGCCGATCAGCAACGCGGTCGCGATCCCGCTCGCCACCTGCCAGCGGCGGCGGACCACCCGGGCGCGTTCGATCCGGGCGATCACCCGGCGCTCGAAGCCCTGGTCGGCCGGGACGGGCGCTCGAAGCGTGGCCACCAGCTCGTCGAAGCGGGGGCCGCTCATCGCGCGGGTTCCAGCTCGCGGCGCAGCCGGTCGCAGGCGCGACTGACGCGCATCTTGAGGGCCGACACCGACGCTCCGGTCAACTCGGTCATCTCCGCGTAGCTCAGGTCCTCGACGTACTTCAAGACGAACGCCTCCCGCTGGTCCGATGGCAAGGTCTCGAGGGCCCGGTCGATCTCTTCCCGCCAGGCCGCCGACTCGGGCCCGGGATCGACGACGGCCACCACCGTGTCCGGACCCTCGGGCCGGGCGATCTTCTTCCACCAACGGCCGCGGCGCGCCTTGGTCCGACAGCGGTTGACCAAGATGCGAAACGCCCAGGCCCCGAAGCGATCGGGGTCGGACTGACCCAGGGCGCGGTGAACTCGGACCAACGCATCCTGAACGGCCTCCTCGGCGTCTTCCCGGTTTCCCAGGAGGCTCCACGCGTACCGCAGGAACCGGTCGCGGTGCCGGCCGATCAGCAGGGCGAAGGCTGCGAGATCACCCGCCCGGGCTCCCAGGACCAGCTCCCGGTCGGACACGGGCACACCGGGTATGACCCGGCCGGCGGCCGGCGGGTCACATCCGGCCTCCCGGGTGACGAGGGCGGGGGAGGTTGGGTCTTGCATGTCGTTCGTCACGGTACGAGCCTGGATCACGATCCGGGCTTCCCACGATCAAGGCCCTGAGGAGTCAGCGTGAGAATTCGACACCCGAGCGGCGTCACCGCCCTCACAGCCCTCGCCGTCGCATCCCTCGTGTCCCTGTCCGGTTGCCAGGCGGACTCGCTGGCGCTCGACTCGCCCGGCGCGGAGATCCGCCTGCTCCACGCGGCGGCCGGGATCGGCTCGCTGGACGTGCAGGTCGGCGACGCGACGGTGATCCGCAACGTTCCCTACGGCGCGTCCTCCGCGCTGGTTCGGGTGCCCGCCGGGCGCCGGCACGTCGAGATCCGCTCCGGCAGCACGGTGATCGGCTCGCTCGACCAGACCCTGTCGACCGACCACGTGAACTCGCTGGTGGTGACCGGCGCCGGCCGGAGTCAGTTCAGCTCCGCGGTGACCCCGGATACCGGGGCGGTGGCCCCCAGCCGGGCCAATCTCCGGCTGGTGAACGTGGTGAGCGAGGGGACGGCGTCGCCGACCCTGCTCGATCTCAAGCTGGACCCGCCCGACCCGCAGCAGCCCGACTCGGTCGTCACCTTCGGGGTCGACGCGTCGGTGGCGAGCTACAGCTCGCTGCTCTACTTCGACCCGGGCAACTTCAGCGTGCAGCTGCTCCCGCGGGGCGGCTCGACGGTGCTGGCCCAGGCTCAGTTCGCGGTGGCGCTGGGCGAGACCAAGGCTATCATCATCCGGCGCGAGGGCGGCGCGTATCACCTGGAGGTCGTGGTCGAGCAATAGCCCGCGCGCATCCGACTAGATTGCCCTCTCCACAAGGCGGTCTCACGATCTCTGGAGAGGGCTTCGGATGCGGCTTGACGAGCTGGAAACCCCGGTGCCGGTGGTGGATCTCGATGTGCTGGAGCGGAACCTCGACAACCTGGCCCGGTTCACCGCCGAGATCGGCGTAGGGCTTCGTCCCCACACCAAGACTCACAAGTCCCCGCGAATCGGCACGGAGCAGATCCGCCGGGGCGCGGTCGGGCTGACCTGCGCCACGCCGCGCGAAGCCGAGGTGATGGCCGACGTCACCGACGACATCCTGGTCGCTTATCCGCCCGTCGGCGAAGCCCGGCTCCGCCGGCTGATGGCGCTCCCCCGGCACGTGAAGCTGATGGTGGCGCTCGACTCGGCCGCCTCGATCGAAGGGCTCGCGGCGGCGGCCCGCGCGGCCGAGCGGCCGGTGCGGGTCCTGGTCGAGGTCGATCTCGGAATGCACCGGGTGGGCGTGGGCACCGTCGAAGAGGCGATCGCGCTCGCGAAGCTGATCCGGGAGCGCGAGCCGCTCGAGTACGCCGGGATCGCCTTCTACCCGGGGCACCTCCGTCAGCCGCTCGCGGATCAGGCCGAGGGCCTCGCGGCGGTGGGGTCGGCGCTCGAGAGCTGGCTCGCGGCCCTCGACAAGGCCGGTGTCCGACCGGCGATCGTGAGCGGGGGCTCGACGCCGACCATCTTCCAGACCGCCCAGATGGCGGGCGCCACGGAGATCCGGCCCGGGACCTACGTCTACAACGATCGCGAGATCGTCTCGATCGGGTCGGTGGCGCGCGAGGACTGCGCCCTCACCGTGCTGGCGACCGTGGTGAGCACCGCGGTGCCCGGTCAGGCGGTGATCGACGCCGGAACCAAGGCTCTGGGCCGCGAGCCGCTCCGGGTGGGCGCGGGGCAAGGGTTCGGCGAGCTGCTGGACCGGCCCGAGGTGACGGTGAAAGGGATGTCGGAGGAGCACGGCATCCTCGACCTGAGCCGGACCAGCTGGAAGCCCGAGGTCGGCGAGCGGGTGCGGATCATCCCCAACCACGTCTGCATCGTGACCCACCTGAACGACTTCGTCTACGGGATCCGGGACGACCAGGTGGAGACCACCTGGCCGATCGTGGCCTGCGGGCGAAGGGCCGGCCGCCGCGCTCTGAGCGCCTAACGCCGGCCCGCGAGCTCCGAGAAGACCTGGTTCCCGATCCGGTAGCGGGGCCAGTCGCGGTAGTCGAAGTGCCACCACTCCGCCTCGTAGACGTCGAAGCCCTCCGCCTCCATGGTCCGGCGGAGCAGATCGCGGAGCCAGCGTTGGCGCGAGGTGCCCCCCGGGTAGTAGGGGTAGGAGCGATCGGAGAACTCGTCGTAGCTGCCGGTCATCTGAACCGGGCGGCCGGTCGACAGGTCGTAGAGGGTGAGGTCCACGGCGCAGCCGCGGTTGTGGCGTGAGCCCCGCGAGGGATCGGCCACGAAGGTGTGGTGCTCGGGGTCGGTGCCGTCGAAGAACATCTTGGTGACGTACCAGGGCCGATAGCCGTCGTGGATCAGGAGTCCGTAACCCAGCTCCTTGAGCGCCCGGTGGGCTCGCACCACCGCCTCCGCCGCCGGCCGCTGCAGGAAGGCCCGCGCCTCGTCGTAGAACGGCGTCCCCATGAAATTGGTGGTGTCGGCGTAGCGGATGTCGAGCTCGATGCTCGGGTCGAGCGCCGTGAGCTCCACCAGATCGCTCGGCAGGAAGTCGCCGGTTTCGGCCGGCGGCGTGGCCGCCAGCGCCTCCCGCCTGAGCTCGTCCACAGGGCGGATCGGCTCGATCCGAAAGGCCGACCCGTCCTCCGGACCGACGTTGCGCCGCGCGAAGACCACGTTGGCTGCGCGCACCTCACGCGCCCGGCCGCTCGCGTCCCGCCGGAACACCACGTCCTCGCCCGGGTAGAGCCCGTAGTCCGGAAAGCGCCAGGTCGAGTCGTCCACCTGGGTGAGCGGGTAGGCGAAGAACCACTCGATCAGCGCGGTGAGGCGACCCTTCCGCTCCAGCACGAAGAGGGTGTTGTGGTCCCAGCCGTATTCGCCGATCAGGCCGCGCCACGACGCGGGAGGCGGCGAGGGCAGCGGGGGCTCGGCGATCCGGCTCAGCGTGTCGGCGCCGAAGATCAGCCGGTCGCCGTCGAGCCAGGCCCGGGGGCCGTAGGCGAGCTCGTCGTCGACGACCAGGGTGTCGCCCGCCGTCGCCTTGAAGACCTTGCGGGTCTCGCCGTCGCGGTCCCAGCCGACCAGCTTGCCGCCCTCGAGGGTCAGGTCGAGCGAAGCCCGGACGTTGGCCCAATGGCCCGCCACCCGCCTGGCCAGCGAGTCGCTCGGTGTCCAGGTGGTGTCGATCGCGCCCGGGGCCCGGCCGGCCTTCACGTCGCGCAGAAGGCCGAGCGCCGCGGCCGCGATCCGCTCCATCACGACGTTGACGACGTCCTTGGTGCCGATCACCGCGACGGCGAGGCGCTCGTCGGGCAGCGCGGCGAACTGGGTGGCGAAGCCGTAGATGGCGCCGCCGTGGGACACCTGGAGCACCGAGTCCGGGCCCCGATCCACCCGGAAGCCAAGCCCGTAGTCCGAGGTGGCGTCGGGCGCCTCGAACTGCGGCTCCCACATCGCCTCGAGGGTGCCGTCGTCGAGGACCCGGGCGCGCGCCCCCCGCCCGCGGGTGAAGATGAACTGCGCGAAGCGGGCGAGGTCGTGCACGGTCGAATACATCGAGCCGGCGGGTGCCATGCCGAGGGCGAAGGTCGGCGCCTCGAACTCGCGCTCGTCGTAGGTCCACATCCTGGCCTTCGCGAGCCGCGGCAACAGCTCGGCCTTGGGCTGGAACGCGCTCGAGCGGAGCCCCATCGGCCGGAGCACCGCCCGCTCGAGCTGCTCGGCGAAAGGCTGGCCGGACCGGACCTCGAGCAGGTAACCCACCGCGCCGATCCCGGCGTTCGAGTACTTGCTGCGGGCGCCGGGCGGGTAGAAGAGCGTCGTCCGATTCAGACTCTCGGCCATGTGGGCCAGGGTCGAGTCGGACGGGTCGAAGTAGTTGCCGACGGGCGGCTCGCGGGTGAGCCCGGCGCGATGCGACATCAGGTGCCGGAGGGTGATCTCCCCGCCGAATGGGTTGGCCGGCCGGAAGTCGGGCAGGTAGGTCCCGACCGGCGCGTCCAGGTCGAGGTCGCCGCGCTCCACCAGCTGCATGATGCCGATGTCGGTGAAGAGCTTGGAGACCGAGCCGATACGGTAGACCGTGTTGGCCGTCGCGGCCGTTCCCGCGGGGGCGTCGGCGGCGCCGAAGCCCCGGGCCCAGACGGTCCGCTCGCCGTCCACCAGGGCGATCGAGACGGCGGGAATCGCCTTGTCCGCCATCTCGTGCTCGATCAGCGCCGTGAGCCGGTCGGCCACCGCGACGTAGGGCCCCTCCGCGGGCACGAGGTCGGGGTCGGGCGGCGAGCCCCCGCACGCCGCCGCGGAGAGCAGCAGCCCGAGCGCGAATCGGCGCGCCATGCCTAACGGGGCTCCGGCCGGGCCCGGAACTTCTCGTAGAGCCGGGTGTGCCGGTCCTGCATCTCCGTCGGGGCCCCCCGGACGAAGACCTGCCTGACCACGGTGCGCACGTCGAGCGGGTCGCCCGTGGTGAGCTGGAGGTTGGCCACCTTGCCGACCTCGAGGCTGCCCAGCCGGTCGGCCACCCCGAAGATCCGTGCCGGGTTGATGGTGAGCGCGCGGAGCGCTTCGTCGGGGTCGAGCCCGTAGGCGGTGGCGAGCGCCGCGTTGTAGGGGAGGTTCCGGGAGTCGGCCGCGTCGTCGGTCTGGAAGGCGATCGTGATGCCCGCCCGGACCAGCACGCCGGGATTGGCGTAGATCGCGTCGTAGGGGTCGTCGCCCTCGGGCGGCCGGGTGGTCGGCCCGACGATGACTGGAATCTTCCGGGCCGCGATGCTGTCGGCCAGCTCCCACGCCTGCGAGGCCCCTCGGAGGATCACCCTGAGCTCGAACTCGTCGGCCAGGGCGAACACGCCGCGGATCTGCTCCGGGGTCTCGACGTCGAAGACGGTCGGCACCTGGCCGCCGAAAATCGGCCGCATCGCCTCGAAGGCCAGATCGGTCTTGGCCGGCTTCGCGATCTTGGAATACGCCCGCGCGTTCCGGAGATAGTCGCGGAGCTCCCGCACCTGGCGGTTGAGCCGCTCGGCCGGGTCGCCCTCGTCCTGCCGGGCGCGCCGGAAGCGGCCGCCGAAGGTGCGCGGATAGCTCATCACCATCGCGGCCATCGGCTGGATGGCCATCTCGTCCGGTGTCCAGCCGGCCAGGTCGATCAGCGCCGCGTAGCCCTGGATCTGGCCGCCCGACGCCGAGGTGACCACCGAGGTGATACCGTTGACCCGCACGGTCGAATCAGCTCCGAGTGCGGGTTCACCGCCGTCAGGCCACGTTGTGCGGATTGAAGTCGCCGACCTCGTTCAGGTCGATGCCGCCGGGCACCGAGCCGATCTCGGTGAGGCCGAGATGGCTGCCGGCGTCGATCAGGCCGGGATAGACGAACAGGCCACGGCCGTCGATCCGCTCCGCGCCCGCCGGCACGGATACGTTAGCGCCCACCGCGGTGATCCGTCCGTTCTGGATCACCACGGTGCCGCGCTCGATGCGGGCGCCGACCACGGGGACGATCGTCGCGTCGACGATCGCGTAGCTCGCGCCGTCGGCCTGGGCGCGCGCGGGGACGGCCGCGAGCGCCGCGAGCGCCAAGGCGCCGACGAGGCGGCGGGTCATCGGGCACCTCCGTCGGTGGTCGTCCGGCCCGCCTTCTTCTTCTCGAGCACCTTCTCGAGGGTCGGGACCTTGTCGCGGTCGAAGAAGACCCGGCCGTCGATGATGGTCTTCTCGACCCGACTCGCCGGGGCGAAGGGGTGGCCGTTGAAGATCGCGATGTCGGCCTGCTTGCCGACCTCGATCGAGCCGACGTACTTGTCGACCCCGAGCTGCCAGGCCGCGTTCAGGGTGATCATCTTGAGCGCCTCCTCCTCCGAGGCGCCGCCGTACTTCATCGCCTTGGCCGCCTCCTGATAGAGACGCCGGGCCCGCTCGTCGGAATCGGAGTTGATCGAGACCCGGACGCCCCGCTCCGCCATCAACGCGGCGTTGTGGGGAATCGCGTCCCAGGCCTCGAGCTTGTAGGCCCAGTTGTCGGCGAAGGTCGACGCGCCGCTGCCGGCCGCCTCGATCTCGTCGGCCACCTTGTAGCCCTCGAGCACGTGCTGCAGGCTCGACACCCGGAAGCCGAAGTCCTTGGCCACCTCGAGCAGCATCAGGATCTCGTCTGAGCGGTAGGAATGGGCGTGGACCAGCCGCGTTCCCTCGATGATCTCCACCAGCGCGTCGAGCTCGAGGTCGCGCGCGGGCGGGATCGGCTCCGGGTCGTTCTTGCGGCGCGCCTTCACGGCCGCGTCGTAGGCCCGCCATTCGGCCCGGTACTCCGTGGCCCGAGTGAAGGCGTCCCGGAGCAGCTCCTCGACCCCCATCCGGGTGCGGGGGTAGCGCGCCTCGCGGCCGGGGCCGGGCGGCCGGTTGGTCTGCCGGACGTTCTCGCCGAGCGCGAACTTGATGCCCGGAGGCGCCTCGGCGAACAACATGCTGTCGATCGGCAGGCCCCAGCGGAGCTTCACCACCGCGTTCTGGCCGCCGATCGTGTTGGCCGAGCCGTGCAGGATGTTGAGCGTGGTGACCCCGCCGGCCAGCTCCCGGAAGACCCCGATCCCGTCCTGGCGGAGCACGTCCTCGATCCGCACCTCCGAGGTGATCGACTGGGTCCCCTCGTTGATCGCCTCGGCCATGCTGTGCGAGTGGGCGTCGATGATTCCCGGCGTCACGTAGCGGCCGGTGCCGTCGATCACCACCGCGTCGGCGGGCACGGACACGTCGGTGCCCACCGCGGCGATCTTGCCGTCCCGGATCAGCACCGTGCCCTTCTCGATCGTGCCGCGGCTCGCGGTCATGATGGTGGCGTTGGTGATCGCCATCACCTTGGGCTGGGGCGGGATCGGGGCGGCGAGCGGACCGTCGCCGCCGTTCAGCATCGGGACGTCGACCCGTCGGATCGGCGGCCGATTCGGCTGCTGGGCCGGGGCGGGCAGCGCGGAGAGCGCCAAGGCGGCCACCGCGATCGGCAGCGCCGCGACTCGCGAGCGGGGCGTCATGGTCTCTTCTCCGCAGTGAAGGGTGCGGTGCCGAACTGGCCGAGCGTCGCCGTCCCGGTCATCCGGGTGCCGTCGACCTCGCCCTGATAGGTGATCGTCATGGCGTTGCCGCCCATGTCGAGCACCATCGACCAGCTGACCGTGCGCCCGTCGATCTGCCCGTCGCTGAACTCGGTAGTGCCGAACATGCTGGTCATCGAGCCGGAGAACTCCGAGCCGGATTGCTGGACCGTCATGCTGACTTCCTGGGCGCCCTGCGGCGTGTTGATCGTCATGGTCCAGCTGCCGCCGAGTCGGGCGGCGCTCGTGGCCGCCCCGCGCGAGGCCGGACGCGCCGGCGCGACCTCGTAGTGCTCGCCGTCGATGAAGACGTCGCGCACCCGGGAGCTGTCGCCCAGCAGGTCGCCCCGGTCGGTCACCACCAGGTTGGCGATCTTGCCGACCTCGATGGTGCCGAGCGCTTCGCCCAGGCCGACCAGCTCCGCCGGCCGGATGGTGAGGGCCTCGAGCGCGGTCTCCCGCGGCAGTCCCGCCGCGATCGCCTTGCGGACGTTGGCCAGGAGCTCGCCCGGCCGCGCCCCGCCGGTGCCCAGCGCGAAGCGGACCCCGGAGCGCGCCAGCGCCGCGGCGTTGCCCTCGATCGCGGCTCGCGCCGCCCGATCCGCCGCCGCGCTGTCGGGCAGCTCGGCGGAGCGGGTGAGCCGATAGCTCCAGCCGGTCACCTCGGACGCCTTGGGGAAGTTCACCGAGACCACCGCGGCTCGACCGGCGAGCGCGTCGAGGGCCCGGAAGCCCTCCGTCGCGCCGACCACGGTGAGGTCGAGGTCGAATTCCCCGGCGATCCGGACCGCCCGGCGGATCTCGTTCTCCTCGCTCGCCGCGAAGAAGACCGGCAGCTCGCGCCGCACGGCCGGCACCAGCGCCTCGAGGCCGGGGTCGAACGCCGGCCGGGCGAGCCCTCGCGGGTTGGTCCGATAGCGCTCGGCCACGAGCGCGTAGCGCTGCGCGTCGTAAAGGGTCTGCCGCTCGTAGGCGATCACCCCGAGCAAGGTGGCGGGATACTGTCCCGAGACACCCTCGAAGCCCATCTGGAGAGCGGCCGGCGCCTTGATGGCCTGATCGGCCGCGACCGAGGCCCGGGTCGGGATCAGCGCGGAGCGGCCCCGGAAGGCGCCCCGGCTCGGGGCCACCAGGATCGCGGTGATCCCGGCCTCGCGGGCGCCGCGGAGGTCGGCCTCGGAGAGCTTGAGGCCGTCGGTCGCCATCAGCGAGGGGTCGAGCCCGGCCGGGATGGCGTCGGCGTTCTGCGCGGCGCCGCCCGGCCCCCGACCCGGCGGCGCGGGGGCGGGGCTTCCGCCGATGGTCGAAGCCAGGTCGATGATGCCCGGCGCGACCTCCCGGCCGCTCAAGTCGAGCACCCTGGCGTCGGCCGGCGCGGTGACGTCGGCGCCGACGGCCGCGATCAGGCCGTTTCTGATGACGATGGTGCCGCGCTCGATCACCGGTCCGGACACGGGATGGATCCGGACGTTGACCAGCGCCCAGGTTCCCTCTTGGGCCCAACCGGGCGAGGCGGTCGCGAGCACGACCGCGCTCGCCAGGAGGGTCCTGGCGCCGAATGCCGTCATGAAGCGGAACCTCACGATGAGATGAAGAGGTGTTGTGGATGCCACGAACCCAGGGGGAATCTAGCCCTCGCGGCGGTAGATTATAATCCGCGCGATGGAGATCCAGGTCTTCGGCGTCCGCAGGAGCTCGGCCACCAGGGCCGCGCTCCGGTTCTTCGCCGAGCGGCGGGTCAAGACGCATTTCGTCGACTTCGCCGTCCGGGGGCCGTCGGCCGGAGAGCTCCGCCGGTTCGTGGAGCGCTTCGGGGTCGATCGGCTGATCGACCGGGAGAGCCGGGCGTTCGCCGATCGCGGGCTCCACGCGGCGCGCTACGGCGCGGATCGGTGGCTCGAGATCCTGGTGGACGAGCCCGCGATCCTGGTGATGCCGCTGGTGCGCTGGAAGCAACAGTTGTCGGTTGGCGCCGCCGAGCCGGTTTGGCGGGAGTGGGTCGCAAAGGAGAAGGATCCGTCGTGAGAACCATTCGTCTGCTGCTGCCGCTGGTGCTCGTCTCGGCATGGACTCATGCCCGACTCGATGCCCAGGCCGTTCCCGATTCCCTCCCTGCGGGCGTCACCAAGGGCATGATCGGCGAGGGCAAGAAGCTCTTCACCGGGGCCGGCCTCTGCATGGCCTGTCACGGCATGGACGCCAGGGGCGGCGGGGTCGGGCCCGACCTCACCGACACGGTCTGGATCCACCACAAGGGCAGCTTCGACGAGATCGTGGCCCAGGTGACCCGGGGGATTCCGGCCGACGAGACCAATTCGGGCGCGGTGATGCCTCCCCGCGGCGGCTCCTCCCTCAACGACGAGCAGATCAGAGCCGTCGCGGCCTACGTGTGGAGTCTCTCCCGGGCGGGCAAGCGCTGAGCGCACGGCGTTGGGCGGGGCTCACCAGCGAGCTCGGACCGCGGGGTCGTCGACGCTCGCGGGTTGCAGCTGACCGGCAGGCGGCCTTACCAGACCGAAATTCGAACGGTACATTCGGTCGCCTTTCCCAAAACGAGGACACATCTCACTGATGATCCGCACTCGCGTCCCGGCCGAGGCCCGGCGGGATCGCGTGACCCGCACCTATGTGACGATCCGAGATCGGATCGTCCACGGGGCCCTCGCTCCCGGCGCCCGGATCGTGGAGTCCGAGGTCATGCAGCGCGTCGGGGTGAGCCGGACCACGGTTCGCGCCGCGCTGCAGCGGCTGCAGCAGGAGGGTTCGTGACCGGCACCACGCCGGTGGGCGGGCACGCACGATGGTCACCCCGATCACCAGCGCCGACGTGATCGAGCTGTTCGAGATCGTGAGCGCGCTCGAGGGGCTCGCGGCGGAGCAGGCCGCGCGCCTCGCCGACGAGCCGCGGGCGCTGCTGGTCGCGATGCTCACCGATCTGAACACCGAGTATGGCCGGCTGGCGAGCCTCGGCGACGACGAGGACCTGCTCTACGATCTCGACACCCGGTTCCACGCGACCTATGTCGAGGCCGGAGCCGGGCCGCGCATCCTCGCGATGCACTACGCCGTCAAGCCGCAAGCCGAGCGCTACATCCGATTTCACCAAACGGTGCTGCGGGAGCAGATCGAGACCTCCGTGGTCGAGCACTCGGAGATCGTCGCCCGCATCGAGGCGGCGGATGCCGCCGGCTCGTTCGAAGCGGTCCGCACCAACTGGCAGAACGCGGCCGAGCGTCTCTCCCGGGCGATCTCGCAGCGCGGCGAGGCGCCTGGTAGCCGAGCCGTTCCCCAAGAGAACCGAGTCCAAAGTCTTGCGAGCCGGCTGAAACTAGATACGTTTTGTTGTCGTACACTTTTGCATACAAAGCTGTACGATCAATTCATGGCCGAGGAACCGAGTCCGGTCGGTCGGAACAGGGCCGGACATCAGCACCTGAAGTACGCGGCGGCAGCCCGACGGTGGGGTGCGCGCCGGTCCGGGAATCGTGGCCCAGCTCGCTGTTCGAGCTGACCGCGGTTCCGTCGATTAGCCATTCATTCGGGGGAAACCACTATGATGCGGGCGAAGTCGTGGCTGTTGGCGGCCGGCTTGCTGCTCGGGGTTGCGAGCGGCTTGGCAGCCCAGGAGGTCGCGGGCTCGGTCGTCGACTCGCGAACCGGGCGCGGAATCGAAGGAGCGCGGGTCGCGGTGCAGGGCGCCCAGAACGAGGCGCGGACCGACGCGGCCGGACGGTTCCGGCTGACCGGCGTCTCGGGCACCTCGGTGGTGCTGAGCGTGACGATGATCGGCTACCGGCCGACCACCCACGAGGCGACGGTGGGGCGGACGGACGTCCGGATCCTGATCGTCGAGCAGGCGATCAACCTCGGTGAGATCGTGGTGACCGGTACGGCCGGCGGCGCGGAGAAGCGCACCCTCGGCAACTCGGTGACCACCGTCCGGGCGGCGGACGTGCAGGAGATCGCCCCGGCCCCGGACATCTCCAACCTGATCAACAGCCGGGCCCCGGGCGTGGTGGTCATCCCGGCCACCGGCCAGATCGGCGCCGGGCCCCGGATCAAGATCCGCGGGACCAACAGCTTCTCGCTCAACGATCAGCCGCTGATCTACATCGACGGCGTTCGGGTGGCCAACGACGTGGCCACGGGCATCTCGGTCCAGGGCTTCGGCTCCGGCATCGCGTCGCGGTTGAACGACATCGACCCGGACGTGATCGACCGGATCGAGATCATCAAGGGCCCGGCGGCCTCGACGCTCTACGGCACCGAGGCGGCCAACGGGGTGGTCCAGATCTTCACCAAGCGGGGTCAGGCCTCGGAGAAGCCCAAGATCGCCGCGTCGATCCGCCAGGGCACCAGCTGGTTCATGAATCCCGAGGGCCGGATCCGCGAGCCCGTGAACATGGTGAACGGGCAGCTGGTGTCGTGGAACCCGGTCAAGCAGGAAGAGGAGCTGTACAAGCAGGGCCAGGTCGACCGACCGCTGTTCACCAACGGCTTCGGCATGGGCTACGGTCTCAACATCAGCGGCGGCACCGGCGCGTTCCGCTACTTCGCCGGCGCCACCTACGACGACGACAACGGGATCGAGCCCAGCAACGATCAGCGGCGCTTCACGGGCAACGTGAATCTGTCGATCACGCCGGACGAGAAGTACGACATCCAGGGCAGCTTCGGCTTCGTCAAGAGTCGGACCAACCAGGCCTTCGAGGCCGGCTCGGGCGGCATCTGGTTCTCGACCATCTTCGGCGACCCGGCGATCGTCAACACTCCGAACCGCGGCTTCCTGTTCGGCCCGCCCGAGTACCAGTGGGGCTTCCGCCAGGCCAGCCAGTTGGTCAACCGGTTCACCGCCAGCATCACCGTCAACCACCGGCCCACGAGCTGGCTCAGCCATCGGCTGACGGTCGGGCAGGATCAGACGGATGAAGGCACCCAGCAGCTCAATCGGTACCTGCCGCCCGAGTGGATTCAGTTCAACCCGGGCATCGGCCGGCTCGGCCTCAAGTACGATCAGCGGCGAACCCTGTCGTATCTGACCTTCGACTACAACGCCAACGTCAACGTCAAGCTGAGCGACAAGCTGGGCTCGACCTCGACGGTCGGTGCGCAGTACTACCGCCGCCGGTCCGACCTGGTCTGGGCGCAGGGCGAGCAGTTCCCGGCTCCCGACCTCGAGACCATCGCGGCGACGGCGCAGACCTTCGGGTTCGACGACTACGTCGAGAACAGCACGGTCGGCGTCTTCGCGCAGCAGCAGTTCGCGATCAACGACAAGCTCTACCTGACCGGCGCGGTGCGGATCGACAACAACAGCGCCTTCGGTGAGGACTTCGACTTCGTCACCTATCCGAAGGTGAGCGCCTCGTACGTGGTGGCCGAAGGCCAGACCGGCACCATCAGCGCGCTCAAGCTGCGGGCCGCGTACGGCCAGTCGGGCCAGCAGCCCGAGAGCTTCGCGGCGCTCCGGAGCTATCAGCCGGTGACCGGCGGCGACGGTGGGCCGGCGGTGATTCCGCAGTTCGTCGGCAACCCGGATCTCGCCCCGGAGCGCAGCACCGAGCTCGAGATGGGCTTCGAGGGTGGTCTCTTCGACGACCTGCTGGCGGTGGACTTCAACTTCTACTACCAGAAGACCCGTGACGCGATCCTGCTGCAGCCGCTCGCGCCGTCGACCGGCTTCGCCGGGAATCAGTTCGTCAACATCGGCGCGATCCGGAACGTCGGCATCGAGCTCCAGCTCTCCGCCACGCCGATCAACAGCCGGAACCTGACGGTTCGGGGCGACTTCAACCTCTCCCACAACAAGAACAAGGTCCTCGATCTCGGCGAAGGCGTCGAAGAGCTCGGTACCTTCGGGCCCAAGGTCGGCTACCCGGTCGACGCCATCTTCCGCCGCAAGGCGGTCTCGGCCGAGCTCAACTCGGCCGGGCAGGCCATCAACGTCCTCTGCGACGACGGCAACGGTGGCACCACCGCCGCCTGCAGCTCGGCGCCCGGCGTCTACCTCGGCGTCTGGGATCCGACCTGGGAAGGCTCGTTCTCGCCGACGGTCACCCTGTGGGGCCGGCTCCGCCTCTACGGCCTGGTCGACTTCAAGCTCGGCAACCGGCACTTCGACAACAACCTGCGGGCGCTGTGCCAGGTCTTCCTGCGCTGCGACGAGAACTTCAATCCGCAGAACTACGATCCGCTCATGATCGCGGAGCTCCAGAGCAACAACATCATGCAGAGCTGGGTGATCAACGACGCGAGCTTCGCCAAGCTCCGCGAGCTGTCCGCGAGCTACGCGTTCCCGCAGCACATCGCGCGGTACGTCGGCGGCAGCGCCGCCACGCTGACCCTGTCGGCCCGGAACCTCCACACCTGGACCAACTGGACCGGCCTGGATCCGGAGGCGTATTTCGCGACCCAGCTGTTCACCCGGCTCGAGCAGGACAACACGCCGCAGCTGGCCAGCTTCATGGCCACGCTCAACATCACCTTCTGACGCCGCGGCGACCAAGGAGATCCGACTGATGCGAAAGGCATCGTTTCTGATTCGACAGGCAGTGATCCGGGCCGCGATCGTCGCGGCCCCGGCGGCCACCCTCGTCGCCTGCGACTCGCTGCTCGAGGCCAAGGCTCCGAGCCGTGTGTTGGCCGACAACCTCTCGTCACCCGCCAACGCCGCGCTGCTCGTGGCCGGCGCGCGGGCCGCGTTCGGGTGCGCCTATCAGGCGCACATCACGGGCACGGCGCTCCTGACCGACGAGATGGAGGACACCCAGCTCGCCGCGGCCGCGTGGGACTGGGATCGCCGGGACTGGAGTGGCGCCGGCGCCTATGCCACCTCCGCATGTGACGCCGGGCAGATCTTCGGCACCTACACGCCCCTGCAGACCGCCCGGTTCTCGGCCGAGGACGCCGCGACCACGATTGGCGGCTTCACCGACGCCGAGGTCACCAACCGCGGCGCCCTGCTCGCCGAGGCCAACCTGCTGCTCGGCTACAGCCGGGTGCTGATCGCCGAGTCGTACTGCTCGGCGGCCGAGAACCTGGGCCCCGAGCTCTTCCCGGGCGACTTCTTCGCCTTGGCGGAGGCGTCCTTCGGCGCGGCGATCACCGCGGCCCAGGGCGCCGGGCAGACCAACATCGCCAACGCGGCGCTGCTCGGCCGCGCCCGGGCTCGCCAGGGTCTGGCCCGCTTGCCGGGCCAGGCGGTGAACACCGCGAAGTACGCGGAGGCCAAGGCGGACGCGGCGCAGGTCCCGGCCGGGTTCGTGTACAACATGCCCTACAGCTCGGCCTCGTCGTACGCCCGGAACAACATCGTCCAGCGCAACCGTCTGAGCCTGCTCTACAGCGTGGCGGTGGACTTCCGCAATCTGAACGACCCGCGGGTGCTGGTCACCAACTCCGGGCAGCGCGGCGCCGACGCGGTCAACACGGTGTGGCTGATCGACAAGTACACCGACCTGACCACCCCCATTCCGCTCGCGCGGTATGGCGAGGCGCAGCTGATCGTCGCCGAGGCGGAGCTGGCGGCGGGCAACACGGGCGCCGCGGTGACGGCCATCAACAACGCCCGGGCGGCGTATCCCGGACTCGCGCCCTACACCGGCCCGACCGACGCCGCCACCTTGCAGACCCTCTTGATCAGCGAGCGTTCCCGCGAGCTGTTCCTCGAGGGGCATCGTTTCTGGGACACCAACCGGTTCAACCTGCCGCTCAATCCGGCGGCGGGGACGCCGTATCCCGGCAAGGGCGGCACCTACGCGGACCTGCGGTGCCTGCCGCTGCCCGACGTGGAGCGAACCAACAACCCGAACATCTGAGCCCGGTTGGCTCGGGTGGTCGTGGAGCGGGCCCGGCTTCTGCCGGGCCCGCTCTCTTTTCGGCCATTTCAGGCGGTGGTGTCAGCGACGATGGCGTGGCTCGGTTCCTGTGCGGTCCGGGCGGCCGGTGCCTGGCGGCCTACGGAGTCACGGTGACCGTTCCCTTCATCCCGGCCTGCTCGTGCACGTGGCAGACGTACTTGTACTGCCCGGCCGTCGTGAAGTTGTGCCCATATCCCTCGCCCGCGCCGAGCTGCGTCGTGAACGGCGCGACGCCGTCTGGCAGCTGGACGTTGGCGGGATCGGCGGCCAGGGCGGGGTCGAAGGTGACCGTATGGATCAAGGTGCCGGTGTTGGTCCAGCGAACCCGATCTCCGACCCGGATGGTGACGTCGGCCGACACGAAGGTCAGGTCGTCGGTCGCGGCCACCTCGACGGCCACGGGACCGCCGGGCGGCGGTGGCTGCCCACCCGGAATGAACGGCTCATCCTCCACACATCCGGTCGCCGTCGCCGCCAGGAGGGCCGTGAGGCCGCTGGCGAGGTGCCACAGTCGGGTGTCTGCCTTTGGCATCTCATCTCCGTCCTTCGAGGCGCGTGGGTCGGTCCAGGCACGGCTCGCCAACCCGTAGTCAGACACGATAGTAGGGTCGACACCCTCAGCAGTAGTCGGCCGTCGCCTCGCGCGACGCCGGCGGGGGTGGCGACCTCCGGCCTGGCACAGCGCCCCAGGTGTCCTCGACGATACTTGACTAGTCAAGTAATTCGATGTAGATATCACGGCATGTCACCAGCCAGCCGACTCCAGCGGGAGATCAAGCAGACCCGGCCCTTCCGGTCGGTGGGGCAGGAGGCCCTGGTTGGGCTGATGAAGACCACCGACATGCTCCACCGCTACACCACCAGGATCCTCGATCCGGAGGGGATCACGGCCCAGCAGTACAACGTGCTCCGGATCCTGCGGGGTGCGGGTCCGGAGGGGCTGCCGACGCTCGAGATCACCACCCGGATGATCGAGCAGGCGCCGGGCATCACCCGGCTGATCGACCGGCTGGAGGCGAAGCGGCTGGTCTCACGGGAGCGCTGCCCGACCGACCGCCGGCAGGTGACCTGTCGGATCACGGAGAAGGGGCTGGCTCTCCTGACCCGGCTCGACCCCGTCGTGGACGAGGCGGACGACACCCTGATGGCCTCTCTGACCGTCAAAGAGCGGGGCCAGCTGGTGAAGCTGCTGGATCGGGTCCGGGCGGACGTCGGACGGAACCTCGGGTGACCCGGCCGACTTCATTCGTTTGTGAAATTGCTTGATTAGTCAAACAATAACAGGTCAACCATCAATCAGAGAGGTCGTCATGAGCTCCACCACCACCATCCCCAACGTCACGGGCCGGCGGGCCGGCCTGCAGCAGGACGGAAGACAGCTCGCCGGTCGGGCGGGTCTGCCCGGGATCCTGGCCAGGGTCCTCCGTACCGACCGCGATCCCGGGACGCTCCTGATCCGGCTGGTGCTCGGGCTCGTCATCCTGCCCCACGGCGCGCAGAAGGCGCTGGGCTGGTTCGGCGGGGCCGGCTTCGGCGGGACCATGGACTTCTTCACCGGGCAGATGGGCATTCCCGCGCTGTTCGCCTTTCTCGCGATCGCCGCGGAGTTCGCCGGCGGGCTCGGCCTGGTGAGCGGGTTCCTCACCAGGATCGCGGCCTTCGGAGTGCTCGCCAACATGGTCGTGGCCGCCGTGATGGTGCATCTGCCCAACGGCTTCTTCATGAACTGGTACGGCAATCAGCAGGGCGAGGGCTTCGAGTACCACCTGCTCGCCGGCGCGATGGCGCTCTACCTGGTGATCAAGGGCGGGGGCGCGGCCTCGGTGGACCGGGCGCTCGCGGCCAAGGCGGCCTGAGCCCGGGTCGGGGCGCGGGCGATTGGCGCAGCGGACCGCGCCGGTTTCGCCCGCGTTCCGGCTCCTGCCGGTCCGGTCCGTCGCGTGTGTTGCCGGTCCCGCCCGGTACCAGACCGAGCGCCACCTCCGTCGCCAGCAGCCACAGATCGCGCGATCCGATCGGTTGCTTGCGTCGTTATCCCAAGGGGTCGGCCGTTGGCCGGCCCTTTGGGCGCTATCGGAACCGGGGGTGAGATGAAAGCCGGCTGGCTCATGCTGATCGGAGGGATGGCCGCGCCGGCCGGTGCGCTCGCGGCCCAGTCGGTCTCCGCCGACGCCTCGCTTGGACTCCGAGGACGCTTTGCCCTGAGCGGGGAATGGCGGGTGCTCGACCCTGGCCCCCTGTCCCTTCGAGCGGGCCTCCGCCTGACCCGCTACGGTGGCGACCCGGGCACCTTCCACAATCGCGGCTCCGTCACGTCGGCGCTCCCGGCCACCGTCGAGCTCGCTCCGCGTGTCTGGGGTCTCAATCTGATGATCGGGGGCGACCTGGCCCTGGCGGGTCCGCTCGCGCTCGGCGCCAATCTCGACCTGGCCGGCATCGCGGTCGGTCCGGAGCGGGGAATCGGCTCGGCGCGTCTCGAGCCGGCCCGCGGCTCCCTCTTCCGTTACGGCAACGCCGATCGGGGCTCGCTCAACTCCGAGCTCTTCGTGTCGCTTCGGGTGGGTGGCCGATTCCGGATCCGGGGCGGCCTCAGCCACTACGTGGTCGGCTACCGCGCGGTCGAGACCGGGGGCGCGTCCGAGACCCGGTATCAGCGGTTCGACACGGTCCCGTTCGTCGCGCTGACCTGGCGCTGAGTGTTGTCGAGCGAGTGTCCCGGATCCGGATCCGGCAGCCGAGGGATCGCGCCGCCAGTGCAGGGGCTGGACGGGTCTAGGGGAACTGGCTGAAGAGGTCGTGAGCCGGCCAGCTACTCACGGCGCCGAGCGCGCTGCCCAGGGTCGGGTCGACTTGGCTCTCGAAGGCCGAGGACGGCGTCATCGCGCGGGCGTTGAAGACGGCCGCCACGGTGACGCCGTTGGCGTAGCGGGCCACGAACGAGGCCGTGCCGGGGAGCGACCCGTTGTGCCACCAGTTGCCCGGGTCGGGTCGCACCAGCCAGCCGAGTCCGTAGTGCACCGCGCCGGTCCAGATTCCGCCCGGAGGCGCGGAGAGCATCGGGAGGAGGAGCGCGCCCGGAATCAGGTCCGGCCGCACGTCTCGGCCGTCGACCCCGGTCACGAACTTGACCAAGTCGACGGCCGAGGCGATCCAGCCGCCGTGGGAGTCCATCGACTCGATGTAGAAGGCGCCGTCCGGCGCGGGCACCATGCCGCCGTCCGGATAGACCGAGGGCCCGGTGTTGAGGTCGTAGTAGGTGACCTCGCCCTGGGCCCGCTCGCTGGCGCGCGAGTGGCCGACCTGCATCCGGGTGACTCCGGCGGCCGCGAGGGTGCTGCCGCGCACGTAGCTCTCGTAGCTCTGGCCGGTGATCCGCTCGATGATCCGCCCGAGCACCATGTAGCCGAAGTTGGAGTAGACGTAGCGGCTCCCAGGGGCGAAGTCGAGCGGCCGGCCGCGCATGTAGCGGATCACGTCCTCGGCGCTCGCGGGTCGGCCCACGCCGAGGCTCAGCGCGATCTGGGCGTTCTGGAAGACCGGGTCGCCGCTCCGATCCCGATCCCAGCCCCCGACGTGCCAGAGCAGCTGGCGGACGGTGATCTCGTCGAGTCGCGAGTCCTCGGTGGTGCCGGCGGGGGCCAGCAGGTCGGGGATCAGATCGAAGGCCTTGGCGTCGAGGTCCAGTTTGCCCTCCTCGACCAGACGGAGCACCGTCACGGCGGTGATCGGCTTGGACACGGAGGCGATCCGGAAGAGCGCGTCGGGCTGGACCTGGCGCTTGGCCAGGGTATCGGCGTAGCCGAAGCCGCGGGCGTAGACCAGCCGCTCCTGGTAGGTCACGGCCACGGCCGCGCCGGGAATCCGCCAGGTGCGGATCAAGTCGCTGATCGCGTTGTCCATCGCCGAGAGCTCCGGCACGGCCTGGCCGGTGATCGGGATGGTGACGGGAGGCGGCGGGGGCGGGTTCGGCCCGGGCTCGGGCCCGCCGCAGGCGACGAGGGCGACGGCGAGGGCACAGATCGCGCCGACCCGGCGGGTGGCGAGAGGGTGTCGTTCCGAGCAAGCCATGTGTCGTCCCTACGAGGCCCTTTCCACCGCGGGTTCAGCGCCGACGGCGCCCGAGGGGCCCGTGGCTGGCCCCTCCTCCGCGATCTACTACATTTCGGCCACGTTCCGCAACTCTTGCCTCGACAAGCAATTCCACGCGCGGAGGAGCACCCGTCATGATCCTCCAGAAGTTCTTCCAGGCCTTCCGGGCTCAGCTCAACAAGCTGGCCAACTTCTTCTGGGAGAAGGACCCGATCGCCCAGATGCGCTACGAGTACGACAAATCGGTCGAGCAGCTCCAGGAGGGCCGCAAGGGCCTGGAGATGTATCGGGGGCTGGTCGAGCGGGTGAGCCGCCAGGTCAAGGCCAACAGCAGTCACGTGGCCAAGCTGGAGGCCCAGATCAAGGCCTATCTCAAGGCCGGCGATCGGGCCACGGCCTCACGGTTCGCGCTCGAGATGGAGAAGGCGAAGGCGGAGCTGGCTCAGAACCAGGAGCAGCTCCAGATGCACGAGACGGCGTACGAGAACAACCTCAAGAAGATCCAGCACGCCCACAAGAACCTGCTGGCCGTGCGCGAGAAGATCCAGAAGTACGACGCCGAGCTCAAGATGAGCTCCGCCGAGGCGGAGATCGCGAAGCTGGCGGAGGCGCTCGAGTTCAACGTCACCACCGACTTCGGTCAGATCGAGGACGTGATCCAGCGGAAGATCGACGAGAACCGCGGCAAGGTGCGGGTCTCGGCCGATCTCTCGTCGCGCGGGATCGCCGAGATCGAGGCCGAGGAGCGGATGGAGTCGGCGATGGCGGAGGACGCGCTCCGCCGCTACGAGGTCGAGCTGGGCCTCCGGGCGCCCGAGACGACGCCGCTCGCGGACACCGCGAAGAACCTGGGCCCGGCCGTGACCGAGCGCCCGACCGAGACCGAGCAGAACTGACGCGCGAGGAGATGATCGATGTCGAACGGTAAGCCGCGGCCGGCATTCTTCGGTGCAGTCTTCCTGGTGGTCATCGCGCTGGTGGCGCTCGGACTCTGGCGCTTCGGGGCGCTCGATCGGGTGGTGGGCGGCGGCGGCGACATCTCGCCCGACGACCTGGCCGGCGCCGAGGCGGCGGACGCCCGGGGATCACGACGGTCAAGGAGTACAGCTACGTCCCGGCGCAGCGGCTCCCGGAGGTGACCGGGGTCTCGAACTACAAGCCGATGCAGGCCCGCACCGTCCGGATGGCGCTCAACGTCTGGGCGGGCTGGGCGCCGGTGATCTACGCCAACGGCGGCTTC
The DNA here is from genome assembly GCA_041390205.1 of Gemmatimonadales bacterium. Classification (GTDB taxonomy): domain Bacteria; phylum Gemmatimonadota; class Gemmatimonadetes; order Gemmatimonadales; family GWC2-71-9; genus SHZU01. The sequence goes on from JAWKQJ010000037.1 coordinate 38,588, forward strand.
AAGGCCGGCAAGGCCTGGAAGACGCCGGGCGGGCAGGACTTCAAGGTCGAGCTGGTGCTGATCGACGATCCGGTGGCGATGCGCGACGCCTACGCCGCCGGCGACCTCCACATCGGCTGGGCCACGCTGGACATGCTGCCGCTCTTCCTGGAGGGGCTCCAGCGCGACTCGCGCACCATGCCGCGGGTCTTCCAGCAGGTCGATTTCTCGAACGGCGGCGACGGGATCGTGGTGCGGGAGAACATCCGCTCGGTGGCGGATCTCCGCGGCAAGACCATCGTCCTGGCGCAGAACTCGCCCTCGCAGTTCTTCGTCCTGAACGCGCTGATCAACGGGGGGCTCCAGCCCGGCGACGTCACCTTCAAGTACACCCAGGACGCGTTCCAGGCCGCGGCGGCGTTCAACGCCGACAAGTCGCTCTCGGCGGCGGTGAGCTGGGCGCCGGACATCTACAACCTGTCCGAGGTGCGCGGCAACCGGATGCTGGTGACCACGGCGACGGCCAACAAGCTGATCGCCGACGTCTGGTTCTCGCGGGCCGACTTCGCGAAGGACCATCCGGACGTGATCGAGGGCCTGGTGCGCGGGATCTTCGACGCGATGGAGGCCCTGAAGGAGCAGGCGGCCAAGCAGGAGGCGGCCAAGCTGATGGCGGTGGGCTACTCGATTCCCGAGACCGACGCGCTCAGCATGCTGGGCGACGCCCACTCGACCAACTACGCCGAGAACAAGGAGTTCTTCCTCAACCAGAACAACCCGGCCAACTTCGAGCGGATCTGGAACACCGCCTATTTCCTCTATCGGCGGATCGGCGCGGTGGGCCAGCCGGTGGCGTTCGACCAGGTGATGGACTTCTCCGTCATCAAGAAGCTCGGCAACGAGGCCAAGTACGCCAACCAGAAGAACGAGTATCAGGTCCAGTTCGCGCCCACCTCGGCGGCCGCGATCCAGGGCGAGAGCAACGAGATCCTCACCAAGACGGTGGTGATCCACTTCTTCCCGAACTCGTGGGACCTCGACAAGAAGATCGAGAAGACGGTGAACGGCCGCACCACCGAGGAGCTCTACGATCCCAACACGCCGTTCGTGGTGGAGGAGATCGCGGAGCTGGCGGGCCAGTACGGCGCGGCGCGGGTGGTGATCGAAGGGCACACCGACGCGTCGATGCAGGGCACGGTGCCGCCGGCCCTGGTCAAGGAGCTTTCGCTCAATCGGGCCAACGCGGTCAAGGAAGCGCTGGTGCGGAAGTTTCCCGGTCTCGATCCGAATCAGCTGGTCACCAGCGGGGTGGGCTGGGATCGGCCGGCGGATCCTTCCGATCCGGGGAATCACGCCAAGAACCGGCGGGTCGAGGTGAAGATCTACCCCGCCGAGGCTCAATGAGGCCTTGGGCAGGCGCTCCGGACTCGGGATCGCCGACGGGGCGCCTTGGCCGCCCGGGTAGGGCGGCCATGGTGGAGCGTCGAGGGGGCCGGCCAGGGCGCCCCTCTGGCGATCCCGAGTCCGGAGCGCACGGGCCAGGCGTTAGGCGGGTGGCGGTCGCGGCGCGATGAGCCGGGCGAGGGGGTCGCTCTGGGCGCTCAGGGTGGCGCCGTCGACGTGGACGGGGCGGGCGGTCGGGCTCGGCGCGGTGGTGGTGCTGGTGTTGATCTGGGCGGCCCTCACCTGGGGTGAGGTGCCGGAGCGGCGGATCATCTCGCCGGTGATCCTGCCGAGCCCGATGGAGGTGGTCGGGAGCGTCGGGACGCTGGTGCGGGAGCGGGCGCTGCTGCCTTCGATCGCGGCCACCCTGAAGCGGGTGCTGCTCGGGTTCGGGCTCGCCGCGCTGGTCGGCGTGCCGCTCGGCGTGCTGGCCGGGTCCTGGCGGGTGATCGACGCGGCGGCCGCGCCGCTCGCGATCTTCGGGCGCAACATCCCGATCGCGGCGCTGATCCCGCTCACCATCCTCTGGTTCGGGATCGGCGAGACCCAGAAGGTGATGTTCATCTTCGTCGCCTGCATGCCGTTCGTCTTCTCCGACACGGTGCGGGCGATCGTCAACGTCCCCGACCGCTACGTCGACACGGCGCAGACCCTGGGGGCGAGCCCGACGCAGGTGATCCGGAAGGTGCTGCTCGCGCTGGCGCTGCCCGAGATCTACGGCAGCCTCCGGAGTCTGTTCGGCCTGGCCTTCGGCTACATCATGCTGGCCGAGCTGATCAACGCGGGTTACGGGCTCGGTTATCTGCTCAGCACCAGCCAGCGGCGGGGTCTCACGGAGCACATCATCCTGATCCTCCTGGTGATCGGCGCGCTGGCCTACGGGATCGACCGGGCATTGGGCTGGTTCCAGCGGGGTCTCTTCCCGTACCGGAAGGAAGGGTGATGCACCCGGACGACGGGCGCGAGTCCTCCGAGGCTCGACCGGACGAGGCGCCGACCCCTTCAGCCGCGGCCGTGCCCGCGGCGACTGCGGCCCTGCCGCCGGTCGAGCCGCCCCCACCGGTGGTGCAGTTCGACCGGGTCACCAAGACCTACGGCAACGGGATCACCGCGATCAAGGACGTCACCTTCCGGGTGCTCGACCATCCGGGTCGCGGCGAGTTCGTGAGCATCCTGGGCCCGTCGGGATCGGGCAAGTCGACCATCCTGCGGCTGATCGCCGGGCTCCGCCCGCAGTATCCGCCGACCGCTGGCGCGGTGCTGGTCGGCGGGCAGCCGGTGACGGGGCCGGGCGCCGACCGCGGGATGGTGTTCCAGGACTACACCGCCTTCGACAACCGGACCGTGCTCGACAACATCGGGTTCGGGCTCGAGTGCCGGGGCGTGGACGGTGACGAGCGCGAGACCCGGGCGCGGGACTGGATCGCCAGGGTCGGGCTCGACGTCGAGAAGGACGCCTCCAAGTATCCTCACGAGCTCTCGGGCGGGATGCGGCAGCGGGTGGCGATCGCGCGGTCGCTGATCCTCCGGCCGCGGATCGTGCTGATGGACGAGCCCTTCGGGGCGCTCGATCCGGTGACCCGGTTCGCGATGCAGGACATGCTGGTGGGGCTCTGGCGCGACTTGAGCGCCACGGTCTTCTTCGTGACCCACTCGGTCGAGGAGGCGGTCTATCTGGGCGACCGGGTCTACGTGCTCTCGCCCTCGCCGGGCACGATCCTCCAGGAGATTCCGGTCCCGCCGCCCGATCGTCCCGCGCAGGAGATGCAGCGCGACGAGGCGTTCATGGACATCGTGATCCAGCTGCGCGACTCGCTCACCCGGCTCGAAGCCGAGGTGGCGGCGCGGCGGGGAGAGGGCTGAGATGCCGAGGTCCGCCGGGCTCCGGAAGTACCTGGCCAAGGCCTTCAAGGTGCCGTGGAATCTGCTCGCCTTCTTCGGCGGGCTGGCGGCCGCGGCGCTCTCGCCCTGGCCGGACGCGGTGATCCCGATCGTGCTGGCCGGCGAGATGGCGTACCTCGGCGGGCTGGTCTCGATCGAGCGGTTCCGCGCGGCGGTCGACGCCGAGGAGCATGCCCGGACTCGAGAAGACGGGAGCAGCAGCCAGCTTCCCACGAGCGCGCTCGACGAGATGCTGGCCAATCTGCCCAACGATGCCCGGATGCGCTTCCACCGGCTCCGGCTCCGCTGTCTCGAGATGCAGAAGCTCGCGGCCGGGGCGCGGGGCAAGAGCCCGACGGCGGCCGACGCGGGCGACGACTTGAGGCGCGGCTCGCTCGACCGGCTGCTCTGGGTCTTTCTCCGGCTGCTGGTGTCGCAGGATTCGCTCCGCCGCTTTCTCCGGAGCACGACCGAGCCCGAGCTCGCCGAGCGGGTGGGTACGCTCGAAGGTCAGCTGGCGAGCGCCAAGACGGCCAGCGACGAGCGGCTGGTCGCGTCGCTCACCGACAGCGTGGCGCTCGCCAATCTGCGGCTCGACAACTACCGCAAGGCCGACAAGAACGCGCAGTTCGTGATGGTGGAGCTCGACCGGATCGAGAGCAAGATCCAGACGATCACCGAGATGATGGTGAACCGGCAGGATCCCGACCTGCTCGCGAGCCAGGTGGACGCGGCCGCCGACAGCATGCGGAGCACCGAGAGCGCGATCGCCGAGCTGCAGCAGATCACCGGGATGGCGGACCAGCTGACCGAGCCGCCGCCGATCCTCGACGCCGACTGGGGCAAGGTCCTCCAATGACCCTCGACCGACGCCGATCCGGAGCTGGGCGATGAGCGCCCCGCTCAAGCTGCCCGAGTGGTTTCCGCCGTGGGCCCGCCGGATGGGCGAGCTCAACGGCTCGGGGAGCACGGCGGTCTTCGCGCTCCACGGGAACACCTACGACTTCATTCCGCTCGGGCCGGGCCCCGCGCCCGCGCACGGCTCGGTGGCTGGGTTCCTGGCGGAGCAGATGTTCGGCCGCTTCGACCTGGTGTTCCACTACGACCTCGGGCGCGGGCTCCGGGTCTTCGCCGGGAGCGACGAAGCCCGGCTCCGCGACATGGTGACCCTGGCGAACAAGGAGTTCCCCGGGTTCTCGAGCCTCAAGAACGATCCCGGGTTCATCCTCGCGCTGCTCGACAACTACGTCCGGAGCACCATCGTCGCGCCGCCGGACCGCCAGAAGAGCTTCGCGCTGATCGTCGACCACGCCTCCTATCTCTTTCCGGGCGGCGAGCCGGGCCGGGTGAGCGTCCAGACCTCGGCGCTGCTGGTGACCCTGCTCAACTGGGCCTCGAGCCCGCACGTCAAGCGGATGAACATGGCGTTCGTCCTGATCGACGAGCGGCTGGCCGACCTGAGCCAGCGGCTCACCGGGAACCCGCACGTCGCCACGCTCGAGGTCACCTTGCCCGAGGAGGCCGAGCGGGCCAACTACGTCCGCGCGGTGGTGGGCGACACGGCGATCGAGTCGTTCTCCGACTACGGGGTCGACGAGCTGGCCCGGCTCACCGCGGGCATCACGCTGGCCGACCTCGGGGTGATGATCCAGACTTCGCGCGAGAACGGCGACCGGCTCGACGCCCAGGACTTCCGGGACCTCAAGAAGCGGCTGATCGAGCGGCACTGTCAGGGTCTGCTCGAGTTCGTGGAGCCGAAGTGGAAGCTCGACATCGTGATCGGGCACGAGGCCGCGAAGCGGCGGCTCCGCGAAGACGCCACGCTGCTCGGCCGCGGCGCGCTCGAGTCGCTGCCGATGGGCTATCTGATCTGCGGCCCGGTCGGCACGGGCAAGACCTTTCTGGCCCAGTGCGCGGCCGGCGAGATCGGGGCGCCCTGCGTCGTCCTCAAGAACTTCCGCTCCAAGTACGTGGGCGAGACCGAGGGCAATCTCGAGCGGGTGCTCTCGGTGCTCCGGGCGATGGGCCCGGTGATGGTGGTGATCGACGAGGCCGACGCCGCCCTCGGCGACCGGGAGCAGGAAGGCGACTCGGGCACCTCGAGCCGGGTATTCGGGATGATCGCCACCCAGATGGGCGACACCCGCTATCGGGGCAAGATCCTCTGGATGCTGCTCACCGCGCGCCCCGATCTGCTGCCGATCGACCTGAAGCGCCAGGGCAGGGCCGAGGTGCACATCCCGCTCTTCTATCCGCACGACGAGGCCGAGCTCAAGGCGCTCTTCGTGGCGATGGCGCGGAAGCTCGGGACCAAGCTCGCGCCCGAGGCGATCCCGCCGATTCACCAGGTCGGCAAGCTTTCGGGCGCCGACGTCGAGGGCATCGTGGGCCGGGCCTGGCGCGACTCGCTCCTCGCGGGGGCCGACGGCGTCACCAGCGAGGCGCTGGCCAAGGTGCTCTCGCAGTTCCTTCCGTCGACCCAGGGGCTCGAGAAGGAGCTGCAGGAGGTGGCCGCGGTGCTCGAGTGCACCGACCGCGAGTTCCTGCCGCCCCACCACCAGGAGCTGGTGGACCAGGAGGGCGGCCGCTCCCGACTGCAGGAGCGGCTCACCCAGCTCAAGATGCTGGTCGAGCGGCTCTGACCGAGCTCGGGCGTCTCCCGCCCCGTGGCGGATTCTGGCGACGGAATCCGTTCAAGAGTGGTACGGGAGGGCCAAATGAGCGAAGCCTCCGAGCTGCTTTTGAGCCGGTGGCACGACGCCGATCGGCTGCTCACCTAGCTTCTGGAGGCGCCGGCCGAGCGGCGAAACGAGGAGCTTGCCCGTCTGGCCCGTGAGGACGGCGAGCTCGCGGCGTTGGTGCGACGCCTGCTCGACAGGGTCGACGAAGCGGGCGGCGGCCTGAGCGCGCCGGCCGCCGGACTGGTGGCCGACGCCTTCCAGCTCGATGGTGGATCGCGGGGCCCGCTCGAGGATCTCGAGCCGGGCCGCGTGGTCGACCGCTATCGGATCACCCGACGGGTCGGTCGCGGTGGGATGGCCACGGTGTACGAGGGGGTCCGGTCGGACGGGGTCTACTCGAGCCAGGTGGCCCTCAAGGTCCTCCGCCGGGGTCTGGACACCGAGGACGTGGTCCGACGCTTCCTCGACGAGCGTCAGATCCTCTCCACGCTCCGTCATCCGAACATCGCCCAGCTGCTCGACGGCGGGTCGCTCGAGGACGGCCGGCCATACCTCGTCATGGAGCTGGTCGAGGGCGAGCGGATCACGGATCACGCCGACCGTCTTCGGCTCGGCGTCTCGGAGCGGCTCGACCTCTTCCTCCAGGTGGCGGAGGCCGTCTCGGCGGCCCACCGGCAGTTGGTGGTGCACCGGGACATCAAGCCGTCCAACGTGCTCGTCGACGGGGACGGCCGGGTCTCCCTGCTCGATTTCGGGATCGCGAAGCTGCTCGGCGGCGACGCCGAGCGCACCGCGGGCGGGGTCTGGGCCCTGACGCCGGACTACGCCAGCCCCGAGCAGCTCTCGGGTCTGCCGATCACGACCGCATCCGACGTCTACCAGCTCGGGTTGCTGCTGCGAGAGCTCCTCACGGGGATTCGTCCGCGGCTCGATCCGGATCGGGAGCGGCCCTTGCTCTCGACCCGCCCGAGCCGGCTCGCCACCCGCGAGGTGACCGGCTCGCCGCCACCGGCGGAGCGGGCCTCGGCGCGCCGGACCGTGCCCCAGAAACTCGCCGGCGCTCTCGGTGGCGACCTGGACCTGATCGTCGCCATGGCCGTCCGCCGCGAGCCGCCGGAGCGCTATCCGTCGGTCGACGAGCTGGCCGCCGACGTGCGCCGGTTCCTCAAAGGACAGCCGGTGCGGGCTCACCCCGAGTCGACGGGCTATCGGCTCAGGAAGCTCGCGCGCCGGAATCCGGCGCTGCTGCCGGCGGTGGCCGTGGTGGTGCTCCTCGTGACCGGCTTCATCGCGACGCTGGCGACTCAGAATCGGCGGCTCGAGCGGGAGCGCGATCTCGCTCGGGAGGCGACGATCCGCGCGCAGGAGACGCAGGACTTCCTGGTCGACGTGCTCGGCAGCCCCGATCCCTGGCGGCCGGCGGATCCGGAGCGAGGCAAGAACATCAGCGTGGTCGACGCGCTCGAGCTCAGCACGACCCGGGTGCGGACCGAGCTCGCCGACCAGCCCGAGCTGCGATCCGCCCTGCTGGCGACGATCGGACGGGTGATGATGGGGCTCGACCGCCCGGGCGAGGCGGAGTCGCTCCTCAGGGAAGCCGTCGCGACGCGGGAGGCGGCCGGGGACGACTCCAGCGCCGCGATCTCCGAGGCGCTCCGACACCTGGCCGACGCGCTCAGCCAGCAGGACCGGCTGGACACGGCCCACACGGTGCTCGAGCGTCGGTTGGCGCTCGAGGAGGCCCGCCGACCCGCCGACGGCGATCGGCTGGGCAGCGTGCTCCTGCAGCTGGCCGAGCTGCAGTCGCTGACCGGCACCCGGGACAGCGCAGAGCGGCTGGCCGAGCGGGCGGTGGCGGTGGTTCGCTCGAGCGGGGGCGGCACTCTGGCCGCGCTGCTCCAGCTCGCCGCGGACATCTACCGCAGCAACGATCATCTCGAGCGTTCGGAGGCGGCCGCGCGCGAATCCGCGGAGATCCTGCGCCGGCGTGGCGTCGGGGGCGCCACGCTGGCGGTGACGCTCCACAGCCTGGCCCAGACCCTCGGCCTGCGGGGCCAGGTGAGCGAGGCGCGGCGGCTGTTCGATACCACGCTCGTGCTGCTCGACGCCACGCTCGGTCCGGACGACGCCAACACGATCAGCGTCCGGAACAACTACGCCGTGCTGCTCGGCAACGCCGGCGACAACGCCGGCGCGGAGCGGCTCGGACGGGACGTGCTGGCCGCCGCCATCCGCCGTCATGGCGGAGAGGGACATTCGCGAGTGGCCGACGCGTTCCAGAACCTCGCGGCCTACATCCTTCGCCAAGGCCGGTATCGGGAGGCGGTCGAGCTCACCCAGCGAGCCGAGGCCATCTATCGAGCGGTCGTGCCCGGGTCGCCGCGGATCGGGATCACGCTGCTCAGTCGAACCGAGATCGAGCTCCGGGCCGGCGAATACCGCGCCGCCGCCCGCTCGGCGGCGGAGGCGGCCGCCATCTTCGCGGGCCGATTGCCGGTCGCCAGCGCACCCGTGCTGATGGCCGACTGCCGGCTGGGGCGGGCCTTGCTCGAGCTCGGGCAGCGACGCGAGGCGGTGGCGCTCCTGGGCGGCGTGGTCGAGCGATTGCCGAAGAGCCAGCTGGTGGCGATCCATCGGGCGGAGTGCGAGGAGACGGTCGCCGCGGCCGGGTTGGCCGTGCCGCCGACCTCGGCGATCGACGCGAGCCGATGACGCCGCTGTCGGGGTTTCTGGTCCGAATTCGTTCAGGTCCATGAATCTCACCGGCCCGCCGGATCGTCCCGGACGTTCCGGCAGCCGTCACCGGCGTCACTCGCCGAGGAGGCTTCATGCGATCCATCGTTCGCTACTCGCTCGTGCCGGTCGCCCTCACGGCCCTGCTCGGATTCACCACGGGAAGCCCCGCCGAGTCCGACGCGGTTGCGGATCCGTGTGCGACCTTCACCCAAGCCGCGCTCAACGGCTACCGGAGCCAGCTGGGCCAGGCGCTCCAGGCCGCGCAAGCCGACGCGCGGGCCAACGGATCGAACGGTCGATACAAGGTGGCGGCGACCAATGCCCGTGACCTGCTGCAGCGCTCGTACGATCGGGCCGGCGAAATGCTCCAGTTCAGCCAGCGCAGCGATCCAGGCACTACCACCTACGTGGAGGCGGGGAACTACAAGGCCTACCTGCAGTCGATTCTCAAGTGGCTGCCCGACGCCGCGCACTGGGCGACGATCAGCGCCGTCTATCATCGAAGCCAGTCGGCGCTCGACGCCTTCGACCGATCGACGGCCGCGATCACACGCGGCGCTCAGATGATGGCGGACGCCGGTCGCTGCTACGCGGCGCCCTACCTCTCGGGCGCGGCCGTGGCCGGCTGAGGGGGCGACCGCTTCGGCCCCAGGAGCCGCTCCCCCAGCTCGTGCTGGGCGAGCAGCTCTGTCCGTCAGGCCGCTCGCGGGCCCGCGGTCAGCTCGAGGTGAGCTTGGCGTCGAGCGTCATCGGCACCGACAAGGCCCGAGAGACGATGCAGTTGGCCTTGGCGTCCTCGGCGAGGCGCTGGAAGTCGGCCTCGCTCAGGCCGGACGCCCGCCCGCGGGTGGTGAGATCGATGCGGTGATGCTGAAGCCCTGATCCTGCTTCTCGAGATGAACGACGGCGGTCGTCTCCAGTGAGTCGGGGGATGGCCCGCTTGGGTGAGCCCGAGCGAGAGCGCCATGGTGAAGCAGCCGGCGTGCGCCGCGCCGAGCAGCTCCTCCGGGTTGGTGCCGGGCGCTCCTCGAAGCGAGTGGTGAACGAATAAGGCCCTCGAAGGCTCCGCTCCCGAGCCGGATCGAGCCCTTGCCCTGGCGGAGATCGCCACTCCACTTCGCGTGGGCGTTGCGCTTCATCACAGTCTCCTCGTCGCCGATGTCCGGACCACCCGCGAGACCCGGTTCGGCCTCCCGGCATCTCACATTGCGCGTGGTGAAGAACAGCCGGGGAGCACCCCGCTACCGGTCGAGCGCCGTTCAGTCCCGCTTGTACTTGGGGTGGTGGCGTCGGAGGGAGCCCATGATCGCCTTGAACTCCGGAGAGCGCCGCGGCCCGGGCCAAGGGGTCCGTCTTCCGCTTCTGGTAGTCGGCCTCGGCTTTGAGCTTGAGGAGACTCTCCAGCCGAGCCGGGTCCAGTCGCCCCTCCTCGACCGCTGCCCGCACGGCGCACCCCGGCTCGGCCTGATGGGAGCAGTCGCGAAAGCGGCACTCGGCGGCGAGCGCGTCGATCTCCGGAAAGGCCTGGGGCAGTCCTTCCTCGAGGTCCCAAACCCGAAGCTCGCGAATCCCCGGCGTGTCGAGCAGCAGCGCCCCGCCACGAATCTGGTAGAGCTGCCGGCGCACCGTCGTGTGGCGGCCTTTGTGGTCGCCGCTCCGCACCGATCCGGTCGCGGCCAGGTCGGCCTCGCCCAGCGCGTTCACCAGGGTCGACTTGCCGGCTCCCGAGGGACCGAGCAAGGCGACGGTCGCGCCGGGCGCGAGGGTCGATCGGAGAGAGTCCACCCGCGCGGCGTCGGTGGCGCTCACGACGTGGAGCGTCACGCCGATCGCCACCCGCCGAGCCTCGGCGACGGCCGCGGCTTCGTCCGGGGCGAGGTCGGCCTTGGTGAGCACCAGCTCGGGGGTCGCTCCACTCTCCCAGGCGACCGCCAGGTAGCGCTCGAGCGCGCGAGGATTGAGGGGACGGTCGAGCCCGTGGACGATCCAGGCGAGGTCGACGTTGGCGGCGAGCACCTGCTCGGCCAGGCCGGTGAGCGGCGCGGCTCGCACGAAGGCCGACCGGCGGGGGAGCACGGCCCGGATCGAGAGGGGATCCGACTCGGACGGTCCGGGGTCGGTCAGGACCCAGTCACCGACCACCGGGTAGATGTCGAGGCGCTTCGCGGACGCCAGCCGCGCGATCGCGGGTCCGGCGCTCGACTGGACGCTCCAGCGATCGCGATCCTGGCCGACCACTCTGGCGAGTCGGCGGAGATCGTTCTCCGGGTCGGCGAGGGCGCCGGCCCATTGCTGGTCCCATCCCCAGTCTTCGAGTCGCATCGGTCTCGCTGGCGGCGGCCTCGGGCTCCTGGCACGGCTGCCGGGACCCGCGGGCGCGTTCTTCCCGCGGGTGGATGGTATCACCGCTCTGGAGTCCGGCCAATCGCTCGCGTCGTCCGAGCCCTGCGCAGGGACCGGTCGCGCGGGTCAGAGGGCGCCCAAGTCGCCGATCGCAAACTCGCGCTCGGTGGTGCCGTCGGCATCCTCCAGCGGGTAGACGATCCACTTCTGCCCGACGATCCGGTCGCGGCGATCGAACTGCTTGACCAAGAAGCGGTAGTGGTGCGCCACTCCGCAGCCTGCGGGCACCTCGTAGGTCCAGCTCCGCTTCGCTCCCGGGCCGACCCAGATCGCCTCGCCGAGCTTGGTCCACGAGCTCCAGTCCCGCCCGGATCGGGATCGGACCTCGCTGTCTCGGGACACCACGGCGCGGAGCTCGCTCGAGTTGTGGGCGCTGACGGTGATCGTGCAGCCGTGGGCGGCCGCGCCGATCGCGCGATCGACCGGGCCGACGGCGCCATGGTCGGAAAGGGGGGTGAGCGAAGCCAGGAGCAGCGCCAGGCTGGTGCCGTCCATCCGGGTCCTCCGTGCGATGAGGAACAGGGTTCTCCTCTTCCTCAACGCGAGGCGAGGCCCGATGCCGTCATCGACTCCGAGTCAGTCGGGGTCCGCCTGTCGGCCCGCCGTCGCCGGTGGTCACCGCTGGACTCTAGAGCCGCCTCGGCGGCGAATCCGCCTTTCGTCAGCAGGTCCATCGATTCCCGAAGGATGCGCGTGCGGTCCGGACCTGCAGCGGACTCCCTGCACGTTCGCGCGGCCCGAGCGAGATAGCGGCGAGCGGATGCTCACGCTGACCCGCGAAGGCCGATGCTGCCGCGAGGCTCACTCTCGGCTCCGGCCGTCCACTGTGTCGCGGCCCCAGGGTGGCGGCGTAGCTGGTGAGGGCCGCCTCGAGGTAGGGGATGGTCAGCGGTCGTGCCGTGAGAGCAGGCGCCCGATCGAGTGGTAGGCCGACCCGACTCGCCAGTGACCGTTCGGCCATTCGTGCTCGACGCCTTCGATACGGAGCTGGCCGAGCGCGAGGGCCTCGTCGATCTTGCCGCGCAGCTCCAGCGTTCCGGCCAGGTTGTTGGAGATCAGCAGCACCGTCGGGTGTCCCTCCCCCAGGGGCTCGCGCAGCAGATCGTAGGCCCGGCGATAGGCCTCCTCGGCGCCCTGCTGGTTGCCGAGACTCCGCCGGGTAAAGGCCAGGTTGTTGTAGGCGAGCGCGTGACCCACGACGTTGGTCTGCTGGCTGCCCTCGATGCGACGCAGGACCTCGAGGTAGACGGCTTCGGCGCTGTCGAGCCGCTGCACGCCGCGGAGGGCGAAGGCGAGCGCCGAGAGCGCGGAGACGTATGCGCGGCTGCTGGTATCGCCCGCCTGGCGCCGGAGCTCCACCGCGCGGCTCGAGAGGGTCAGGGCGGAATCCGGTTGGCGAAGCTCGCGCCGCGTCGTTCCCATGGCGTACAGCAGGGTGGCGACGCTGCTGTCGACCTGGGTCCCGCCCCGCGTCCGGATCTCGTAGGCGCGCTCGTAGAGCGGCGCGGCCTCGACGAAGAGCCGCTGCTGGCGAAAGTTGTCGGCGAGGGCCACCAGCACGCCGGCGACCTCGTCGCTCGTTACCCCGTAGAGCTCCCTGGCCAGCTCGTAGGCGCTTCTGAGGAGGGTGTCGGCGGTCTCCTGGCGCCCGAGACCGCTGAAGGTCGCGCCCATTGCCTCGAGCAGCGCCGCGCGAAGCTCCGGCTGATCGCCGAGCTCGTTGGCGACGCGCTCGCGGCCTCGCTGGAGCGCTTCGACCACGGTCACGTCCCGGTCGCCCGATCGGACCGGATCGGAGCTTCGAAGCAGCTCCACCAGGAACGACTGGGTCGCGACGGCGCGCGCGGAGGCCCGGGCGGCGGCGTCGCGCTCGCGCTCGAGCCGCCGGTTCTGGAGCACGATCACGGAGACGAACGCGACGGTGGCGACCAGGGCCGCCACCGCAGAGGGAATCACCAGCGGGTGACGCCCGGCGAACTTGCGGGCCCGATAGACGAACGACTCCGGATGGGCGGCGATCGGGAGCCCGTCGAGATGACGACGGACGTCGGCGGCGAGCTCGTCGACGGACTGGTATCGGTCCTCGGGCGCCTGCCGGAGCGCGGTGCCGACGATCAGGTCGAGGTCGCCGGCAAGGCGGCTCGCCAGACGGTCGGGGGTGGTGCGGCGCCGCTCGGCGCGCTCGGCCGGCTCGGGCACGTTCGGCATCGTCTTGCGGGCGCCACGGCTCGGCTTGGTGGGCGGGTCTCCCCGCTCGGTCCCGTCGTCTCGGGGCGGGAGGCCGACGAGCAGCTCCCGGAGCATCAGGCCGAGCTGATAGACGTCGGTGCCGGTGGTGATCGGGTCGCCGCGGAGCTGCTCGGGGCTCGCGTAGTCGGGCGTGAGGGCCCGATCGCCGACCTCGGTCACGGTCTCGTCGCCCTCGAGCAGCTTGGCGATGCCGAAATCGAGCAGCTTGGCTCGTCCCTCGCCGTCCACCAGGACGTTGGTGGGCTTGATGTCGCGATGGACCACCAGCTGCCGGTGGGCGGCCTGGACGGCGTCCGCGACCTCGAGAAAGAGCCGCAGCCGCTCGGGCACCGGCAGTCGCCGCTCGTCGGCGTAGGCCGTGATCGGCACGCCCTCCACCAGCTCCATCACCAGGTAGGGGCGCCCGTCGGGCAGCGAGCCGCCGTCGAGCAGGCGGGCGATGCTCGGATGGGTGAGCGAGGAGAGGATCTGGCGCTCGGTCAGGAAGCGCCCCACCAGATCGTCGGTGTCGAGGCCCCGGCGGAGGACCTTGATCGCCACCCGCTGCTGGTAGACGCCGTCCGAGCGCTCGGCCTCGTAGACGGTGGCCATGCCGCCGCGCCCGCGGAAGCCGGTGATCACCCAGCGGCCGACTTCGGTGCCCGCGGCGAGGTCGGTCGGGGTGCCCTTGTCGAAGGCCTGCTCGACCAGTCGGCTCGGCACCTTGGAGAGCCGGTCGTCGCCGCTCGCCATCCGCTCGAGGAGGCGGAGCACGAGCGCTCGGAGCGCCTCGTCGTCGGGGGTCCGCTCCAGGACGACGGCGACCCGGCGATCGGGCTCGAGCTCGAGCGCCTCGTCGAGCAGGCGATCGACCTCGTCCCAGCGGTCCCAGAGCTCGTCAGCGCGCGTCATCGGCCCCCAGGGCCTCCAGCAGATAGGCCTTGGCCTTGGCCCATTCCCGCTCGACCGTGCGCACCGAGGCGCCGAGCACCTCCGCCACCTCGTTCACGGTCAGCCCGCCGAAGAAGCGCAGCTCGACCACCTGCGCCATCCGCGGATGCCGGCTCGCGAGCCGCTCGACCGCGTCGTCGACGCCGAGCACGTCCACCGAACCGCTCTGGTCGGCCGCCAGCTGCTCGTCGAGGGGCAGCGCGTCCTGACCTCCGCCCCGCTTCTCCGCCCGGGCCCGGCGCGCGTGGTCCACCAGAATGTGCCGCATCGCGCGCGAGGCGAAGGCGTAGAAGTGGGCCCGACTCTCCCAGCTGCCGCCCTCGCGGCCGGCGAGGCGGAGGTAGGCCTCGTTGACCAGGGCCGTCGTGGCGAGCGTCTGGCCGCCTGACGCGGTGATCAGCCGACGGTGCGCGATGGCCCGCAAGTCGTCGTAGGCGAGCGCGACCAGCTGGGGGAAGGCTTCGCCGTCCCCTTCGCTCCAACGCTGCAGCAACGACGTGATCGGTCCGGGTTCGGTGGCCATGCGATCGGTGGGTTCGATCTCGCCAAGCTAGCGCCGACGGCAGGCCCCGCAACCCTCCGATTCGAGGTGGCGGACTTCGTCCCGCCAATCCGTTCAAGAGACGGCATTGGGTGTCGGGCCCGAGTCGCGCGGGAGCGCTCGACGCTCCGCGCGGGCGCTACTCGACCCGGACCGGGTCTCCGACCGCGAGGCGCCCCGGGGTGACGATCTCGCCCTTCACACCGAGGTTGCCTTCGTTGTGCCGGAACGCGGCTGCGAGTACCCCGCGGTCGGCGGCGGCGCCCCGATGCTCCAGATTCACCATCACGCAGCGGATGCAGGGCTTG
>JAWKQJ010000038.1:0-52805 GCA_041390205.1 Gemmatimonadales bacterium
CCCGGTTCCGTAGTCGAGGAACGGGAGACCGAGCTTGAGGCCGCGGTTGCTCACTTCGACCAGCGCGACCCCGTCGGGGAGCGGGGTCTTGGGCTTGAGCACCGCAAAGTCCGCCCAGGCCTCCACCCTTCCGTCCGCGTTCCGCGGGGCCAGACCGAGGTCGACGATCCGGGCGTTGGCGCGATTGGCCGGGTCGAACGCGAAGAGGATTCGCCCCTCCAGCCACTCGTAGGCGCCGGCGGCGCCGAAGCTCCTGCCGCCGAGCACGTCGACCCGGCGAGTGACTTCGACCTTGACGACTTCCGCGAGCGCCGGGGCCGGTGCGACGAGGCAGAGCGCGACGGAGAGACGGAAGACGGCGAGTCGGGACATTGAGCGGGTCGGGTGAAGGTTGCTGACATGGTACCTCGGGATCGGGGCCTTGCTCAAGCGCCCGAGTGCGGCGACGCCGGCGCCGGCCTTGCGAGGGGGTCCGGCGGGCTCCGTCGCTCTCAGGGTGTCGGAGCGCTCGCTTCGCGGGCACGAGCCGGTTGACGCCTCGACGAATCGAGGCCCAGATTAGCCAAACAGAGTGCTGACGTGACATCGAACCGCGATCCCTTCACCGCTGCCACCGGCCGCCGACATCGGCTCCGAGTCCATCCGGCCGTGATTCACGCGCAGCTGGTCGATCGGCGCTCGCGGGTGGTCCGTCCCGCGACGCCCTATCGAATTCGGGTCGGCGACCGGGTCATCCGAGGCACCACCGACGGCGACGGGATCCTGTTCCACGCCGGAGTGCCGATCGGCTGGTTCGAGCTCGAGGTGCCCGGCGAGACGTCGTTCGTCGACTCCTTCGTCGGCTCCCGGGCCGACCCGCCCAGTCGCGTCTGGCTCGACGGCGGCGACACCGCCGCGCTCGACACCGACCAGTCAGAGACCGCCGAGACCTGACCCGATGTCCCGCCTCTTCCGACTGGTCCAGCCCGGCGCCGATCCCTACACGGTCGACCTCGTGATCACCGACTGGGACGGCGCGCACGACGCGCGGATGGCCCGGTCCGGACCGCTGCCGCGCGTCTACCTGCAGCTCTACGAGCTCGACCGTGACGGCGCCAACGACGATCTTGGCCGGATCGAGCTCTCGATCCTCGGCGTCTGGGACTTCGACGACGCGCGCCAGGTCCGCGCGCGCTACTTCGTCGAGGAGCCGCGTTTCGTGCCGCCGAGCGGTGACCGCGAGACCGGCGACTTCCTCCGGGTCCGGTTGCCGCTGTCGGACCCCGACCGGACGCCGACCAGCTGGTTCGAGCAATGGATTCCGCTCCGCCAGGACGAGGGCGAGGCGGGTGAGCGCACCTACCAGGTGGACTTCACGATCAAGCAGGGGCGCCAGGGCGAGCTCCTCGCCCCGCTCGCGCCCGGGGGCGGCGGGCGGGCGCGCCAGCTCCGTCACCGGCGCGTGGCCGCGATTCCGCCGGGCGGTCGCCCCGACTACGGTCCCCATCCCGGCTGCGTGGTCCCGGCGCTCCGCCGGACCATCGAGGAGTTCCGGGAGCAGGTCGACAGCCTCCGGGCCGCGATCCGGCAGAATCACCAGCGGGTCGCGCTCTGTGAGTACGTCGTGCAGCTCGCGACCCAGGGCGTGGACGACCTCTGGGACCACTTCCAGACCTTCCGCTCGGCCGCCGACGCGCGCCGCGAGGCCGCGGCCCGGCGCCGCCAGATCGAGGACGCGTCGCGGGCCATCGAGTCCGCCGCCGACGTTCTCCGCCGTCGCTGGACCGACGCCGAGAACGATCTGCTCAATCACCACGACGTCGCGGAGCGGATGGAGCTCGGCGCCCTGTTCTCCGAGTCGGGCTTCCTGGCGACCGACACCGGCACCGACTGGGCCGTCTCGAGCCGGGGGGCCCATCCCACCGACGGCCGGCTCTGGGAGCTGCTTTCCTGGGGCAACGTCCGGCGCTTCCCGACCTTCGGCAGCAAGATCATGGACCAGGTCTACCCGGCCTGGGTCCGACTCTCGCCATCCGACGTCGTCACCGGGACCCGCCTTCGAGTGGGCTCGCTCCTCGAGAGCGACCCCGGGCCCGGCGTCGAGCTGATCGAGGAGATCGGTGGGGACCGATGGGAGGTCCGCACCTATCGCATCAACCCTTCGATCCGTGGCCTCTATCGAGGCCTCCAGCACGTCAACGCGCTGCTCAGGGTCGCCGCGCTGGTGGCGACGCTCGCCAAGCTGCGCGAGTCGGGCGCCGGCGCCAATCGGCAGACCGTCGACGCCGCGGGACAGACCATCCGCACCGCCCGATCGCACTACACCAACGCCCGGTTCCTGCGCCTGTCCGCGACGGCTCGCGAGGCCGGCGCGTCGGTCTCGACCAGCACCGCGCTCACCCGGGCGTGCAGTCGGGTCTCGACCGCCGTCGGGGTCGGGCTCGCGCTCTGGGACGGCTACGACAACCTGCGGGAGGACGACGTCGACGCGGCCTGGTGCAACGTGCTGATGGCCGTGGGCGTCGTCTGCATGGAGGTGCCCCATCCCTACGCGATCGTCGCCGGTCTGGTGATGTGCGCGGCCGCGGCGGTCGGCGGGGTGTTGCTCGAAGACTCCGAGCTGCAGCAATGGGCCCTCCACGGTCCCTACGGGCGCTCGCCCCGGCACGATCCGGCCCGGTCGCTCCGTGACGTGCAGGTCTGGATCGTCTCCCGCACCCTGCACGTGACCACCGTCGTCGAGCACGCCGACCGCGATGGCGCGTCCGTGGTGATCGAGGCGCACGCGGCCCGCGACGTGACCGACCTCGAGCTGAGCCTCGAAGCGAGAGCCACCGACGGCGGCTGGCGCGCGACCCGAACCGTCGATCTGACCGGGCGCGAGCCCGTAGGCACTTCCGTCTCCTGGCGGAACGACGGCGACCTCCGCGTGGTGATCCGCTTCGAGCATCCCGCGGGCGGCGGACAGACGCCCTACTCGGTGCAGGGCGCCCTGCGTCTGATCGCGGGCAACCTCGAAGACCCGGAGACCGGCCGTCCCACGGTGCTCCGCGACGATTCCTACTTCCAGGCCACCGGCTCCGAAGTCGGCACCCCCGAGCTGCCGGATGGCGGGGTCGGAGGCGGCTAGCGATGCGACCGGCCGCCCGGGTGACCGACCTCCATACCTGTCCCGCGGTGAGCGGGACCGTGCCGCACGTTGGCGGGCCGCTCCTGCCGAGCGGCCCGCGACGGGTGCTCATTGCCGGTCTCCCGGCGGCCACCATGGGCGATCCGGCGTTCTGCGCCGGAGGGCCGGCGACGGTCCTGATGGGATCGCCTACCGTGCTGGTCGAGGGGAAGCAGGCCGCGAGGCTCGGCGACCCGACCGCGCACGGCGGCACGATCACCGGCGGCTGCCCCACCGTCCTGATCGGCGACTCGGGCGGCGGCGCCGGCTCGCCGCAGGGTCGGACCCTGATGGCCGCGGCCGCGGCCGGCGCCGCCTTTACCGAGACCAACTGCGGCGAGGGCGGGGCGGAGGATGCCGAGTCTTCGACCGGTGAGGAGTGGATCGAGCTCGAGCTGGTCGACGACACCGACGAGGAGAGGCCGGTTCGCTTCCATCGCTGCCGGATCGTCTCGCCGAGCGGCCTGGTGCACGAGGGCTTCACCGACCGCGAGGGCGTGGTGCGCTTCGAGCGTCTGGAGTCCGGAGAGTACCGGGTCGACTTGCCGGACCTCGATCGCGAAGGCTGGGAGCCGCTGTGAGCGAGATCCTGCAGTCCGTCGAGCTCGATCGCGCCGCGCTCGTCGCGGAGCTGCGGCGGGGTGTGCTCTGGGCGGTGGTCGATGGCGCGCTCGATCCCGCGCTCGCGGACGAGCTCTACGCCGAGCGGGCGTTCGGCGTCGTCCCGTTGTTCGAAGGCACCTCCGCGACGGATCTCCGCGCGGTGGGCCCCTACCTGGTCCGACTCGATCGGGCCGGCTACGACCGGCTCGTCCCGCGCTGGGAGGAGCCCTGGGGCGTGCTGATCCGCTCCGACCGGCCCGGGTCGATCGTGGCCGGGCACCTGCGCAAGCTTCTCTACGTCCGCACCCCGTCGGCCGAGCGTCTCTACTTCCGGTTCTACGACCCGCGGGTCCTGCGCCCGTTCCTGACGGCCTGCGATCGGGCCGAGCTGGATGCCGTCTTCGGGCCGATCGAGTGGCTCGGCTGGTCCCGACTCGATCAGCAGGCGCTCTTCGTCGTTCCGCGTGATCGGAGCGGGCAGCCGGCCGGTGGCGCCTGGCCGTTCGAGATTCGGGAGGCGCACCTGAAGGCCTTCCGGCGGTCGGCCGAAGCGCGCCTCGAGGCGGAGATCGCCGATCACCTGCGGGCCCATTTCGCCGCGCGATGCGCGGAGCTCGGCCGGCGGCTGCCCAGACTGGTGAAGTCCTTGATCGCCGGCGGCCGCCGCCAGCGGCTCGCCACCACCCGCGACCTCGCCCTCTACGCGGCCGCCGTCTTCGCCACCACGGCGGAGCTCGACGGCGCGCCGCCCGCCTGGGCGCGCGAGATCCTGGCCGACAAGAGCCGCCCACCCGGCGCTCGCGCCGATCGAATGGCGGGAGCGGCCGGGGAGCACCTGATCGGGGGGAGCGATGGCTGAGCCGGGGCGCTACCAGGAGAGCGTTAGGCGGGGGCGGGCCCTCCCGGATCACGATCCGCGGGAGCCGACCGTCGGCTGCCGGTCGAGCGTGGAAGGGGAGGGGCCGCTCGAGCCCGTCCCGGCCCGATCGCTCTCCTGGCTCGCGGTGCGGGTCGAGGACCCCGACGGCACCGGCCTGGCCGAGGAGCGGGTGCGGGTCGAGCTCGACGGTGGTCGGGTGCTGACGGGAACCACCGGGCCGGACGGCTCGGTTCGCTTCGACGAGGTGGAGCAGGACCGCGGCGTGGCCAGTCTCGATGCCGAGGACGACCAGTGACCGAGCCCGACGACTTCACGCCAGAGACCGAGGCCCGCACCGCGGCCGTCGCCGTGATCCGGAGAGCCGCCTTCGAGGTCACCGCGATGGAGGTGCCCGAGCTCTGGGATCCGTCGAGCGAGTCGCTCGCGGTCGGCTGGACCATCCGGGATCCCGGGCGGCGGATCCGCCGCGGGCGGGTGGTCTTCACCGTGCTGGACGGCAATGGCGACCAGGTCGAGGCCCTGGTCGTGCCGCTCACCGAGGAGGAGCTCGTCGCAGGGAGCCACCAGCTGCCCGAGGCCCGGCAGTGGGACGGCACCCTGCCGGAGTCGTTCGGACGTCCGGAGGGCTCGCGAGTGACCGCCGAGCTCGCGCCCTTCGTTCGGGTCGAGGTCTGGAACACGGAGGAAGACGCTCCCGAGGCGACCGACGGATTGCGTCGCGACGGGCTGTCCCGCCCCACCACCCGGGCGTGGGAGCTCTGCGCCGTGAGGGGCCGGGTCGCCACGATCGACTGCATCACCTCGGCGCGCTGGGCTCGGGAAACCTGCATTCCCTACCCGGAGGAGGAGACCCTCTTCGGCGAGGAGCGGAACCTCGGTCAGGTCTCCCTTCGAGTCGAGGTGAAGAACGTGGCCCCGGGCGCGTCGGTCTCGATCCAGGTCTACCGGATCGTCGATCCCGACGACCGCTCCCTCGACCGCCCCTATCTCTCGGGCGGCGGGACCGCTCAGCCCGGTCTGGAGAATCTCACCGTGCGGAACGGCCGGGTGGTCCAGTCCAACGGACACATGCCGTTCGTTCGCTTCGTCGAGTACGGCGAGCACTGGGTCCTGCCGGGCCGGAACTACTACTGCTTCCGGGTCTCCTTCGGCTTCGGCCCGCTGGTCGACGTCGCCCCGAGACTTCGTGGGCGATCCCGACGCCTGTCTCCGGATGCTTCACCGTCTTCGTGCATCATCGACCGCCGGCTCACCGACAGTCTGCAGGAATCGGAGGACGTCGCGGCGGCCTTCAGGTACGCCAGGAGGACTTCGGGTCTTCTTCCAGGGGCCCGGTCGTCGAGACCGAGGCGCTCTACCAGAGCCACCGGCACCGCTACATCGTGGTCTTCAGCTCGCACGGATTTTCCGCCTGCGGCCGCGCCGAGCACCCTCGGCTGATCCGGCGGCCGACCGCCGACGATCCGGAACCCCGACGGGCCCGGACCGCTGCTCCGGCTGCTCGGCGAGGGTTCGATCCGGATCCAGGATTGGTGCCCGCCGCCTAACGCTACGGGAAGGGCCAATCTCGAGCGCATGGACGGCTCCAGAGCCGCGACCATTACCCGGTACGCCGACGTGCGGCACTACAGGTGGTGCCAACGGCAAGGCTGGATCGTGCAGCGGCTTTTGCTGGGCACCGCCGGCGACGCGGCCAGGCCGATCCAGCCTGATGGGCATCGGGCGGAGGTTCGCCGATCGGACTTCCCGGCCGTGCAGATCAATCGCGGGTCGGACTGGCGCTACTTCGGGCCGGCAAGCCCGCGGCTCGCCTTCATGGCGGACGCCTGCCAATCGGTGCTCACCCCCGATCTCGGCCACGCCTTTCACCGAGCAGGAACCCGCTTCTTCCACGGCTGGCACTACTCCTGTGCGGACGACGTCGGCCTGCTCCGCGCCTTCTTCGACCGCTGGCTGCCGGCGCCGCAGGGCGGCGTCGCGGCGGATCCGGAGCGGTTCGTCGCGGACTACCAGGCGGTGGCCGCGCACCCGTACCGCGATCAGTATCATCCCCGGGTGATGGAGGACGGCGTGGTGCACACCCAGGCGCGGCGCCGGACGCCGCCGCAGGCCACTCGAATGACGCCGGTCGAGCCGCTGCGTGAGATCGCCGTCCGGCTCGAGGCGGCCAGGGTCGCGACGCCGGATCGTGTCGGTCGGTCACGACCGAGGTGGCCCTCGATCGGCCGACAGGTGGAAGTGACCAGCGGCACCGTCCTCCGTCCAGCCGCGCCGATCGCCGTCTTCTTCGACCCGGATGGGCGGGTGGCCGGCTGGCGCGACCACGGCCGACGCGGCGCCGGCGCCAAGCCCACCGCCGATCCGACCGGCCTCCGCGAAGCGATCGTCCGCGAGCTCGGCCTCGGCGCCGCCACTCGGCTCGGCGGCGTCCGCCCCTGCTCCTGCCACCGCTCGGCTGGACGCTCGAGGTCGGCCTCTTTCCGGCGCCGCTTCCATGGCCGCGCCCGGGCCATCCGGGTGCAGCTCGACCCCGCCAGCCGCAAGGTCATCCAGTGTCGCTTCGAGCCCGAGGAGGAGAGGTGACGGAAGCCAGGCCATCGCTGGCCGTCGCCCGCAAGGACGGGCTCGGCGCCGGCGGACGCGAGCCGGCTCGAGCCGAGCGGGTGATCGTGGAGTGGCCGCTCGAGCTGCCCCCGGAGCGCCGGGTCGATCGGGTCGCCTGGGTGGTCCGCCTCGTGGGTGAGGAGGGCACCACCGACCTGGAGATCGACGACGAGCGGCCGGGTGCTCCGGAGCCCATTCGCGATGAGCGACGGCGACGCGCGGGTCCGGCGGGCCGAGGCCCTGGTGCGCGATCTGTTGCGCCGAAGACTGGTCGCGGCGGCGATCGATCCCGAGCCGCTCGAGCGGTACGTCGAATGCCGGGCCGGTGCGCCCAAGCCGATCGGCGACGGATCCGAGGTCGCGGTAGCCACCTGGCGCCACTGGAGCGACGTCGAGGAGCGTTCGAGCGGTGGCGACGACGAGCTTGCCGGCTGGCGAATCCACCGCCTGGCCGATCCGCCGTGCGACGCGACGCTGGCCGACGATCTCGCGGTCGGGGCCGCGGCGCTCGCCGTCGAGCTCCCCGCCGATGCCCGGCTCGCGCAGGTGACCCACCTGACCGTTGGGCCCGGGCGGCGGCTGGCGCGGGTGGAGTGGCATCGCTATCACGATGGGATTCGGGTGGCGGGCGATCAGCTGGTCGTCTACGTCCACCCCGAGACCAAACAGGCGGTCCAGTGTCTCCGCCGGTGGCGCGCGCTTCGGCTCTCGACGGGTCCGCTGCCGCCACTCGCCGCGGAGCCCAGGTTCGAGAACGATCCGGAGTAGCCGGCCGTGGCGCCGGCATTCGCCCTGCGCGAGCACGGTGCCCCCGAGGCTCAGAAATCCCTCCGCCATTGCCCTCCGCCGGCTCGGACACGACCTTAGCGGTGTAGGCCCCCAACTCGGCGCCGCCCTCAACGCGGAGCTAGCCATGTCTCACCACGCCGAAGTGCTCGTTCTCTCCTTCCTCGCCGTCGGTGCCACGGCCTGCGGTGCCGCCCAGAAAGAAGCCGAAGAGGCGCTCGACCGCGCCGACCGCTTCTATGGCGCGATGCAGACCGAGGCGATGAAGGTCGTCCCCTCGCTGACCGCCCCGATCGGGGACAGCCTCGAGGTGGCCAAGCAGCTGATGGCCGCTGGGAAGTACCGCGAGGCGCAGGCCAAGGCGGTCGACGTCGCCGGCGAAGCCGTCCGGGTCGCGAAGCTGGTGCCCAAGAAGCGCGACGAGCTGGACAGCACCTACAAGTCCATCTCGGTCGAGATCACCTACCCGGTGCGCCAGGTGGTCACCCGGATCCGCCAACTGAACACCTCGGGCGCGCTGCCGAAAGGCCTCTCCCGCGCCGGGTTCGACTCCCTGAAGCAGGACGTCACCACCTGGGAGGACGCCTGGAAGGAGGCCCAGGACTGGTATCAGAAGGGCGAGATCGACTCGGCCGCCGGGAGGGCCGTCGCCCTGAAGACGAGCGTCCAGGCCGCGATGGGCGTCCTGGCCGTCAAGTGACCCAAGGCGGTGGCGCCGTGAGGGGGGCCTTCCGGCTGGCCGCGCTGGTCGTGACGCTGGCGCTGGCGATCGGCTGCGGCGAGCGCCGGCGCCAGGAGGCGGAGGCGGCCATCGAGCGCGCCGAGCGATTCGTCGCGGCGGTCGAGGAGCGGGCGGTCAAGATCGTGCCCGACCGCGCTCGGGCGCTGGCGGATTCGCTCGCGGTGAGCAAGGAACGCCTTGCCGCGGGCGAGCTGGTCGGCGCGGCCGAGACCGCCCGCCAGGTTCAGGTCGACGCGATCGAGATCGCGAACTCGCTCGCCTCCACCAGCACCCGGATCTCGGGTGACTTCATGGCCTTCAGCGCCGTGCTGCCCGGTCGGGTGGACCGGATCGAGCGCCGAGTCCGCCAGCTCTCGGCCGGCCGATTGCCCGCCGGGATCGACCGGGCGCGGTTCGACGCGCTGGCCACGGAGCTGCCGGCCTGGCGCGACGAATGGAAGGCGGCGGTGAAGGCCTTCGAGACCGGGGAGCTTGGCACGGCGGCGGCGAAGGCCGACGAGCTCGAGGAGAAGGTGACGGCGGCAGAAGCCCTGCTCGGTCTGACTTGACGCTCGCTTGATTTCGCCCGGCCAGGTTCGCGGGGTCCTCGACCGGAGGTCCCGATGCGATACCTGGCCCTGCTCCCGCTCGCCGTTCTCTCAGGGTGCATGACCTGGAGCACCCTTCGCTCGCGCCCGAAGCCATGCTCCGTCGCGAGCCTCCACCGGACCGGGTCAAGGTCACGGCCAACGGCTACCCGAAGCCGCTGATCTTGCGGGCCCCCGTGCTGGCTGACGACTCGCTTCGCGGGTGGTACCGGCCTGACTCGCTCGCGCTGTCCACGAGCCCGGACGCCACCCGGCTGATCAGCCTGGCCCTGAGCGACGTGCGCTCGGTCCGAACCCGACGGGTCGATCTCACCAAGACGATCACGCTGGTGGGCGTGCTGGGGATCGGTGTCGCCATGGCCGCGGCCATGGAGGACTTCTCCGGCGGGATCGGCGTGAGGATTCCGTGCGGCCTGCTCGGCGAGCCGTGCCGGTGACGAGGCTCTGACCCCGAGCGTCGGCCGTCGGGCGAGCGCCCAGGCACGGCCGATGGGCTGCGGGGCCCTCGCGCGCCGCCTTTCGGAGCAATGCCGGTCGCGCTAGCTTGGCTGATTCCTGCCGTCCTGCCCGAGGCCTCTATCTCGCGAGATCACGACCGGGTCCTGCCGTGGCGGCCGGAGCCGACGGAGACTCTGAGCCGGCGTCTGACCTCACCCGGGCTCCCGCCCGATCGGACATGACGGGCGCCCGACGAGTCCCACGTCATGATCCACCTGGATCGGCTGGCGGCCCGGCGGGTGGTCGTGGCCGCCGGACGATGCGGCATGCTCGCCTTCGGCCGACGCTACGCTCGGGCGGCCGTGGCGCCGGAAATACCGAGGGGGACTGATCCCGAATGGCCGACACGATCTCCGAGCGGGCCCGCGCCGTCCATCAGCGCGCGATGGTCTGGGACGCTCACTGCGACTCGATCCAACGCGTGGTCGTCGACGACGTCGACCTGGGAGTGAGCGGCAACGGCCAGTGCGATCTCCCCGCCTGGAAGGCCGGCGGTGTGAAGGCGCAGGTCTTCGCCGTCTGGGTCGACACCATCTATGCGCCCGACCAGGCCGCCCGCCGCGCCTTCGAGCAGATCGCCGCCTTCCATCGGTTCCTCGCCCGCTATCCCGATCAGGTGGGCCTCGCGCTCACCGGAGCGGACGTTCGCCGGCTGGCTTCCGAAGGGAAGCTGGCCGCGATGCTGGCGCTCGAGGGCGGACTCGCGATCCAGAACGAGCTCGGTCTGCTGGCGAGCTATGCCCGGTTGGGCGCCACCTCGATGACGCTCACCCATTCGGCCTCGCTCGATTGGGTGGACTCCTCGACCGACGTGGCCCGCTCCAACGGCCTCTCCGCGTTCGGACGCGAGGTGATCGCCGAGCTGAACCGGCTCCGGATGATCGTGGACCTCTCGCACGTCTCGGACGCCGTGATCGAGCAGGTCACCGCGCTCTCCACCGCGCCGGTCATCGCCTCCCACTCCTCGGCCAAGGCGCTCTGCAGCCATCCGCGGAACCTGACCGATCGTCTGGCGCGGGCCATCGCCGACACCGGCGGGGTGGTGGGCGTCAACTTCGTGAACGAGATCATCGACCAGGCCAGCCACGACCGGAATGCCGGTGGCGGTGTGCTCCACCAGCTCAACCAGCCGACCGAGTACCGTACTGACGAGCTGGACCGGGTCGCGGCCGAGCGGATCCGCGGGTTCTTCATGGATCAGACCCACCGCCCGCCGTTCGAGCGGATCATCGAGCACATTCTCCACCTGGTGAACGTCGCCGGCGCCGACCACGTCGGGCTGGGCGCCGACATGGACGCCTGCCGGATCCCGTTGCCCGAGGGGTTCGACGGCGCCCGCGACTATCCGAAGATCACCGAGGCGCTCTGCCGGCACGGGCTCTCGGACGATCAGATCGAGAAGATCCTGGGCGGCAACTTCCTCAGAGTGTTCGAGGCGGTGCGCGGTGGCTGAGCCTCGTCGCGAGACTCGGCTCTTCGTTCTGCTCTGCGCCCTCAATCTCCTCAACTACATCGACCGGCAGGCGGTCACCGGCCTGCTCGAGCCGATCCGCAAGGATCTGGGGGCCACCGACGCCCAGATGGGCCTGGTCGGCTCGGCCTTTCTCCTGACCTACACCTTGTTGCCGCCGATCTTCGGCTGGCTCGGCGACCGGATGAAACGGACCCGGTTGCTCGCCACCTCCGCCGCCGCCTGGTGCCTCGCCACCGCGGCCTCGGGGCTGGTGCGGTCGGTCGGACAGCTCGCGCTGGCGCGCGGCACCGTCGGGCTGGGCGAAGCGTCCTACATGGCGAACACCCCCGGCATCATCTCCGACCTCTATCCGGCGAGCCGCCGCGGTCGGATGCTCTCGATCTTCTATTCGGCCGCGCCGATCGGTGCGGCGCTCGGCGTCGCGATCGCGGGCTTCATCGCGGGCAGCCTGGGGTGGCGAGCGGCGTGCTTCATCGTCGGTCTGCCGGGTCTGCTGCTCGTCGCGGCGCTCTATCGGTCGGCCGATCCGGTTCGCGGCGCCATGGACGCCGCGCCGACCGCGACCGGGCCCGGCACGATCGCCGAGATCCTCCGCGCCCTCGCCGGCAACCCGGTCTTCATCCTGCTCACCCTCGGTATCGCGGGGCAGGTCTTTCTCCAGAATGCGGTGGAGTACTGGCTGCCCACCATCCTGCAGCGCGACAAGGCGATCCCGATCGCCGAGGCCAACGCGACCTACGGCGCGATGGTCTTCATCGCCGGCGTGGTGGGACCGCTGCTCGGCGCGCTGGTCGGCGACTGGCTCCGGCGGAGGACGCCGAGGGGCTACTTCCTGGTGGCGGCCGGCGCGGTGCTGGGCGCCGTCGTGCCCCTGGCGATTCTGGTCGTGTCGGCGGGCCGGGTTCCGATCTTCGCCAGCGTGCTGGTCGAAGCGCTGTTCGGGAACGCGGCCGTGGGTCTGGTGATGGCGATGGCGATGGAGCAGGTCGGCGCCGAGATCCGGAGCTCGGCGGCCGCGGTGCTCCTCACCTCGATGCACCTGCTCGGCGATTTCATCTCCTGGCCGCTGGTCGGCGCGATGTCCACCATGATGGAGCGGGGTGGCTTGGGTTGGCTCCGGACGCTCGCGGCGTCCTTCGGCGTGAGCGAAGCCCACCACCTCAGCATCGCGCTGGTCTCCGTCGCGCTGCCGGCGGGATGCCTCGCGGCGGCCTTCTACCTGGCCTCGGCCCGGCTCACCCGGGCGCCGCGGCCGGAGCCCCGTTAGGCGGAGGGCGCTACCCGATCGACCGGAGCAGCGCGTCGCGCCGCCGCTTGATGGCGTCGCGTCGCGCCGCGAAGGCCGGATCCGCCTCGTCCCAGAGCTCCAGCAGGCGGTTGTACTGGAGCATCGCGTCGGCGCTCGCGCCCCGGGCCTCGGCGATCTCGCCGAGCCGCTGATAGGCGAGCGCCCGGTGGTAGATGTCCCACGGACTCCAGCTCTCGTCGAATCCACGATAGAGCGCTTGCGCGACCGTCGTGTCGCCCCGAGCGAGCTCCAGCTCGGCGCGCAGGAACCGGGGCCGGGGCCCATCGGCGATCGCGTGGTAGGTGGCGCCGTGGGGCGCCTCGTAGCTGATCGACCGCAAGGTGGCGAGGGCTCCGGCCGAGTCTCCGCGTACCAGCTGGAGCTCGGCGTCGAGCGCCAGCGACGCGTCGATCTCCAGGTTGCCGAGTCCCGCCATCGGCGGCGCCGTCCGAAGCGAGGCGAGCACGCGCTCCGCCTCCTTCAGCCGGCCCAGGTGGATCAGCAGGAGCGCCACCTGATGGTCGCGCTCGTAGCGATGGAAGGCGACGGTCAGGTCTTCGTAGGGCGGCACCATGGCCGTGCGCCGGAGCTCGGCGGGATCGGCCCGGCGGAGGCCCTCGAGCACGGCAGCCATCCGGGCCGTGTCGCGAGCCAGGACGCCTGAGGTGAGGAGGTAGGCCTCGACCATGTCCCAGGTGGCGGTCCGGCCGCCGGGCACGTCGTTCAGCATGTCGCGCAGCCGCTCGTGCTGGCCCCTGGTGACGTACAGGCCCGCCAACAGCACCAGCATGATCGTCTCGTCCTTGTCACGCTGCTCGAGGATGGCTTGGGCGCCTGCCGCGTCGCGGGCGAAGCGGGCGACACCATGGGCGACCGAGGTCCAGTAGTACCACGGCTCGCCGGCGAGGCGGCGCACCAGATCCCGTTGTCCGGCCGTGTCCTGGGTCGCGTAGGCCAGGATCGCCTGGGTCTCGAACACCCGCTCGCTCAGCTCTCCCTCTCGGCCGATGACGGCGAGCGCCGATGCGTCCTTCTCGAACAACCGCACGTCGGCGGCGAGCGAATCGATCTCGCCGCCGAGCGCGTGGAGCCGCGCGAGGTGAATCCGCGCGTTGGCGTTGGCCGGCTCGAGGCGGAGCGCGGCCTCGAAGTAGGGTTTGGCCTCGTCCATGGGTCGCCCGCGCCGGGGGTTGTCGTGGAAGAGGATCTCGCCCATCTGCACCAGGGCCTCGACCTCGTCGGGCCAGTTGTGGAGGTGCGTGCGATAGGCACGCTCGGCGGCCGAGCTCTCGCCGCGCCGGCGCATCCGGAGGGCCGCCAGCACGCTCCGGTCGCGGGCGGACAGGCGGTCGGCCCGCTCGAATGCCTTGTCGGCGGCGGAGCGCACGTCCTCGGCGTCGATCCACTCGGAGACCAGGCTCTTGCGGTAGTAGGCCAGGGCGAAGCCCGTGTCCTGCGCGATGGCGCGATCGTACGCCTCGTAGCCATCGCGATACTGCCCCGCCGCGATCAGCTGCTCGCCGCGGAGGTACTCCTTGAGCGCGGGGAGCGAGGTCTCGACGGTGGTCGCCAGCTTCTCGAGCCGGGCGACCGAGTCGGGCAGCACACCGTTGACCAGCTTGCGGGCGAGCGAGTCGATCAGCTCGAAGAGCGATTCCGTCCTGCCCTCCGCGACCGTGCGGAACGGCTCGACGCCCGGCGCGGCCGTCCGGTGCATGAAGGCCGTGAGCTGGATCCGGCCGCCGGCCTCGGTCACGCTGCCGGTCACGTAGCGACCGGCGCCGAGACGTCGGGCCACCTGCTCGCCGGCCGTGGTGTCGGCGACGTCGATCCGCTCCCCGTCGACCACCGCGATGATCGCGCGGGGGCTCACGGTGGCGAGCCCGCCGGCGCCGTCGAGCTTCGCGCTGATCAGGTCGACCATGCCGTGGCCCAGGTAGGCGAGGTCGCTCGCTCCGTTCACCGAGAATGGCGCGACCGCGATCCGGTCGAGCGCCAGCTCCGGGGCGTCGGTCGCCGGCCCTTCGCGGGACAACAGGTAGCCGCCCACCGCCACCGCCGCGGCAACCAGGGCGATGGCCCCGGCACGCGCCCGCGACGACCATCCGCGGTGCGCCTCGGCCGGGCCAGCGGTCTCACTCGTCCGGAGGCCCTCGATCAGCTCCGCCGCGGAGCCGAAGCGGTCGGCCGGTGACTTGGCGAGGGCCTTCGTCACCACGCGCTCGAGCCCCGGCGACACCGTCTGTCGGACCACCGAGACCCGAGGCACCGGCTCCATCATGCCCTTGGCGAGGATCGCCTGGCCCGTCGCGCCCGTGTACGGCGGCTCGCCTGCCAGCATCTCGTAGAGCACGGCGCCCAGCGCGTAGAGGTCGCTCCGCGCGTCGATCGGCCCCGCGGTGGCTTGCTCGGGACTCATGTAGTGCGGCGTTCCGATCGCCATCCCGGTCCGGGTGAGCGTCTCACCCCCCGCTTCGGTGACCGCCTTGGCGATCCCGAAGTCGGCGACGATGGCGTGGCCGCCCTGCAGCAGGACGTTCTCCGGCTTGATGTCGCGGTGGATTACGCCGCGCCCGTGCGCGTAGCCCAGCGCCTCGGCGATCTCGCGCGCGATCCGGACCGCGTCCTCGAGCGGCAGCTGGCCCTCCCGGTCGAGGCGGTCGCGGAGCGATTCGCCGTCGACGAAGGGCATCACGTAGTAGAGGAGCTCGCCCGCCTGGCCGCTGTCGAAGAGCGCGAGGATGTGCGGGTGCGCGAGGCCGGCCGTGGTCTCGATCTCGCGGACGAAACGCTCGCCACCCAGGGCCGCGGCCAGCTCGGGCCGCAGCACCTTGATCGCGACCTGGCGGCGATGCTTCCGGTCCTGGGCGAGATAGACGGTGGCCATGCCGCCTTGCCCGAGCTCACGCTCGATTCGGTAGCGGTCGGCCAGGGCCGCGGCGACCCGATCGGCGGTGGTCAAACCGGGCTCATGCCCCGGCGGCCGTCGGAGCCGGCCGGCGCGGTGCGGCTATGGCGTGGAGGAGCACGGGGGGATTATGGCGGCGGGCTCCACGCGGCGCCACCCGCCGCGACCCCCGCGGCTCGGGCTGGGAAGGGGCGGGTCGACGCGGCCTGGTGTCGCCGAGACGCTGGGTGGCGGGTCGCTTGTGGGAGCTCTGGCCGCGCCGTAGAGTCAAGCTCGATCGACCTCGCCCACCCCACATCGAGACCCGGCAATGCGTCTTCCAGCCTTCGTGCGCACTTGGTTCCCGCTGATCGCGGCCACCGTCGGGGTCCGGCGGCGCGCCGGGTCGTTGGTGCTGGGGCTCGGGCTGGCCACGGCCTGCGCCGGTCCCGGGGCGGAGATCCTCTGGGACCGCTACGGTGTGCCTCACATCTTCGGTGACACGGAACCACCGGTTTTCGAGGCGTTCGGGTGGGCCCAGGCCGAGTCGCACGGCGACCTGCTGCTCCACATGTACGGTGAGTCCCGCGGCCGCGCGGCGGAGTACTGGGGCCCGGCCCACCTCGAGCGGGATCGATGGGTCCGAACGCTGGGTGGCCCTCGACTGGCCGCGGACTGGTATCCCAGGCTGTCGCCCGCGATGCGAGCGGCGGTCGACGCGTTCGCCCAGGGAATCAATCGCTACGTCGAGCTCCACCCGGATCGGATCGTCGACAGTGTCGAGGTCGTGGCACCGCTCACCGGCGTCGACGTGCTGGCCCATGCGATTCGGGCGGTTCACTTCACGTTCCTCGCCCGGCAAGACCAGCTGCCCCCCGAGGCAGCCGGTGCGCGCGGCGAGGGCTCCAACATGTGGGCCGTCGGTCCGTCGCGGTCGGCGAGCGGACACGCGATGCTGGTCATGAATCCGCACCTGGCCTGGGCCGACCCGTTCGTCTGGTACGAGGCTCACCTGGTTACCCGCGAACGCGAGATCTACGGCATCACCTGGGTGGGCCTCCCGGTGCCGGTCCTGGCCTTCAATCGGTCTCTCGGTTGGTCACACACCAGCAACGCCCTCGCCCTCGACGGCACCGACGTCTACCGGCTGGCGAGGCTGGACGGTGGGTACCGCCTCGACGGGCGAGCCACCGCGTTCGACTCGGTGACCGAGTTGCTCGCCGTTCGAATGCCCGATGGCTCCCTGCGGACCGACACGCTCACCGTCAAGCGCTCGATCCACGGGCCGGTGGTCGCCGAGAACGACAGCGCCGCTTATGCGATCCGCCTCACGGCGCTCGATCGACCTGGAATGCTGGAACAGTGGTGGGACATGGGGGCGGCCCGGACGGTGCCGGAGCTCGAGCAGATCGTCCGCCGACTCGACCTGCCGGCCTTCAATCTGATGGCCGCCGGCCGGGACGGTCACATCTACTACTTCATGGGTGGCCGGACACCCCGGCGTCCTCATGGCGATCGGGCGTACTGGAGTGGCGCGGTGCCCGGTGACAGCAGCGCCACCCTGTGGACCGAAGCCCTGGACTACGACTCGGTCCCCAGTGTAATCGATCCGCCGACCGGCTGGCTCCAGAACACCAATGACCCGCCCTGGTCGAGCACCTATCCGATGGTGCTCGACCCGCGCCGTTACCCGCCGTACGTCGCGCCGGTCACGATGTCGATCCGCAACCGCTGGTCCATCCAGCTGATGCGGGCGGACTCGAGCTTCACGTTCGACGAGCTCGTCGCCCTCAAGCACACGACCCGGATTCCCCTCGCCGACCTGGTGCTCCCGGAGCTGGTGGCCCTGGCTCGAGCCGACGGCCGCGATCGAGCTCGCCGGGCGGCGGAGGTGCTCGAGGCGTGGGACCGACAGGCGCTGGCGGGAAGTCGGGGCGCCGTACTGTTCATCGAGTTCGTGCGGCAGTGGGCGCCTCCCGGGCGGCGCGGCGATCTGTTTCGGGTCCCCTGGAGCGCCGACGATCCGCTGGAGACCCCTCACGGCCTCCGTGACCCGGCCGCTGCCCTTGGGGCCCTCGTCGCCGCCGCCGATGAAGTGGAGCGGCGGCACGGCGAGCTCGACGTGCCGTGGGGCGACGTTTATCGAATCCGATGGGCGGGGCAGGACCTCCCGGCCCAGGGCACGTGGGGCG
Organism: Gemmatimonadales bacterium; assembly: GCA_041390205.1. GTDB lineage: Bacteria > Gemmatimonadota > Gemmatimonadetes > Gemmatimonadales > GWC2-71-9 > SHZU01. The sequence continues at coordinate 17,690 of JAWKQJ010000038.1, forward strand.
AGCCGCTCGGCGGAGTGCGGGTGGCCTCCTATACCCGCGACCCGGACGGCCGGATGCGGGTCTCCGGCGGCGACGGCTTCTACGCGGTGATCGAGTTCGCCGATCCCGTTCGGGCCAAGGTGCTCATGGCCTACGGCAACGCGACCCAGCCGGACTCGCCGCACCGCGGAGACCAGGTCGAGCTATACGCCGCCGGGGCGATGCGGGACGCCTGGCTCGATCGTGCCGTCATCGAGGCCAACCTGTCCCGCCGCGACGCCGTGCCGCGATCGCGGCCCTGAGCGGGGCTCAAGGCAGGAAGTCGTACCGCACCGGAATCACCTTGCTCACCGTGGTCGGCCCCAGGGTAAAGTTCACCGTGATGTCGCCCGTGATCGTGGGTCCGGACGTCACCATCGAGCAGAGATCGTCGAAGAACAGGACCGGGGTGGTCGTCCAGGGGGTCGTGAGTCCCGGCGCCGGCGGCGTGAGGCCCGAGGTCGGCAGCGTCGCGAAGCTCGGCACGCCGTTCACCACGATCTGGTAGCTCACCGGATCGGGCGAGAAGCTGACCAGGTCGAACGCGCCCGCCTGTTTCTCGCAGGGCGTCATCGGGTCGAGCCCGCTCGAGCCCGTGACCGTGAAGTCGAACGCGAGGGCGTTCGGCTTGACGCAGTCGAAGCCGCTTTGCCCGGAAGCCGAGTTGGAGCCGATCGTCTGCGGAGGCTTCGACATGTCCTGCGATCCGCCCTGGCCGAAGAGCCCGCGCGGCTCGCCGTTGGCGCCGTTGCCACCGTTGCCCGCCTGATTCAAAGTGATCAGCCCGTCGCTGCCGGCCGAGAGCCCCGCGCCGGCGGCGCCATGGACGCCCTTCAAGGCGCCGCCCGCGCCGCCGGCGCCGCCCGGGAGCAGGCCGTTAGGCAGGCTGCAGCGGCTCCACCCGGCCCCCCCTTTGGCGCCCCGGAGCGTCGCGCTGCCGCCGTCCCCGCCCGGGCCGAAGAGCTGCCCGTGGTGATCGCGGAGGAGCGCGGTGCCGCCCAGGCCGCCCGCCGCCTCGGTCGCGCCGCCCCGGCCGCCATCGGGCCGGATGTCGCTGCCGGTGCCGCCGAGGCCGCCGGTCGCGTCCGCGTGGCCCCCCGATCCGGCCCGACCGCCGCTCACCAGCGCGTTGCCGGGGTTGGTGATCGCGACCCCTCCCCGCGCCGCCAGCGTGTCGTCCGGCGTGCCGCCACCGATGCCGCCGGTCGCGAGCGCCGGGCCGCCGGCCTGGGCCCGGCTGGTGCCCTGCGCGTCGAGACCGTCGGCGCCGACCGCGATCGCGTCGCCGCCGTGACCGGCGCTGCCTACGACCAGGTCGACCGCGTCGTCGAAGTCGATCGCCGGGGCGAGGATCGCGAACAGCCCCGGCTCACCCCCGGCGCCGCCGATCGCCTCGGCGATGGGGCCGGCCGTGCCGTTGCCGGTCGGGCTCGACTGGGCCATCGCGTCGCCGCCCCTGCCGCCGTCGCCGCTCCGGATCTCGTTCAGGATCCCGTCGAAGGTCACCCGCTGGGTGGCGCGCACGATCATCCGGCCGCCGCGCCCGCCCGCGCCGCCCTGCGCGAAGGCGTCGATCACGGCGGGGGTGTGGGTGCCCTTGCCGCCGTCGCCGCCGTGCTGGCCCCGGAAGTCGACACCGCCCTGGATCCGGAGCGTGCCCCGGCAGTCGAAGCGCCAGCTCCTGCCATCGGCGCCGGGAGACGCGACCCTGGGACGGTCCACGCCCTTCGCCGCCTTGAGCGGGAAGGGGCGCATGTTGACCGTGCCGAGCCGCAGCCGATCGGCGCGCGCGCCCGCCCCCGCCGCGGGCGCGGTCCTGGGCGCGGGCAGGAAGTCGCCGTCACCGAGGGTGGGATCGTTGGTGACCACCACGTCGCCCGAGCTCTGGAGCGAGGCGCTGTCGATCGCGTAGCCGTCCTTGCCGACCAGGGTGAGCCCCGCGGCGGAGTCGCCCGCGGCGCAGCCGTTGTCGACCGTGCCGTGGACCAAGAGCTCGCGCTCGCTCTGCAGGCGGACGGTCACGCAGGCGCCCCGCACCGTGCCCCGGATCTCGATCGTGCTGTCGGCCAGGAGGACCAGGCTGTCGGCCACGTCGACGGTGACCCCCTCGGGCACCACCAGCCGGGTGACGGTCACCACGCCCGAGAGGCTGGTGTCCGCGGTCGGCTGGATCAGCACCTCCTGACCCGTCGCGCTGAAGCCGGCCGGGCTCCCGCTGGTCGCGCCGCTCACGGTCGCGGCGAGGGTGTTCTGCCCGACGGCACCGAGGACCCAGGCGCCGACCGCCGCGACGCCGTCGGCGCCGGTGGTCGGGGTGGCGCCGCTCACACTGCCGCCGCCCGAGGTGATCGCGAAGGAGACCTGGATTCCCGAGACCGGCGTCCCGCTCCCGTCGGTGACCTTGACGGCGGGCGGCACCGGGACCGCCTCGCCGACCCGGGCACTCTGCCCGTTGCCCGCCTCCACCGAGACGATTCGGGTGTTGCCGGGTGGCGGCGGCGGGGGCGGCGGAGTGGTGCTGGTCGACTCGCCGCCGCAGGCGGCGAGCAGGAGGACGATCGGGAGCGACGGGTGGAGCGGAGTGGGTCGTGCCATCGGGTCACCGTTGGGCCGGAGTGGAGTCTCGGGGCTTTCTCCCAGACGCCGGAAACCGGCCCCGACCCGATCATCGGGGCGGCTCACGCGCCGGCCGGCCCGAGGAGGCTCACCCGCGGGGCCAACGGACCGGGCCCGACACGGCGCCGCACGACGCGGGGCGCCTAACGATGCGGGGCAGAGCCTAACGCGATTCCCGCTCTTGCGACCCCAGCCTCCGCGCCCGATCTTCCGGCGTTCGCCGCGGCTCGATCCATCGTCTGCTTTCCACGCTCGGGGTCACGCCCGCCGTCCCGGCCTCGGCCGGGAACGCGGCCTCCGTTGCCCCCGTCGACTCCCAGGGGTTGCCATGTCCCTCCGTCTCTGGCGTCTCGCCGTCACCCTCGGTTCTCTGCTGCTCGCGACCTCCGCGGCCGCGCAGCCGCCCGACGCGAGCTGGGACGTCACAACGCCCCGCGGAACGCCCACGGAGATCGACTTCACCACCTCCGAGGGCACCTGGATGTCCGCCGACATCACGCCAGACGGGCGGTGGATCGTGTTCAACCTGCTCGGACAGATCTATCGGGTGCCGGCCGCCGGGGGCGACGCCGAGGTCCTCACCCAGGACGCCGGGATCGCGGTCAACTTCCATCCCCGGCTCTCGCCGGACGGCGCGACCATCGCGTTCATCTCGGATCGGGACGGACAGGCCAACATCTGGCTGATGGATCTGGACGGCGGGAACCCCCGCCCGGTGACTCGGGAGCTGGCCGGTCGCTATCTCGAGCCGAGCTGGTCGCCGGACGGTCGCTACCTGGTGGCGCGGCGGATCGACGCCAACAACCTGTTCAGCTCCTCGATCGTGATGGTGCATCGGGACGGCGGGCAGGGCACGACCCTGGTCAAGATCGCCAACAACCAGTTCCCGGGCGGACCCAAGATCTCGCCCGACGGCCGCTACCTCTATTACCAGACGGTGCTGGGCCCGGTGAACGGCTACTTCAGCCGCGCCGACGCCTTGATCGGCGACGTCCAGATCCATCGGCTCGACCTCGTGAGCGGCCGCACCGACGCGATCACCGCCGGCCACGAGCAGCAGCAGAACCACGCGGCGAGCGGGGGCGGATACGCGGTCGAGCCCTCGCCGGACGGCCGCTACCTCGCCTTCGCGCGCAAGATGCCGGACGGCACCATCAGCTACAAAGGCAAGGTCTTCGGGCCGCGGACGGCGCTCTGGATTCGCGACTTGGAGAGCGGCGCCGAGCGGCTCGTGATGGACCCCGTCGAAGTCGACTTCACCGAGGGACTCGGCCCGGTCGACCAGGTTCTCCCGGGATACCGCTGGACCGCGGACGGCAAGTCGATCGTCATCTCTCAGGGCGGCAAGCTCCGCCGGCTGGACGTGGCCAGCGGAGCGGTCGCCACCATTCCCTTCACGGCGCGGGTGCACCGGATCGCGTCGGAGCGGGTTCAGCCAGTGCGGCGGATCAGCGACGGCCCCGTCGAGATCAAGTTCCCCCGCTGGCACACGGTGAGCCCCGACGGACGCACCGTCGCCTTCCAGGCGGTCGGACGGATCTGGCTCATGGACCTGCCCTCCGGGACGCCGAGACGGCTGACCAGCGGGAACGACGGCCCGTACGAGTATCAGCCGGCCTGGTCGCCGGACGGACAGAGCATCGCGTTCGCGTCCTGGGACGAGCAGCAGCGCGGCGCGGTGTGGCGGATCGCCGCCTCGGGTGGCGCGCCGACCAGGGTTACGCCGTCGCCCGGCGAGTACCAGGAGCCGGTCTGGTCGCCCGATGGGCGCACCCTGGTCGTGTCGCGCGGGGCCGGCGCCACGGCGCGCGGTCGTGGCCTGTCGCGGAACGCCTATTGGGATTTGATCGCCGTCCCGGCCTCGGGTGGAGCCGCCACCGAGCTGGCCAGAGTGCCGACGCCGACGCGGGCGTCGTTCGCGGGGAGCCGGGTCTACTGGCTGGAGCCGGCCTCGGGCGGGCGGATGCTGGTGTCCGCGAGGGCCGACGGCGTGGATCGCCGGGAGCACCTGAAGCTCAAGAGCACGATCGAGGCGGCGGTTTCGCCCGACGGCCGCTGGGTGGCCTTCGCCGCGGCGGCCAACCTGTACCTCACGCCGCTCTCTGCTACCGCGTACGAGGGCGCCGCGCCGGAGATCGGCACCTCGGGCGGCGCGCTCCCCGTCACGCAGCTCTCGACCGAGGGCGGGCTCTTCCCGCGCTGGCGCGGCGCGGGCACGCTCACCTTCGGCAACGGGACTCAGCTGGTCTCCTACGACGTCGCGGCCAAGCGGGCGGACACCACGAGCATCCGGCTCACGGTGCCGCGCGACCTGCCGTCGGGCTCCATCGCGATCACCAACGCGAAGATCCTGACCATGGAGAATCGCCAGGTCATCCGCCGGGGCACGATCGTCGTCAAGGCGGGTCGGATCACCTGCGTCGGATCCTGCAGCACCTCGGGCGTGGATCGGGTGGTCAACGTCGGCGGCAGGACGGTGATGCCCGGGATGGTGGACATGCACGCCCACCACCATTCCGAGCAGGCCGCCTTCGAGCCGGTGCACGATTTCCAGAACGCGATCTACCTCGCCTACGGGGTCACCACCACCCACGATCCGGCAACCACCTCGATGGGCGCGTTTCCGCAGGCGGAGCTGGTCGAGGCCGGCGGGATGATCGGGCCGCGGATCTTCTCGACGGCCGAGAACATGGTCGCCGGCGAGAATCCCTTCAACAACGTCTACGCCGACGCCGAAGACGCCTATCGAGACGCCGCGCGCCGGGTCGGATGGGGCGCGGTGTCGCTCAAGGAGTACCTCCAGCCCGACCGGCGCCGGCGGCAGTGGGTGGTCGAGGCGGGTCGCCGGCTCGGCGTGATGGTCACCGCCGAGGGCAGCATCGACATCGATCACAAGGTCAGCATGGCGCTCGACGGGCACACCGGATTCGAGCACCCCACCGCGATGACGCCGATCTACGGCGACCTGACCACCTTCCTCGGCCGGCTTGGCTCGGTCTACTCGCCGACCATCCTGGTGGGCGGCCCCGGGCCCTGGAACGAGGAGTACTGGTGGCAGGAGAGCGATCTCTGGAAGGACGAGAAGCTCAAGCGCTTCACCCCCTGGCGGGAGCTGATTCCCCACACCCGGCGGCGGATCATGCGCCCGACCACGGACTATGCCTTCCCGCTGATGGCGCAGGCGGCGGCCGACATCGTCGCGGCGGGCGGGCTGGCTCCGATCGGCTCCCACGGCCAGCAACACGGGATCGCCTCGCATTGGGACATCTGGATGTACGCCGAGGCGATGGGGGCGATGGGGGCGCTGGAGGCGGCCTCGCTCCACGGCGCGAAGTTCATGGGATTCGACCAGGACCTGGGCTCGATCGCGGTCGGCAAGCTGGGCGATCTCGTGGTGTTCGACGCCGACCCGCTCGCGAACATCCGGAACACGGCCAACATCAAGTACGTGATGAAGGCGGGCGTGCTCTACGACGCCAACTCGCTCGACGAGCTCTGGCCCCGGCAGCGCCCCTTCGGCGACTACTACTGGGTGGTCCCGGACATCTATCGCTCCGACACCAGGCCGGTGGACTATCACGACAGGCCGCGTTGAGCCCGAGCCGGCGACCCGGGTGAGCGGCTGGCGCGGGGCTCAGCGCTTTCCGATCTCCTCCTCCGCCTGCCGGAACGCCCGCACGATGGGAGCAGGGAGCGTGTCGATCGCGGGGCGGAGCGGCTCGAGCACGGAGTCGGCCGCCTCCCGCTGATCGGCGCGGGCCATCGCCAGCGCCAGGGCGATCCGGGTCTGGATCTCGAGCCGTGCCGACTTGGGGCCGAGCTGCTCGATGCCTTCGAGCGCGTCGCGCAGCATCGGGACCGCCGCCGGGGCCTGTCCGGTCACCGTCATCCGGCGTGCCACGTTGACCTGCTGCGAGAGCGTGGTGGAGTGCCGGGGCCCGAACGCCCGTCGATGGTGCTCCAGCGCCTCCCGCGCGACCCGGTCTCCTTCCTCGCCCTCGCCCAGCCCGTAGCGCGCCCGCGCGATCTCCCGGAGCGCGAGCCCGATGTCGGGGTAGTCGTCGCCGTATGCCGACCGATAGATCGCGATCGCCCGCTCCCGCGCGGCGATCGACTCGCGGTAGCGACGGCCGAGCAGGAACCCGTTGGACTGCCCGACCAGGATGATCGCGGTGCGCGGGTGGGTCGGACCGAAGGTGGAGTCGGCGACCTCGACGGCTCGGGTGAGCGTCGCCGCCGACTCCGCGAGCCGGGCCGCCGCGCCATCGGGGCCGGGGAGGGCCTGGTAGAGGCTCGACCCGAGCTGATAGAGGGCCCAGGCGGTCTCGCGATGCGTCGGACCGAAGACTCGCTCGGCCCGATCGAGATACTCGCGCCAGGCGGCCACCCGCTCCTCGGCGGGTTGTCCTTCGGTCCGCACGATCAGCAGGTTGGCGCGCGCGAGCCAGACGCGACCGTGCTCGGGGCCCAAGCTGGCCTCGAGCGCGGCGAGCGACTCCTCCAGGAGCGGCACGGCTTCGTCGCGGCGGCCGAGCTGCCAATAGGCGCTGGAGAGGTTGTTGGCGGTGACGCCGACGGAGCGACGGTCGCCGCTCGGGGCGGCGCGGCGGAGGGCCAGGGCCTCCTCGAGCACGCTCGCGGCTTCTTCGTGATGGGCCTGGTCTCCCAACACCACGCCGAGGTCGTTGAGCGCCTTGGCCAACGCCTCGGGGGCCGCCGGTGAGGCGACCCGGAGCGACCCGACGGCCTCCCGGAGGAGCTCGGCGGCGCGCTCGATCTCGCCCCGCTCCCGCTGGATCCAGCCGAGCAGCGCGCGCGCCCGCGCGACGTCGGGGTCGTCCGGGGCGAGCACCCGGACTCGGGTCTGGAGCGCCGAGTCGGCCAGCGGCAGCGCCTGGTCGAGCAGCCCGAGCCGCTGATACCCGTCCGCGAGCACCAGCTGGATCTCGGCCTGGAGCTCCGGTCGATCGGCGTAGTCGTCGAGGCGCTTCGTCTGGGCGTCGAGCAACGCGCGCGCCGAGACCTCGCCGCCCGGGCTCTCGTCGGGACCCACTGCGCCGAACATCTCGAGCAGGAAGCCCTGGGTCTCCCGCAGCTTGTCGCGGTCGGCCGCCACCCGCTCCGCCGCCTCCGACCGTTGCAGCGCGATCGCCGCGCCGGCGCCGACCAGGGTCAGCGTGACCACCGTCCCGGCCAGGACGGCCGCGCGATGCCGGCTCACGAAGCGCCGCGCCCGATAGCCGAAGGTGTCCGGCCGCGCGCTCACCGGCCGGCCCTCGAGGTGCCGGCGGAGATCGTCGGCCAGGGCGTCGACCGTCGGATAGCGACGCTCCGGCTCGGGGCGGAGCGCCTTGAGCACGATGGTGTCGAGGTCGCCGGCCAGACGGCGCCGGCGCCGCGCGGGGTCGATCGACGAAGGGCTCGAGCCGCTCCCGGCCGACACCGCCTCGCTTGGCGCCGTCGGCGGACCCCGCTCGATCGCCGAGAGCCGGTCCGCCTGCGCGACCCCGGCCCAGGGATGCGCGCCGGTCAGCACCTCGTAGAGCACGATGCCCAACGCGAAGACGTCGGACGCGGTGGTGACCGGCTCGCCTCGAAGCTGCTCCGGCGCGGCGTATTCCGGGGTCAGGATCCGGTGCTCGGTGCGGGTGTCGGCCGGGCCGTCGGAGTCGGGGTCGAGCAGCTTGCCGATGCCGAAATCGAGCAGCTTGGGCACCCCGTCGGTCGTGACCAGGATGTTGGAGGGCTTGAGATCGCGGTGGATCACCAGGTTCTGGTGGGCGTGCTGGACGGCGCCGCAGACCTCGAGCAGCAGCCGGAGCCGATCGGCCACGTCGAGCTGCTCGTCGTCGGAGTAGCGATCGATCCGAATTCCGTCGACGAACTCCATCACCACGTACGGCACCCCGTCGTCGCTGGTGCCGCCGTCGAGCAGCGCCGCGATGTTGGGGTGGCGGAGCCGGGCCAGGATCCGGCGCTCCTGGCTGAAGCGGCGCGCCGCTTCCTCCGACTCCATCCCGCGCTTGATCAGCTTGACCGCGACGCTCCGCTCGAAGTCGTCGCCTTCCTGCACCGCGAGGAAGACCTCGCCCATGCCGCCGCCGCCGAGGCGGCGGACCAGCCGGTAGCGGCCGATCCGGCGCGCGGGGTCAGCCGACGGGTCCGCGCGGTCTCCCGCGAGATCGACCAGCGGGCGAGCGAGGAAGTCGGGGTCGGTGGTGGCCGCGTCGAGCAGACTCCGCACCTCGCGCTCGAGCTCCCGATCGCCGCCACAGGCCTCCGTGACGAAGTCCGCCCGGGACTCGGCCGGCCGCTGCATCGCCTCGGCCCAGATCGCCTCGACCCGCTGCCAGGTCTTCGCGTCCATCAGCTCGGGCTCTCGGGACCGAGGGTGACGGCGGGGTCCTTGCCCGCGCCCAGCTCGCGGCGGAGCCAGGCTCGCGCCGCGGCCCACGCCCGGCGCACGGTCACCTCGGAGACGCCGAGCACCTCGGCGATCTCCGGGTGGGCGAGGCCGCCGAAGAAGCGGTACTCGACCACCCGCGCGCCGCGCTCGTTGAACTCGGCCAACCGCTTCAAGGCGTCGTCCAGGTCCAGCACGTCGTCCGCCTGGCGGTCACTCAACACCTCCGCCACCTCGTCGAGCGGCACGGCCCTGGCCCCACCGCCGCGCTTCTGGGCGCGTCTCGCTTCGGCGTAATTCACCAGCACGCGCCGCATCGCCTGGGCCGCCACCGCGAAGAAGTGCGACCGGCCCGACCACTCCACCCGCTCCTGGCCCACCAGGCGCACGTAGGCCTCGTGGACCAGCGCCGTGGCGCTCAGCGTGTGATCGGGCCGCTCCTTCGAGAGCTGGCCCTGGGCCACCCGCTTGAGCTCGTCGTACACCAGCGGCAGCAGCCGGTCGAAGGCCTCGCGGTTGCCGTGGCTGGCTTCGCGGAGCAGCTGGGTGACCGGAGAGTCGCGCTGGGATTGGTCGGGTGTCATCGGCGTCCGGAGTGAAGCGGGGGCATGCCCAACCTATCACGTCCAGCCACCTGCCGACACCGATCTGCGCGAGCGGGCTCGCGCGGCGGTCGCGCCGCGCGGCCCGCGTCGCCCGCGATCCGGTCACTGGGCCCGCACCGCCCAGATCGTCACCTCCGATGGCGCCGCCGTGCCGTCGGGACGGCGGACCCGGATCGTGGTCGCGCCCCGGTTGGCCCCGCTCACTTCGAAGAAGGCGACCGAGCCGCCCCGCACCTGGATGGCGTCGGCGAAGTCCGCGAAGCCGCGTTGCCGGGCGGCGAGATCGGCGTTAGGCGTTCCCCAGGCGGCCGCCACGTCGCGGATGTCCCAATCGACCTGCTGGAAGGCCGTCGCCGCGGGAAACCGGTCGTCGAGATAGAGCATCGGGGCCCACTCCGCCACCAGAGTGGCGATCGGCAGACCGAGGACGGCCTCGAGCGCCGGGTAGCCGGCCGGGCCGGTGTGCTCCGAGAACGCTCGGAGGATGGCCTTCCGTCCGGCGGCCCCGCCGTGATGCCGCTCGATCGCCTGGCTGATCAGGCTCCAGGTGACACCGTAGGCCAGCCGGTGCCGGAAGGCGCAGGGCCCGGGCGCGCCACCGGTGTCGGTGCTGCCCGACCAGCTGCATTGCTCGGGCGCGCCGTCCGCGCGGGAGCCCGCGAAGTCGAAGCCGAAATAGGCCAGGAGGTCGCCGACGAAGGTGAAGAAGGCCCGCTGGTCCGCGCCGAAGGTGGTGTAGACCGTGCTCCGCCCGCGGTTCCCGCCGGGTGCGAGGGCCAGCAGCTCGAGCCCCACGATCTCCTGTGCCGCGGTCGCCAGGCCCTCGGCCACGTACGACGCCATCAGCTCGCCGCCCACGGCCAGCCGCCGGGTCGCCTGGATGATGTGGACCAGCTCGTGGATCAGCAGGTTGGGGAAGTCCCGCTCGAGATCGGCCTGAGAGTAGCCGCCCGCGGTGTACTGGCCCGCGGGATCGGGGCTCCGCAGGAAGAAGAACTCGCCCTCGTTGCTCGCCGGGCAGACGCCGGTCAGCAGCTTGTCGCCCGCGCTCACGAAGCCGAGCGGCGGGTTGGCGACCCGGTTCACCTCCTTGGTCACCACCACCACCACGCGTCCGTTGGCGTCGAAGTCGCCGGGGTCGCCGAAATAGTCGGCGTCCCGCGCGAAGATCGTGGTGAAATCGAGACCCGCCTGATCGAACACGGCCTGGGGCAGGAGCGCGGGCTTCGTCCTCGACGAAGATCGCCTCCGCCGTGATCAGCTTGACCCGGGTGGTGATCGTCTCGAACGCTGTGCAGACGCCGCCCGCGCCGAAGGTCGGCACCCGGACGCTCACCTGGTCGCCGAGCTGGACCGTGCCCGGCACGGTCGGCGCGGCCGCGACCGACGGCGCGGGCGTCGGCCGCCGGGCGGTGAGGCGCCGGACGACGTTCCGCTGGGACTCGTAGTGTGCCGACGTCAGGGCGACGTGATCCCGCCACCGCGCCAGCCGATCGCGCGCGGCTGGCGACGGCCCGGCGCCGAGCCGCGGCACCAGCCGCACCGGCTCCAGCAAGGGAGCGGGACCCGCACCGGCGGCCAGCTCGCCTTCGACCGCGAGCGCGAGCGTGCTCTGCACGTCCACAGCGGTCGACTGCACGCCGATCAGGTACCGCTCGGCGCCGTTCGCCGCGTCGAACTGGAGACAGGGCTCCGTCGGGGCCGACACGATCGACTGCTCTCCGACGCGGAGCGCCAGGACCGAGGCGGGGTCGAGCGGATTGCTCACCGGAGCGCTGGACCGGGTCCCGACCGCAACGACCACCGGAACCTCGGTGCCCTTGGGCCGACAGAGCGTCGGCACGGTGACGGTGAGCGAGGTGGGGCTCGCTTGCGTCACCGTCGCGGCTACCCCACCCACCGTCACCGTGTTGGCGCCTGGGCTCGCGCCGAACCCGCTGCCGGTGATCGTCGCCACCTGGCCTTCGACCAGCGTGGCCGGGGCGACTTGCGCGACGACTACCGGCGGGGGGCTGGTCACGTCGATCGTGGCCGAGCCGCTCCGGCCTTCCGAGGTGGCCGTGATCGTCACCTGCCCGGCGGAGACGCCGGTCACCAAGCCGCCGCCGTCGACCGAGGCCGTCGAGGGATTCTCGCTGCTCCAGGTGACCGTGCGGCCGGTGAGATTGTTGCCCGAGGCGTCCTTGGGTTGCGCCGAAAGCTGGACCGTGGCCCCCTCCTCGACCGAGGCCTGCGGCGGATTGACCGTGACCGACGCGACCGCGACCGGGGGAGGCGGTGGCGGCGGGGGCGGGCTGGTGGTCGAGCCACCGCCGCAGCCGCCGAGCGCGAGCGCGCCGAGGGTCAGGGCGAGAGCGTGGGGCAGGGCGGGGACGGGCGGAGCGATCAGCCTGGCCATCGTGTCACCTTCCAGCGGGGGTCGAGAGGGTGCTCAACCCAGACGCCGGAAAGGGCCCGTATCCCGCTCATTGCGGCGGCAAAGCGCGAGGGCCTTGCCGCCATTATCGGCCCGCGCTCTATTTCGCCGGGCGGCGGCCGCCGCCTCGTTGGTCTCCCTGACCCGCACGAATCATGAGCCGGTTGTGACTGCGCCGTCCCGGACCTGTCCGGCTTGCAGCCTGTCGCTTCCGCCCGAAGCGCAGTTCTGTCTCCGTTGCGGCGCCGCCACCCCGACCGATCCCGACGCCCCGAGCCGCACCGCGCCGACCGGCGCGTTCGAGGTCGCGTCCGTCAGGGCCGCGCTCGCCGACCGCTATCGGATCGACCGTATCCTGGGCGAGGGTGGCATGGCCACGGTCTACCTGGCCGAGGACCTCAAGCATCACCGTCCGGTCGCGGTCAAGGTCATGCGGCGGGAGCTGGCCGTCACCCTCGGCGCCGACCGGTTTCTCCGCGAGGTGGAGATCGCCGCGCGGCTCAATCATCCGCACGTCCTGCCGATGCACGACTCCGGCAGCGCGGATGGACTGCTCTACTACGTCATGCCCTACGTGGAGGGCGAGTCGCTCCAGGCGCGGCTCGGCCGCGAGACCCAGCTCCCGATCGAAGACGCGCTCCGACTCGCGCGCGAAGTCGCCGAGGCGCTGGCGCACGCCCACGCGCAGGGGATCGTCCACCGCGACATCAAGCCGGCCAACATCCTGCTGAGCGCCCGGCACGCGCTGGTGGCGGACTTCGGGATCGCGCGCGCGCTCGGCCCCGGCGCCGGCGAGGCGATCACTCAGACCGGTCTCGCGGTCGGCACCCCGCAGTACATGAGTCCCGAGCAGGCCACCGGCGGCCGCGACGTCGACGCCCGCGCCGACATCTACGCCGTCGGGGCGGTGCTCTACGAGATGATCGCCGGCGAGCCGCCGTTCACCGGGCCCACGGCGCAGGTCGTCATCTCGCGCACGATCACGGAGACGCCGAGGCCGCTCTCCGAGAGCCGGGAGCAGGTGCATCCCCAGGTCGAGGCCGTGGTTCGTCGCGCCCTTGCCCGGGTGCCGGCCGATCGCTTCCAGACCGCGGACGCGCTGGTCGACGGTCTGACCGCGGCGCTCGACGCGATCCGTGCCGGGATCGTCACCTCCGGCGCGACGCCCGCGCACCCGGCGTCCGCCGCCCGGGCATGGGCGCTCTTCGCGGCGGGCGCGGCGCTGGCGCTGGTGGTTGCGGCGAGTCTCGTGGGCCGATGGGGGTTGCCGCGCTGGACCTTCGCCCTCGCGATCGTCTTGTCGGCGATGGGCGCGCTGATGCTGCTGGCGACCGGCGTGGTCGAAGGCAGGCGCCGCCGGAACGAGCCGGTGCGCGGGCCGGCTCGGCATCTCTCCTGGCGGCTCGCCGCGGGTGGGGGCGGTCTGGCCCTGGCGGGGTTCGCCGCGTTGTCGCTGGCCCTGGTGGTCTGGGGTCCCCACGCGAGCCCGGCCGGCGGCGTCAGGCTCGCCGTGCTGCCCTTCGAGAATCGCGGCGACTCGACCGAGTCCTATTTCGCCGACGGCATCGCGGACGAGATCAGGGGCAAGCTGAGTGCTCTTCCCGGCTTCCAGGTCACCGCCCGGACCAGCAGCGACCAGTACCGCGGCAGCGCTCGCCCCTTGGCCGAGATCGCCCGCGAGCTGCGGGTCGACTACCTCCTTGGCGCCAGGGTGCGCTGGGTCCACCAGCCCGGCGGGCAGAGCCGGGCGCAGGTGGTCCCGGAGCTGGTCGACGCGACCAGCGGCACCGTCAAGTGGCAACAGAGCTTCGACGCCGACGTGACCGACATCTTCGAAGTGCAGGGCGCGATCGCCGCCCGGGTGGCGAGTGCGCTCGGCGTGGCCCTGGGCGCCACGGACGAGCGCGAGCTGGGTCGCCGGCCGACGACCAACCTGGCCGCCTACGACCTCTACCTGAAGGGCCGGGCGCTCTCCGGCGCCGATCCCGCCACGGTGAGAGCGGCCGTGCGCTTCTACGAGCAGGCGACGGCGCTCGACCCCAACTTCGCCGATGCCTGGGCCCGGCTGGCGCGAGCGCTGTGCGTCCTTTATTCCAACGGCACCCCCGATCCCGCGATCGCGTCGCGGGCCCACGAGGCGGCGCAACGAGCGCTGGCCACCGCCGGGACCGGTGCGACGGGACATCAGGCGATGGGCACGTACTACCGCATCGTGCTCACCGACTACGGCCGGGCCGCGGAGGAGCTTCGTCTCGCCGCGGCCGCCGCCCCCAACACACCCGACATCCTGGGGGAGCTGTCCAATCTCGAGTGGGATCGATCCCAGCCGGAGCTGGCGCTCGACCACGCTGAGCTCGCCCGCCGCCTCGACCCCCGCGGCATCGGCTCGCTGAGCCGACTGGTGACCTACTACACCGGCCTGCGTCGCCCCGACGACGCCCTGGCGGCCGGGGCGGAGCTGCTGGCGGTCGTCCCCGAAGACCTGACGGCCGTCGAGGCCGTCGCGATGGCGCACCTGTCGAAAGGTGATCTCGCGGGTGCCCGCCGGGTCTTCGCCTCAGTGCCGGGAGCGAGCGGCGGGCCGGCCCTTTATGCCTACCTGGCGACCTACTACGACCTCTACTGGACCCTCGACGAGGCGGAGCAGCAGGTCCTGCTCCGGCTTCCGCTTTCGGCCTTTTTCGACGATCCCGCGGCGAGGGCATCGGTCTTCATGCAGGTATTCCGGCACCGTGGCGACCGGGACCGCGCCCGCGCCTACGCCGACACGGCGGTCACGGCGTTCGACGGGCAACTCGAGGAAGTGCCCGCAGACGCGCAGTTGATCGTGCTCCGCGCCCTTGCCCTCGCGTATCTGGGACGAAAGGCGGAGGCGATCGCCGAGGGCGAGCGTGGCGTGGCGCTCGCACCGCTCGGCAACCACGCCAACGGGACCTACCTCGCCCACCAGTTGATCCGGATCTACCTGCTGCTCGGGGAGCACGACCTGGCGCTCGACCGGCTCGAGACCCTGCTCCGGGTCCCCTACCATCTCACCCCGGCCTGGATTCGGATCGACCCCGACTTCAAGCCGCTGCTGGGCAATCCGCGGCTGGAGCGGATCCTGGCCGAGAAGCCGCCCTTCGCCAGTTGACCGGCGCCTCCAGCTCCTCGGTATTGGCCCGCACGGCCAACCAGGGATCGGACGGCCTTCGACCTCTGGCTCATGACGTGCTAGCTTGTCGGTGACCCTCTTCCCAAGAAAATCACGATGCCGACTCGAACGCTGGCGCTCGCGCCGTCCTTCCTGGCCGCCCTGGCTCTCGCCCCGCAGCTCGCGGCCCAGGAGCCCCCGACCATCGACCGGCTCCAGTCGGTCACCCCCTCGATCGCCGGCGAGCCGGCCGCCTGGTCCGCCGACGGGACCCGGCTCTACTACCTGAACGGCGCCGACGGCGCGCTCTGGTCGGTCGGCGCCGACGCCGGCTTCCCGTCGCGCGTGGCCGGGATCGACGGCCGCGCCACCCGGCTCGAGCGCTCGTCCGACGGGCGCACCCTCTTCTGGGTCAAGCGGGTCTCGGGCGGCACCGACATCTTCGCCTTCGATCTGGCCACCGGCCGCGAGCGCCGGGTCTCCACCCTCTCGGGCACGGTGCGCTCCTATGCGGTCTCGCCGGACGGCCGCTCCATCGCGCTCGCCAACGATCGGAACGGGAGCGAGGACATCTACGTCGTCGACGTGGCCGACGGCTCCGCGACCCGGATCACCGGCAGCCCGCTCTACGAGGTCTTCCCCTCGTGGACGCCCGACGGCGGCAAGGTGCTCTACACCCAGCTCGATCAGCGCTGGGTGGATCACGACGTCTACGCCATCGCCCCCGGCGGCGGCGACGCCCGGCTGCTCTTCGGCGACAAGGATTATTTCGACTACCGCCAGGGCGCCTCGTTCGGAGCTGTGCAGGTCTCGCCCGACGGCCAGACCGCGATGTTCCGCTCCCAGCGGAGCGGCTGGGCCAACTACTGGCTGGTTCCGATCGCGGGCGGCGAGCCCCGGCAGCTCGCGGCGGAGTCGGCCGATCAGAGCGACGCCAAGTGGTCGCCGGATGGGCGCCAGGTGCTCTTCCTCTCGATGAGCAACGGGACCCAGAGCCTCAAGGTGGTCCCCGCGTCTGGTGGCGCGGCGCGCACCGTGGTCGCTCCCCCGACGGGCATCGTCTCGCGGGCGGAGTGGTCGCCCGACGGACGGCGGATCGCCTACCAGCTCGGCACCCCGACCCAGGCCAACGACCTCTACGTCGTGAGCGCCGCGGGCGGCGAGCCCCGCCGGCTCACCGCGGCCGACCCCGACGGCGCGCTGGCCGCCGACCTGGTGGTGCCCGAGAAGATCAGCTGGGAGAACGAAGGGCTCACCATCCACGCCTATCTCTTCAAGCCGAAGCACCTGCGCCCCGGCGAGCGCGCCCCGGTCGTCATGTACGTGCACGGCGGGCCGACGGGACAGTTCAGCGACAGCTACTACCTCCAGGCCCAGTTCTTTGCGAGCCGGGGCTACGTGGTGATCGCGCCGAACGTGCGCGGCAGCTCGGGCTACGGGAAGCGGTTCGAAGACTTGAACAACCGCGACTGGGGCCACGGTGACCTCCGCGACGTGCTGGCCGGCGTCGCGTGGGCCAAACGGCAGCCTTACGTGAACCCGGACAAGATCGGGATCACCGGCATCAGCTACGGCGGGATGCTCACCATGTACGCGATCTCGTTCGCGCCGGGCGTGTTCCAGGCCGCGATCTCGGGCTCGGGCTACGGCGACGTGCGCGACTTCCACACGGTGGTGCCGGTCTTCCAGCACGCCCAGCTCCTGCGCTACGAGCTGGGCGACTGGCCCTCGACCCCCGCGGTCGACTCCGTTTATCGCCGCAGCTCGAGCATCCTCAAGGCCAAGGATGCGACCGCGCCGGCCTTCATCATCCACGGCTACGGCCTCGACGTGCTCGACACCGACTACGCGGGTTGGAAGTACGCCCGCGAGCTGGCCAAGAACGCCAAGCTGGTCGAGTACAAGAAGTATCCGGGCGAGACCTACTACGTGTACGGCCGGGAGAACTACAAGGAGATGCTGGGCGACATGCTGGAGTTCTTCGATCGCTATCTCAAGGACGACTCCAGCGATGCCGCGACGGTGCCCTGAGCAGCCGGGGCCGGCGCGCGCGAGGCGGGCCGTCGTGACGGCCCGTCTCCTGGGCGCCATTATCGGATTGTCGGCGGCTATTGCACCCCGACCGGCGGTCGCGCAGGAATGTGGCGGCGTCGGCGAGGCCAAGTTCCTCTGCCTTTCGGCCACGGCCGAGGACATGGTGGCCATCCCGGGGTCGGATTGGATCGTGCTCTCCGGCGAGCTCCGCGCCGTCGACACCCGGGACGGCTCGGAGGTCACGCTCTTCTCTCCCGATCCGAGGTTCGACCGGACCCTCTACTCCGCGTGTCCCGGCCCGCTGACCGGCCGGGAAATGGAGGAACGGCGATTCCGGGCGCACGGCGTCAATCTGCGGCCCGGCACGAACGGCGTGCACACGCTCTACGTCGTCCATCACACCGGGCGGGAGTCGGTCGAGGTCTTCGAGCTCGACGCGCGCGGCAGGGCGCCCACGATCGCCTGGATCGGCTGCGCCATCTCTCCCGAGGGGGTGACGGGCAACAGCGTGGCCGTCCTGCCCGACCATGGCTTTGCCCTCACCAACTTCCTCGACCGGAGCCTGGGCGGCTTTCTCGGCGCCGACGGCGCGCGGGTGCGTGGGAAGCTCGGCCGGGGAGAGAGGACCGGCGAGGTCTGGGAGTGGGGGCCCGAGCGGGGCTGGGTGAAGGTCCCCGGCAGCGAAGGCTCCGGACCGAACGGCATCGAGGCGTCGCCCGACGGGAAGCGGCTCTACCTGGCGGAGTGGGGCGCGCGGAAGCTGATCGAGCTTTCCCGTGGTGAGTCGAGCCCGACCCGGCGGGAGACTTCGCTCGACTTCCATCCCGACAATCTCCGCTGGCAGGCCGACGGATCGCTGCTCGTCGCCGGGCAGCGGGGGACGGTGGAGGCCATTCTCAGCGATTGCCTGAGCGCCGGCGATTGCAGCGAGGTGGCGACCAGCGTCGCCGCGATCGATCCGCAGAGTCTCGGCGCCCGCGACCTGGTCCGGGCCTATCCGGCGAACCAGCACTTCGCGGCCGGGACGACCGCCCTCCGGGTCCGCGACGAGATCTGGGTGGGGAGCACCTATCGCGGCAGGAGGATCGCCCGCTTCGTCGCGCCACGGCGCTGATCGGCTGGCCGTCGCGCCCGCGGCATGCCGGGCGATCTCCTGCTGCGCGTACTCGCCTGAGTCTCAGCGGGCGACGTTCATCACCTGGATGGTGGTGTACTCCTTGAGACCGTCCACGTTGAACTCCACGCCGATTCCCGAGCACTTGACCCCGCCGAACGGCGCCAGCGGGTGGAGCCCGCCGTGCTGGTTGACCCAGGCCGTCCCGCATTCCAGCCGGGAGGCGAGCGCCGCCGCCTCGCCCGCGTCGTTGCCCCAGACCGAGCCGCCCAGCCCGACCTCGAGCGAGTTGGCCCGCTGGAGCGCCTCGTCCACCGTCTTGTACTTGAGGATCGGCACCGCCGGACCGAACTGCTCCTCCTTCACCAGCAGCATGTCGTCGGTCGCGTCGGCGACCACCGTGAGCGGATAGAAGAACCCGGGGCCCTCGGGGCGGACCCCGCCGGTCACCACTCTGGCGCCCTTCTCCCGCGCCTCGTCGACGAAGGCGCTCACCTTGTCGCGCTGCATCGCGTTGGTGAGCGGCCCCACCAGGTTTTCGGGGTTCATCCCGTCGCCGACCGGGATCTTCGAGACGTAGCTCGCGAACGCCTTCACCACGTCCTCGTATTGGTCCTCGTGGACGTAGAGCCGCTTGAGCGCGGCGCAGGTCTGGCCTCCGTTGATGAAGCAGCCCCAGAAGAGCTTCTCCAGCAGCGGCTCGACGTCGGTGCCGGGGAGGATGATCCCCGCGTCGTTGCCGCCGAGCTCGAGCGTCAGCCGCTTCAAGGTGTCGGCCGCGCCGGTCATCACCGACTTCCCGGTTCGCACCGAGCCCGTGAAGACGATCTTGTCGATGTCGGGATGGGTCACCATCCGACTCCCCACGTCGGCGTCGCCGGTGACCACGTTGACCACGCCCGCCGGCAGGACCGTGTTGAGGAGCTCCACCAGTCTGAGGGTGGAGAGTGGCGTGTACGGCGAGGGCTTGATCACGACCGTGCAGCCTACCCGCACGGCCGGCATGATGTGCCAGGTCGCGATCATCAGGGGCCAGTTCCACGGGGTGATCGAGCCCACCACGCCCACCGGCTTCCGGTTGATCACGATCCGGCCGGCGTCGTCGTCCTGGATGGTCTCTTCGGCCAGCTTGAGCCCGGCGGTCACCTTGGTCCAGGCCACACAGCCGCCGGCCTCGAGGTGGGCGCCGGGTCCGCTCTGGGCCTTGCCCTGTTCCCGGGTCACCAGCTCCGCCAGCTCGCCGGCGTGTTGCTTGAGCACCTCGGCGACCTGCTGCAGGGCGGCCACCCGCTCCTCGTCGGGCCGGCCGGCCCAGCCGGGGAAGGCCCGTCGCGCGGCCGAGACGGCCTGCTCCAGCAGCTCGAGGCCGCCTTCGGGACAGCTGCCGACGATCGAGCCGTCCGCGGGGTTCTTGACCTCGACCGTCGGGCCTGCGCTCACCGACTTGCCGTCGATCGTGAGGGGGTATGTCTTCATCGGTCTTTGCTCCGTAACAGCCGCTCGTCGATTCCGGGCCAAGCCGGTGTCGACGCGCCGCGGTGAATCGTGTGTCGAGTGGACTCGCCCAAAGTAGGACGCGTTCGCACGGCTCGTCCAGTCCGGAGCGGCTCGCGGCGAGGGTCTCGTGACGAAATGGCCGCTCCGGGGGTCTAGCCGGTAGATAGGAAGCACCTCTGCCCCGCCGCCCGGAAGGAAGCGATGCGCCCGTCCGCCCCGATCCGCCTCCGAGCCTCGTCATGAGGCTACCCCTCCTGGCCCTGCTGACACTGGCCGCCGCCGGCTGTGTCTTCGGCCCGAACGAGCAGCGGGAGGAGCTCGAGCGGGCCCGCGAGCGCTGGGCGGCGCAGGGTATCACCCTCTACAGCTTCACCGTCCATCGGAGCTGCTTCTGTCCGATGCTCACCGTCGAGGTGACCGTCGGCGAAGTGGCCGTGGAGCGGATCGACGTCGACACGGGCCTCCCGATCGCGGAGCAGCTGATCCCGCTCTACCCCGACGTCCCGGGGCTCTTCGCGATCATCGAGCGGGAGCTCGACCGGCCGGCGGCGTCACTCGAGGTCGAGTACGATCCGGTGCGCGGCTATCCCACCCGGATCGTCGTCGATCCGATTCGCAACGCGGTGGACGACGAGTACAGCTACCTGGTGACCGAGCTGGAGCCCGCGGGCTAGGCGCGCGGCGCTGGAATCGAGCCGGCCCGGCTCGTAGCTTCTCCCGGACGGAACCTCGAAGGGAGAGAGATGCGGCCGGATCGGGTGCTGCCCACGCTCGTGTGGGCGATCGGACTCGTGGTGCCCACGGTGCTTCCCGGCCAGGCCGTGGCCCCGGGCGGTGAGTACGCGATCGAGCACGTTGCCGTCATACCGATGACCTCCGACACGGTGCTGCCGGATCGCACCGTGCTGGTGCGGGACGGGCGCGTCGCGGCGATCTGTCCCGCCGCCGAGCGGTGCGCGCCCAAAGGCGCGGCGCGGATCGATGGCCGGGGCAAGTACCTGATCCCCGCCCTCGCCGACATGCACAATCACTTCGGCGGGTTCGCCTTCGACGGCCGGGACGAGAGCCGGGTCCGGATGCTGAGCCAGAACCTGCGCCAGTACCTGATGTTCGGGGTGATGGCGGTGCGGGACCCCGCGGGCAGCGCCCGCACCCTCGAGACCCGCGACGCGATCGCCCGCGGCGAGCTCGCCGGTCCTCGGATCTTCGCGTCCTCCGGCGTGATGGATGGCAGCCCGACGCTCTTTCCGGGGCCGCGTTCCTTCGCGTCTCCCCACGCGGCGGCCGAATTCGTGCGCCGGACAGCGGCCGACGGCTACGATCTGGTCAAAGTCTACTCGACGCTGAGCCTCGACGTGTTCGACGCCGTGATGGAGACGGCGCGCGAGGTCGGGCTCACCGTCGCGGCCCACGTGCCGATCCCGGTGCCGCTCGAGCACGCGCTCGCCCGGGGACTCCGGTCGATCGAGCACCTGACCGGATACGACGTGGCCTGCGCCGCGCCCGAGGTGACGATGCGCCCGGTGGCGACCGACATCTACCAGGGCTGGGCCTGGTGCAGCCCGGAGAAGGTCCAGGCCCTGGCGGCCCTCACCGCCCGCCACGAGGTGTGGAACGTCCCGACCTTGGCCCTCTGGGACAACACGGTGACCGAGCTCGATCGACCGACCCGGGCCGCCGGCGAGCAAGGGAAGTGGGAGCATCCCACCACGCCGGCCGGGATCGCCTGGCTCTACGACCTCTACGGGCCTCGCAGCGCGCCGGCATCACCGGCACCCGGTCGGTGCGGGCTCGCGCGCTGGTCATAGGCCCTGAGCGACGCCGGCGCGCCGCTCCTGGTCGGTACCGACGTCTCGGCCACCGGGTACATGGTCCACCGCGAGATGGCCCTCTTCGTCGAGGCCGGGCTCACGCCCTATCAGGCTCTCACCGCCGCCACGTCCGAGGCCGCGCGCTATCTCCGCCTCGAGGGCGACTTCGGCGTGGTGGTGCCCGGGACGCGAGCGGATCTGGTGCTGCTGGACGCGAATCCGCTCGTCGAGATCGGCAACGCGCGCGCCATCCGCGGCCTGATGATCCGGGGTCGTTGGTGGACCCGAGCGATGATCGACGCGGAGCTCGCCGCGCTCCAGCGGGAGTTCGCCGAGGACGCGGAGGTGCTCCGCAAGCAGGCGAAGCCCGGCTCGCGATGACCGGCGGCATGGTGTGCCAGGCCCCCCCACCGAGGCCGGCCGGCTCCCGGGGAGACCCGTAAGGGATCGGCCCCGACGTTCGTCCGTTAGGCCGCTCGGGTTACCTTTCGACCAGATCTGGCCGCCCGCTGGCGACGCCGGAGGGCGGCGCGGCGCGGCGACGAACCCGACGAGGGCATGGCGACCGAGACTCTGTACCAACAGCTCAAGGCGAAGCTCCACGACGTCGTCCCCGACGTCGAGCTCCGCTACAAGGCCGAGCTCGCCGAGGAGGTCAATCGCCTCAAGGCCGAGCGCAACGCCCTGATCCTGGGCCACAACTACATGGAGCCGGCCCTCTTCCACTCGGTGCCGGACTACACGGGCGACTCGCTCGAGCTCTCCCGGATCGCGGCCAACACCGACAAGGACGTGATCGTCTTCTGCGGGGTCAAGTTCATGGCGGAGACCGCCAAGATCCTGAGCCCCGAGAAGCTGGTCCTGCTCCCCTCGCTCCAGGCGGGATGCTCGCTCGCCGCCAGCATCACCGCCGAGGACGTGCGCCGGCTCAAGGCCCGCTACCCGGGCGTGCCCGTGGTCACCTACGTCAATACGTACGCCGACGTGAAGGCCGAGACCGACGTCTGCTGCACCTCGAGCAACGCGGTGGCCGTCGTGGAATCGCTCGGCACCGACACCGTGATCTTCCTGCCCGACGAGTACCTGGCCAAGAACGTGGCCCGGGAGACCGGCCGGCGGATCATCTTCCCGACGCTCGACGCCCCGCCCGACGATCCCGAGCTCCAGTACGAGATGGTCGGCTGGCGCGGACGCTGCGAGGTCCACGAGCAGTTCACCGTCCAGGACATCACCGACGCCCGGGCGCAGTTCCCGGACGTGATGGTGCTGGCCCATCCCGAGTGCAGCCCCGAAGTGGTCGAGGCCGCCGACTTCTCGGGCAGCACCACCGCCATGATCCGCGAGGTGGAGCGGAGCGACGCGCCCCGGTTCCTGATGCTCACCGAGTGCTCCATGGGCGACAACGTGATGGCCGCCAATCCCGAGAAGGAGCTGCTCCGGCTCTGCAGCGTGCGCTGCCCGCACATGGGCCAGATCACCCTCGAGGCCACCCGCGACGCCCTGCTCCACGATCGCTACGTGATCGAGGTTCCCGAAGACGTCCGCCGCCGCGCCGCGCGCTCGGTCGAGCGGATGCTCGCCATCGGCCCCGCCGGCAAGCGCGACTGATGCCCGCCAGGGAGGCGGAGCCCGCGAGCCTCGCCGATCCCGTCGAGGTCGAGGTCCTGGTGATCGGCGCCGGCATCTCCGGCGCCACCGTGGCCCTCGAGCTGGCCGACGCCGGCGTGCCGGTCACCATGGTGGCCCGCGCGGCGAGCCGCCAGGAATCCAACACCAGCTGGGCCCAGGGCGGGATCATCTATCGGGGCAGGGACGACTCGCCCGAGCTGCTGGCGCGAGACATCGAGATTGCCGGGGCCGGGCACTGCAACCCCGACGCCGTGATGACCCTGGCCCGCGAGGGGCCCGAGCTGGTCGATCGGATCCTGCTCGACCGGGTCGAAGTGCCGTTCGACCGCGAAGCCGATGGCTCGCTGGCGCTGGCGCTGGAGGGCGGCCACTCGCTCCCCCGGATCATCCACGCCGCCGACGCCACCGGCGCGGCGATCGCCGACGCGCTGGGCCGGGCCGTCCGCTCCCATCCCCGGATCACGCTGCTCACCGGGTACACCGCGATCGACCTGCTCACCCCCTCGCACCACGGTCTCGACCGGTTGGCGGTGTACCAGCCGCAGACCTGCGTGGGCGCCTATCTCTTCGAGCAGGCGAGCGGTCGGGTGGTGCGCTGCCTCGCCCGGCAGACGGTGCTCGCCACGGGCGGCCTCGGCCAGATCTATCTCGGCACCACCAACCCCGCGGGGTCCCGGGGCGACGGCGTGGCGATGGCCAACCGGGCCGGCGCCCGGGTGATCAATCTGGAGTTCGTTCAGTTTCACCCCACCACGCTCTTTCACCCGCAGGCACCCAGCCTGCTGGTGACCGAAGCGGTGCGCGGTGACGGCGCCCGGCTCTGTCACGCCGACGGCGAGCCGTTCATGCAGCGCTACGATCCCGAGCGGGCCGACCTGGCCCCGCGCGACGTGGTCTCCCGGAGCATCTACCGCGAGATGCTCGAGCGGGACGTGCCCAACGTCTATCTCGACCTCCGGAGCTACATCACGGAGGATCGGATCCGGCAGCACTTCCCCAACATCCTCGAGGCCTGCCGGCGCTGGGGGGTCGACATCACCCGCGACCTGGTGCCCGTCCGGCCCGGCGCGCACTACGCCTGCGGCGGCGTCTGGGTCGACGACTGGGGGCAGAGCACCATCGAGCGGCTCTGGGCCGTGGGTGAAGTCGCCTGCACCGGTGTTCACGGCGCCAACCGGCTCGCCAGCACGGGGCTGCTCGAGGGCCTGGTCTGGGGCGCGCGGGTGGCGCGCCGGATTCGAGAAACCCTGCCCGAGCGCCCGGCGCACCAGGCCGCCGACATTCCGCACTGGAAGGTCGACGACGCCCAGCCACCCGACCCCGCGCTGATCCAGCAGGACCTGAGCGTGATCCAGCACGTGATGTGGCACTACGTCGGGCTGGTCCGCACCACCCCACGGCTGGCTCGGGCCGTGCGCGAGCTCCGGCACCAGGAGACCGAGATCGAGCAGTTCTATCGGGTGAGCTCGCTCAGCGACGGGCTGATCGGTCTCCGAAACGCGGCCCGCACCGCGGTGATCGTGGCGATGGCCGCCTGGAGCAACAAGGCCAGCGTCGGGTGCCACTACCGCGAGTAGATCAGGAACCCTGTCGCGGCAGCACCCGCTTCGGGATGTGCATGCTCACCAGCACGTGGGGGACGTCCACCACCTCGCTGATCTTGAGATCGCCGGCCAGCGAGCAGAGCACGTACGCCTCGGTGCGGTCGAGCCCGTGCTCGGCCACCAGATAGTCGATCATGTAGCGGGTCGCCTTCTTCGCGGCCGCGTCGAGGTCCTCGGCGAAGGCCGTCACCGCGTAGTAGTCCGCCGACTCGTACTGCGGCTCCGGGATCGCGCGAGCCCCCTTCTCGAGCCGAATCCGGTAGACGATCCGCATCGGCGCCTCGATCCCCGTGCCGGAGACTTCGCCGTCACCCTGGGCGGCGTGCGTGTCTCCGATCGAGAAGAGCCCGCCGGGCACGAAGACCGGGAAGTAGACCGTCGTCCCCGCCACCAGGTGGCGGTTGTCCATGTTGCCGCCGTTGGCACGCGGCGGGATGGTCGAGAGCATCGAGTCGGTGGGCGGCGCGACCCCCATCACTCCGGCGAACGGGCGGAGCGGGATCTCCACGCCCGGCGCGAAGCGGGCCACCGTGTCGCCGGGCGCGATCCGGACGGTGCGGAGCCAGGGCTCGCTGAACTCGTCGGCCAGGAAGCCGAAGCCCGGGACTACCGCCATCCAGCCCCAGTCGCCGACGTCGATCTGCAGCAGGTCCACGGCCAGCCGGTCACCCGGCTCCGCGCCCTCGACGAAGACCGGCCCGGTGAGCGGGTGGATCGGGTCGAACGACACCGCCCTGAGCTCGTCGAGCCCCGACTCGGCGGTGAGCTGGCCGTCCGACGCCTCCTTCGTGAAGACTTCGACCACGGCGCCAGACGGCACCCGGATCGCCGGGGCGATGGCCGCGCTGAACCGGTTGTGCGTCTGCTCGGCGGTGACCGTGAATTCGGGCTCGGGAATCACCGGCGTCGGCGTCGGATCGGCGGCCTCGCAACCGCCGGCGAAGGCGATCAGGATCACGGCGAGCGCTGGTTTCCGCGGCGGCGTCGGCGGCATCGGGGTCTCCTGAGCAGGTGGGCTGGGTCGGGTGCGATCGTGTCCCATCGTCGGGCGGTCGGGTTCGACGCCGGGCGATCTCACTCCTGTCCCGGCGGTGAATCGCCCCGGAGCCTGGCGATCATTCGTTCCGCGTTCGTGTTGCGCGGGTTGAGCTCGAGCGACCGTTCGTAGGCACGAATCGCCTCGCTCTTCTGGCCGAGGGCAGCGTGCGCCTCGCCGAGACTGTCCCAGACGTTGAAGGCGTCGGGGAAGACCCGGGCGTTCATCTCCAACACCGTCACCGCCTGTTTCGCCTTCCGGGCCCTGAGCAGGGTGTAGCCGAGGCCGTTGACCTCGGCCTCCACCCCGCCCGACTCGTGGCTGCCGGCCAGTCGTCGCACGGCGCCGTCGGCCGCGGCGCGCCGCCCGGCGAGCAGGGTCACCACCGCTTTGCCCGCGCCCATCGTCACGCTCGGCGACCGCTCCGCCATCGAGAGCAGCCGGTTGGCGCGATCGCGTTGGCCGTCGGCGGCCGCCAGCACGGCGGCGGACGCGAGAGACCGCTCGTCGGCGATTCCGGCGAACTTGCCGGCCTCGTCCCGGATCGGCAGGTAGCGACTGTGGCTGTCCTCTTCGTACAGCGTCCCGTCGTCCTGGAGATAGAGCTTGAAGGTGCCCGACGTCGGCGAGTGGCTCACCAGGTGCCCGTCGCCGGGGGTGAGCGTCACCGTGGTGCGGGCTGGCAGGCCCAGCGGCGCGGCGGGATAGCTCCATTCACCGGCGAGCTCGGCCAACCGCGCGCCCGGCACGCTGGTCAGCTTCGGATCGGAGGCGACCTCGAGCGGTCGGAGTCGCGGCTCGGCCACCGGTCGGCCGGTCCGGGCTTCGAGGACCTGCTCCACCAGATCGAGCAGCTGGCGGGTCGGGGTGCCCTCGCCCTCGTAGGTGTTGGCCCGGTTCACGATCACCAGATCGATCTTGGGCAGCACCGCGATCATCTGATTGCCGACGCCGAGCGCGGCGTACATCCCGTAGCGCTCGAAGCGCGGCTCCCGCATCACCCACCACATGAAGCCGTAGCCCATCACCTCGTTGTCGATCGAGTAGAGCGCGGAGCTCCGCCGGACCCAGTGCTCGGAGAGGATTCGCTGGCTTCCCCAGACGCCGTCGCGGGCGTAGAGCAGCCCGAAGCGGGCGGCGTCGCGCGCGGACATCCGGAACGGATAGGCCGGGTAGCGCGACTTGTCGCGCTCATAGTGGTAGTAGCCGTCGGAGACCCGCCAGTCCTCCATCCCGAGCGGCCGTCCGAAGTGCTCGTCGAACGCCTCGAACACGTCGGCGCCGGTCTCCTGCTTGAGGATCGCGGCGGCGGTGTTGAAGTCCCAGTTGTTGTAGGCGAAGTAGCGACCCGGCCCCTCGCTGCCGCGGGGCCGCGAGTCGGTCCGACCGGCGTAGGCGGCGGGGTGGAACACCCCGGAGCGGGCCTTGAGCAGGTCGAGGATCCGCGCCTGCTTCTCGGTCGGGAGCAGCGGGTCGGGATCGTCGTCGATTCCGAGATCGGCCAGCGTCTTGTTCAGCTCGAGCTGACCGCGATCCCAGTAGATCCCGTAGAGCGCGGTGAGAAAGCTCTTCCGCACCGAGTGGCACATGTAGCGACGCCCCACGTCGCCCCAGGCCGACACCACGGCGCCGTCGGCGATCACCAAGAAGGCCGACGAGGGCAGGGTCTCCCAGGTGGCGCGGGCGGCGTCGAGCTTGGCCGGGTCGAAGCCGGCCTCCGTCACGTCGCTGTAGCGCTGCCACTGGTCGCCGGGAACCCGGCTGCTCGACTGGGCGAGGCTCGTCGCGGGGGCCGCGAGCAGGGCCGCCGCGAGTAGCGGGGCGAGGAACGGGAAGACGTGTCGCGCGGGCTTGCGTGTCATGAGCGACCCCTGGGCCGGGCTGAAGAGGAGAGGATGCTGGTCAAGATACTGACGGTGGCGCGGAGCGTTGGGATTCGAGCGCGGCGCCGACCTCCGGTCCGGGCTCCCTACGATCCTTCCGCCAGCCGCTTGAGCGCCGCCAGCTCTCGATCGAATCGCGCCTGGCTGGTCGCGCGGGCCGTCCGCTCCGCCTCCAGGCGCTCCGCCGCGCTGGTCGCCGCCGCCTGCGCGGGATCGAGCCTCGTCTCGGAATAGACGTCGTAGCGCACCACGGTCCGTCCTCCGCTCTCCGTGAGCGTCCAGCTGGCGTAGCCGATCAGCGACCCGCCGCTGCCCGTGGCCCCGGCCGGCGCGATCAGCTTGATGGTTCGTCGCCGGCGCGGCTCCAGCTCCACGTTCTCGACGTAGAACGCCACCTTGCCCGGGTCGGCGGGCTCGACCGCCGCGAAGATCTCGCCCACGGCGCCGACGGGGCCCGCGTGGTGCCGGAGGCTGGCGCCCTGCTTCCAGGCCGAGGGGTCCAGGATCCGAGGCCAGATCAGAGCCGCCGGACGGTCGATGCTGATCTCGGAGTGGGTCACCAGGTCGATCGCGGCCCGCGGCTGCGCGGCGACGGGTCGAGCGCCGAGCAGCACGGCGAACGCGATCGTGGGTATGACGTGCCGGTGGGTCATGATCGTGCCGCCGGTTCGGGGTAGGGGGTCGTCGCGTGAGCGGCCGATCTCGACGGCCACGCCCGCCGACGAAAGGTATCCCGCGCTCCGGAGGTCGGCGCGAGGCCGGAATCCTCGTGCTACGTTACCCGCTCCGGTGGTCGCCGCCGTGGCGGCGCCGCCCTCCCGCCTCTCTCGCACGGAGCCTGGACCCATGACTCTCTTCTCGCTCGAAGGCAAGGTCGCCGTGATCACCGGCGGCGGCTCGGGCATCGGTCTCGCCACCGCTCGCCGCTTCGCCGCCGCGGGGGCGAAGGTCACCTTCGGCAACCGATCCGACTCGAGCGGGCTGGCGCGGGAGATGGGCGCCAGCTTCGTCCGCACCGACGTGGCCGTGGAAGCCCAGGTCGAGGCGCTGATGAAGAGCGTCGCCGATCGCGAGGGCGGGATCGACGTCGTCGTCAACAACGCGGGCTACGGCCAGGTGGGCACCGACGTCTCGGGCCTCTCGCGGGAGGCGCTGCAGCAGCACCTCGACGTCAACCTCTTCGGCGTGCTCTACGGGATCAAGCACGGCGTCGCGGCCATGCGGGGCAGGGGCAGCATCGTGAACGTCGGCTCGATCGCGGGGATGGTGGGCTTTCCGACGTACGGCGCCTACGTCGCCTCGAAGTGGGCGGTGGTGGGCCTCACCAAGTCCGCGGCGATCGAGCTCGGCCCCAGGGGGATTCGGGTCAACTGCGTCTGCCCGGGCACCATCGATACCCCGATCAACCAGCAGGCGGGTGCGGAGGCGGAGCTGGAGCTGGTCTCGACCATCGCCCCGATCGGAAGGATCGGGACCCCGGAAGAGGTGGCCGCGGCGATCCACTTCCTGGCCGCGGACGACGCCGGTTACGTGACCGGCGCGGCGATCGAGGTGGACGGCGGGTGGCTGGCCGGGCCGACCATGGCGTTGATCGAGAAGGTCGTGGGGTGAGGCCGGGCTCGAGCTCGCTTGGGTGACCGGAGCTGCCGGGCGGCCGCGGCTTCAGGTCGGCGACTTTCGGACCCCCGCCCGCTGGACTAGCTTGCCTCACTCCCGCCCCGCACGAGGCAACCATCTCCCGACCTGGCGAACGGCTCCAGCCTTCCCGGCCGGATCCGAAGGGTCATAGTGGCATCCTCTCGGGTGTCTCGGCCGATGGGTGAGCTCACCCGCCTGGCCGCGGCGCTGGCGGGGCGCTACACCCTCGAGCAGGAGCTCGGCGCGGGCGGCATGGCCACGGTCTACCTCGCCGAGGACGTCCGCCACGCGCGCCGGGTGGCGCGGTCTTGAGTACCGTCCCCGAACGCCTGAGGGCCGCGCTCGGCGACCGCTACCGGATCGAGCGCGAGCTCGGCCAGGGCGGCATGGCCACCGTGTTTCTCGCCCATGACCTCAAGCACGACCGCGATGTCGCCATCAAGGTGCTGCACCCCGACCTGGGCGCCGCGCTCGGCGGGGAGCGGTTCCTCACCGAGATCCGGACCACCGCGCGCCTCCAGCACCCGCACATCCTGCCCTGCTCGACAGCGGGGAGGCCGACGGCCTGCTCTACTACGATGCCGCTGGTGACCGGCGAGACCCTCCGCGACCGGCCTCGACCGCGAGCAGCAGCTCCCGATCGAGGATGCCGTTCTCATCGCCCGCGAGGTCGCCGACGCCCTCGGCTACGCGCACGGTCTCGGGGTGATCCACCGCGACATCAAGCCCGAGAACATCCTGCTCCAGGACGGCCACGCCTCGGTGGCCGACTTCGGGATCGCCCTCGCGGTCCAGACCGCCGGCGGCCAGCGGATGACCCAGACGGGCCTGAGCCCTCGGCACGCCGCAGTACATGTCGCCCGAGCAGGCGATGGGCGAGCGTGCCATCGACGCCAGGTCCGACATCTACGCGCTCGGCGCCGTGACCTACGAGATGCTCGCCGGGAGCCGCCCTTCACCGGACCGACCGTGCAGGCCATCGTCGCGCGGCTGCTCTCGAGGAGCCGCGGAGTCTCCGGGCTCAGCGCAAGTCGGTGCCGGACCAGATCGAGCACGCGGTGGGCCGGGCGCTCGAGAAGCTGCCGGCCGATCGGTGGCATCGGCCCCCGACTTCGCCGCCGCGCTCGCCGCTTCTGCCGCGCCGTCGCTTGGCGCCACCATGCGTTACCCGAGCCCGGCCCGACCGTCAGGTGGGCCGCTCGGTTTCGCGACCCCGTCCTGGTGGCGCTCGCGGGCGTGGCGCTCGCGAGCGCGCCTTCGCCATCTGGGCCGGACGGAGTGGCGCAGCCTCCGTCGATGCCCCCGTGGTTCGCTTCTCGGTTCCGGTGGCGAGGAGCGGTCCCGTCGGCGTCCTCGGTCTCAACACGCTGTCGATCTCCCGGGACGGCTCGCTGCTGGTCTACGTCGGCCATGGCGACGACGGGCGCCAGCAGCTGATGCTGCGGCCGATCGACGAGGTCAGCGCCCGGCCGGTTCCGGGCACCGAGGACGCGAACACCCCGGCCTTCTCCCCGACGGCAAGTGGGTCGCGTTCCTCGTGACCAACGAGATCTACAAGGTCCCCATCGAGGGAGGTCGGCCGCAGTCGCTGGGAACGGCGCCCGGGACCTTCAACGGGATGAGCTGGTCGTCCACCGGGGTCCTGGTGGTGTCGGGCAACACCGCGATTCACCTGATCCCGGAAGCGGGTGGGCCTTCGCGGGTGCTGTCCCAGGTGGATCGGGAAGCCGGCGAGGTCTATCAGGACGCCGTGCAGGTCGTCGACGACGCCGGGATCGTGCTCTACTCCAGCTGGGGACCGAGCAGCAGCGCCGGGGCGCGGGCTCGCGATCGCGTCGCTTCGACCGGCGAGAACGGTCCTCGACGTCCTGGGCACCCACCCGTTGGGCATCGTCGACGGCACGCTGGTGTACGCCACGGGCGGCGCGCTGATGGGCTTCCTTCGACGTCGCCAAGCGCCGAGCGACCGGCGAGCCGATCCAGCTGGTGAACGATGTCCTGGTCAACAGCACCTCCGGGTTGGCCCGGGCCGCGCTGTCCGAGACGGGCACGCTCTTCTACCAGAGCGGCACCCAGGTGTCGGAGGTCCTGCTCGTCGGCGCCCGTGGCGACACCCGGGCCTTGCTCGACGGCGTCAAGGAGTTCGGGTTTCCGCGGCTCTCCCCGGACGCCGGCCGCCTGGCGATCAGCGAGGGGACCTCCGGCCGCCGGGACGTCTGGGTCTACGAGCTGAGCTCGGGTACGCCGACCCGATTGACCCGGGCGGGCGTCACCAACGAGCGGCCCGAATGGACGCCGGATGGCAAGCGGGTCCTGTTCAGGTCGGACCGGGACGACCAGCGAGGCCGCTCGGAGATCTGGTGGCGGCCCGCGGACTTGAGCGAGCTCGAAACCAGGTTGGCGGGCGCCGACGAGCTCGATCTCTACGAGGCGGTCGTCTCGCCGGACGGTGGGTCCCTCGTCCTCCAGGCCGACACGGCGGGCGCGGACCTCTACGTCCGCGGCCTGACGGGCGACACCGCGCTCGAGAAGCTCGCGGCGACCCCGGCCATCGAGGGCATGCCCCGAATCTCGCCGGACGGCCGGTGGCTCGCCTTCGTCACCGACGAGTCGGGCAGCAATCAGGTGGTGGTGCAGCCGTTTCCTGGGCCGGGCGGACGCACTCAGGTCTCGGCCAACGGTGGGACCGAGCCGGTCTGGTCGCGCGACGGGCGGCGGCTCTTCTATCGAGGCGACGGCAAGCTGATGGCGGCGACGGTGCGCGCCGAGCCTAGCTTCGCGGTGGTCGCTCGCGACACGGTCTTCGCGGACAGCTATCTCTTTGCCACCAACCCGCACGCCAACTACGACGTGATGCCTGACGGCGAGCACTTCGTGATGCTCAAGTCGGTCGGCGAGGGGGTGTTGACGGTGGTGGTCAATTGGGGGGCAGTGCTCCGCACTCAGCGGACGCGCGAAACGCCTTGATGTGGCGCCGACCGCGGCCCAGGATCGGCGGTCGGCGGGCACGCCCTAGCTCCTCGACAACTCTCGCGGCACCGTCCGTCCTGTTTCCCCAGGTCAATCACGCGGCACCAAGAGGACCCCGCGCTCGGCCTATCCCGCCCGCGCGAAGCGATAGTAGTAGTTGCCTTCGACCCAGGTCTTCCCCTCGTCCGTGGAACGGTAGATCCGCTTGACGAATCCGTCCGCTCCAATTCCCGAGTCGACCTCGCGGTAGAGGAAGTCGCCCTTGCCGTTGTAGCCGCCCCGCATGCTGATCACGTAGTCGGCTCCGTCGAAGCGTCCACGGAACTCGACCCTTTGATTCCTCCGCGCGTCGGAGTATCGGTGGACGATGCCCTCATCGGGATCGTGGGTGATCAGGTGGAGCCCATGAAATCCGTCCGCCTGCGCCTCGTAGAACTCTTCGAGCAGGCCGAGCCCGTCCCGCAGGTAGCGGGCTCGCATGAAAGACTGCGCCGGAAGCTCGACCCACGGTGCGGTTGCCGAATCCCGAACGAAGTTCCGGACCGTCCAGTCCCCGACCATATAGCCGACCCTGCCAAGAGTGGGTGCGGCCGCGGGGCTCGGCGTGGTCCGATCCGGCTCGGGCGTCTGGGCGTGGAGGATCCCGGCGGTCGAGCCGACTAGACACCCGACTGCGAGCGATGCGATGCCGGTTCGGAGTCGGGCGGTTTTGGTCGGCGGGTTCACGGACGGCCTCCCCGTACGAAGGATGCTAGGCTGCATTGGTCCGTACGGAGCCGGGTCGCGAATGGCGTCAGCGGCAGCTATCCCGCAGCTCGGCGATCTGACACGAACAGGCCTTGGCCGTAGGCTCCCATCCACCAGGCGCCGCGGCTCGGCACGAGGGTGCCACTCCAGCTCGCCGAGATGCCGGCCCGGGCCCATTTGTCGCACGGCTCGCCCGGGGCTCGCCGACTCGCTCGGCCCCGACACCCCGGGATCGGGCTACAGCGACTGTAGGTAGGCCAGGAGCGCGGCCCGCTCGCTCGCCGCCAACCCGGCGAACCGGTCGCGCGCCGCCTGGGCTTCGCCCCCATGCCAGAGAATCGCTTCCACGAAGTTCCGCGCCCGCCCGTCGTGCAGGAAGTCGGTATGGCGGTTGACGGTGGAGACGAGCCCGATTCCCCAGAGTGGCGGCGTGCGCCACTCGCTGCCGGTTGCCTGGAAGTCGGGCCGACCGTCTGCCAGCCCCGGCCCCATGTCGTGCAGAAGCAGGTCGGTGAACGGCCGGATGGTCTGGAACGCCAGCTCGGGTAGATCGCTGGCACCCGTCTGCAGCTTCGGAATGTGGCAACGCGCGCAGCCGGCGTCGGCGAAGGCCTGCTTGCCGGCCAGGACCGTCGGATCGTCGACGTCCCGGCGAGCCGGGACGGCCAGGGTCCGCAGGTAGGTGACCACGGCGTCGAGTCGGGCCGGGTCGAGCTCGGGTGACCCTCCGTTCGGCACGGTGTCCAGCCCGGCTTGCGCGGGGGTCGATCCGTGAGTCGGGAAGATCGAAGACGTGATGCCGATGTCTCCGTTGAACGCGCCCGCCGTCTGCAGCCGGAGGCTCGGCACGTTGGCCTTCCACCCGATCCGACCCATCTTGACAGTCTGGGCCTCGTCGTCCCACACCATGTTGACCCGACCCGAGATGCCGTCGCCGTTGGCGTCGTTCGGATCCGCCAGCGCCTGGATCGTGGCGTCGGGAATCGCCTCGAGCAGTCCCAGCCCGATCACCACCGGCGCGAGCCGCGGCGAGCGCAGCAGGTTGCCGGCGAAGGGGCCGTAGCCCGGCGAGACCAGGGTCAGGACCGGCTCGCGCAGTGAGTACGCCTCCCCGTCGGGGAAGGACCCGGGATGCTCGACGTAGGTGATGCTCGCGTCGCCCTCCGCCACTACCCCGGGAATCGCAAACGGGCTCAGCGCCCCGCCGTAGACGGGATCCGGGAGCGGACCGCCGTGCGGGTCGGTCCCGGGCACGCTCAGCCGAAGCACCATGGTTCCCAGGCCGCCACCGGGCGTGGGAGCGTGGTCCCGGCCGTCGAACACGTGGCAGCCCGAGCAGGACCGGGCGCTGAAGAGCGGACCGAGGCCGTCCCGGGCCGTGGTGCTCGCCGGGGCGATCACCCAGTTGTCGTTGAACGCCGAGTTACCGATGGCGAAGTCGTCACGGCGGCTGGCGTCGAGGTTGCGGGCCGCCAGCGAGAACGCCAGCGGGCTAATGTCGAATACCGTCGTCTCGCCGCCGGAGAGCTCCTCCCCCTCCTCCGCCATCGGGGGGGCGTCGTCATTCGGCTTGGTGCTGTCGCCGCAGGCGGAGAGCGAGCAGAGTAGGACAGCCGCGATGGCGCGACGCATCAGTTGATGTTGATCGTCACGCCCAGAGCGTCGGCCGCATCGCCGATCGTCCCGGTCTGGGTCAGGAGCAGGTCGATGGCCGCCTGGACCGTCGCCCGGCCCGTGGGGTTGCCGTTGCTGATCGCCTGATCGAACGGCGGCTGGATGGCGCCCAGCGCCGAGAGGCTCGCCGCGATCTCGGTCTTGAGCCGCTCCGCGAGCGCGGCGTCGACGTTCTTGAGCACGTCGTAGACGCCCGGGCCGCTCACGGTGCCGCCGCTACCGATCCGGGTGTAGCTCCCCAGGTACAGGTTCTGAATACCCAGCTCGTCTGTGTAGAGGTCGCGGTGG
>JAWKQJ010000039.1:0-51346 GCA_041390205.1 Gemmatimonadales bacterium
GGCCGATGACCGAGACGATCACCACGATCGAAGAGTGGCGCCGGGTGGCGCGCCGGCTCCGCCGCGAGGGCCGCTCGCTCGGCTTCGTGCCGACCATGGGCGCACTCCACCGCGGCCACGCCGCCCTGCTCGAGCGAAGCAAGGCCGAGAACGACGTGACGGTGGCCAGCGTGTTCGTCAATCCGGCCCAATTCGACGACGCCGGCGATCTCGACGCCTATCCGAGGACGCTCGAGGAAGATCGAGCCCTGCTGGCCAACCTGCGGGTCGACCACCTCTTCGCGCCCGACCGCGGCGCCATCTACCCCGACGACTACCGCTTTCGGGTGACCGAGCGCGAGCTCTCGACCGTGATGGAGGGCGCCCACCGGCCCGGGCACTTCGACGGCGTGCTCACCGTCGTGCTCCGCCTGCTCGGCATCATCCGTCCCACCCGCGCCTACTTCGGCGAGAAGGACTACCAGCAGTATCTCCTGGTGCGCGACCTGGCCGCCGCGTTCTTCCTCGAAACCGAGATCGTGCCCTGCCCGACGGTGCGGGAACCTGACGGGCTCGCCCTCAGCTCGCGGAACGTGCGGCTCTCGGCCGAGGCGCGGGCGCTCGGGGGACGCTTCGCGCGGCGCCTCGCGGGTCCGGGTCCGGCGGCCCAGGTGCAGCGCGACCTCGAGGCGATGGGGGTCGACGTCCAGTACGTCGAGGAGCGCTTCGGCCGGCGTTTCGCCGCCGTGGTGATCGGGGGCGTCCGGCTGATCGACAACGTCGCCATCGACTGAGCGGCGGGGCCCACCGCAACACCCGCCCGCCCTCGCCCGTAATGCGAGAGACCACCCGCTGGACCTCGTGACAAGCGCTCTTCCCCCTCCGTGAGGATCGGTTCGTGCCCGCTACCCGTCGGCTCGTCGAATTGGCTCTCGTTCTCCCGCTGGCCGCCGGATGCGCGGCCTCTTCCGCCTCCACCCAGCGCCCCGCCAACCCGCCGCCGGCGGCCCGCGACAGCGCGGCGGCGCAGTCGCCCGCGCGCCCGCCCGCAGGGCGGGCGCAGCAGGCCGGGCCCAAGCCCTACGCTCAGGTGGTCACCAAGGGCGCCAAGACCGACCAGGGCGTGGTCACCGTGCACGAGCTCGACGGGAAGTACCTCTTCGAGGTGCCCGATACGCTGCTCGGCCGCGACCTGCTGCTGGTGACCCGGATCGCCGGGGTGGCGCCGGGGCTCGGCGGCTTCTTCCCGGCGGGCGTGTCGGTGAACGAGCAGGTGGTCCGCTGGGAGCGCCGGGCCGATCGGCTCCTGCTCCGCAAGCACTCCTTCGACGCCGTGGCGGACGACGACCAGCCGATCGCCCAGTCGGTCGCCGCCAACAACTTCGCCCCGATCCTCGGCTCCTTCCCGATCCAGGCCTTCGGCAAGGACAGCGCGTCGTTCGTGGTCGACGTCACCGACTTCTTCCAGGGCGACACCCCGGCCATCGGCGGGCTGAGCCAGAGCCAGCGCCGCAACTACCAGGTCCGCCGGCTGGACCCGGGCCGGAGCGCGATCTCCTCGGTCCGGAGCTACCCGGAGAACGTCGAGGTCCGTCACCTGCAGACCTTCGAGGCCGCGGCGCCGCCGGACGACGCGGCCACCGGCACGATCTCGCTCGAGATGGCGCAGTCGGTCGTGCTGCTGCCCAAGGTGCCGATGCGACCCCGCCACGCCGACGACCGGGTCGGCTTCTTCAGCGTCCGGCGCGTCAACTACGGTCTCGACGAGCTCAAGGCCGCGACCGAGACCTTCATCCGCCGCTGGCGCCTCGAGCCCAAGGACACCGCGGCCTATCGGCGCGGCGAGCTGGTCGAGCCGGTCAAGCCGATCGTCTACTACATCGACCCGGCCACCCCGACGCGCTGGCGCAAGTACGTGAGGCAGGGCGTCCTCGACTGGCAGGGACCGTTCGAGAGCGCCGGGTTCAAGAACGCGATCCTCGCCAAGGACCCGCCGAGCAAGGCGGAGGACCCGGATTGGGATCCGGAGGACATCCGCTACTCGGTGGTCCGCTGGGCCGCGAGCCTGACCCGGAACGCGCAGGGGCCGAGCACCTCGGATCCGCGCACCGGCGAGATCATCGAGAGCGACATCGTCTGGTACCACAACCATCTCCGGAGTTACCGCAACCGGCTCCTGATCGAGACCGGCGCGGCCAACCCCGCCGCGCGGACGCTCGACATCGACGACGAGCTGATGGGCGAGACCATGCGGCAGGTCATCGCCCACGAGATCGGCCACGCGCTCGGGCGGCCGCACAACATGGTGGCCAGCTCGGCCTATCCGACCGACTCGCTCCGCAATCCCGGTTTCGCCCGGCGGATGGGCGTCTCGCCCTCGGTGATGGACTACGCCCGGCAGAACTACGTCGCCCAACCGGGCGACGGGCTCCAACCGCTCGACTTCGTCCGCCACATCGGGCCCTACGACCACTACGTCATCAACTGGGGCTATCGCTCCCTGGTCGACGCGCCCACGGCAGAGGCCGAGAAGGCCACGCTGCACGGCTGGATCATGGAGCGCGCCGACGACCCGATGTACCGCTATCTCTCCCAGGGCATCAACACCGACCCGCGTTCGCAGACCGAGGACATGGGCGACGACCCGGTGAAGGCGTCGAGCTACGCGATCGCCAATCTCAAGCGGGTGGTGCCGAATCTGGTCGACTGGACCACCAAGCCGGGCGAGAGCTACGACGACCTCGACGAGCTCTACGGCGAGCTGCTCGGCCAGTGGGGCACCTACGTGCGCCACGTGGTCACCCCGGTTGGCGGCGTCCACGTGACGATGAAGTCGTCGGATCAAGGCGGCGCGGTGTACGAAGTGGTTCCGCGCGCCAGGCAGAAGGCGGCGATGGCCTGGCTCGCGAGCGAGGTCTTCGAGGCGCCCACCTGGCTCAATCGCCCGGAGATCCTCGCCCGGGTCGGCGGGACGGGCGGCGTCGAAGTCATCTCGCGCCGTCAGGCGCAGGTGCTCGGCGCCCTGCTCGACGCGCGGCGGATGGCGCGGATGGCGGAGGCCCAAGTGATCTCGCCGGAGACGGCGTACTCGCAGTCGGAGTTCCTCGAGGACCTGCGTCGGGCCGTGTGGCTCGATCCGGCGGGCGGCCGGGCGATCGACGCCTATCGCCGCGCGCTGCAGCGCGCCTACCTCGAGCGGGTGGAGACCCTGATGACCGAGGAGCTGCCGCGGCCGCAGGGCAATCCGTTCTTCGGGCCGCAGTCACCGCCGCCGAGCGTGGCCCGCTCCGACATCCGCCCCCTGCTCCGCGCCGAGCTGGTGGCGCTCAAGCGCTCGGCCCAGAGCGGGGCGAGCCGGGCTTCGGACCGGCTGACTCGGGCCCACCTGGCCGACGTCGCCTCGCGGATCGACGCGATCCTGGAGGGCAAGAAGGGCTCCTGAGCCGAGCGGAGGCTCGGGCAGGTGAGCGCGGGCGGGGTCGGCAGCGGCCCCGCCCGCGCTGGCTTTCGCTCCCAGGCCAGTTGCGCCAAGTCATTCCATTGCATAGTATGTAACTTAATGGTTACACAGAATGACGCGGTCTTCGACGCCGTCGCCGATCCGACGCGGCGCGAGATCATGAGCCTGCTGCGGCAGGGCGAGCTCCCCGCAGGTCAGGTGGCGGCCCGCTTCCCGGTCAGCCGCCCCGCGATCTCGCGGCATCTCAGGGTGCTGCGGAAGGCCGGGCTGGTGCGGGAGCGGCGCGAGGCGCAGCAGCGGCTCTACTCGCTCGACCCCGAGCCGCTGGCCGAGCTCGACCGCTGGCTCGATCTCTACCGGGTGTACTGGTCGGCTCGTCTCGTCGATCTCAAGCGGCAGGTGGAGACCACATGGCGACGACAGCAGGAGAAGCCGTAAGCGGCAGGCGACGAGAGCCCGCACTCCGGGAGGCGGCAATGCCAATCAAAGTCGGTCGCGTCATCCTCATCGGCATCGCAGCCGAGCTCCTGGCGATCCTCTGCCTGGTCGCGCTGGTCGCCCTGCTCGGACCGAGCGGGCCATCCGAAGCCACCGCGTTCGCGGAGAAGCTGGGCCGCTGGGTCGGCCCGATCGCGGGTTTCCTGTCGTGCCTGGCCGGGGGATGGCTGGTGGCCCGCGGGCTGCCGACCCATCACGTCGCGAATGGCCTGGCTCTCGGGCTCTTCGTCATGGTCATCGACGTCACCTTGCTCGCCAGCACAGGAGAGGGGTTCGAGCCGGTCTTCCTCGTGTCGAACGTCGGACGGGTCGTCGCGGGAGGGCTGGGAGGCCAGCTCGCTGGCAGGGGGGCTCGGCATGTCGGCTGACGGCGCGCGCTGGACCCACGAAGAGAGCTTCCCGATCGCGGCGTCGGCGGATCGGGTCTATCGCGCCCTGACGACTCCCGACGAGCTCGAGCGCTGGTTCGCCGAGCGGGTGGAGGTCGATCTCAGGCCCGGCGGCGCGCTGCGGTTCTGGGGCCGATACACGCTGGGCACGCCGACCCGCGAAGGCGCCGATCAGTCGCTCACGCTGCTCGAGCGCTCGCGGCTCGGGTTCCGCTGGACGCTGCTCGGGGTACCGACCGAGGTCGAGCTGGAGGTGGCGCCCGTCGAGCCTTCGGCCAAGCGGCCCGGCGGGGCGCAACTCACGGTGCGGCATCGGATCGACGGACCCTTGCCCGGTCCGCGCCCGCGAGAGCTGATCGAGGACTGGTGGAAGCTCTCCTTCGGCAACCTCGGCGCGCACCTCGCCGGCGGCGAGGGCCTGGTCCGGCCGGACTTCAGCGAGCGTGGCGCCGAGGTCAGGCTCTCGGTGTCGATCGACGCTCCCCGGGAGGCGGTCTTCAAGGCGTTGCTTGAGCCGGAGCAGCTCGACAAGTGGATCGCGTCGGCGGCCCGGGTCGAGCCTCGGGTCGGCGGCGCGTACGGATTCGGGTGGCGCTACCAGATCGACGGCCGGGACGTCTCGGGCGGCCCCACCCGGATCCTCGAGCTGGTGCCGAACGAGCGGCTGGTGGTCGACTGGCCCGATTGGCGTGGCGACTCGACGGTCACGGGGCAGACCATCACCTGGCTGCTCGAGACCGAAGGCCGGGGAACCAGGGTGACGCTGGTGCACGCGGGCTTCTCGCGGCCGGCGGACGTGAGCGACTATCCGTTCGGCTGGGGGCACTTCCTGGCGAGCCTCAGCGCGTTGTTCAGCGAATCCAGAGCCGAAGGAGGATCATGATGGCACGGGTGACGGGCATCGGCGGCGTCTTCTTCAAGAGCCGGGGCGACCGGGCCGCGTTGGCGGCCTGGTACGAGAAGCACCTCGGGATGCCGCTGGAGGGCTTCGGCGGCGTGGTGTTGAAGTGGCCGGACGATCGGGCCGAAGACGGGGGGCTCACGGTTTGGCACGTCGCGGAGCGGGAGACCGGCTGGTTCGGGCCGAGCGACGCGCCCTTCATGATCAACTACCGGGTCGACGATCTCGAGGAGCTGCTCGCCGAGCTTCGGAGCGCCGGCGTCGAGATCGTGCAGGGCCCCGAGTCGCACGAGAACGGCAAGTTCGCCTGGATCATGGATCCCGACGGGCACAAGGTCGAGCTCTGGGAGCCGAAGCTCTGGGACGCGAAGAACAAGCAGGGTTGAGCCGCCGGCTCCCGGGCGGCGGACGCGCCTAACGGGGCAGCACCTCCGCCGCCCGGGCGAAGTGTCCGACCGCTTCGCGGACCACCGGGTCGAGCGCCGTCGCGACCTGGTAGTAGCCGCCGTCGCCGAACTTGGCGTACGCCAGCTGGCGGAGCAGCACGGCCCTGAGGAGACGATCTGCCTCCGGTCCGGCCGGCACCTCGCCCTCCCGGGCCCGGACGAATTCGCGGAAGCTCGCGATGGCCTGCTCGGCGAGCGGCGCGGACTCGGCCAAGGCTTCCGCCGTCGGAATGGTCTGCCCGGTGGCGAATCCGCCGGCCCAACGGAGCGGCGCCTCTTCCTCGAGCAGCCGCCCGAGCCAGGCGGGGTATTCGTGGGGCTCCGGCAGCACCACGTCGGGATGGACCCCACCGCCGCCGTAGACCGTCCGCCCGGCCGCCGTGTTGCAGCGTGGCCGACCGGCGGTGTCGGCTTCGGTGCCCGCGAGCCGCCAGTAGTCGCGCCGGCTCTGGCTCCGGTACTCGCGCTGCACGACCCGCCCGCAGGGCGTCTTCACCCGACCGAAGGCCATCACGATCACCGATCCGTCGAGCAGCGGGAAGCCGCGCATCAGGAGCGCCTTGCCGAAGGTGGTCCGGCCGACCAGCAGCGCCCGGTCGTGGTCCTGGAGCGCGCCCGCCACCAGCTCGGCGGCGCTGGCCGTGCCGTCGTCCACCAGCACGACCATGGGGTAGCGCTCCTCCTTCTTCCAGAACGAGCGCTTGACCTTGACGCTGTCGGGCTTGTCTCCCTTGCGCGACTCGGTGACGTAGAGCAGCGAGCCGGAGGGCAGGAACTCGCCGGCCACGGCGGCCGCCTCGTCGACGAGACCGCCGCCGTTGTTGCGGAGGTCGAGCACCAGCCGCCTCATCCCGCGGTCCTTGAGCTTTCCGAGCGCGTCGTGGAAGTCGCCCGCCACCTTGGCGTTGTCGAACGAGGTGATGCGGACGTAGCCGGTCTCGGCGTCGAGCATCAGGGACACGGGCACCGCGGTCTCGTCGCTCGGGCGCTCGCGCTCGACGCTGCGCTCGACGGAGAAGGTCGAGCCGTCGCTCCGCTGCCGGATCAGCTCGAGGGTCACCCGGCTGCCCTTTTGTCCAGCCAGCGCGATCTCGAGCTCGCCCGGGCTGGTGGCCGCGACCGGCTGGCTGTCGATCGCCACCAGCTCGTCGCCGATCAGGATGTCGAGCCGGGCGGCCTTGGTGTGCGGCGCC
Source organism: Gemmatimonadales bacterium (assembly GCA_041390205.1). Classification (GTDB taxonomy): domain Bacteria; phylum Gemmatimonadota; class Gemmatimonadetes; order Gemmatimonadales; family GWC2-71-9; genus SHZU01. Next base: position 6,867 of record JAWKQJ010000039.1, read on the forward strand.
ACGGCCGCGACCACCGGCGCTCCGCCCGCGTAGCGGAACGCCACCGGCACGGGAATCAGCTTCCCGCTCTCGTACTGAGCGGCCTTCTCCGGCGAGAGCCGGGCGACCGGGATCAGATAGGAGTGCGGATCGGCGGCGCGGACCATGCCTTCGATGGCCGCCATCACCAGGCGGTGGGTGTCGACCGAGTCGAGGTGATTGACCCGGATCTGATTGAGGACCTGACTGAAGGCCTGGAGATCCTCGTAGAGCGTGGGCGTCCGGAACGCCTTGGCGGGTTGCTGCGCCTGGGCGGTGCCCGCCAGCCCGGCGAGCGCCGCCACGAAGGACGCGGCGAATCGCGCGGCCCTCATGGCTTGGCGGCCTCGAGCGCGACGATCCGCTCGCGGATCGTCGCGGCGTCGCGATGGTCGCGCGGCGAGAGCGCCAGGAAGCGCCGGTAGTGCGCGGCCGCCTCGGCCGGTCGCGCGAGCGCTTCGGTGGCCTCGGCCAGCTTCCGGTGCGGCGCGGCGTAGAGCGGCTCCATCTCGACCACCTTGCCGAGCGGGGCGAGGGCCTCCTCGGGCTGCCCGATCACCATCAGCAGGTCGGCGAGCCGCATGAAGGGCATCGGCTCGTCGGGCTTGAGCTCGGTGGCCAGGCGCATCTCCTGGACCGCCTGGGTGGTGTCGCCCGTGGCGAGAGCGATCGCCGCCAGGGTCACGTGGGCCGGGTAGTAGGAGAGGTCCTCCTCCAGCGCCTTGGTCAGGTTCTCGTGCGCGGCGTCGAGCTGGTCCTGCTTGAGCCGCACGATCGCCAGCCGATGGTGGAGCAGGGCCTTCGGCTGGTAGATGACGCTCTCGGACTTGTCGTTCTTCTCCTTGGTCTCCGCGATCGCGTGCTCCAGCTCCACCACGGCGCTGTCGAAGCCCTGTTGCAGCGCGAAGATCGTGGCCCGGTCGTCGTGGAGGTCCGGGCTCTCGTGCTTCTTGCCGATGGCCTTGGCGTAGTAGCGGAGCGCGTCGTCCAGCCGGCGCTCGGAAAAGGCCAGCCAGCCGAGCAGCTCGGGATCCCGATCCGAAGTGAGCGCCTCCTTGAGATAGTTGGCGATCGCGTAGGAGAGCTCGCCCTGGTTGACGTTGGGGTTGCGGCGCCGCACGTCCTGCTCGATCGCGGCGCGGTAGTAGTGCATCAGCATGTTTTTGTCGAGGTCCTGATAGAGGAACGGCTCCAGGAGCCTCGCGCGGAAGAACAGGGTGTCGGCGAGGGCCAGCTTGCGACGGACCTTGCGGTCGCGCTGGACGTACTTGACCAGATCCCACTCGTCGGCGCGCAGCATCGCGATCCGCCGGGCGTAGAGCGCCTCCGCCCAACTCGGCTCGATCCGGAGCGCCCAGTAGAGCGCGGCGTTGGCGGTCTTGGGATCCTGCTCGATCAGGCTCACGCCGAGCCGGTAGTAGGCCAGCGCGCTCGCCGTGTCGGCGACCGGTGGCCGCGGCGGCCGCTTCTGTTGCGCGACGAGACCGGGCGCGACGAAGCCCCCCAACAGCAGGGCGGTGAGGACGGTGCGCATGCGCAGTTCTCCGATCGGGACCCAAAGGAAAAGACGGACCAGATGGTCCGTCTTCGCCTGGAAAGCTAGCTGTCGGATAGGGTGCCGGTCAGTGAGCGGTGTCACGACGACTGCCCAACTCTGCAACATCCGGCACGAGCTGCCGGATCTGGGTGAAGCTCCGATTAAGAAGGCGCTCGGGTACGCTCATAGCCGAGGCTCGGCGCCAGCCAGCGCTCCGCTTCCGACGTGCTCACGCCCTTCCTGGCCGCGTAGTCGGCCACCTGGTCGGCGCCGATTCGGCCAAGACCGAAGTACTGGGACTCGGGCCGCCAGAAATAGAAGCCGCTCACGGAGGCACCGGGCATCATCGCGAAGCTCTCGGTCAGCTCGATTCCGGTCGCCCGCTCGGCGTCGAGGAGGTCGAAGATGGTGCGCTTCTCGGTGTGGTCGGGGCAGGCCGGGTAGCCCGGCGCGGGACGAATCCCCTGGTACCGTTCCTTGATCAGCTCCGCGTTGGTCAGGGCCTCGTCGGGCGCGTAGCCCCAGAGCTCGCGCCGGACGATCTCGTGCAACCGCTCGGCGAACGCCTCCGCCAGCCGGTCGGCGAGCGCCTTGGCCAGGATCGCCTGGTAGTCGTCGTGGGCCGACGCGAACTCGTGGACCAGCTCGTCGAGGCCGAGCCCGGCGGTCACGGCGAAGGCGCCGAGGTAGTCGTCCGCGGGCGCGACGAAGTCGGCCAGCGCGAGATTGGGTCGGCCATTCGCCTTGGCCATCTGCTGGCGGAGGGTGCGGATCGTCGCGATCGGATCCCGGCCGGCGGGATCGAGCACCACGATGTCGTCGCCCTCGGAGCGCGCGGGGAAGAGACCGACCACGCCCCTGGCGCGAAGCAGCTTCTCGCGGACGATCCGCTCCAGCAGGCTGGTTGCGTCACAAAAGAGATCGCTGGCCGCCTTCCCGACCGTGGGGTCGGTGAGGATCGCCGGATAGTGCCCGGCGAGCTCCCAGGTCTGGAAGAAGGGCGTCCAGTCGATCCGGTCCACCAGGTCTTCGAGCGGAAAGTCCGCGAAGCTGGTGACGCCCGGTGTTCGGGGCGCCGGCGCGGCTCGGTCGAGCGACGGACGCAGGCGGTTGGCGCGCGCGTCCTCGATCGAGATCCGCCGGTCGTCCGAGCGCTCCGCGCGCGACCGGCGGATCTCCTCGTACTCGCCGGCGGTGGTCTCGACCAGCTGATCGCGGAGCGTGGCGCTCACCAGGGTGCCCGCGACGCCGACGGCGCGCGACGCGTCGAGCACGTGGATCACCGGGCCCGAGTATTCCGGCGCGATCTTGACCGCGGTGTGCACCCGCGAGGTGGTGGCGCCGCCGATCAGCAGGGGCACGCCGAAGCCTTCGCGCTCCAGCTCGCCCGCCACGACGCACATCTCCTCGAGCGACGGCGTGATCAGCCCCGAGAGTCCGATCAGGTCGGCCCGCTCGGCCCGGGCGGTCTCCAGGATCTTGCTCCAGGGCACCATCACACCGAGGTCGATCACCTCGAAGTTGTTGCACTGCAGCACCACGCCCACGATGTTCTTGCCGATGTCGTGGACGTCGCCCTTGACGGTGGCCATCACGATCTTGCCCTTCGTGCCGCCGGACCCGGCGGCCTTCTCCGCCTCGATGTACGGGATCAGATAGGCGACGGCCTTCTTCATCACCCGGGCGCTCTTGACCACCTGGGGCAGGAACATCTTCCCGGCGCCGAAGAGATCGCCCACCACGTTCATCCCGTCCATCAAGGGGCCTTCGATCACCTCGATCGCGTGCTCGGCGGCCGCGCGGGCTTCCTCGGTGTCGGCTTCGATGTAATCGGCGATCCCCTCGACCAGCGCGTGGGAGAGCCGCTTCGCCACGGGCGCCTCGCGCCAGGAGAGGTCGGCGCCCCGGGTCGCCGCCTGGCCCCGCACGGTGTCGGCCACGGCGAGCAGCCGCTCGGTGGCGTCGGCGCGGCGATTGAGCACCACGTCCTCGACCAGCTCCTTGAGGTCCGGCGGGATGTCGTCGTAGACGGCCAGCTGGCCGGCGTTCACGATCCCCATGTTCATCCCCGCCTGCACGGCGTGATAGAGGAACACGGCGTGGATCGCCTCGCGCACCGGGTCGTTGCCGCGGAAGGAGAAGGAGACGTTGCTCACCCCGCCGCTCACCGAGACGTGCGGCAGGAGGCGGCGAATCCGCCGGGTGGCCTCGATGTAGTCGACGGCGTAGTTGGCGTGCTCCTCGATCCCCGTGGCGATCGCGAAGACGTTGGGGTCGAAGATGATGTCTTCCGGCGGAAAGCCGACCCGCTCGGTGAGCAGCCGGTAGGCGCGCTCGGAGATCGCGACCTTACGATCGGCGGTGTCGGCTTGTCCCTGCTCGTCGAAGGCCATCACGATCACGGCCGCGCCGTAGCGCCGGACCAGGCGCGCCTGGCGGAGGAACTCTTCCTCGCCCTCCTTCAGGCTGATCGAGTTCACCACGCCCTTGCCCTGGACGTTCTTGAGCCCCTGCTCGATCACGCTCCACTTCGAGGAGTCGATCATCACGGGGACTCTGGCGATCGCGGGCTCGCTCGCCACCAGGCGGAGGAAGGTGGTCATCGCCCCGGTCGAGTCGAGCATGCCCTCGTCCATGTTGACGTCGATCACCTGGGCGCCGTTCTCGACCTGCTGCCGGGCCACCTCGAGCGCCTGCTCGAACTGACCGTCGAGGATCAGCTTGGCGAAGCGGCGCGAGCCGGTCACGTTGGTGCGCTCGCCCACGTTGACGAACACGATCGGCGGCCCGACCGTGAGCGGCTCGAGCCCGGAGAGCCGGCAGCGCGGCTCGGGGCTGGCCGGGGTGCGCGGCCGGATGCCTTCGACCCGCTTCGCGATGGCCGCGATGTGGGCCGGCGTCGTCCCGCAACAGCCGCCCACCAGGTTGACCAGCCCGCCCTTCGCGAACCCTGCCAGCGCCTCCCCCATGAACTCGGGCGTGTCGTCGTACTCGCCGAACTCGTTCGGGAGCCCCGCGTTCGGGTGCACGCTCACCCAGCAGGGCGCGACCCGGGACAGCTCCTGCAGATAGGGCCGGAGGGCTGGCGCGCCGAGGGCGCAGTTCAGGCCCACGATCATCGGCTCGGCGTGGGCGACCGAGTACCAGAAGGCCTCGGTCGTCTGGCCGGAGAGCGTGCGGCCGCTCTGGTCGGTGATGGTGCCCGAGATCCAAAGCGGCAGCCGCTCGCCGCGGACGTCGAAGCGATCGAGCGCGGCGAAGATCGCGGCCTTGGCGTTCAGGGTGTCGAAGATGGTCTCGATCAGCAGGAGATCGACCCCGCCGTCCATCAGCCCGTCGATCTGGTCGGCGTAGGCCTGGACCAATTGATCGAAGGTGACGTTCCGCGCGGCCGGATCGTTGACGTCGGGCGAGAGGGTCGCCGACTTGTTGGTCGGTCCGACCGAGCCCGCCACGAAGCGGAGGCGGTCTCCTCGGAGATCCGATCCGCCTCGGCCCGCGCGATCCGCGCGCCGGCCTGGTCCAGCTCGCGCGCCAGCACGACTCCATCCCGTAGTCGGCCAGCGAGAAGGCGTTGGCGTTGAAGGTGTTGGTCTCGACGATGTCGGCGCCGGCCTCGAGATAGGCCCGATGGATCCCGGCCACCAGCTCCGGCTGGGTGACGCAGAGGAGATCGTTGTTGCCCTTCTGGTCCATCGGAGCGTCGGCGAAGCGCTCGCCGCGGTAGGCGGCCTCGTCGGGTCGGTGGGACTGGATCATGGTGCCGTAGCCGCCGTCGAGCACCACGATCCGCTGCTCGAGCCTCCGCGGGCTGCTCCCTCGGTCCTTCGAATTCGTCACAGCCATCCTCCCAAACACGAAACCCGGGGCTAAAACGGCCACCGGGCATGCGTTTTAGCGGTTCTTTTACGTGGCCGCAAGCAGCGCAAATCGCCACGATCTCTATTGTCTGATAACAAGATAGGCCCAGCCACCCGGTCCTGTCACGGGGCCCGACCACCTGTCGCGCGATGGAGTAGCAACTCCGGTGCCCGGCGAGCGGTCGGCACCTCACACAGACGTTCTCTTGACGGTCGAGAGAAGCGGGGGTCACCTTACTCGACCATCAAGAGGAGACGAGGGTGGCCACGGAACACTTGCAGACCTGCCCCAGGGCACCATGGGCTCCTGGTGGCCAGATCTATCCCACGCCCCGATGCACGGGTGGGGCATCACCCAGCGGATCGAGCAGCTCTCGTCCCAGGCGCTCCAGGTCAACCAGGGCACCCTCTACCCAGCGCTCGAGCGGATGAAGCGGAAAGGCTGGATCCGCTCGGAGTGGCGGATCACCGAGAACAACCGGCGGGCGCGGTACTACGAGCTGACCCCGGCCGGCCGCCGCCAGCTGGTGGTCGAGCGGGCGGCCTGGGAGCGCTCCTCCGGCGCGGTGAACGGGATCCTCCGCTGGGCGCCCGAGGCGGGAGGCGCGCGATGAGCTTCCTCTCCGATCTCCGTGCCAGGCTGGGCTCGCTCTTCGGACGGGCCCGAGCCGATCGCGAGCTCAACGAAGAGCTCCGCTTCCACGTCGCCATGCAGGCCGAGGCGCTCGAGCGGGAGGGGGTCCCGCCCGAAGAAGCGCGGCGTCGGGCGCTGATCGCGCTCGGCCGGATTGCCCAGACCGAGGAGGAAACCCGGGACGCGCGCGGGCTCCGTTGGCTCGAGGATCTGATCCGCGATCTCCGGCACGCCCGGCGGCAGCTGTTCCGCACTCCGGGCTTTACCCTCACGGGCATCCTCACGCTGGGCCTCGGCATCGGCGCCACGACCGCGATCTTCAGCGTGGTCGATCAGGTTTTGCTCCGCCGGGTTCCGTTCGAGGACCCGAGCCGGCTGGTGATGGTCTGGGAGACGGATCGCCGGAGCGGGACCTCGCACGAGCCCTCCGCCTGGCCCGACTTCGTCGACTTCCGGGCGCGGGCGACGACCCTGAGCGGCATGGCCACCTTCCGAGGCGGGGTCGGCAACCTGACGCCGCTCGAAGGTCCGCCGGTGCGGGTGGCCGCGATGCTGGTGAGTCACGAGTACTTCCCGCTGCTCGGGGTGAAGCCGCTCCTCGGCCGGGTGTTCGACGCCGAGGAGGATCAGCCGGGCGGAACGCAGGTCGTGCTCCTGGGCGAGACCCTCTGGCGGGCGCGCTACGCGGCGGACCCGGAGGTGATCGGCCGAACGGTTCGGATCAACGAGAACGACTTCCAGGTGATCGGCGTCTTGCCGGCGAGCGCCGACTTCGGGCTCGACCAGATTCACGAGCGGGCGGACTATCACGCTCAGTACCTGGCGCCCGGTCGGATCGAGGTCTGGCTCCCGGGGTCGGGCAGCCAGCGGGACTCGCGGCAGACCCATCCCTTTCTCCAGATCGGCCGGCTCGCGCCGGGTGCCGACCTCGCGGCGGCGGCCGAGGAGCTCGGTCGGATCGCCGGGGACCTCGAGGCGGAGTATCCCAACTCGAACACGGCTCGAGGCGCCAACGTCGAGTCGCTCGACGCGGTCGTGTTCGGTCCGGTGCGGCCGGTCCTGCTGCTCCTGGTCGTGGCGGTCGCGCTGGTGCTGGTGGTCGCCTGCGTCAACGTGGCCAATCTGTTGCTCGCGCGGGGCGCGACCCGTGCGACGGAGATCGCCGTGCGGAGCGCGCTCGGCGCCGGCGGCCGTCGCCTCGGCCGCCAGTTCCTCGTCGAGGCGCTGCTGCTCGCCGGGCTCGGCGGGGTGGTCGGCGTCGGACTCGCCTGGGGCGGGCTCCGCGCGCTCGCCGGCATGCTGCCCGCCGACCTGCCGCGGGCGGACCAGATCGGATTGGATCTCTCGGTGCTCGGCATGAGTCTCGTGGTCACGCTCGTGGTCGGGATCGTCTTCGGCTGGGTGCCGACGTTGCAGGCGCGGCGGGTCGATCCGATGAACGCGATTCGCGGGGAAGGGGGCAGCAAGGGCGGGGGCCGGTCGCGGACCCGCTTGCGGGAGATGCTGGTCGTGGCCGAGCTGGCGCTCTCGGTGGCACTGGTGCTCTCGGCGGGTCTCCTGGTGCGGAGCCTCTGGACGGTGCTTCGGGTCGATCCCGGCTTCGAGGTCGAGCGGGTGGTGAAGGCCGAATATCAGCTGCCGCAGAGCCGCTACCCGCGGGACTTCTCCCGCTGGCCCGCGATCGACGAGATCCAGAGCTTCAACCGCCAGCTGCTCGACGAGGCGGCCCGGATTCCCGGCGCCGCGTCGGTGGCGCTGGCGGGGGCGCATCCCCTCGATCGCGGCTTCACCAACTCGTTCGTGGTGGTCGGCCGCGAGGCGGAGTCGGAGAACTGGCCCGAGCTCGCGCTCCGGGTCGTGAGCCCCGGCTATTTCGAGACCATGGGGCTCACCCTCACCGAGGGCAGGCTGATCGACGGCCGTGACCGGGTGGACGGCGTGCCGGTGGCGATGATCAACGAGGCGGCGCGACGCCGCTTCTTCGAGGACCGTGAACCGGTCGGGCAGCAGATCCGGTTCTGGGGCACCAGCCGCGAGGTGATCGGCGTGGTGAGCGACGAGCGCTTCTACGGGGTGACAGAGGAGGCGCCGCCCGCCACCTACGTGCCGCTGGTGCAGGCGCCGATGCAGGGCGGCGTCCTGCTGGTGCGGATGGGCGCCGATCCCCGGCCCGCCGGCCCCCTCCTCCGCGACGCGATCCGGGCGATCGATCCGGAGCTCGCCGTGTACGGGGTCGAGCCGCTCGCCGAGACGCTCCGGGCCTCGGTGGCGGAGCGCCGGTTCACGGCGCTCTTGATCGGTCTCTTCGCGGCGATCACGGTGCTGCTGGCGCTGGTCGGCATCCACGGCGTGATCAGCTACGCCACCGCGCAGCGATCGCAGGAGATCGGGCTCCGGGTGGCGCTGGGGGCGACCGGCGGCCAGGTGACCGGGATGGTGATGCGAAGCGGGCTCGTGCTGGCGGTGGTGGGCACCGGGCTCGGCCTGATCGGAGCCATGATCGGGAGCGCGCTGCTCCGGGGCTTGCTCTTCGGCGTGGGGCGGTTCGACCCGCTCACCTACCTGGCGGTGCCGGTCATCGTGCTGGGCGCCACGGCCCTGGCCACCCTGCTGCCCGCGCTCCGCGCGTCGCGCGCGGAGCCGGTCGAGGTGCTGCGCGGGGCGGCCGGGCCGTAGCGGTCAGAGGCTCAGCCAGTAGTTGAGCTTGACCAGCAGCACGTTGCTCGACGGCGAGCGGAAGATGTCTCCCACCCGCTCGCCGAATCGGAAGCGTCCGTCGGCGAGGTAGTCGCTCCGGCCGTGCTGCCAGACCAGGAAGAGTGTGGAGCCGAGCAGGTATTCCCAGCGGAGCACCACGTTGGAGCGGAGCGAGAGCACGGTGAAGTCGGGGTTCTCGAGCGTCAGGTCGGTGGCGCCGTCCCGGTCCACGTCGATCGTCACCTCGCCGTCCGCACCGCGCGTGGCGGCCTCTCCGAAGGGATCGAAGCGATCCGCGAAGCGGTCGGCGCGCGGCGCGGTGACCTGCTTGAAGCCCTGGTAGCTCCCGCTCGAGACGAAGGGCTGGGCGTAGACCTGGAGCGAGAGCGACGGGCTGAAGGTGACGTTGGACCGGAGCGTCATCGACGCGGTGCGCTGGGTCAGCTCGCCGAAGAGGTAGACCGGCTCGCCTTCGACGGTGGGCGTGTCGAGGTACTGCCAGGCGTCCCGGTTGTAGTTGAAGTTGGGTCCGAGGCGGAGCTCGACGTTCGACGACGGCCGCCACGCCAGTCCGAAGCCCACGCCGGCGTTGTGGCCCGCGCCCTCGTCCCGGACGTTGAAGTTGCCGAAGACGTCGGCCGAGACCGCGCGCCGGTCGTCGGTGGAGAACCCGAACCAGCCGTTCACGTTGCCGGGCGTCCGAATCGACGGTCCGCCCCGGAGCGCGGTCGTGCTCAGGCCCTCGACGTTCCGATTCAGCCCGAACCACCCGCCCCAGTAGTTGAGCGTGGTGAAGTTGGCGTTGAAGTTGGCGCCGAAGTAGCGACGCTCGCCGCCGTAGGTCCAACCCGCCCACTGGTTCAGATTGAGGTTGAAGCGGCGGAACACCGAGCCCGGCGTGAGCCAGCGGCGATTGATCCAGATGAACTGATTCAGGCGATCGGACTCGCGCTGGAAGCCGAGATCGTTGACCTCGAATCCGGGCGAGCGCGCTTCGCCGCCCACGCTGAAGCGCCAGTTGCCTGCGGTGCGGCCGCCGTTCAACGCGACCGTATATCCCGAGAGCGAGGTCCGGGTGGGGTCGTAGTCGAGGTGCTCGGCGTCGGGCCGCTGGTAGTAGTGGGTCGAGGATTGCTGGGTTCGGGCGATCGCCTCGGGCGAGCCGTCGACCCGGCTCCCGACCACCCGACCGCTCAGCTGGTAGGTGTTGTCGGCGAAGCGGTGCGACCAGTTGATCCCGCCGGTGTACGCGCTCGAGTGGAGCCAGTCGAGCTCGGGCGAGAGCGAGCGCTGCACCGTGGTGCCGAAGACGCCGATCACGGTCTGGCCGCCGCGGAGCTCCCGCGCGAGCCGAAAGACCCCGTATCCGGTGCCCGGCTCGACCGGATCGTGGTGGGGCAGGCCGGCGTCGTCGACCACCCGGGCCCGTTCCGCCTGGGTGACCGCTCCCAGCGCGCCGATGGTCCAGCCGCTCCTGGTCTTTCCGGAGAGCTTGGCCGCGCCCAGGATCGTGGTCTGAGCGATCGACTCGGCGTAGCCGCCGCGGGGATCGGCCTCGCCTTGGGGCGCGCGCCCGATCCGCCGGGTGTAGAAGAGCTCCTCGTTGGCCCCGTCTCCGTCGCCTTCGGCGAGCCGGAAGCGGAAGATGTCGAGTCCCTCGGTGAAGAAGGGGCGCCGCTCCGCGAAGAAGCTCTCGAAGGCGGAGAGGTTGACGACCGCCGGATCGGCTTCGACCTGGCCGAAGTCCGGGTTGATCGTCGCCGTGAGCGTGAGACCGGAGGTGACCCCGACCTTGAAGTCGCCGCCCAGGCTGGCCGAACGATCGACGCCGGTGTGGAAGGGGTCGCCGGCGACGGCCGGGCTCGAGAAGTTGCTCGCGGCGACGTAGGGCTGCACCTCGACCCGGCGGGGCGGCTCGATGCCCGCGAGGTTGGTCAGATCGCCGAAGAGCGAGACCCATCCGGAGGCGTCCTTGGGCACCAGCCGCCACTGCTGAGTCTCGTTGAGCCGGGTGATCCGGCGGGAGACGTTGAAGCCGAAGGTGTTGCTCGGCGAGCGTGAGAAGCGCAGCTGCCCGAAGGGAATCCGGAACTCCGCCGTCCAGCCGGCCGAGTCGATCGCCACCTGGGCGTCCCAGACGGCGTCCCAGCGGCTGTCCTCGTTGTTGTCGTTGAAGAGATAGACGTCGCGCTTGACCCCGGCCGCGTTGACGGTGAACGAGAAGCCGGTGCGGCGGTCGTAGTAGGAGTCGATCATCACGGTGATCTCGTCGGACGGCGACCAGTCGTCCCGCCGGGAGAGCAGCGCGGCGATCTGCTCCGGACGCGAGTCCGCGGCCCGAACCCCGATGTAGAGGGCGTCGTTCGAGTAGACCACCTGAAACTCGGTCGTCTCGGTGCCCGCCTGTCCTTCGTGCGGGTCCCGCTGGGTGAAGCCGCCGAATCGGGGGGCCGTCTGCCAGACCGGGTCGTCCAGCTTGCCGTCCACCTTGGGGGCCGCCGGTAGGGCGCGAACGGCCGTCGCGACCGCGGCACCGGGGGTCCTGCGGTGCTCGTTGGCCCCCTGGGCCGCGAGCGGGCTTGCCAGCATCAGGGCAAACAGCCCGAACCCGCTCCACGCGTTGCGCTCGATCACGGCCCCTCCGACGGTCATTTCGACGTTGCGGAGGGTTAGACCCCGTCCCGGTCTGGAACGCTGCACCCTCGGAGCGGGTGGCGGGGGCTGCGTCGGGGCGGGCGGTCGGGTTGGCGCCCAACGCGGGGCGACTGTTGACATGGCCGACGGCCGGCGGGAAGATGGGAGCGGATCGACGCCCAAACGCCAAGGGAGAACGAGACCGCATGGACACCGTGAGCTTCACCCGGATGAAGGACGGCACCCGCGAGGACTACGAGCTGATCGAGCAGTTCGAGGCCAAGCACGCCGAGGGGCTGGTGGACCGGCTGCTCGGGCAGCTCAGGGCGCTCGCGGACGAGCCGCTGCCGCTCAAGGTCGATCGCCTCGAGCACTCGCTGCAGACCGCGACCCGAGCCCACCGCGACGGCGCCGACGAGGAGCTGGTCGTGGCCGCCCTGCTGCACGACATCGGCGACGAGCTGGCGCCGTACAATCACTGCGAGCTGGCCGCCGCGATCCTCCGGCCTTACGTGTCGGAGCGGACCTACTGGGTGGTGAAGTACCACGGCGTCTTCCAGTCGCACTACTACGCGGCGCACTTCGGCGACGATCCCGACGCGCGGGACCGCTATCGCGACAGTCCGCACTACGACGCCTGCGTCGAGTTCTGCGAGCGCTGGGATCAGGAGTCCTTCGATCCGTCCTACGAGAGCCTGCCGCTCGAGTATTTCGAGCCGATGGTGCGGAGGATCTTCGCGCGGCGTCCCTTCATGCACGACCGGGCCAACATCGGCACGGCCGGCCGGGACGCCTGACGCTCAGCCGAGACCCAGGCGGGCCGTGGCGGTCGCCGCGTCCACGCCGCGGACCTCGATGGTCTTGGTCCTGCTGCTCGAGCCGCGGGCGAGTCGGACCGCGCCCGTCGGCACGCCGAGCGACTTGGCCAGGAGCTCGAGGATCGCCTCGTTCGCCGCGCCGTCGACCGGCGGCGCGGCCACTCGGATCTTGAGGGCGTCGCCGTGGAGGCCGGCCAGCTCGGTCCGGCTGGCTCTGGGCTGAGCCCGGACCCGAATTCGACAGCCGCCCTCGATCTCGTCGACCGGCGTCACCTGAGCGCGCTGTAGAGGATTCCGCGGACCAGCATCAGGGCCACGTAGGCGAGGAGGGGGCTCAGGTCGAGCATCCCGAACTGCGGAAGCAGCCGGCGGATCGGGTTGACGAGCCAGTCGGTGAGGAAGTAGACCGGTCGCATCCAGCGGTTGAAGGGACCGAGGCCGAGCCACCCGCCGATCACCCGCACGATCAGCGCGAGCATCAGCACTCCGATCGACCAGTCCAGCGCGACGCGGACCCAGACCGCGGGTGAGGCGCTGCCGAGGGCCAGCAGAGTGGCGACGACGCCCACCAGCCAGCGGGCCAGGTTGATCAGGACCAGGCCGCCGACGATGGCGAGCCCAAGCAGCCAGAAGGTCGCGTCCTGCGGATTGCCGCCCCGACGCACCAGTCGGTGCTCGATGGGCCGGAGCAGGGGGTCGCTGACCGAGCGGATCGACTTCGACCAGGCTCCGAACGGGTCGAGCATCCGGCGCCGCACCGCCCAATGGGTGGCGGCGATCACACCGGCCACCCCGACGGCGGCGAGCGCCACGGCCCGGGTGCCGAGATCGACGGCTTCGGGCACCCCCACGATCACTCGCCCGTGCAGGTCGCGCTGGTGGGGACCAGGCGGCCGCACGCGATGGTGTCGTCCATCCCGCTCGCGAGGGGGCCGCAGGCCGTGGTCTGGGCCGCCTGTACCGCCGCGGCGCGATCGGCGCCCGACGCCGTGGCGCACCGCGCGCCACCCTTGAACTCGATGCAGACGGTGCACTCGGCCCGCTGCGACCCGAGCGTCGAGTAGAGCAGGAACGCCACGAAGAGCAGGGCCACGACCCAGAAGACGGCGGTTCGCCTCGATTTCATGGAGAGAAGACTAATCGGACTCCGGCGCGGCGGGGGCCGGCGGCCGGTTGCCGGGCCCCTCTGGGCGGGCTAGCCTTCTGCCGTGCTCACCACCCTCCGCCGCGCCAGGATCGGGCAGCTCCTGCTCGCGGCGCTGATCACCTCGCTCGCGCCGGTCTCGCCGGCGGGTGACGGTCATTGCGCGGCCGACCAGGCCGCGACGTCGGGGGTCGAGCACCAGCACGCCCATCATCAGTCACCCGCCGAGCGGCCGGCCTCCGGACACGAGGCCTGTCCCCACTGTCCGCCCGCGCAGTGCGCGTCGGTCAGCCACTGTCTCGTGGTCCTCGTCGGGATGCCGGCGGTCGCGAGCGGCGCCCTCGCCGGCGCGTCGCTCTCGCGCCTACCCGTCCGCGCGCCCGCTCTCTGGCGCTCGGTCTTCGCCCCACCAGGCACGCCCCCGCCTCAAGCCACGGTCTGACGCTCCCGCCGGAGCTGTGACGCTCCGGCCGTCCGACAGACCGTAACCCGAGGCAGGTTTCCATGTTCGTTGCGCCACGCAGGTGGGGCACGCTCTCGTTGCTGCTCGCGACGACGGGCGGGGCCGCATCCGCCCAGATCGACTATCGCAATCTCGACCACGCAAGGCCGCTCCTGGTCGCCGACGCCGTGCTGGCCGAGCGGTACGCCTTCGAGGTCTCGCTGCCGTTCGCCTATCGGCGCGCCGACGCCGCCGACTTCGTCTTCGCGAGTCCCGAGCTGCAATACGGGATCGGCCGCAACCTCGCGGTCGGCGCGGAGCTCGAGCTCGAGGCCGGCGGCGGCGACTCCGGGATCCACGGGGCCAGGCTCTTCGCGGCCTTCAATCCGCTCCGGGAGACGCTCTCGGCGCCCGCCATCTCGATCCAGGCCGAGCTGAGCCGGCTCCGGGGACCGAGCGAGGGCGGGGTGACCCTCGGCGCCATCGAGGGACTGGCGACCCGCTCGTTCGGGCGGTCGCGGCTGCACGCCAACCTGCTGCTCCAGGCGGGGACGGGGGTGGGCGACGATCTCGAGCTCCCGAGATGGCGGCTCGGGGTGGCGCTCGACCGCACCCTGATCCGGAGCAGCACGCTGGTGGGTGTGGAGCTGCTCGCGGCCGACGCACCCGCCGGCTCGGTGGCCTGGCTCGTCGGGCTCGGCGTCCGGCGCCAGGTGAGCCCGACTCTGGTGGCGCATCTCGGTCTCCATCAGGCCCTCGAGGCCGGCGAGGGCGGGACCACCGTGCGCTTCGGTCTGAGCCACGTCTTCGCGATTCGCGCCCTGATGCCCGGAGCCGTCCGATGATCCGTCTCTTTCGCATGACCCTGCTGGCGCTCGCCCTCGTCCCGCTCGGCAGTGTCGCCGCTCAGGGCCGCGACGAGCAGTTCTACTACCCGGGCGGCTTCAACTGGCAGTTCCGCCGGCACCACCCGGACGCGGCGCGGCTCTTCAACGCGTTCGACTACGGCCACGCCATCCTCTACGAGATCCTCTACACCGATCCGGAGGGCGCGGCGGCGCGGCTTCCGCGCGAGCTCGACTTCCTGGTGACCGACCTGCTCCGCGATCCGCCCCGATTCGCGATCGCCGAAGAAGCGGTGATGCCGGCCTACGCGAAGCTCGCCTGGCGGGCGAAGCAGATGTTCGATTGGGCCCACGTGCTCCACCGGCAGCTCTACGACGTCTACGCCGATCCCCGGCTGGACGACGCGGCGCGCCAGCGCATCGCGGAGCGGGTGATCGACTACTACCTGAGCAACGAGCGGCTGGCGTTCGTGGCGGTGCCGAAGTCGATGGAGTTGATGGACGAGCAGTACTTCAGTCAGGTGTTCCGGAAGCGGCATCCGGCCTTCAACGGGTTGATCTGGGCCTATCACTGGCTCCAGGTCGGCCTCTATCAGCCGCTGGTCGCGGCCAGCGCCGCCGGCTCGGCCCCGGAGATCGGCGGCACGCTGGATCGCTTCTGGGCGATGGTCGACGGTCGCGCCTTTCCCGAGGTGATGCCGATGACGCCCGCCGTGGCTCCCGACTTCGCGGCGCGCCACCCGCGCGCGGCGATCGTCTTCGACAACCTCCACATGATGCACGACATCATCTCCGACATCCTCGCCTCGGAGGAGATTCCGCGCGCGCGCAAGGCCGCGGCGATCGAGACGGCGCTCGACGAGTTCCAGAACGGCGAGCGGAACGTGATCGAGCTGGGGCACTGGCGGATGATGGCGGACCACATGGGAGGGGTGGAGCGGATGGGCGGGGTCGCGGGTCGTGCCGGCCCGCCCTAGTCGGTGCGGTGCTCAGCTCCGCGGGGTAGTCTCGGACTCGACCCACGCCGCGTAGCCGGGATCGGCTTCGAGCACGGGGGTGACCAGGATCTCGGGCTGCTCGTAGGAGTGCAGCGCGCGGAGTCGGGCCAGCAGCGCGTCCGCGCGTTGGCGGGTGGTCTTGGCGGTGCAGACCCATTCGGTGGCGTGCTCCAGGGCGCCCTGCCAGCGATAGGTGCTGGCGATCGGCCCGGCGATCTGCACACAGGCCGCGAGATGCTCCGCCACCAGCTGATCGGCGAGCGTCTCCGCGGCCTGTCTGGAGTCGATCGTGGTGACGATCTGGACCAGCTCCGTCACTCTATTGCGCCGCCCCTACCCCCGGCGTATCCTCCGGTCGCACGCCGTCTTGGATCGGGACCACGGCGGTGCGCCAGCCACTCTTGAACGTCACCGTCAAGCGGTAGCCCATCGTGTCCGGAACGACCTTTGCAACTCCGGGCAGGGTCCTGGCATACTCGACCGCCTGGCTCACCTGGGTGGCCCGGTCTTCGGCGGACGAGCCGCCATGCCACCGGGCCAACGCGCGACCGATCGCGATCACCTGCGCCTGCTCGGTGCCGTAGCGGGCGTAGCGGTCGGCGGGCACCAGGCCCGATTCGCCGGCGATCGGAGCGTAGTTGTCGTAGGGCCGGCAGCCGGCCGCCACGAGCAAGGCGAGCAATACGGTAGCGCCACGGGACATGCGTGTCTCTATCGGTGCGATGACGGCCGGGAATATAACCCGCCAGCCAGCGTGAGGCGCACGTGAGCGGAGCGCGGATCATCGGATGGGGTCTCTGTCTCGGCTCGACGAGCGTCGCCGTCGCGCAGCCGGAGGTGGGGCGGGACGTCGCCGATTCGATCTCCGCGCAGGTGGTGGCCGTCCGTCCGGCCACCGGTCCGGTCTTGAGCTGGCGCCATCTGGGCGTGGTCTCGGTCGGCGTGGCCGGCCTGCTGCTCGTCGACGGACCCACCCAGAGCTTCATGCAGGATCGCCGCTCGTCATTCACCGACGCGCTCGCGGACGGGGTGCGCGGCTTCGGCGAGTGGCCGGCGTACGTCGGCGGTCCCGTGGCGCTCACGCTGGTCGGGCTCCTCGCCGGCAACGGCTCGGTCGCCAACACCGGCCTCGAGATGGCCGGCGCTGCCCTGGTCACCATGGCCGTGGTGCTCCCGACCAAGCGGCTGATCGGCCGGGAGCGCCCGAATTGCGTCTGCGGCTCCTCCAACTTCGCGATCGGCGGCACCGGGCGGGCGATGCCGTCGGGTCACACCGCCGTCGCCTTCGCGGTGCTGACCGCGCTCGGCGATCGGATCCCTTCGGCGGCGGCCCGCGTCGGGCTCACCGGGGTGGCGGCACTGGTCGGCTGGTCCCGGATGAACGACGACAAGCACTGGCTCAGCGACGTCGCCATGGGCGCGATCATCGGCACGGTCTCGGCGCGGCTGGTGAACGGCCGCTGGCGGCTCTTCGGCGCCGGCCGGCCGATGGTGACGGCCAACGCGGAGTGGACCTCCGTGGGCTGGTCGCTCACATTCTAGGAGTGCTGCGCACTTCTCTCTTCCTCGCCGTCGCCCTCGCGGGACCGCCGGCGGCCGACACCTCGGGGGTCCTCTCCGTCTTCAACGCCGGCTCCCTGGCGGCTCCGTTCCGGGAGGTCTTCAGGGCGTTCCGCGACCGCTACCCCGAGGTCGAGCCGCGGTCGGAGTCGTCGGGCAGCGTCGAGGCCGCGCGGAAGCTGACCGATCTCGGCAAGGTGCCGGACGTGCTGGCGGTGGCCGATCTCGCGGTGCTGGAACAGCTGGTCGTGCCGGCCCACGCGGCATGGGGCGCCACCTTCGCCTCCAACGCGATGGTGATCGCCTATCGACCCGACGCCCCGGGCGCGGGGCGGCTCACGATGGACAGCTGGCCGGAGGCCCTCACGGCGAGCGGGGTGAGGATCGGCCGCTCCGATCCCGCGCAGGATCCCGCGGGCTATCGCGCGCTGATGGTCTTCCAGCTGGCCGAGCGTCACTACGACCAGGCCGGCCTCGAGCGGCGCCTCCTCGCCAACAGCGGCGATCGCTACGTGCGCCCCAAGT
This sequence comes from Gemmatimonadales bacterium, assembly GCA_041390205.1. Taxonomy (GTDB): domain Bacteria; phylum Gemmatimonadota; class Gemmatimonadetes; order Gemmatimonadales; family GWC2-71-9; genus SHZU01. The sequence goes on from JAWKQJ010000039.1 coordinate 24,579, forward strand.
CGGTCGAGCTGATCGCCCTGCTCCAGACGGGCAACCTCGACTACGCCCTCGAGTACCGGACCGTGGCGATCCACTCCGGTCTGCCGTTTCTCGAGCTTCCCGACGAGGTGAACCTGGCCCACCCGGAGCTGGCCGAGCGCTATCGGGCGGCCAAGGTGTCGATTCCCCGCTCGCGGCGGAGCCAGGACCTCACCCTCGATTTCGTCGGCGAGCCGATCGCCTACGGGATCACGATCCCGACGCGGGCGCCGAATCCGGAGGCGGCTCGAGCCTTCGTGCGCTTCCTGCTGGGGTCGGAGGGCCGCGCGATCCTCGCCCGCAACGGGTTCGTCCTGCCGAAACACCAGCAGATCCTGGGCGACCGGACGGCGGCCGCCCGGGTGCTGCCCACTTCCTAGCTCACCGTCCTGCGGCGGGGCCCCCGCCGGGCTGGCGCCCGAGCCGAAACCGCGCTTACCTATACCTTCGCCATGCTCCGGGATGCGCCGTGTTCCCGGCCGAGCCGAAGGCGGCCAACCGGCCCGCCTTCCGAGCCGGGTCGCCGGATGCGGCATGCGGGCGCCATCGCTCCGGGCAATCCTCCCTCGAACCCAACGCCAAACTCATGAGCTCTCGTCCCAACATCCCGACGCCGATCAACGAGCCGATCCTGAGCTACGCGCCCGGCACGGCCGAGCGCGCCGCGCTCAAGGCCGAGCTGGCGCGGCAAGCCGACACCGTGGTGGACGTGCCGCTGGTGATCGGTGGCAAGGAGATCCGCACCGGGCGCACCCACCCGGTCGTGGCCCCGCACCGGCACGCGCAGGTGCTCGCGAACGTGCACATGGCCGACGCGCGTCACGTGACCCAGGCCGTGCGGGCCTCCGAGCGCGCCTGGCGGGAGTGGTCGAGCTGGTCCTTCGCGGATCGGGCGGCGGTGTTCCTCAAGGCGGCCGAGCTGCTGGCGGGCCCGTGGCGGCAGGTGGTCAACGCCGCCACGATGCTGGGCCAGAGCAAGACGGTCTTCCAGGCCGAGATCGACAGCGCCTGCGAGCTGATCGACTTTTGGCGCTTCAACGCCGCCTACGCCGAGCGGCTCTACGGCGAGCAGCCGATCTCCTCGGCCGGGGTGTGGAACCGGCTCGAGTATCGGGCCCTCGAGGGCTTCGTCTACGCCATCACGCCGTTCAACTTCACGGCGATCGGCGGCAACCTCTCGGGCGCGCCGGCGCTGATGGGCAACACGGTGGTCTGGAAGCCCGCGGGCACGGCGTCGCTCAGCAACTACTACGTGATGAAGCTGTTCGAGGCGGCGGGGCTGCCGCCCGGGGTGATCAACTTCGTTCCCGGCGACGCGATCCAGATCTCCGACCGGCTGCTCGCCGACCGCCGGCTGGCCGGGATCCACTTCACCGGATCGACGGCGGTGTTCCAGTCGCTCTGGCGGACGGTGGGCGAGCGGATCGACCAGTACGCCGCCTATCCGCGGCTGGTGGGCGAGACCGGCGGCAAGGACTTCGTGATCGCCCATCCGAGCGCCGATCCGCAGGCGGTCGCGGTGGCGCTGGTGCGCGGCGCGTTCGAGTACCAGGGGCAGAAGTGCAGCGCGGCCTCGCGGGCCTACATCCCGCAGAGCCTCTGGACCGAGGTGCGGGATCGGATGGTGGCGATGATCGACGAGATCAAGATGGGCGACGTCACCGACTTCCGGAACTTCATGGGCGCCGTGATCGACGCCAGGTCGTTCGCCAAGCTCGCCGGCTATCTGGCCCAGGCCAAGAAGGATCGCGGTGTCAAGATCGTGGCCGGCGGCGGCACCGACGACAAGCGCGGCTACTTCGTCGAGCCGACCCTGATCCAGGTGACCAACCCGAAGTACCGGACCATGTGCGAGGAGCTCTTCGGCCCGGTGCTCACCGTCTACGTCTATCCCGACCGGCAGTGGAAGCAGACCCTCCGGCTGGTGGACGGAACCAGCCCGTACGCCCTGACCGGCGCGGTCTTCTCGACCGACCGCCAGGCCGTCCGCGACGCCGATCAGATCCTCAAGCACGCGGCGGGCAACTTCTACGTCAACGACAAGCCGACCGGCGCGGTGGTCGGCCAGCAGCCCTTCGGCGGGGCGCGGGCGAGTGGCACCAACGACAAGGCGGGCTCCTATCTCAACCTGGTCCGCTGGGTCTCGCCCCGGACGATCAAGGAGACCTTCGTGCCGCCGACCGGCTACACCTATCCCTTCATGGCCAAGGGGTAGCCCGCGGCGGTGGTGGTGAAGTCGGCCGCGCTCCTGCTGTTGCTTCCCGCGACCTCGCTGGTCGCGCAAGAGGCCCCGCGATACACCGTCGCGGGGCTTCGCTGCGCCGTGTTCGGCTTGGAGATCCGCTCCGACATCAAGTCGCAACGCGGGCGAGTCACGATCCAGGACCGAGCCGGCCGGGACGGCGTGCTCGCGGTCCGCGCCAAGGACACCACCGGCGGACTCGCGATCGAAGCCTGGTTCGACTCGCTCGCCGTCTGGCGGCGGAGCCGCGCCGGCACCGAGCACGGCGATCCCGAAGGCTTTCTCGGCGGACGCTACCGCGGCCTGCTGCTCCCGACCGGCGGCTACGAGCCGATCGCGGTCCCCTTCGTGCCGGATCCGCTGGCCGACCTGGCCGATCTCCGCACCGCCCTCGACGACTTCTTCCCGCTGCTGGCCGATCGACCGCTCGAGCCCGGAGGGGTCTGGCGCGCCGAAGGGATCGAGATCCGCCGGGTGGCCGACCGGGACGGCTTCGGTCAGTATCGGTGGCGGAAGTCTTCGCGAGCGAGCGACTCGCTGACGGTCGAGGCCGGGACCGCCCGGATCGAGCAGCAGACGACCGAGACCGGCCAGCTGTCCTGGTCGGCGACGCTCGGCCCCGCGGCCTGGTATCGGCGGATCGAGGTGAACGCCAGGCTCCCCCGCACCGAGAGCGTCAGCCAGGGCATGCTCTCCGAAGTCCTCCAGGAGATCTGGGTGACCCGGCGGCCGGAGTCTCCGATCTGCGACTCCCATTGACGTTCTATGGGAAGGCGGTAGCTTTCCCATAGAACGTCAATGGGAGAGACGGTGCGCCTCGAGCTGCTGCAGGGAACCCTCGATCTCCTCGTCCTGAAGGCGCTCTCCGTCGGTCCCACCCATGGGTACGGCGTGGCGCGCTGGATTCAGGACCACTCCAACGACACCCTCGCCGTCGAAGAAGGCTCGCTCTATCCGGCGCTCCACCGGATGGCGAAGCGGGGCTGGCTCGAGGCCGAGTGGGGCGTCTCGGAGAACAACCGGCGGGCGCGGTTCTACCGGCTGACCGCGAAGGGGCGGCGGCAGCTGGCCCTGGAGGCCAAGCTCTGGCGGCAGTTCACCGACGTGGTGGCCGGGATCCTCTCGGTCGACAACGGCTGAGGCGCGCGATGGGCTGGCTACCCGACAAGTACCACGCGCTCCGCGAGCTGCTCCGGCGGGGCGATCCGGATCCCGACATCCGGGAAGAGCTGGCGCATCATCTGGCGGAGCGGATCGCGGAGAATCGGGCCGCGGGGATGGATCAGGACGCGGCCGAGCGGGAGGCCCGCCGCCGGCTCGGGGATCTGGAACGCTATCGGAGGGAGACGGGTCGGATCGACCGGGGCGAGTGGGGCCGGCGGCGGCGCCGAGAGCGGTGGCTCGACCTCGGGGTCGGGCTCCGCCGGGCGGCGTTCACCCTCCGGCGGGCTCCGGCGTTCAGCCTGACGGTGGTCCTGACCCTCGGGCTCGCGATCGCGGGTCTCACCGCCAGCTTCGCGCTGCTCGACGCGGTGGTCCTCCGTCCCTTGCGGTATCCGGGATCCGACCGACTGGTGCGGATCTATCATCCCGTGCCCGGCGTGGGAGCGGACGCGAGGTGGAACATCTCGTCGGCGGAGCTCTTCTACTTCGACCGCGAGGCGCGCCAGCTCGACGGAGTCGCGATCTACCAGCTCAACCGGGTGGGTCTCTCCGGCGACGACGGTCGGAGCAGGCTGGTGAACGGCGCCCTGGTCTCGGCGAAGCTGTTGGACCTGGTCGGCGCGCGGGCGCTGGTGGGGCGGCTGCTGGCGCCCGAAGACAGCTACGCCGAGAGCCCGCGGGTCGCGGTGCTGGGCGAGCGACTCTGGCGACAGCGATTCGGCGCCGACACGGCCGTGGTGGGGAGGATCGTCCGGTTCGAAGGGCTCGAGCTCGAGGTGGTCGGGGTCGCGGCGGCGGGCGCGGACCTTCCGGATTGGCCCACCGACGTCTGGGTGGCGTATCCGCTCGATCCCGAGGCGCCGGCCTACAACAACCACACCTACCGAGCCGTGGCCCGGTTGGCCGACGGGGCGACGCGCGAGCAGGCGGAAGACGAGCTCAAGGGCTTCGTCGCCCGGTATCCCGAGATCTTCCCCACGGCCTACAGCGCGCACTTCATGGAGTCGTACGGCTTCACGGTCTCGCTGGTGCCCTGGCGCGACGACGTGATCGGCGCGGCCGGGAAGACGCTCTGGCTGGTGTTCGCGGCGGTCGGCCTGGTGCTGGCGATCGCCTGCTTCAACGTCGCCAACCTCTTTCTGGTCCGGCTCCAGGATCGCGAGGCGGAGGCCGGGATTCGCGTGGCGCTCGGAGCGGGCCGCTGGCAGTTGATCGGCCAGCAGCTGGCCGAGTCGCTGCTGCTCGGCGGACTCGCCGCGGCCGTCGGGTTGGCGACCTCGGCGGTGCTGCTCCCCGGGTTCGTCGGGGCGGTGGCCGAGGGGCCGGGCCGCGCCGGCGACCCGATCCTGCCGCGTCTGGCCGAGGTGGGAGTCGACGGCTCGACGGTGCTCTTCGCGCTGGTCGCCGCCTTGGTCGCGGCGCTGGTCTTCGGGGTCGGTCCGGCCCTCGCCCGCCGGGGCGACGTCGGCCGGCTGCTCGGGAAGGCGCGGGGCGCCTCGCTCTCGCGGGCGGCGGTCCGAGCCCGGAGCACGCTGGTGGTCGGACAGGTGTCGCTCGCGGTGGTGCTGCTCGCGTCGGCCGGTCTGCTGCTCCGGACGGTCCAGCGCCTCGGCGCGGTCGATCCCGGCTTCGAGCCGGAGGGCCTGTACGCGATGGACGTGGCGGTCCCGTTCAACCGTTATCAGAGCTACGACCGGACGACCCAGTTCTGGAGCTCCCTGGTCGAGCAGGTCCGCGGGGTTCCTGGGGTCGAGAACGCGGCCGTGGGCTCCGAGCTCCCCCTCGAAGCCGGCGACGGCTGCTCGCTGCTCGCGGGCGAGGGGCAGGCCCCGAGCGAGAAGCCCGCCTGCCTGCCATCGGCGACGGTCGGTCCGGGCTATTTCGCGACCCTCGGAGCGACGGTAGTCGGCCGCGAGGCGACCTGGGGCGAAGCCAGCGGGGCCACGGCCGGCGCTCTGGTCTCCGGGCGGCTGGCGAAGCGGCTCTGGGGCGATCGCGATCCGCTCGGCCACGGCATCAAGGTCGACGGGGTGCCGCGGCCGCCCTTCTTTCCGGTGACCGGCGTGGTTCGGGGGCTCAGGTTCCACTCGCTCGAGCTCGACGAGCCGGAGATCGGCTTCTATCCGCTCAGGCCGCTGCCCGACACCTGGCTCTGGCAGCCGCCGGCCAGGATGGTGCTGCTGGCGCGGGTCTCGGGCGTGCCGCTCGGCGACCTGACCCGCGCGGTGGAGCGGATCGGGTCCGGTCTCGACCCGGACGCGGTGGTGGCCAACGCCCGCGCGATGACCACCGTGGTCGGGCAGTCGATGCAGCGGGTCCGGCTCACCGGCGTGCTGCTGACGCTGGCGGCGCTCGCCGCGCTGGCGCTGGCGGCGATCGGCCTCTACGGGGTGATCGCCCAGCTGGTGCTCCGGCGCACTCGGGAGATCGGGATCCGGATCGCGTTGGGCGCCGAGGCGGCTCGGGTGCGCCGGCAGGTCGTGGCCGAGGCGGTGCGTCTCGCCGCGGTCGGGGCGGTGGTCGGCGGCGCGGCCGCGATCGTCGCCACGCGGGCCCTCCGCTCGCTCCTGTTCGGGGTGGAGCCGGGGAACCCGGTGGTGGTGGGTCTGGCGATCGCGATGCTCCTCACGGTGGCGTTCGTGGCGGGCCTGGTGCCGGCCAGGCGAGCCAGCCGGGTCGATCCGATGGAGGCGTTGCGGGCCGAGTGACGAATTCGATGCGGTTGGCGGCTTGCTCAGGGTGGCGGCGCCTTTCTAATTTTCGCCGACCACCACGGGGGCAATCCGCCGGATGCCGGAAGGGTTCCGAAGCTCCGACGAGTACGACGAACAAGCCCACCAGCTCTACAATCAAGGTCGCTATGACGAGGCGTTGATCGTCCTGCGAGACGGTCTCAACGTCTACCCGTCCGCGGTCGAGCTTCACGTCGGCATGGGTTACGCCTATCTCGCCAGGGAGGACTTCGCCTGGGCGCGGCAGGCGTTCGTGCAGGCGCTGGTGCTCGAGCCCGATCACGAGGACGGGCTGGCCGGCTTCGGCGAGACGCTGCTCCGGATGGGCGACTCCGAGGCCGCGATCCGGGTCTTCGCCAGGCTGCTCGAGCTCGGGTTGCAGGAAGACCACGACCTGATGCTGCAGGTCGGGCGCGCGCTGTTCCGCGACGGATTGGCGGCCCAGGCGTACCGGTTCTTCGAGCTCGCGGCGGCGGCGGAGCCCGATTGTCCGGAAGCCGCCGCCTGCATGGGGTACGTCAGCCACCGTCTCGGCCGGGACGGGGCGGCGATGTTCTGGCTCCGGCGCGCCCTCGAGATCGACGTCGCCTTCGCCGAGCCGCGGATCTACCTCGCCAACATGCTCTACGATCGGGGCGAGAGCGAAGCCGCGATGCATCAGTACCGGCATACCGGTCCCGAGGAGCACTACGAAGAGCTCGGGATCTACCGGGTGATCGAGCTGCACCGGACCATGTTCCGGATGTCCGACGACGATCCGGCCCTCGAGCCCTGGTATCAGCGGTTGCTCGAGCTGAGCGAGGCGATCGATCCGGTCGACGACCTGCTGGCCGAGATCGAGGCGGTGCAGCACGACGGCCGGCCCCGCGATCCGAACCAGCTGGAGCTCTTCGGCGCGCTGGTGTCGGAGCCCGCGCAGATGCATCGGCCTCCGTCGCTCAGGCCGGACCACCACCAGGTGGCCACGCTGGCGGGGCAGCTCTTCCGGGGCACCTGGGACGACATCCTGGAACAGCTCCGCGCCGCCGACGAGGGGGCGTGGGGGCTCAGCCTGGCCGAATTCATGGTCGGCTACGCCCGGCGCGGTCGACAGGAGACCGGCGTGGTGATCCCGGTCACCAGCGCGGAAGCGTTCATTCGCGGCAGCGCCGAGGCCGGCACGCTCCGCATCCTCCAGTAGGCTCGGCCCACCCCCGTACCGCGCCCCGGCCCGGGGCGTGTTTTATTCCTGACATGATTCGTCCCGAAACCCGCTGGGCCGCCGGCGTCGAGCGCCGCGTCCTTCCCAACGGTCTCACCGTGCTGGTCCAATCCGACTCGGCGTCGCCGGCGGTGGCCGTGATCACCCACGTCCGAGCCGGCTTCTTCGACGAGCCGGACCACTGGCAGGGAATCAGTCACGTCCTGGAGCACATGTTCTTCAAGGGGACGCCGACCCGGCCGGTGGGGCGGATCGCCAACGAGACCAAGGCGTTGGGCGGGTATCTCAACGCCTCGACCGGATACGACGCCACGAGCTACTACGTGGTCCTGCCCGGCGACGGCTTCGAGAAGGCCCTGGAGATCCAGGCCGACGCGCTGCAGCACGCCTCGCTCGACCGGGACGAGCTGGCCCGGGAGCTACGGGTGATCATCGAGGAGGCGAAGCGGAAGCTCGACTCGCCCTCCGCGGTGGCGCACGAGACCCTCCACGCGGTGCTCTTCGATCGGCACCGGATCCGCCGCTGGCGGATCGGGACCGAGCCGATGCTCGCCGGATTCACCCGGGACGACGTGGCCGGCTACTACCGGTCGCGCTACGTGCCGGGCCGGGTGATCGTCTCGGTGGTGGGCGACGTGGACGCCGACCAGGCCTTCGGCGCGGTGGCCGACGCCTACCGCGCCTGGCCCGCGGGTCCGGGTCCGGAGCTCGACGGCCCGTCGGAGCCCTGGCGGCGCGAGGTGCGGGCTCGCACGCTCCGCGGCGACGTGACCCGAGCGGAGCTGGTGATCGGCTGGCGGGGCGTGCCCTCGCTCCATCCCGATTCGGCGCCGCTCGACGTGCTCGCGGCGGTGCTCGGCCTCGGCCGGGGGAGTCGGCTCTACGCGGCGCTCCGGCGGACGGGGATCGTCACCTCGATCGGGGCCTACCACTACTCGCCGTCGGAGGTCGGGGTGTTCTCGATCGCGGCCGACCTCGGTCCGGACGCGCTCGACCGCGCCCTCGCCGGGATCGCGACCGAGGTCGGAGAGCTGCGGCGGGAGCCGCCGACCCAGGCCGAGCTCGATCGGGCCAAGACCATCCTCACCGCGCAGTGGGCCCGCCGGCTCGAATCGGTCGAGGGCCGGGCGTCGACCTTCGCGGCCGCCGAAGCGGTGCGCGACCTCGCGGTGCTGGACGAGGAATACGCGGCGATGATGGCGGTCACACCGGCCGAGGTGACCAGGGTGGCCGCGCGCTACCTCGACGCGGACGCGGTGGGCGGGGTCGCCTACCTGCCCAACGACGATCCTGGCGAGCTCACAGCGGAGCAGCTGCGCGCCGCCTTCTCGAGCCCGGCCCCTCGAGCCGGGGGGCCGGCGGCGACCGCTCTGACCATCGAGGGCGCCCCCGCGGTCCGGATCGGGTCACGGACGGAGACGGCGGGCGTCTCGCACCTGACGCTCGACGGCGTGGATCTGCTGGTGCGGCACAAGCCGGGCGTGCCGCTGGTGTCGCTCGGCGTGTATCGGCGTCGGGTCGCGCCGGACGCAATCGGGACCGCGGGGCTCGGCGCGCTGACGGTGCGCTCGGCCGCTCGCGGCGCCGCCGACTGGGACGCCGCGACGCTCGCCGATCTCTTCGAGCGGCTGGGGGGCGGTCTCTCGACCAGCATCGCGTCGGACTGGTTCGGCTTCGGCGCCTCGGTGCTGGCCGGCAACCTCGCCCCGGCCGCCCGGCTCCTCCGCACGGTGCTCTCCGAGCCCCGCTTCGAGGAGCGCGAGGTGCTCCTCGAGCGGGCCACCCAGCTGGACGAGGTCACCCGCGCCCGCGACGACATGTTCCGCCATCCGGTGCAGCTCGCGTTGCGCGCGGCCTTCGACGGGCACCGGTACGGGGTGCCGGTCTCGGGTCTGCCGGAATCGCTGCCTGGTCTGACCCGCGATCAGGTGGTCGACTGGCATCGCGACGAGCTGGCCCGCGGTCGGACGACCGTGGTGGCCGTGGGCGCCTCGTCGGAGGAGGAAATGCTCGAGCTCCTGGCCGGCGCCTTCGGCGATCTCCGCGGAGCCGCGAGCGACCTGGAGCCGCCGCCCGCCCCGCCGGCCGGCCGGGAGCAGCGGGTCGAGACCCGCGAGAAGTCTCAGACCGCGATGGCGATGATCTTTCCGGGTCCGGCGCGCCGCGATCCCGACCGCCACGCGGCGATGGTGCTCGCCACCGTCGCGAGCGGGCTCGGCGGCCGGCTCTTCGAGGCGTTACGGGACAAGCGCTCCCTCGCCTACACCGTGCTGCTCTCGAGCTGGCAGCGGCTCGCCGGCGGCGCCCTGATCTCCTACATCGCCACCTCGCCCGATCGCGAGGTCGAGGCGCGGGAGCAGATGCTGGTCGAGCTGGAGCGCTTTCGCCGGGAGCCGATCGACGACGAGGAGCTCGAGCGCGCGGTCAACTTCCTCGCGGGTCAGTCGGCGGTTCAGCGGCAGACCGGAACGGCGTGGGCCTCCGAGATGCTCGACGCCTGGCTGCTCGGGACGGGGCTCGACGAGCTCGAGGACCCGGCGGCGCCCTACCGGGCGGTGACCCGGGACGACGTCCAGCGGGTGGCGGAGCGCTATCTCGACCCGTCGCTCAGAGCGGAAGGCGTGGTTCGCGGCGCGAGCCGATGAAGATCTCGCGCCGCCAGGGGTCGGTGGAGCAGGTGACCTCGAATCCGGCCTCGGCGAACCAGCCCAGCCACTCGTCCCTCCCGAAGAGCCCCTCGAGGTGCCGATCGTGCTCCACCGCGATCGAGTCGTCGGGGTGGCGCATCACGAAGGCATAGTCGACCAGGTAGGTACAGTCGGTCGGGTCGGGATCCCAGGTCCATTCGAGGTAGCGGAGCGCGCGGCCGTCCTGTCCGTCGTGCCCGCCGCAATCGGTGCCGGGCTGGAACGACTCGCGCACGGCGTCCGGGAGCACGGCGATGGCGCCCCCGAGCCGGAGGTGCGCGGCGGCGGTCGCGAGCGTCGCGCGGACCGCGTCGGGATCGGTGGCGTACATGATGGCGTCGTGGATCAGGACGACGTCGAACGTCCGGCCGAGCCGGAGGGTGCGCATGTCGCCTTCCTGGTGCTCGCACTCCGGGTTCACGACCCGGCTCACCTCGAGCATGCCCCGCGATCGGTCGGTCAGGGTGGCCTTGAAGTGGCGCTTGAGGTGGAAGGCGAGGCTGCCACCGCCGGAGCCCAGCTCGAGCAGCGTCTGAAGCGGCCCTTCGCCGGCCGCGCGGATCCTGGGGAGGAGATCGTCGGCCTCCTCGTCGTAGCTGTCGGGCGGGAGAGGAGCGGCCACCACTCGGCCAGGTGCTCGTAGAGACTCGACCGCGGCGCTCAGGACTGGAGGGAGAGGAAGTCGCTCGCGCTCGGCAGCGGCTGGCGAGCGGGCATTCGTCGCAGAGCGGGCCGGTCCGGCGGCAGAGCTGCAGTGCCGCTCCTCCAGCAGGGCCGAGAGGCTGCCAGCGCGGTGGGGCTCTTGGGCAGCTGGCTGGTCGGCCAGCGCGGTCTGGGCCGAGCGGTACGCCGCGGTGTAGCCGCCAAGCATCGCTGCCGAAGCCGAGGCGATGCGCCACCCGGAGTCCGTTCGACTCGAGGCCGAGCACGGCGTGGGCACCGCAGGCGGCGAGGATCCGGTCGGCGCCGGGGGCGCCGATCATCGGAAAGGCCTGGAGCGCCTTGCGGGCCTGTGGGAGGGGGGCGTCGAGCGCGGCGCGGAGGTCGCCACCGTGGCGGCGCTCGACCAGCACCGCGCTCTGCTTCATCCGGGCCGCGCGGTCGGCGGCGGCGATGGTGCCGCCCGCCCGGGCGATGGCCCGCAGCTTGGGGAGCGGCGCCTTCGAGATCGCCGCTGGCGAGAGCCCGATCTCCGACTCCAGGCGGGCGAACGCGGCCCGGCGGGTCTCCCGCACCAGGTAGCCGACCTGCTGATAGAGCACCGTTGAACGGATCGCGCCCGCCGGCCAGGTTGGCGGGCCGTGCCGCTTCTGAGCGCCTTGCGCACCCAGGCGAGGCCGACCGGCTGGGGGCCTGGCCACGCTCAGAACATCGACATCGCGAGGAGGCTCCGCATCTGCTCGTTGGCGGAGCGGAGCCGGGCGGAGAGCTGGAGCACCATCGCCCGCATGATCACGTAGCCGAGCTCGCGATCGAACTCGAGCAGCAGCTCGAGATCGGGTCGCGAGATGGTCACCAGGGTGCAGCCGCCGTTGCTGTAGGCGTCGGTGGACCTGGTCGACCGATCGAAGACGGACATCTCGCCGAAGCAGGCCGGCCGCTCGAGGATCGCCAGCGCTTCCTCGCCGGCGGCGGGGATGTCGCGGCTGATCCGCACCTGGCCCTCGGCGATCAGGAAGAGCCGGTTGCCCGGCTCGCCTTCTTTGAAGATGGTCTCGCCGGGCTTATAAGTTTGGGTCTGGCAAATCCGCGCGATCTCCGCCCGCTGGGCATCGCTCAGGGTGGCGAAGAGCGCGCTCTCTTTGAGCAGGTCGACCGGCATCCAATGAACTCGGCGCGACGGGGAGTAGAGTCGCAAGGTACCGAGGCCCTCCGGGGCCAACAAGCGCGTCGGTGGAGCGCCGCGGACGCGCTCACGGTGCTCCGGATCCCGCTCGCCGTGGCCTTCGTGCTGGTGCCCGACACCAGGGCCCGGCTGGCGATGCTGGCGCTGGCGGCCGGCAGCGACGTGATCGACGGGGTCGTGGCCCGTCGCTTCGGCGCGTCGAGCCTCGGGGTGTTCCTCGACCCGGTCGCCGACAAGCTCTTCATGGCGGCGGCCTTCGGCGTGGTGCTCTTCTCGGGCGGGCTCCATCCGCTCGAGATCGTGGGCGTGCTGGCGCGGGACATCGCGGCGGCGCTGGCGTTCCTGGCCACCGTGGTGCTCCGGCAGCCGGCCTCGATCCCGGCCCGGGCCGGGGGCAAGATCGTGACCGTGGGTCAGCTGCTCACGCTGCTGGCCTTTCTCCTGGACTCGTCCTATCTCCGGCCGCTCGCCTGGGCGACCGCGGCGATCGCGCTCTACGCGATCTGGGACTATCAACGAGTGGCCCGCGACCAGGCGCGTCGCGTGGGCGGCTGAACGAGGAGCGTCGATGTCGAACGTGCGGGTGGCTGAGGTGGAATGGCAGGGCGGGATGCGCTTCGAGGGCGGGAGCCCCGACGGCCCCACCCTCCTGATCGACGCCGACGGCCAGGCGAGCCCCGGACCGATGGTCTCGCTCCTGGTGGCCGCGGCGGCCTGCAGCGGGGCGGACGTGGTCAGCATGCTGCCCAAGATGCAGGCGCAGCTCCGGCGCTTTCAGATCCGGGTGACCGGGCTCCGCGCCGAGGACCATCCGCGACGCTATCTCAAGCTCCATTTCGAGATCTCGATCGCCGGCGACGGACTCGACGAGGCCAAGGCCCGGCGGGCGATCGACCTCTCGTTCGAGAAGTACTGCTCGGTGATGATGAGCCTGAATCCCGACATTCCCGTGAGCTACGACCTGGTCGTCGGCGACTGACCCGGATGCCGCCGGCGATGCGCCGTGCCCTGCTGCTCGGGCTCGCGCTCGCCGGGCTCGGCGGGTTCGCTTCGGCGCAGCGGCGGCCGGCTGGTCCGGGGCGGGTGGGGCTCGGGGTGGCCCTGATCGGGGTCGGGAGCGACCCGGTCTTCGGCGGGATCGGCCCGGTCGCGAGCCTCGCCCTGGGCCGCGACGTGCGGCTCCGCTCCAGTGCCGCGATCGGGCAGCGGGGAGCCGACCTGGCCGGGCGGGCCGAGCTGGCGGTGGAGCTCCGGACCCGGCCCCCGGGGGCCGGGTGGGCCCTCTTCGGCGGGGGCGGCCTGGCGACCGAGATCGGTCGGGAGACCCGGGGTCGGGTGCTGCTGACCCTCGGGGCCGAGCGGGACACCCGGCGGGGCCGGGGCTGGTGGATCGAAACCGGTCTGGGCGGGGGCCTACGACTGGGGGTCGGCTACCGCTTCAGGATCGGGCGGCGGCGCCGTAAAGCAAAACGGGCCAACCCCATCGGGGTCGGCCACGTCGAGAGCTACGGGGGCCGTCAGTCGGCCTTGGACGCGGCGACTTCCTGGCCCCGTGCGACGACGGGACGGCAGAACCGGTCGCCCAGCACCCGAACTTCGCCCAGCTCTTCCTCGCCCAGCTCCGGATACCGCTCGGCAAGATATTGCATGGTGTCGTCCAACCATTCCTTCTGATGCTCCGGATCGGCCTCGAGCACGCCACAACGCAGGATGTGGCTGAACAGCTCGTCTCGCGCCTGATCGAAGATGGAGGGGAAGGATGGGTTGTTCTTGAAGGTCTTTTTCTTGGTCGTCATGAACGCCTTGGGCTGGTGGTGTTCTCCTGATACAGCTACCTAACAGACGCTGGAATATACACTTGCCTCGCGCGATGGCAAACCGGGCCCGGGCTCCATCCCGGAGGCGGTGCCATTACATTTTGCGGCGTCCGTCGGGGCCGGGTCGCACCAGGCTCGCCCCGGTCGGAAGGAGTCGAGCCGGAGAGCATGAGCGATCACGACGAGATCTATGGAGCCGAGCGACTCGAGCGGTTGAAGCGGGCGCTCCGCGAGCTGGCCGAGCGAATCGGCGAGCTCGATCGCTCGGGGACTTTGCTCGAGGCGGTGCCGGAGCTGCAGCGCCGCCTCGGCGATCTCAGGTCGGAGCTGTTCCACTACGAGGTTCGGTGCACCTACGACACGCCCGAGGTGGCTGAGAGCCGCCGGCTGGTGGAAGAGGCGCGTCGTCCGCCGGAGTTTGCCGAGCCCGATTCCGATGAGGACGAGGAGCCATGGCGGCGAACGTGAAGAAGAGCCCGAAGCAGGCCCCCGCGAAGAGCGGCAATCCGTTCATGCTGATCGCGGCCGTTGCGATCGTCGGCGTGGGCGTGCTGATCTATCTGGTGACCCGGCCGAAAGGCGTCTCGATTCCGGCCAACGTGGCGGTGCTCGAGGCCGACACGGCGGGCTTCCAGGGCTACTTCAAGGGCTCCGAGAGCGCGCCCGTGACGATCACCGAGTACGCGGACTATCAGTGCCCGGCCTGCCAGTACTTCGCCACGGTGCAGCTGCCGTCGGTGCGGCGGGACCTGATCGAGACCGGTCTGGTGCGCTGGCGCTTCCGTGACTTCCCGCTCGACGCCGCCCATCCCCACGCCCGGCTCGCGGCGCACAGCGCCGCCTGCGCCGACGACCAGGGCAAGTTCTGGGAGCAGCACGACGCGATCTTCGCGACCCACGCCCAGTGGAACGTCGCCACCGGTTCGGGGGCGACGCAGATCTTCCGGGAGCAGGCCCGCAACAACGGGCTCGATCTCGACGCCTACGACGCCTGCATGAGCTCGGCGAAGTACGCCGGCCGAATCCAGGCCAGTCTCGAAGAGGGGACCAAGGTCGGCGTGGGCTCGACTCCCACCTTCCTGATCGGCGGTCGGCTCTACCCGGGGGCGATCCCGTCCGACACGCTGGCGGCGATCGCGCGGAGACTGGCAGGCGCCAGCCAGTGAACCGGCGCACCGCGCTGGCGCTCCTCGCGCTGGCGGGTCTCTTCGTCTCGGCGTACCTCTATCTCTACAAGCTGGGGTACATCGGCACGATCGCGTGCGGCACCGGAGGCTGTGAGACGGTCCAGCTGAGCGAGCAGAGCCGCTTCATGGGGGTGGAGGTGGCCCTGATCGGCCTGCTGGGGTACGCGGTCCTCTTCCTGCTGGCGGCGCTCTCCCTAGGCTCCGGCTTCAGCGGCCCGAGCTGGCCGGTGCTGGGCATGGTGCTGCTGGGCGCCGGCGCGGTGGGCTTCACGCTCTACCTCAAGTACCTCGAGCTCTTCGTGATCCACGCGATCTGCCGGTGGTGCGTCGGCTCGGCGGTGATCATCGTGCTGTTCTTCCTCGTGGCGCTGGTGGAGTGGAGGCAGGCCAGGCGCGAGGCGTCGACTTGAACCTCGACGCGGGGCATGGCCCGCGACCGGAGCCCACGGGCAAGGCGCTCGCCACGCTCTCGATCGCCGCGCTCGGCGTGGTGTTCGGCGACATCGGCACCAGTCCGCTCTACGCGATCAAGGAATGCTTCAGCGGCACCCACGCGGTCACGCTCACTCCGGAGAACGTGGTCGGGGTGCTCTCGCTGATCTTCTGGAGCCTCAACTTCCTGATCACCTTCAAGTACCTCGCCTACATGATGCGGGCGGACAACCGGGGCGAGGGCGGCATCCTCGCCCTGCTCGCGCTGGTCAAGCCGGGCGAGATCAAGACCACCGCGAAGTGGGTGCTGGTGTCGGTGGGGATCTTCGGCGCGACGATGCTCTACGGCGACGGGATCATCACGCCGGCGATCTCGGTGCTCGGCGCGGTCGACGGCATCGCGGTCGCCACCCCGGCGCTCCAGCCCTACATCGTCTGGATCAGTCTGGTCATCATCGTGCTGCTGTTCGCGGTCCAGAGCCGGGGCACCGGCACGGTCGGGGCGATCTTCGGGCCGGTCACCGCGGTCTGGTTCGTCTGCATCGCGATCCTGGGCATCAAGGGGATCCTGCTCGAGCCCGCGGTGCTCAAGGCGATCAACCCCTGGTTCGCCGTCGACTTCTTCATGCGGGAAGGCCTGCACGGCTTCCTGGTGCTGGCGGCCGTGGTGCTGGTGGTGACGGGTGGAGAGGCGCTCTATGCCGACATGGGGCACTTCGGCAAGCGGCCGATCCGGGTGGCGTGGCTGGCCGTGGTGCTGCCGGCGCTCTTGCTCAACTACTTCGGCCAGGGCGCGCTGCTCCTCGCGAAGCCCGAGGCGATCGTCAATCCGTTCTACGAGCTGGTGCCGCGCTGGGGGCTCTATCCGATGGTGGTGGTGGCCACCGCCGCGGCGGTGACCGCCTCCCAGGCGCTGATCTCGGGCGCGTTCTCGCTGACCCAGCAGGCGCTCCAGCTGGGCTATTCGCCGAGGCTCCAGATCGTCCACACCTCGCGCTCGGAGGTGGGGCAGATCTACATCCCCGAGGTGAACTGGGCGCTGATGATCGCCTGCGTGCTGCTGGTGCTGGCCTTCCAGACCCCCGGCAACCTGGCGGGCGCCTACGGGGTCGCGGTCACCATCACCATGGCGACCACGACGATCCTGTTCACCGTCGTGGCCCGCGAGCGGTTCGGCTGGGGGCTCTTCAAGGCGCTCGCCTTCGGCGGTGTGCTGCTGGCGGTCGATCTCGCGTTCATGATCGCCAACCTGACCAAGATTCCCCACGGCGGCTATCTCCCGCTCGCGATCGGCGGGGTGCTGTTCGTGCTGATGACCACCTGGCGGAAGGGCCGGCAGATCGTCACCAGCCAGCTCCAGAGCGGCGCCCTGCCCCTCGAGCTGGTGATCGAGGACGTCGAGCGGCGGGACCTGCACCGGGTGCCGGGCACCGCGGTCTTCATGACCTCCGACCCGGTCGGCGCGCCTCCGGTGCTGCTCCACCACCTCAAGCACAACAAGGTGCTGCACGAGCGGGTGGTGATGATGTCGCTGGTGAACCATCTGGTGCCGCAGGTGCCGAAGGACGAGAAGGTGGAGGTGGTTCCGCGGAGCGGCGGCTTCTACACCGTGGTGGGTCACTATGGCTTCATGGAGACGCCGGACGTTCCCTCGCTGATCGCGCGGGTGGCGGAGATGGGCCTGGTGCTCAAGATGCCGGAGACGACCTTCTATCTCGGCCGGGAGACCATCATTCCGGTCAGGCGGCCGGGGTCGATCGGACAATGGCTCCGCCGCAGGATGCCGATCTGGCGGAAGCGGCTCTACATCGTGATGGCCAACAACGCCCGCCCGGCCAACGCGTTCTTCAACCTGCCGCCGAATCGCGTCGTCGAGATGGGCGCGCAGATCCAGATCTGAGCGCCATGGTCCCGGGCCGCCCGGTGAAGGCGGCTCGATGAAGCGGACGATCGTCACGACCCATCTGGAGCTGACGGATCCGGGCCAGCTGGTTCCCGCGGGGCCGGCCCGGGTGCCGCATGCCATTGCCCGGGTGGAGGCGCCCAGCCCCGAGCTCGGCCGGTTCCTCTACACGGCGGTCGGCGGTCGCTGGCATTGGACCGACCGACTGAGCTGGTCCCGCCGGGACTGGGTGGCGCACTTCGAGCGACCCGGCGCGGAGACCTGGATGATGGTCGCGCGGGGCGGGCCGGCGGGCTTCTTCGAGCTGGCGCCGCCCGACGACGGCGGCGTCGAGATCGCGATGTTCGGCCTGCTGCCGGAGTTCATCGGAGAGGGGCTCGGCGGCAACCTGCTCTCGGCCGCCGTCCGGCGGGTTTGGGAGAGCGGGGCGCATCGGGTCTGGCTCCACACCTGCAGCCTGGATCACCCGAGCGCGCTGGCCGCCTACCGGGCGCGGGGCTTTCGGGAGTTCGCCCGGGTGGAGAGCGAGCGGGAGGTCCCCGACCAGCCGCCGGAGCCGTGGCCGGGCGCGAACCGGTGAGCCGACCATGCTGTCCGGACCCCGAGCCGCGGCATGATGCAGCGGGTCGCGATCCGCGACCGAATCGAAGGAGCTGACGATGGCGGTGTACGTGCTGGTCGACATCGACGTGCGGGAGCCGGGGCCGTACGAGGACTACAAGCGTGGCGTGCCCCCGCTGATCGCCAGGCACGGCGGCGAGTACCTGGTGCGAGGCGGCGCCTTCGAGGTGATCGAGGGGAGCTTCGCGGCCAAGCGCCTGGTGCTCTTCCGCTTTCCCGATCGCGCGTCGGTGCAGGCCTTCTGGGACGACCCCGAGTATCAGGAGCTCAAGGCGCTGCGGCGTCGAGTCGCCGAGACGACCATGGTGGTGATCGACGGGCTGTGAGCGCGCCGACTCCGGCGGGCGGAGGCGAGACCTCGCCCGTCGGAGTCGGCTCAATCGCCACGAGCTGGCGTCTTACCGAAGCAGCATCATGCCGTCGCTGCCGCTGGCCGTAACGATCGACCTGAGCAGCGCGGCCGCCCGGACCGCGGATACGTCGAACCGCAGCGCGTCAACCTTGAACGACGAGGCTGGCGGCGGTCCGTAAGACCCCGACTCTTCCGCGCCCCACCAGGCGAACCCCCCGACCGTTCCCGCGAACACGACCTCGAACGAGACGCCAGTCGGGCCGGCGGCGTACCTCCGCCCGATCGTCGGCGAGAGCGATCCTCGCGGGCGCAGCCGTCCGAGGAGATAGCCACCCTGGAAGGGTCCGCTTGGTTCGCAGGAGACGGTGCGCCGATCGACGACCTGGCCGCGGAAGAGCAACTCGACCCGTGCGTCGGGGCAATCGTCGAGGTCCGGATTGAGGACGCCAAGCACCACGGTCTGCTGGCTCGGAACCATGACGGCTGCCGTCACGAAAGTCCGGCCGTCTCGAGCCCGCCACTGGTCCTCGGTGATCAGCCGCTCCACGCCGCTCAGGTCCCAATCCTGCCGTGCTCCCATGGCTCCCGCGCCGGCCCGAATGCAGACGCCATCGAGTCCGCTCGATCCGATCGGGCCCACCGTCAGCGGGTTGGCGTCGTCGCCGACGCCGAGACTCGCCTGGCCGGCGGGCGCGTACCAACCGCCGCGCCAGGTCACGGCGGCGGAGCGGTCACAGGTCGCGAGGCCTTGAGTCGCCGGGAGGAGGTGCTGCCGTGCACCGCTGCCGAGCATCGCTTCGGGCACCGGCCGGGGATCCACGCCGGCTTGCGATTCGCTTTCCGGGGCCAGCGGGCTCTTCTTGCAGGCGCTCGCAAGCAGAAGCGTGAGTCCCACGAGCGCCAGCGGTGGGGCCTTCGCGAAGATCGACATGCTCGCCTCCGTGTCTGCGGGTTCGGCCCGGCGGACCTGCCGTCTCGGGCTCTACCTCTCGGTGGCGTCATGCGGCGTCGCAAAGGGACATCGTCGGCCCGGCAAGGACTCGCCCGGCAGGGTCCCGACCGTCAGTCGCTCGAGGCGTCGAACGGCTCGGCGCGTCAGGGCCGGCGCGATTCTCCGGGTCGGTGGACCGGCCAGCGGCGGGCGTCGGCCGGATCGGGAGGGACTGCGAACGGTCGGGGGACGGCTTGCGTGCCGCCGCCCGCGCTCGCGGCGGGTGTCGCGCCGTAGAGACCCAATCCCGAGCCGAAGGCGGCGTCCCAATCGGCCACGAACGCCCACCAGTTCGTCATCCAGCCCGTCCCGTGCGGGATCTGGTTGCCCGCGCCGGGCATGTTCTGCATCCAGTACACGTACCACTGTGACTCCTCGCCCTGGCTGGGAGGCGGACCGCCTGGCCAGGGGTACGTCAGCCCAGCCCAGGTGCTGACGCTCACTGGCTTGGTGGCGCCGCCAGCCGGCCGCCAGTCCTCGATGTCGGAGGGGACCAGGGTTGGGTTCAGATAGTCGTAGTTGCCGATCGTGTTGGGTGGCATGTGCGTCCAGCCCGCGCGCCCGGTGATGAAGTTTCCGGACGGATCCTGGCCGACGAACTGGCGCCAGAAGAGCGCGGTGTTGCCCTCCCGGGCCCAGGCCACGTGGCTGAACATCGCCTCGAGCTGGTGACCGACGTTGTGCACGGCCTCGGCCTGCGAGCGCCGGAAGTTGATGGTGTACACGATGTAGGTGTGGTCGAGGACCGGAAGGTCGTCGTTCCATCGGAAGCTGTTCGAGATGTCCCCGGTCGTCGGGCTCGACATGTTGGACTCGAAATCGACCCGCATGTCCGCCGCTCGGTGGATCGCGGGGTCGTAGCTGGGGAACCCCGCGTCGAAGCTGCTCGCTGCCACCCAGACCTCGCGCACGCCCTGGCCGTTGACGAGCGCGCTGATACCGAGCTCGGCGAAGACGCGGTGGTAGTCGGGAAAGCGCGGATCGGTCGGGACGCCGGTCCAGGTTCGGTTCGACGCCGGAGGGATGTCGTAGATCACGATGTGCTCGATGACCCGGTAGCCGATCGACGGGGTCGCCGTGGGACTGGCGTAGCCGCGGAACCGGGTGCCTTGCTCGACCATCATCTTCCGCCGCCGGGTGATCCCCATGAGCTCCGCCTCCATCTGGGCGAGCGTCTTCGGATTGAGCGACCAGAAGTCCGGGCTCTTGCGCACGTCGAGGTCGATGCCGTCGCGGGTCGGGAGGTACCAGACGAGGACCACCGGCAGCACCCACCGCGCGCCCGCGATCGGCGTGGCGAGGAACGGGTCCACCGGAACCCGGTATACGGTCTGGATCGTCAACGGCCAGGTGGCCGTGCGAGCGCCGCCAGTGGCCTGAATGGTGGTGGTGCCCTGACGGTGCGTGGTCACCAGCCCGGTGTTGGAGATGCTCGCCACGGACGGGTCACTGCTCGACCATTGGATCGGCACGACCACCGGTTGACCGGTGGCGTTCCTGGCCGTCGCGCTGAGCTGCATCGTGCCGTCGATTCCCTTGAACGGGGATTGCCCTCCGGAAATGGTCAGATTCGCCACCAACGTCGCCACGGTCACGGAGGCCTGGGCGGAGACGGCGCCGCTCGACAGGGTGATCTGAGTCGTCCCGTCGCCGACGGCGGTGACGAGCCCGCTGCCGGACACGGAGGCGACGGCCGGATTGCCGCTCGTCCAGGTGAGCGCCCCAGGCGGCATCTGCGCGCCGCCGGCGTCGCGGCCGGTCGCCGTGAGCTGCGCGGTCTGACCGAGTGACAGGAGGGTGAGCGTCGTCGGGGCGAGCTCGAGGGCGGCGAGCACCCGATCGACGCTGACCGAGGCCTGGGCCGAGACCGAGCCGGCCGTGGCGGTGATCTCGGCGGTGCCGTCCCCGAGAGCGGTGACCAGACCCGTCGCCGACACGGAGGCGACGCCCGGGGCACTGGTCTGCCAAACGAGGGGGCCCGGGGGCATCGACGCCCCGCCGGCATCGCGGCCGGTCGCGCTGAGCTGGGCCGTCTGACCGAGCGTGGCGAGGCCCACCGTCGTGGGGCTGAGATCGAGCTCCGCGAGCACCCTGGCGACCGTGACCGGGACCTGGGTCGAGACCGACCCGCTTGGACCGTCACCTGGGTCGCGCCATCCCCGGTGGCGGTCACCAGTCCCCCCAACGAGACGGTGGCAACGGCCGGGTTCGCGCTCTCCCAGGTGAGCGTGCCGAGCGCCGCGGCCCCCGGCGGCGGTCCGGCCCGAAGCGGTGAGCTGGACGGTCTGCCCCAGGCTCACGAAGGTCAGGGACGGCGGCGCGACCTCGATCCGGGCGAGAGCTGGTGGGGGAGGCGGGGGCGGGGGCGCGGGTGGCGGGTCCGTTGCCTCGGTGCACGCCGCCAGGCCGATGGCGAGCAAGAGCGTGCCGAACGTGTTGGGTCGGGTCGGCATGGGCGGCCTCCGAGGTCCCTTGGGCTGGAGCGACGTCCGAAGACTGCCCCCGCCCGGGGCAATCCGCGTCGGGCATTCTGCACTACGAGCGCTGGTCGGGGATTCTCCGCCCCCGGGGCGCAATGGTGCTGTCTGCACGATGCGGCACGCCGACGCCCGGCATAGTGTCGACGGGTCCACGGCTTTCCCGAGACCCCCGACCGGCACGATGCTCGTGCAGGAGAGTGGCCATGTACCTCGGTATGCTGAGCGGAAGGACGATCCGGGTGCGGCTGGCCAGCCGCCTGGCCGGTCTGACCATTCTCGCCGGCTGTGCGGGGGACGACCCCACCGGTCCGGCCTCGGATTCCGCCGTGCCGGTCGCGAGTATCGCGCCAGAGCTCGGCGTGGAGCAGCCGGGGTTCACATTCTTCGCCCCGATCGGTGACTACCAGCCCAACCCGCCGGCCGCCGCCCTCGACGCTTCGCTCCTGCCGCTGCTCCGGGTCGAAGTGTGCGAGTGGACCGGCAGCGCCTGCGTGACGCCGCTCACGCGGACCTTCACGGCCAAGTCCGGCCTGACCATCACCGACGGCGTGCTCGCGGGATACCGCGCGGCCTGGTCGGTGACGGGCCGTGTGGCCGACCTCGGCAAGCTGTACCGCATCAGGGTGCTGATGGACCGGGTCGAGCTGGGACGGGCCGACGTCGAGGTGGTTCGGCGGAGCGAGCTGCCGATCGGCGGCGAGGCCGCGGCCGGCAGCGGCAAAGTGCCCTTGGGCTCGGTCGTGCCGATTCGGTTCCACGTCGCGGAGAACACCGTCGCCCGAGTCGGGCCGGGCGGCGGGACCGTGTCGCTGGCGGGCGGGCTCGTGACGCTCGACGTGCCCGCCGGCGCCGTGAGCGGCCAGCCGCCGATCTCGGCGGTGCGTGCCACCAACCTGCCCGCCGGCGGACCGGCGATCGTGCCCGGGACGGCCTGGGACTTCGGCCCGGACGGCATCGTGTTCGCCTCCCCGGTGACGATGACCATCGCCTACGATCCGGCCAACCTGCCTCCGGGCACCGTGGAGAGCGAGCTCCGGATCCACAAGCTGGTGAACGGGGCGTATCAGCAGCAGAACGCGGGTGTGGTCGATCCGGTCAACAAGACGGTCACGGCAGAGGTGAGCGGGTTCAGCGTCTTCGTCGTGCTGCAGCGGATTCCCGGCATGGAGGAGGATCTGACCGCGCCGGTGGTCACCGCGGTCGAGGTGTTCGACCCCGCGACCGGCACCTGGGGATCTTCCGTCACGCTCGACGCCAGCGCGGCGGACGTGCCGGTCACGTTCCGGGCCGCGATCCAGGACGACATCACCGGCGTCGAGCTGGTCACCTTCGGCTTGAACTCCCCCGGTCTGGTCGCGACTCGGTTCTGCAGCGTCAACGGTCCGCCGGTGTCCGGCAGCGACACCCAGGGCGTGTGGGAGTGCACCTTCGTCCTGCCGCAGTATTCGCAAGCAGGCGTGTGGCCCCTCCGGACCCTGACGTCGAGGGACGAGGTCGGCAACGGCCAGGGCTACCTGAGCGTGCCCGCGGGAGGGCTCTGTCCCACCCGACCCGGTGTGCCGTGTCTGGCCACGACCCCAACCGTGACCCTGGTCTCGAACCCGTCGGACGTCACCCCGCCAGTGCTCGGCGATCCGGTCGAGGTCAGCCTGGACGTCATGCCGCGGGTCTACGGGCAGTCGGTCTCGGTCGACGTCGCGACCGGGCCCCGCACGGTCATCGTGAGCTTTCCGTTCGCCGACGATCTGTCCGGAACCGACGCGCCCGCCTTCTCGCCTTTGGTTCGCTTCCAGCCCGTCGCCGGCGGGGGCCCGTTCCTCTTCGCCGCGTTCTGCCAGCGGCAGGGGACCTCTCTCGGCGGCACCTACGAGTGCAGCGCGACCTTCCCGCAGTTCGTCGCCACGGGCAGCTACCATCTCAGCGTGGTCACGCTCTACGATCGGGTAGGGAACAGCGCGAGCCACGTGGCGTTGCCAGGGGGCCCGCTGTGCCGCTCGCCGTCGGGCGCCTGCCTCGCGAGCGGTCCGACCGTCGACGTCATCAGTCTGGGCGACACCCAGGCTCCGCTGATCCAGTCGTTTGTCATCGGTGTCAACGGAGCGGACGTGACCACGACGGTCGACCTCACCGACGACCTGGCAGGCTTCACGTTCGGCAACGTCGTGTACAGGAGCGCCACTACGTCACAGGCTCAGGTGTGCAGTCTGTACCCGCCCAGCGGTCCCATCACGGCCGGCACCCTCTCCTGCACGATCACGTTCTCGCAGTTCGCAGCGCGGGGGAGCTGGTACCGCTTCCATCAGTCTGAGCGACGCCGCCGGCAACAACCGGGCGTACTCACGGCGGGCCAGCGATGGATTCCTCTGCTACACCGACCCCGCCACGCAGCAGCAGGTCTGTCAGGACTTCGGGGACACGGACCTGTTCCTGCCCTAACGGTCGAGCGCGTGATGGCGCGAGACCACCGCCCAGGGGGCGGTGGGGTCTCGTATTCTGGGTGCGTCAGGCCGCCGGCCCGGGTTGCTCGGTCCGGTTACGCGAACGAGGCCAGGTCCTCCCCATGCCGGGCCAGGACCGAGCCCGGATCTTGCCGAGCGCCCTGGCGACCTCCTCGCGCCGGGCGATCCCGAGCTTCCGGAGGACCCGCTCGCAGTGGCGGCGGGCGGTGTTCGGGCTGATCCGCAGCTGCCCCGCGATCTCGGTATGCCGGAACCGCTCCGCCATCAGCAGGGCCACCTGCGCTTCGCGGCTGGTCAAACGACCTGCGCTTGAGCTCGTCCATCCGAACCTGAAGCAGGCTGGCGATCATCTCGCCGCGGTTCCAGCGGTCCGCCCCGTGGACGATCGTGGTGCCGCTGAAGTGGTAGGAGCTGAAGCCGGTGAAGTCCACCCGCCGGCCGGACGGGGGAATGCCCAGCCCGGGGCCGAGATGGGTGCCGCGGACGCGCCACTCCAGCACCGAGCTCGCGCCTTCCGTGGTCAGCGCCAGGATCTCCACCCAGAGGTCCGGCACGGCATTCAGGAAGGCGCGCCGATACTGCTTGAAGCTCTCGACGGTCAGGCTGGTATCGGATCCCTCCACCTCGATCACGCAGTCCGGCGCCAACATCTCGTCGATGGTCTCCTCCCGCCGGACGTTCCACACGTCGGTGATCCAGCGGGTGATCAGCGCTTTGTAGTCGATCGGCTCGGTGACGAAGTCGGTGATTGCTCGCATGCGGTGGCCTCTCGATCGCATTCCTATCGGCTATGGGGACACCTGGGTGCACCGGCCCAGACCGGTCCGTGGCTCCTGGGGCCGGATGGGCCTCTACAAAACGACCACCCGATTCCAGGGTGGCTCTCGAACTACCGCGGATTCGATTTCCGGGGCGCGGCGGCGGCCCGGCCCGGCGGCGGCTGATTGGAAAGATGACGTCGGATTGGTGCCCGCGTAAGCAGCCCCCCGGGGCGGGTACCGGGCGGAGCTGGGCGGCACCGGACCCGGTTCCCTGAGCCGAAGCTCCCTGGCGGCACGCGCCGGCCGGAACCGGAAGCGACCCCGACCGATCGGGGCGCGGCCTACAGGCGTCACGAGTCGCGCCGGTCCCGAGGTGCCCTTACGATTGGGACACCGATCATCCGGATGCCAGGTGAACCGCGACGACATCGTCTTCGAGGACAAGGACCAGCCGCTCCGCGCCGACGTGAACCAGCTGGGGACGCTGGTGGGCGAGATGCTGCGCGAGCAGGGCGACGGCGACCTGCTGTTCGAGCGGGTGGAAGAGGCCCGCCGCGCCGCGATCCGCCGCCGGCACGGCGACGAGTCGGCCGAGCGCGAGCTGGCGGGGCTGGTCGCGAGCGGCCCGGTGTCCGGCGCGGCCGAGCTGGTGCGCGGCTTCTCGACCTATTTCCGGGTGGTCAATCGCGCCGAGCAGATCCATCGGATCAGGCGTCGGCGAGACTACGACCGGGAGCCCGGGCCGGCCCCGGGCAGTCTTCGCGACGCCCTCGCCACGCTCCACGGCGCGGGCCTGGCGCTGGACCGGGTGGCCGCGCTGCTGGCCCGACTCTCGATCGAGCCGGTCTTCACCGCCCATCCGACCGAAGCCACCCGCCGGAGCATCCTCCAGAAGGAGCAGCGGATCGCCCGGCTGTTGCTCGACTCCGACGATCCGACGCTCACCCCGGTGGAGCGCGCGACCCTCGAGGCCCGGATCCGGATGGAGGTGACCGCCGCGTGGCAGACCGCCAGCAATCCGGCGGCGCGGCCGACGGTGGAGAACGAGCGGGAGCACGTGCTCTACTACCTGCTCAATCCGCTCTACGAGATCGTGCCCGCCTTCTACGAGTCGCTCGACGCGGCCGCGCGCGCGGTGTACGGTGAGCCGATCGGCTGGGGCGATCGGCCCCTGGTGCGATTCGCCTCCTGGGTCGGCGGCGACATGGACGGCAACCCGAACGTCTCCGGCCGCACCATTCGATCCACGCTCGCCGCCCACCGTGAGCTGATCCTGTTCCGCTACCGGGGCGAGCTTCGCCAGCTGGCGGACACCCTCTCGCAATCCCGCTCCCGGGTGCTGGTCGACGAGGGCGTGATGGACCGGATCGAGGTCTACGGGCGCGAGCTGCCCGAGGCGCTCCGGGCGGTACCCGAGCGCCATCGGGAGATGCCCTATCGGGTGCTCTGCCACTTGATGGCGGCGCGGCTCGAAGCCACCCGGATCGACGGCCCGGGCGCCTACGCGCGACACGGCGAGCTGCTCGACGACCTCGAGTCGATCGCGGGGAGCCTCCGCGCCCACCGGGGTCGCCACGCGGGGCTCTTTCAGGTCGAGCGCGCGATCCACCGGGTCCGGACCTTCGGCTTCCATCTGGCCACGCTGGACGTGCGGCAGGACTCGCTGGTCCACCGCGAAGCGGTTGGCGAGCTGCTCGGCCGCGCCGACTGGACCGCGCTCTCGAGCGAGGAGCGCACCGCCGTGCTGGCGGAGGGCGAGCTCAGAGCGCCGGCCTCGGTGAGCGAGGCCACCGCGACCACGCTCGACGTCTTCCACGCGATCAAGGAGTGTCGGGCGCGCTTCGGGGACCGTGCCATCGGCCCCTTCATCGTGAG
>JAWKQJ010000040.1:0-47444 GCA_041390205.1 Gemmatimonadales bacterium
GGTCCGGCCGGCCACCATCGGCTCGCGGGCGCCGTCCTCGTATTGCTCCCGCCGGTACGAGAACACCGACTCGAAGGGGTAGCCGCGCTCGAGTACCAAGACCCGCTCCGCGTTCGCGAGCGCCGCCTCGATCACCGGCTCCAGCCGAGTGCCGTCGGCCGCCGTCGCCCCGCGCGGGCAGCCGGGCGAGCCGCTCACGACGATCTCGGGCAGCTGGAAGGCGCGCTTGGAGAGCAGGATCCGGATCTCGGTCGACCCCTCGACCGCCGGATCGCCGGTGACCCGGATCTGGATCTGATAGGGCGCGTAGCCGAGCTGGCTCACGGTGAGCAGGTGCACGCCGCCGGTCACCCCGGTCAGGGTGAATCGCCCCGACTCGGCGCCGAAGAAGCGCCGCTCCCGAAAGCCGATCAACGGAAAGGCGATCGGACGGGCGGTCGCGCTGTCGATCACGATGCCCGAGAGCTGGCCGTCGTTCGAGCGCACGACGAGCTGCGCGGCTGCGGGCGTCGCGACGGATATCGCCACCCCGGCGGCCAAGACCCGCCACCAGCCCGCATCAGCGGACGCGGCAGGACTCACCGGGGCTCGCGCGTCCATCCATGGTACCTCGCGAGCGCCCGCGCGTGCTGCTGGGCCAGCGGGTTCACGATCAGACCTTGCCGGTAGAGGTCCCGCAACGTGGAGAGGCCCTCGTCACCCAAGCTGTGCGCAAGTTGACTGACCGCCGCCGTGGCGACGTTGCCCTCGGAGGTCGCGATTCTGACGACCATCCGGATCGCGGTCGCTCGATCGGCGAGGAACGTCAGCCCCGACACCGCGCCGCCACGCACGGAGCTCCGGCTCAACGCTATCCGCAGCAGGCGGTCGGCCACGGGATACGGCGTCCCCTCCGTGTCGGAGGCGCCGGCGAGGACCAGAGTGTTCATGGCCGTGAGCCGCGTTTGCACGGAGCGGGAGTCGTCCCCGGGGAGACCGATGGCGATCTCGGTGAGCGTATCGGCGATCGCGGCGAGCTCCGCGTCGGTCGCGTCACCGATCATCCGCCGAAGGATTGCCATGGCCGGACCGGTATCGCCATGCAGTCGGAGCAGCAGAGCCACGTCTGGCGCGCGGGTCTGCCCGGGACTCGCCTGGCCCGCCACCGATCGCGGCCCGCCAAGCGCGACCGCAGCGATCGCGAGGAATCGAAGCACCGCCGAGCTGCTCACCGGCCCGACGATTGAGATGTTGCACGCACCGGCACCCGTCCGCCGCTCCTACGCCAATTATGGAACG
Source organism: Gemmatimonadales bacterium (assembly GCA_041390205.1). Taxonomy (GTDB): domain Bacteria; phylum Gemmatimonadota; class Gemmatimonadetes; order Gemmatimonadales; family GWC2-71-9; genus SHZU01. Next base: position 1,279 of record JAWKQJ010000040.1, read on the forward strand.
GCCGCCCGCCCGGCGCCATCGACCGCGGCGCCCCGCCCTTGTGGGATGGCTGATCGAGCCGGACCTTGGGCCATGCGCCTTCGCTTCCCGCACCCCCTCCTGCTCCTCCTGGGCGCCGTGCTGGTCGCCGCCCTGCTCACCCGAGTCCTCCCCGCCGGGGAGTACGACCGGGCACCTGACCCCGACACCGGCCGCGAGCTGGTCGCCGCCGGCACCTACCACCCGATCGAAGCCAAGCCAGTGTCCCTCCCCGCCGCCGTCCTGGCCGTTCCGCGCGGGATCGTCTCGGGGGCCGACGTCCTCCTGGTGATCCTGATGGTGGGCGGTGTGTTCTCGCTGCTCGAGTCGACCGGCGCGTTGGGCCGACTGGTTGCCGGAACGGTGGGCCGCGGCGGCCATCCGCTCGTGATCATCACCGTCGTGAGCGCCGGCTTCTGCCTCCTCGGCGCGCTGGAGAACATGTACGAGGAGATCGTGGCCCTGGTCCCCGTGATGCTGCTGCTGAGTCGGGGGCTCGGCTTCGGATCGATCACCGCGCTCTCGATCAGTCTCGGCGCCGCGGTGATCGGAGCGACCATGAGCCCGATCAACCCGTTCGGCGTCGGTCTCGCGATGCAGCTGGCCGAGCTCCCGCCGCTCGCGGGCGCCGGGATCCGCACGGCGATGACCGTGGCCGCGCTGGCGCTCTGGATCGGGTGGACCTGGCGCCAGACCGCCCGGGACGACGTGAGGCCGGAGCTGCCCCCGCCCGCGCTCGATCCGCCGACCAAGCGGGACGGCCTGCTCCTCGCGCTCGCGGTGTTGCCCTTCGGCCTCTACGTCTACGGCGTGTCACCCTCGACTGGGGCTTCAACGAGCTCTCGGCCCTCTTTCCTCGTGGCCGCAGCCTGCGCTCGGGCTGCCGCCCGGTTGAGTCTCTGGGAGACGGCCGAGCGCTACCTCGCTGGGATGGCGGGGATGCTGACTGCGGGGCTCTACGTCGGCGTGGCCCGCGCGATCTCGGTGGTCCTCACCGACGGCGGCATCATCGACACCATCGTCCACGCCTCGCCACCCCGCTCGCGGGCGCCGCCGCTGGCGGCCGCGCTCGGGATGGCGCCGGTCCACGCGCTGCTGTACCCTGGCGGTGCCGAGCAACAGCGCACGCGGCGCTCGCGATGCCGATCATGGCGCCGACCGCGGACCTGCTCGGCCCTCACGCCAGGCCGCGATCGTCGCCCATCAGATCGGCGGGCTGCTGCTCGACATGATGACGCCCACCACGGCGCGCTGCTGGCCATGCTCGCCGCGGCCCGGGCCCTCTGGGACGCTGGCTCCGGTTCGCGGCGCCTGGTACGCTCCTGGTCGGAGCGATCGGCCTGGTCGGGCTGGTACTGCTCAAGTGAAGGCCTATCGCGTCTGCCAGCCCGCGGGCCCCACCGCGCGATACACCGCCACCATCGCTGTCACCGCGTCGGTCCGCGCGATCGCCAGGAGCCTCTGCGCCGCGAGCAGGCCTCGCTCGGCGTCGAGCACCGCGAGCAGGTCGGTCACCTCGCCCTCGAACCGAGCCGCGCCAGCTCGGCCGCGCGCCGGCTCGACGCCTCGGCCGCGACCAGGCGATTCAGCCGCTCCCGCGCGTGGCCGTAGGACGCGATCGCGTGGCGCGCCTCCTCGCGCGCCAGCAACAGGGCCCGGTCGTACCGCGCCCGCGCCTCCGACTCGAGCGCTCGCGCCGCGGAGACGCCCGCCTTGACCCGGCCGAGATCGAACGCCGGCCAGGTCACCATCGGACCGAAGGCGAACCGGCTGCTCCCGTCGCCCGCGAAGCGCCGGATCCCGGTGGAGGTGATCCCCACCGTCCCGCCGAGCGAGAGCCGCGGCAGATAGTCGGCCTTGGCCGCCTTCACGAACGCGGTCTCCGCCGCCAGCTGGCGCTCGGCGCTCCGCACGTCGGGCCGCTCGCGGAGCAGCGAGTCGCTGAGCGTCGGGATCGCGAGCTCGGGCAGGGCCAACGGCTCCGCCGGCGCGCAGTCGTCGTCCACCGCTCGCTCGCTGCCGAGGTCGCCGGGATCGCGTCCGGTGAGCACCGCGATCCGGAGTCGGGCGCCGGCGATCGCGGTCTCCACCGCCGGCACCAGTGCGAGGGTCGAGCCGAGCAGCGCCTCGGCGCGCTCGGTGTCGAAGGCGTTGCCGGTGCCCGCGTCGAGCCGGACTCGGGTGAGGTCGAGCGTCCGCCGCTGGTTGGCCGCGTTCTCCTCCGCCACCCGGAGCCGCGCCTCCGCGCCGCGCAGCTCGAAGTAGGCCGCCGCCAGCTCGGCCGTGATCACCCGCTCCACGTCGCGCACGTCCTCCCGCGCCGAGGCGGCGAGCGCGTCGCGGGCCCGCACCGTGCGCTTGACCCGGCCGAACACGTCGAGCTCGTAGCCCAGCCTGAGCTCGGTGTCCCAGAGACTCCGGTCCGGCACGCTGGCGCCGAAGGTCGCGTCGGCCAGGCGCTGTCGGGTATAGCCGGCGGCCATCGTCACCGTGGGGAAGCGATCGAGCGCCACCTCGGCGCGAATCGCCCGCGCCCGCCGCACCCGCGCCTCGGCCGCCTGGACGTCGTGATTGGCTCGGAGCGCCTCGCCGACCAGGCGCGCCAGCGTGCTGTCGCCGAGCCCGGCCACCCAGGCCGGCGCGGTCTTCGACCCGAGGTCGTCGCTCGGAGCTTGCCCCGGCACGCTCGCGGCGCCGAGGATCGTCAGGCCCGCCGCGAGTCCCACGACTCGGCGGGCGATCGCGCTGCTACGCATGGACCGTTCCTTCCATCGATGTAAGCACCGGCGCCGGCACCGGCTCGGTGCTCGCCTCGGGAACCCGCTCCGCGGCGATGAGAGTGTAGAACACCGGCACCACGAACAGGGTGAAGAGCGTGCCCACCGCCATCCCGGCCACCAGCACCGTGCCGATGCTGTTGCGGGCCTCGGATCCCGGCCCGCTCACCAGCACCAGCGGGAAGTGCCCGAACACGGTGGCGGCCGTCGTCATCAGCACCGGCCGGAGCCGGGTGAGCGACGCCTCGCGGAGCGCGGCCAGCTTCTCCACGCCGTGCTCCCGGAGCCGATTGGCGAACTCCACGATCAGAATCCCGTTCTTGGCGATCAGCCCCACCAGGGTGATCAGCCCGACCTGGGAGTAGATGTTGATGGTCGTGAGATCGAGGAAGCTGAAGACCAGCGCCCCCGAGAGCGCCAGCGGCACCGAGCCGAGCAACACGATCAGCGGATCGCGGAAGCTCTGGAATTGCGCCGCGAGCACCAGATAGATCAGCACCAGCGCGAAGCCCAGGGTGACGGTGAGCGCGCCGCCTTCGTGGCGGATCTGCCGCGACTCGCCGGCGTAGTCGAGCACCGTGCCCGCCGGCGCCACCGCGACCGCCGCCCGCTCGAGCACCTCGAGGCCTTCGGCCTTGGTCACGCCGGGCTGCACTCCGCCGAAGACCCGCACGGCGTTCCGCTGCTGGAATCGGTTGAGCGTCCGCGGCGCGACCTTGGTCTCGATCCTGGTGGTCGAGACCGGCAATTCGCTCGCCTGACGGCGTCTTGATCTTGAGATCGAGCAGCGGCGCCAGCGAGGCCCGGTCCTCTTCCCTCGATCTGGTGGGATGACCTTGTAGCTCCGGTCATGGTGATTGAACCGGTTGACGTAGCCCCCGCCGAGCAGCGTCCCCAGCTCGCGGGCAACGGTGGCCAGGTCGAGTCCGAGGTCCGCCACCTGCTCGCGGTCGATCACCACGGTCGCCTGCGGCAGGTCGACCTTGAAGTCGGTGTCGACGTAGAGGAACTTGCCGCTCTGCCAACCGGCGCCGACCACCGCGCCCACGGTCTGGAGCAGCTGCTCCGTCGGCGCGTCACTCTGGATCACCAGCTCGACGTCGTACTGGCCCGGCGTCGGGAGCGGCGGATCGAGCCGCGGGAAGACCCGGAGCCCCGGCACCTGCGACACCGCGCCGTAGATCTCGCCGTACATCTCCGCCGTGGAGCGCTCCCGGGTCCGCCAGTCCTTGGCGACGAACCCGCCGAAGCCGCCCCAGTCCGCCGTGAGCGACCACATGAAGCGGTTCTCCGGAAACGCGTTGATCGCGCGGATCACCTCGAGCGAGGCGCGGTTGGTGGCCGCGAGACTCGCGTCGGGCGCGGCCTCGAAGAAGAGACTCACGTGGCTCTGGTCCTCGACCGGCGCCAGCTCGCGCCGCGAGAAGGTGTAGAGCGGCCATGCGCCCAGGGTCACCAGCAGCGCGGCGGCCACGATCGCCCAGCGGATCCCGAGCGCCCGGTCGAGCAGCCGCCCGTAGAGCGCCCGGACCCGCTCGAACCCGGCGTTCACCATCCGCGTGAGCCGGCCTTCGTGCCCGGTGCTCGAGACCATCCGCGAGCTCATCACCGGCGAGAGCGTCACCGCCACGATGCCGGAGAGCACCACGGCCGCGGCGAGGGTGATCGCGAACTCCAGGAAGAGCGAGCCCGTGAGCCCGCCCTGGAAGGCGATCGGGGTGTACACGGCTGCCAGCGTGATCGTCATGGCGACGATCGGGCCGAGCAGCTCGCGGGCGCCCAGGATCGCGGCGTCGACCCGGGAGCGGCCCTCGCGCACGTGCCGCTCGACGTTCTCGACCACCACGATCGCGTCGTCCACCACCAGACCGACCGAGAGCACGATCGCCAGGATGGTCAGGAGGTTGAGACTGAACCCGAACGCGGCCATGAAGATCCCGGCCCCGATCAGAGACACCGGCATCGCCACCAGCGGCACCAGCGTGGTCCGTACCGAGCCCAGGAAGAGGAAGACCACCAGCGCCACGATGGCCATCGTCTCCAGCAGGGTCTTGCTGATCTCGGAGAGCGCGTCGCGCATGAAGACCGTGCCGTCCCAGACCAGCCGCATCTCGACGTCGGCGGGGAGCGTCGGGCGGATCGCGTCCATCTCGGCCGTGAGCCGGTCGCCTACCTCGATCTCGTTCGCGCCGGGGAGCGGCCAGGACGCCGAGATAGACGCCCTCCCGCTCGCTGTACTTGGCCACCAGCCGCGCCTCTTCGGCGCCCAACTCCACCCGGGCGACGTCGGAGCCGCACCACTCCGCCACCCGCTCGGCTACGATCAGCGCGGCGAACTCCTCCGGGGTCCGGAGGTCGGTGTTCGCGAGCAGGTCGACCTGCACCTGGTCGCCCTTGGTGCGGCCGACCGCCGCGAGGTAGTTGTTCCGCTGGAGCGCGGCGTAGATGCCGCCGGGCGCGAGGCTGACGGCGGCGAGGCGCTCTGGATCGATCCAGATCCGCATCGCGATCGGGCGGCCGCCCGCTGTTGCTGACCCGCTGCACGCCCGCGATGGTCGCGAGCCGCGGCTGGAGCGAGCGGGAGAGCCAGTCGGTCAGCTCCGACACGCTCCGCTCGCTCGAGGTGAACGCCAGATAGAAGGAGGCGTAGGGCCGGTCGGTTCGCTGCACCTCGACCGTCGGCGGCTCCGCCGCGGGCGGCAGCTCGGCCCTGACCTGCTGGAGCCGCGCCGTCACCTCGGCCAGCGCCGCGGTGCTGCTGTAGTCGAGCTCGAGCCGGATGGTGACCGTGCTCACGCCGGCGCGGCTGGTCGACTCGACGTAGTCGACCGCCGATCGCCGACACCGCCCGCTCGATCGGCGTGGTGAGGAAGCCGCGCACCGTCTCGGCGCTCGCGCCGTAGTAGACCGTGGACACCACGATCGACGAGCTCTCGATCTGGGGATACTGCTGGACCGGGAGCGAGGCGATCGCGCGCCAACCCACCAGCACCAGCGCCAGGTTGACCACGATCGCGAGCACCGGCCTCTTGATGAACAGGTCCGTGATCGCGCGGCCGGAGAGGGCGGACATCACTGACCTCCGGCCTGGCTCGCGGCGGCCACCGCCTGGGTCACCAGCACGCCTTCGCGCAGCTTGAACGAGCCCGAGGTGGCCACCCGCTCGCCGGCGGTGAGTCCGCCGAGCACCAGCGCCTGGTCGCCGACCACTTCGCCGACTTCGATCCGGCGGAGGTGGGCACGGGTCTTCCCTTCGTCGTCCGGCGCCACCACGAAGACGTGATCGCCGTCGGGTCCCTTCCGCACCGCGCTGACCGGCACGGCCAGCGCCGTGATCGGATCGCCCACCGGCACCCGGACCCGGACCGACGCGCCCGGCGCGCCGACCACGTCGGCGTGCGCGAGGCGGGCCCGGACGGTCGCGTTGCGGGTGGTCGGATCGACCCGCGCGTCGATCGCCACGATCCGCGCCTGACGGACCGTCGGGTCACCGGGGGCGGTCACCTCGACCGTGTCGCCGGGAGCGAGCCGGCCCGCCACCGTCTGCGCCACGGTGAAGTCGACGTGGGCCGCTTCGTCGACGCCCTGGAGGGTGGTGAGCACAGTACCTTCCGACAGGTACTGCCCTTCGTGCACGTCGGCGATTCCCACCCGCGACCGGAAGGGGGCGCGGATCGTCTTCCGACCGATCACCGCCTTGATCCGCGCGATCGCGGCCTGCGCCACGTCGCGCTCGGCGCGGGCGCGATCGACGTCTTCCGCGGAGACCGCCCGATGACTGAGGAGCCGGGTCAGCCGGCCCAGCGTGGTCTCGGCCAGAGCGGCCTCCGCCTCGCGGGCGCGCAGCTCGGCCAGCTCCACGGAGACGTCGAGCGCCACCAGGACCTCGCCCTGATTCACGATCTCGCCGGGGACCAGCCTGACCTGGCGCACCGTGCCGGCCAGCTCGTTCCGCAGGGTGACGGAGCGGAGCGCCACCACCGTGCCGATCGCGGTGGTGCCCGCTTGATGCTCACGAGGCAGGGCCTCGGCGCTCGAGATGGCTTCGGCGGGCTCGGGCATGGCCGCGGCGGCTTCGGCGCCGGCCTGGAACGAGGCGCCTTTCCAGGCGGCCAGCGCGCCGCCGCTGGCGAGGACTGCGGTGAGGAGAAAGCCCCCGACCCAAGCGGGGGTGCGAGCGACGAGGTGACGATCCGACATACGGTGGTGCCTCTTCGTGGAGCGTGAGTACCGCTTTGTGATCCATCACTGCGTGAACCGCTGTTCCTACCCGACGCACTCGGGCCCTTCTGTATTACAGTCTTATGATTATCTAACTACAACCGCGTAACGAAGCCCGTGACGGGCAACGAGTTATGCCAGTCAGCCAGCGCTTTCGGTCAGATGAGGCTTAGGTGTGGTCCGAGCGAGCAGCTCGGCGCTGTAGGCGGCGAGGACGTCCCGCCGGACCCGGTAGTTCATGTACTGACCCTGCCGCTCGGCCTGGACCAGGCCGGCTCGGATCAGCTCCTTCAGGTGGTGCGAGACGGTCGCCTTGGAGACGGGGACCCGGCGGCACAGCTCCGAGCAGGCGAACTCCTGCTGCCCGGCCACCATCTCGAGCAGGGCGAACCGGCGGGGGTCCGCCAGCGCCTTGGCGATCCGGTCGAATTGACCGCGTCCGAGAAGGGAGGGCTGGGCCGTCATGGGTTAGATAGTTATCGAACTGCTGAACGGCCGTCAAGGGCCCCGGGTGGCCGGGGGCGCAAACCCCTCAACCGTGGGGATAGGGTCTGGGCCAGGAGCTCGTGGGTCCCGCCGTCAGCATGTAAGCCTCGTCGACGCTCGTCACGGGAACGCTCGCGATCAGGGGCAGCAGCCGCCCGTCGTCGTCGTCGAACTCGAGGATCGCGTGGCGTTTGCCGGCGGAGCGCGCGGCAAGGAGACGGTCGCCGAGCAGGTGGGCGGTGAGTGCGCGCTCCTGCTCCAGCGAAGCAAGCTCGCGGCAGACGCCGGTCGGAAACACGACGACTCCGGCGTCGACGGCCTCGTTCGGGAAGAAATTCCCGGCGCCGATCGCCTCACCCCGCTCGAGGGCAACCACTCCCGAGCCCTGGCTGACGCGGGGCGCCCAGGTCTCGCGCAGCTCGGACGGCGTCAGCCTCGGAACCGCGGACCACCGCTCGTGCATGTACTCGTACGCCGCGCCGAGCGCTCCGAAGAAGACGTCGGGGGCCAGGTCGTCGCTCGGGACGAGGGTATACCCCGGGCGCTGGCGAATCGCGTTCCGGCACCAGGCGTCGACGGTCCACGCCGTGAGGTCGAGCGTCAGCTGACGCGATCGCATGAACGGCCGCATCCCGCAGGCGGATGCGAACTGGAAGGCGATCCCCTCCCGTGCCGCGATCGAGGCGATGGGCGTCTTTCCGCGCGCGCCGACCAGGGCCGCGACCTCCCGGTAGAGCGCCGTCCCGATACCCTGACGACGATGCGCCGCCGCGACGATCACGTGGGTTCGCGGGTTCGACCCCAACGCGATCGAGCGGGCCGACCCGACCGCGACCACGGCGCCGTCGGACTCTGCCACCAGCGTCGCCCGCCATTCCGAGCGACCCCCGCCCGGCAGATGCAGACCGCGATTGATGGCGTAGAGGCTGCTCGCGCGATCGGCGTCGTTCAGGTACTCGAGGTCGACCAGGCGGCCCACCGGATCCGCGTCCTGCGGATCGAAGGGTCGGATCCGAATCGCCCGATGGCGACCCAGGCGCTGGTCGGCGCGCAGCATCGAAGGCAGGCGGCCCAGGGCGAGTGTCGAGACGCCGATCATGGCGAAGGCGCGCCGGTCGAGCTTGGCCATCGAGAGGGTTCCTGGTGGGGAGGCACTCGAAGCTATCGGGCGGCGCCTCGGCCCTCAACGATCCGGGTGCTGGGAGCCGGCATCGGCGTGCCGGAACCGATGCACGGAGCGCTCGGGTGGGGCCGGGCTCAGCGGCGACTGCGCGACGACCAGTGCACCGCCTCGATCCGCCAGCCTGAATCGGTGCGCCGGAGGACCATCAGCTCCGCGCCCGTCGAGCTCACCGACCGCCCCCGGAACTCACCGGTCGTCGTGCTGGTCGAGACCGCCCAAGCCACGTCGCCCGCCACGGTCACGCCGAGCGGACCTCTCGTCGTCGAGGTCGCCTGAAGGAACTGGATGTCCGCACCGAGGTGGTGGGAGCGGTATTCCCCCACCGACTCGACCCCGCCGCTCTCCAGGATCCTGCCGCCGTCCGCGAAGAGGCGAATGGCGCCGGCGCTGTCGCCCGAGGCGAGCGCCTGCCGAAAGGCGTCGATGATCGCGACCACGAGTGCGGAATCCGACTGCTGCGCGAGCGCCGGTGTGGCGGTGATCGACAGCACGACCGCGAGACCCGATACCCTGATCATCTGCTCTCCCTTGCTGGAGCGACAAGCGTAGCGGGCGTCCGAAGCCCCGACAACCGATGCCCCGCTCGATCGTGGGGCATTTGCCCCGCGCAGTGTGAGTGTTGACCCGGCGACCGCGCCTCCGGACCCGACCGTCGTCTCCAAGTGAGCCTGCGACAATCGCTTTCGCGGTGCCGCCTGATGGCCTGGCCCCTGCCGGTGCAGGCCTCGAGCCAACTCGCGAGTGAAGCGTTCGACATGGTAACCGGTCTCCTCCTCCTTTCCCTGGCCAGCCCGAGCCAAGCGGCCGACACGCTGCCGCTCTCGGCGGTCGTCGCCCTGGCCCGTGCCGCCAACCCGGGCCTGGCCGCTGCGCGGCTCCGAACCGAAGCGCTGGCCGAGCGAGTCTCGCAGGCCGGCGCCCTGCCCGACCCCGAGCTCTCCCTCGGCCTGATGAACCGCCCCCTCTTCGGGTTCGGGACCGCCGAGCCGATGACGATGAACCAGGTCCAGGTGCGCCAGATGTTTCCCTGGCCCGGCAAGCTCGGCTTCGGCCAGGAGCGCGCGCGCCTCCTCTCGTCGGCGGCCGGCCTCGACGCGCTCGAGCTGGAGTCGCAGCTGGTGGCGCGGGTCAGGACGCTCTACGTCCGAATCGCCGCCATCGACCGCTCGCTCGCGATCATCGAGCGGACCCGCGACCTGCTGCGGGACTTCTTCCGGGTCTCCGAGGCGCGTTATGCGGTCGGCGAAGGTCTCCAGCAGGACGTGCTCCAGGCCCAGGTCTCGATCGCGCGGATGAGCGAGGAGCTCACCGTGATGGGGCAGGACCGGATCGCGCTCGGCGCGCGGCTCAACGCCCTGCTCGGCCGCGAGCCCGACCAGCCGATCCCGGCCCTCGAGCTCCCGGCGCCCGGAGACGGGTTGCCTCCGGTCGACTCGCTGGTCGATCGGGCATCGAAGGCCCGCCCGGCTCTGCTCGCGTCGAGGGAACGAACCCGCGCCGCCGAAGCCGGGTATCAGGCCGCCCGCCGCGAGATCTATCCCGATCTGATGGTGTCGCTCGGCTACGGTCAGAGGGACCGGTTCGACGACATGGCCTCGCTCATGGTCGGCTTCTCGATCCCGCTCCGGCCCGGCTCGCGCCAGCTCGCGATGCGCCGGGAGATGGCCGCGATGCGGGCCAGCGAGGAGGCGATGGCCCGCGACCTCGCCAACGAGACCTACGCGATGCTGACCGAGCAGCGAGCCGAGGCGGAGCGGGCCCGCGAGCTGACCCGGCTCTACGCCACCTCGATCCTGCCCCAGGCCCGCGCCGCGGTGGAGTCGGCGCTCTCGGCCTACCGGGTCGGGCGGGTGGACTACATGACGCTGGTGGAGAGCGAGATGACGGTGAATCGATACGAGGTCGAGCTGGTCCGCTTGGCGGCGAGCTATCAGGAGGCCCTGGCGATGATCGACGCCCTGGTCGGCGCGGGGGTGGATCGTGAGACGCCTGGCGCTGGTCCTGATCGCCTCGACGCTGGGCGGGTGCGGGCGCGGGGAGCCCGAGTCGCCGATGGCGGGGATGACGGCCGAGGAGCACGCCCGGATGCAGGCGGGTGGCAACCAGCAGCTCGACTCGAGCGGACGGCTGATCCGGCAGATGGTCCACCTGAGCAGCGCCGAGGAACGGGCGCTCGGCGTGGTCTACGCCACCGTGGGTCGCGAGACCCTCACCAAGACCGTCCGCACCGTGGGCGAGATCCAGGCCGCGGAGTCGCAGGTCGTGGAAGTGACGCCCAAGATCGAGGGCTTCGTCGAGCGGCTCTTCGTCAACACCACGGGCGAAGCCGTTCGCCGGGGCCAGCCGCTGTTCTCCCTCTACAGCCCGATGCTGGTCGCGGCGCAGGAGGAGTTTCTCACGGCCAAGCGGCTGGTCGCCCGGGTCGACTCGAGCGCCCGCGAGGCCTGGCTCGGTGCCCGCGCTACGCTCGACGCGTCGCGGCGGCGGCTGCTCTACTGGGACATCACCGAGGAGCAGATCGACCGGCTCGAACAAAGCGGCACGGTGACCAAGACCCTGACTCTGGTCTCGCCGGTGACGAAAGTGGTGCTGGAGAAGAACCTCTACGACGGCCAGCGGGTGATGCCCGGCGAGCAGCTCTATCGCGTCGCCGATCTCTCAAAGTCTGGGTCGAGGAGGGTCTTCGAGCAGGACCTCCGGCTGATCCGCGAAGGGGCCCAGGCCCACATCGAGGTCTCGGCCTATCCGGGCGAGCACACCATGGGCCTGGTGAGCTTCGTCTATCCGACGGTCGACGTCGAGAGCCGTACCAATCGGGTCCGGGTGACGGTCGCCAACCGCGACCTCCGCCTCAAGCCGGGCATGTTCGCCACCATCTACTTCGACGCGGTGATCGGGCTGGACGTGGTCGCCGTCCCGATGGCGGCCGTGGTGGTGACCAGGGCGCAACGTGGTCTTCGTCCGCGGCGCGGAGGGCATGCTGGGTCCGCGCGGCGTGGTCCTGGGCCTCCGAGCGGGCGATCGGGTCCAGGTGCTCTCCGGGCTTCGAGGTCGGCGAGACCATCGTCGGCTCGGCCAACTTCCTGATCGACGCCGAGTCGCGCCTGGGTGGCGCCGGGGCAGGCATGCCCGGCATACAGCACTCGGCCACCGAGCCGATGTCCCCCGCGCCCACGCCGGCGGCGGGGAGCACCGGCATGATTAGCGCGGTCATCGCCTGGTCGCTCCGGAACCGTTTCCTGGTGCTGCTCGCCACGGCGGCGCTCGTCGCGGGCGGCGTCTGGGCCATGGTCGCGACGCCGCTCGACGCGATCCCCGACCTCTCCGACGTCCAGGTGATCGTCCAGACCGAGTTCGCCGAACAGGCGCCGCAGATCGTCGAGGACCAGATCACCTACCCGGTCGCCTCGGAGATGCTCAAGGTGCCGGGCGCCAGGGTCGTGCGGGGTTTCTCGTTCTTCGGGCTGAGCCTGGTGTACGTGATCTTCGAGGACGGGACCGATCTCTACTGGGCGCGCTCCCGGGTGCTCGAGTACCTGAACGGGATCCAGCGCCGCCTTCCCCAGGGAGTCGACCCGACGCTCGGCCCCGACGCCACGGGCGTGGGTTGGGTCTTCGAGTACACCCTGGAGTCGGACAGCCTCGATCTCGCCGCGCTCCGGAGCCTGCAGGACTGGTCGATCCGCTATCAGCTCACCGCCGTGCCCGGCGTCTCCGAGGTGGCGAGTCTCGGCGGCTTCGAGCGCCAATATCAGGTCGAGGTCAATCCCGAGCGCCTCCGCGCCTTCGGCATACCGGTGACCCGGGTCTCCCAGGCGATCGGGATGCACAACGTCGACATCGGCGCCCGGGTGCTCGAGATGGGCGGCCGGGAGTACATGATCCGGGGGCTCGGCTACCTGCAGGGCGTCGCCGACATCGAGCAGGTGGCGGTGGGCGCGACCGCGAACGGCACCCCGATCCGGGTGGCCGACGTGGCCACCGTGCAGGTCGGGCCGGCGCCCCGACGCGGCGCGGCGGACCTCGACGGCAAGGGCGAGGTGGTGGCCGGCGTGGTGGTGATGCGTTTCGGGAGCGACGCCCTCGCCACGATCGAGGCCGTCAAGGCGCGCCTCGCGGAGATCCAGCGCAACCTGCCCGCCGGCGTCCGGCTGCGAACGGCGTACGACCGGAGCGACCTGATCCACCGGGCGATCGACACGCTCCGCGAGAAGCTGATCGAAGAGTCGCTGATCGTGGCCGCGGTCGCGATCGTCTTCCTGCTCCACTTCCGCTCGGCCCTGGTGGCGATCGTCACCCTGCCGCTCGGGATCCTGATCTCCTTCGTCGTCATGCGCCTCCTGGGCGTCAACGCCAACATCATGAGTCTGGGCGGCATCGCGATCGCCATCGGCGCGATGGTGGACGCGGCGATCGTGATGATCGAGAACATGCACAAGCACCTCGAGCGCGCGGGGCCAGAGCCGCGCCGCTGGGAGATCGTGCTGGAGAGCGCGAAGCAGGTGGGTCCGCCGCTCTTCTTCTCGCTCCTGATCATCACGGTGAGCTTCCTGCCGGTCTTCTCGCTCGAGGCGCAGGAGGGCCGGCTCTTCAAGCCGCTCGCCTTCACCAAGACCTTCGCGATGGCCGGCGCCGCGCTGCTCTCGATCACGCTGGTGCCGGTGCTGATGGGCTACCTGGTGCGGGGCCGGATCCGCTCGGAGCGGGCCAACCCGATCAACCGGGTGCTCCAGGCGGGCTATGCCCCGATCATTCGCTTCGCGCTCCGCTTCCCCTGGATGGTGATCGCCGCGGCACTGGTGCTAGTGGCGGGAACGGTCGTGCCCTGGCGGCGGCTGGGCAGCGAGTTCATGCCCCCGCTCCACGAGGGCTCGATCCTCTTCATGCCCACCACGGTCCCCGGCGTGGCTATCGCTCAGTCGCGTGACATCATGCGCTACCAGGACAGCGTGCTCGCCTCCTTCCCAGAGGTCGAGCGCGTGCTGGGCAAGGCGGGCCGGGCCGCCACCGCCACGGATCCCGCGCCGCTCGACATGTACGAGACGACGATCACCCTCAAGCCCGAGTCGGAGTGGCGAGCCGGCATGAGCTACGAGCAGCTCGTTGCCGCGATGGACAGCGCCGTCCGGCTTCCCGGTGTCACCAATGCCTGGACCATGCCGATCAAGGGCCGGATCGACATGCTGGCCACCGGCATCCGCACCGCCGTCGGGATCAAGATCTTCGGCCCCGACCTGGACACGCTCCAGGCACTGGGCGAGCGGGTCGAGCGAATCGTCCAGGCGGTTCCGGGCACCCGGAGCGCCTTCGCGGAGCGGGGCGTCTCGGGCTATTACGTCGACATCGACATCGACCGGACCGAGACCGCGCGCTACGGCTTGAACGCCGGCGACGTGCATGACGCGATCATGGCCACCGTGGGCGGACTCGACGCCGCGCAGACGGTCGAAGGCCGGGAGCGCTACGCCGTCAACGTGCGCTACCCGCGGGAGCTCCGCGACAACGTCCAGAAGCTCCGCGAGGTGATTCTCCCCACGATGACCGGCGCGCAGATCCCTCTCGGCCAGGTCGCGACCCTGCGAGTGCGCCAGGGCCCGATGGCGGTCAAGACCGAAGACGCCTTTCCGGTCACGACCGTCTACGTCGACATCACGGGCAGCGACGTGGGTGGGTACGTCGAGACCGCCAAGCGGGCGGTCGGCGAGCAGCTCAGGCTTCCGACCGGCTACACCCTTGCCTGGAGCGGCCAGTACGAGTTCATGCAGCGGGTGGCGCAGAAGCTCCGCGTGGTGCTGCCCGTCACCCTCGGCCTCATCTTCCTCCTCCTCTATCTCAACTTCCGAGGCGTGGCAGAGTCGCTGATCGTGATGCTCTCGGTGCCCTTCGCCTTGGTTGGAGGCGTCTGGTATCTCTGGCTCGCGGGCTACAACACCAGCGTGGCGGTCTGGGTCGGCTTCATCGCGCTCGCCGGCGTGGCCGCGGAGACCGGCGTGGTGATGTTGATCTACCTCGACGAAGCGTTCCATCGGCGGAGCCTCGAGGGCAGGATGACGACCGCGGAGGACGTCCGCGCCGCGGTGCGCGAGGGCGCGGTCGACCGGCTCCGACCCAAGATGATGACGGTGGTGGCCATCATCGCCGGCCTCGCGCCGATTCTCTGGAGCCACGGCACCGGCGCCGACGTGATGAAACGGATCGCCGCGCCGATGGTCGGCGGGATGGTCACCTCGACCGTGCTGACCCTGGTGGTGATTCCGGCGATCTACCTGGTCTGGCGCCGGTGGCAGCTCCAGCGCCGGCCGGCGATGCCGGTCGAAGAGGCGCTGCGCGATCGGATGGCGCTCGCACCGGAGGGTTGAAGGAGGGAACGATGGCGACGGCATTGACGGAGGTCCGGGCAATCGTCCGGTTGGAGATGTTGGACAGGGTGATTCGCGCTCTCAGGGAGCGAGGGGTTCCCCGCTTGACCGTCACCCGGGTGCACGCGATCGGGGCCGGAGTCGATCCGGCCGCGGCAAAGCTCTCGGTGCAGGAGAGCGCGGAGTACGCGGACAAAGCGCTGGTCCAGTTCGTGTGCGAGCGCTGCGATTGCGAGGAGCTGACCACGCTGGTCGCCGGCACGGCCAGAACCGGACGGCAGGGCGACGGTATCGTCTACGTCGTATCGGTGGAGGGCGTCACCAAGATCCGGACGGGCACCACCGGGACGGCTGCACTCCGGTAGGCCGGCCACCGCGGGATCTGACCCACGCGGTGGTGATTTCGCGACTTCGCAGTGCAGGCGTGCATCTCAACTCGCGACACTGCACCACGTTCGCGGCGGTCGACCATGGCTCGCCACTTGCGGCGCCTCTTGTCGAGCGGCGCCGCTGGAGTGCCGCCGTCTGGCCATCGAGGTGTCCAATGAAAGTCCGAGATGAAGTCTGCGGTATGGAGTTCGAGGACAGCGACGCGGCGGCGAAGAGCCGCTTCGACGGAACGGTCTACTACTTCTGCAGCGAACGGTGCAAGCGGATGTTCAAGGAGCATCCTGACCGGTATGTGGTGCTTGGCGGAGACGCCCAGCGGAAGTGATCGCCGGCGGGCAAGCTCCCTCACCCCCGTCCACCGTGCAGCACTTGCGAAGGACGACGACCGTGGCCATGCCACCGGCGAACGTCAAGAGTCGCGAGTGCTCGCAGTCGTGGAACGGCCGGTCGGCGACCGGAACGAACCGTCCGTGCAGATTGCCGGCTGACCACTCCTCGATCAGGCGAGCGTAGAGGCGGCGTAGTCGACTCGCTTCCGGCAGGCTCGAAAAGGCGTACACCAGGAAACCGTCATCACGGAGCACCCGGAGCAGCTCCGTGATGACTCTCCTGGGGTCGTCGACGGATTCGAGCACCCAGGTGCTGATCACGACGTCGAACGATCGGTCGGCGTACGGGAGTGCCACGATGTCCTGCTGTGCCCAGGTGATGCGCGGATCCTTGACGCGCTTGCGAGCCTCGCGAAGCATACCGCGAGAGAGGTCGATGGCCGTGACGCTGCCGGGGTCGCTGCGCTCGAGTAGTTGCCGGACGGCCGCGCCAGTGCCGGTTCCGGCATCGAGCACCACCGCGCCGGGACGCACGTGCTGCTCGACCAGATCGCCGAACGCCGCCAGCGCCGGTCCAGCGACCATGGCGCGCCAGACCGGAAGGGCGTCAGCGTACTGACGAGCCATCCGGTCGTAGTGCTCTGCGACGCCGACGCTTGGCAGGCGGTCAGGCCAGAGGGTCCGGACCAGGGACGAGACCGACTCACCCCGCAGCGTCGACCAAAGATCGGCATAGCCGGCGTCTCCGCGGAGGACGTCGAAGTAGCGCTCCACGAAGTGATGTCGCGCGCGCCGGAGGACACCGTACGCCAGGCGGGGAAACAGGTAGACGAAGAAGGCGACCTTTCTGGCCGCTCGAAACTCGGGGTAGATCTCCGCTGCGACCCCGCCTTGGTACGCGTCAGCCGGCGATCTCCGGTCCCCCCGGCAAGCCGCGGCCAGCGCTTGGGCCGCCAGCTGTCCGCTCCTCACCGCGTAGTACACCCCCTCGCCGAGGAAAGGGTCGACCAGCGCCGCGGCGTCTCCGACTAGGAGCGACCGCCCCGCGGCGATCGGATCGGCCCCGCCGGCGAAGACGGGGATGATGTAGCCCTTCCGCCGCTCGGAGGTGAGGTCGTCGACCAGGTCCTGGTCGACGAGGAACTCGTCATAGAGCTGCCGGGGGTTTTGGACCTTGTCCCGAAGGCCGCCCACTCCAATCGAGAGATGATCGCCTTTGGGAAAGATCCAGCCGTATCCGAAGGGGATGCTGCCGAACTCGATGGCGACTTCGTCGTCGGCGACCGCGGCCGGAACCGAGCTCGCCTGCGTGACCTCCGCCTCGACGCACACGGCGACCCGCCGACGAGGCGTGAGCTGGAGTCGACGACCAACGACCCCGTTGGCGCCGTCCGCCCCGACGAGAAAGGACGCCCGAAGCTCCCGCCTGTCCGTTCGGACTGTCACGCCGTCGGCCGATTCGGCTACCTCGCCGACCCGCTCGCCGGTCACCAGCGTCGCGCCGGCCGCCTGCGCCTTCATCGCCAGGAAGTGATCGAACCGGTCGCGCATGACCATGTAGGCCACCGGCTCCTCCGACCGGACCCGGATCTCGTCCAGGCCCTTGAAGGTGAACCGCGCTCCGTGGATGGTTCGCTCGATCAGCGGATGGAAGTCGTCCTCCAGAATGGTGTCGATCTTGAGGGATAGGCACCCGCCGCAGGGCTTGTATCGGGGCAGCCGCTTCTGCTCGATCAGGATCACCCGGACCCCTCTCCGGGCAAGCTCGTAGGCCGCGCTCGCTCCGGCGGGGCCGGCTCCAACGACGATCACGTCTGCGTCCATCGTGTCGCTCCTTCGTGATGCCAAGCAGCGCTCACCCCTCACGGAGCGATGGTGCCGTCCTCGAGTTGGGCCGTGTTGAACGAGAAGACCACCGCGGGGTCCGGCAGCTGGTGGCGGCCGGCGTCCAGGACCGGCGCCAGCCGAAGCAGGAGATCCCGCATCAGGTTGACGCGCGCGCTTCGCTTGTCGTCCGTCCGGACGATCGTCCACGGGGCGACCGTGCTGTGGGTCCTGGCAAACATCTCGTTCCGGGCCCGACTGTACTGCTTCCAGTGCTTGGTGGCGACCCCGTCGAGCGGGCTGTTCTTCCATTGGTGAATCACGCTGCTGCGCCGCGCGGCGAGCCGGCGGCGTTGCTCGGCCTTGGAGATGTCGAGGTAGTACTTGATCAGGGTCATGCCGCAATGGGCCAGGAGTTGCTCGAAGAGGGGAACCGTCCGCAGGAAGAGATCGTACTCCTCGTCGGTGCAGAACCCCATCACCCGCTCCACACCAGCGCGATTGTACCAACTCCGATTGAAGAGCACGATCTCGCCTGCGGCCGGCAGGTGGGCGACGTAGCGCTGGAAATACCACGACTGACGGTCGCGGTCGGACGGCTTGCCGAGCGCGACGATCCGACTCGCCCGAGGGTTCAGGTGTTCCACGATCCGCTTGATCGTGCCGTCCTTCCCGGAGGCATCCCGTCCCTCGAATACGACCAGCACCTGCGCACCGCGGTCGATCAGCTGTCGCTGCGCCCGCACCAGCGCGACCTGGGCGTCGCGAAGGGCCCGTCGATACGCCTTTCGACCGTCCTTTTCCAGACCGCCTCCGACGCATTCGGAGTATCATCGAGTCACTGCCCAGCCAAGCGGCGACTGGCTGGCGTGGGTGCGATCGATGCGTGTTCGACATCGTGCAGCAGAGTAGAGGCCGCCGCCCTGCCCGAGGTCAAGGCCATGTCCACCAGGCAGGTAGCCAGGCACACCGCCGCTCGAAGGGATGGGCCCGATGGGTGAGCCAACCGCGGGAGTGGGGCAAATGACGCACCACCCAAAGCCCAGGTCGGACTCCGACCCGGCCAGTCGCGGGAGACCGCGCGGCGGCTCGGCACGGCGAGGTTCTGGGGCGAACCTCGCGCGCATGGTATGCCGTTGGCTGCTCTCGGCCGGTCTCCTCGCCGTGGGAGGGTGCGGCGCGAGCCGATCCATGGGTCGTGCGGCAGGAGCCGGGGCCGTCGATGCGGTGGCGGCTCGCGATACGACGCTGATTCGCCTTCAGGGCCGGTTGGCCGACTCACTCGGCGTGTCGCTCCGCGCCGCCCTGGATCACGCGGTTTACCTCCCGGCCCGGGCCACCGCGGACAGCGTGGCCCGGAGCCTCGAGCGCGGCGTGGATCGCGCCACCGTCGAGCTCGGGCGTCGAATCGAGGGCGATCTCAACCGAGCGGCGGGGCGATTCGTGGCCAGCAACTTCGACCAGCTCGAGCTTCGGACGGGGGGCCTGGCCCGGACCGCGGGCCACGAGCTCACCGGCGCGATCGATCGCGAGCTCAGCATGATCCTCGCCGACGCCGGCGACAGCCTGGCCCGCCGCACCGTCGTCGGCCTGGCGAACGGCCTGCGCACGGTGCTGGAGCCGGTCCTGCACGAGGTGATGCAATCGGTGACCGACTCGCTTCGAAACCGAATCCGGCAAGTCGACACCGTGGTCGCCGGCTCAAGAACCGTGGGTGGGCTCCGGTACGGGGCATGGGGCGTGGCCGGCCTGGCGGTCGTCGTTGCGGCCCTCGTGTTCTGGCACTGGCGCCGGCAGCGGCGGGCCCTGGATGCGCTGATCGACGCGGTCAACGCGCGCGCCGACCCGGCGCTGCACCAGGCCATCCGGTCCTGCGGCGGAAATGCCGGACTCGGCGACTGGCTCACGACTCAGGTCGCGGCTCGGCAGCGCACCCGGCCGATCGATGACCCGGGCGCCGGAAGCGTGGGGTGACCCTGGTCCCCGCCGATCCGCACGCCAGCGCCGGGTGTTGCGCCGACCACTCGGGAGCGCCGTGCATCGCATGGCCGAGCGGCGCGGTTGACCACTACACGCTCTACACCGAGGGCGACGAGCTCTATGAGGCGATGCACGCGTCGATCGCCGGGGCCACGCAGCGGATCGCGCTGGAGACGTATCTGTGGAGCGACGACGAGGTCGGACGCCGGCTGGCTGATGCGCTGAGGGAGCGCGCGCTGGCGGGCGTCCGGGTCGAGGTCATCGTCGACGCGGTCGGATCGGCAGGCCGGTTCAGCCGACGTCTCCACCGCGGGTTGATCGCCGCCGGCGCGCGGGTTCGGCGCTTTCATCGATGGCGGTGGACGGCGCCAGGCCGCTTCCTGCGACGCGACCACCGGAAGCTCCTGGTGGTCGACGATCGGACGGTCTTCCTCGGTGGGTTCAACATTCATCGGGAGAGCGCCCGCTCCGTCGTCGGAGCCGACCGCTGGCGACGACAGCCACGTGTGCGGGTGGGTGGCACGCTCGCCCGGGCCGCCGGCGGGCTGTTCGACGCGTTCTGGTCGGGAGATCGCGAGTGGACCGCCGCGGAGGACACCGGCGACGTGCTGGTGCCCAATCTCTCTCCGATCTGCCGCCGCCAGCTGCGCTGCCTCTATCTCAGGCTGCTGCGGAGCGCGAGGCGGCGGCTCGCGGTTACGACGCCCTACTTCGTTCCGGACGAGCTGACCCAGCGGGAGCTGGTCGCAGCGGCCCGGCGGGGCGTGGACGTGCGGCTCTTGCTCCCAGCGAGGAGCGATGTGTCCATCGCCCAGTGGGCTGCCCGGGCCGCGTATCAGCAGCTCCTGCTCGGCGGCGTGCGGATCTACGAATTCCAGCCACGAGTGCTTCACGCCAAGACGGCCGTCGCCGATGGCGCGATTGCCACGATCGGGACCGCCAATCTCGACTATCGGAGCCTCTTCGTGAACTACGAGCTGAATCTGTTCTCGGCGACGAGAGGTCTCTGCGCGGCGCTCGAGCGCCAGTTTGGCGCCGACCTCGAAGTGTCAGCGGAGGTGACCTTGGACCGGTGGGTCGGGCGCCCTTGGCCGCTCCGCGTGGCCGAGGCGATCGGGTGGGTGGCACGGCGATGGCTCTGACCCATGGGACGAGGGCTCGATGGTGTTGCCGGACCGCCGGGGCAAGCGACCGGTCGATCGAGGTGAGGTGGGCCCCCGTATCCACGCGCCTTCGCTCGCGTGACGCGGCAAGGAGGATGGTATCGGTGGTCTCGGGACCGGAGACTCCGGTCGCGGACACGGGGCTTCGTGCGGCTCCCGGGCCGAATGGGTGAGACCTCTCAGGCCGATCGCCGCCGGACGACAACGTCGTTCCTGTGATCGGCGGCCTGGCGGCGGCGCGCGCGGTAGCCCGCCAACGCGAACACCAAGAGCAGAACGGCTCCGCTGATCAGGGTCAGAGTTCGCAGGCTCACTGGCGCCCCCTATCGGCCCATCCCGGCGAAGCGAGGAACAAACATCGGCACCCGTTCCTGGTAGCCGAGGAAGTCGGCGCCGAAGATCTCGAACATCTGTCGTTCCTCCCTTCGAGCGAGGAGAACATACGCGGCCACGATGATCGGGAAAGCCAGAACGGACACGATGGTAGGCCAGTGGACGATTCCCTCACCGAAGACGATCAGGAACAGACCCGTGTATTGGGGGTGACGAACTGTCGCGTACACGCCCGCGGTCGCCAGGTGCTGCTCTCGTCGGGCTCGGTGAACGGTCCGCCAGCCTTCGGCCACCAGCACGGCCCCGGAGAAGACTATGGTGTAGCCGATCAGCATCGCGACGACATGGGCCAGCGGCGTGCCGAAGAGCTGGGCCCAGAGGTTACCGCCCTCCGCCCAGGCCAGGTCGAAGCCGAACACCCGCGCCAGCAGATAAATCGTCATCGGAAAGCCATACATCTCCGCGTAGAACGCGATGATGAAAGCCTGAACGACGCCCGCCCGGGTCCACTCCTTCCACCCGGCGGGCGCCAGATACCGGTAGAGGAGCCAGGAGACGACCACGATGACGATCAGGGCCGCACCCCACATACCAACATGCATGGGAACGCCTCCTCGCCCGCCGCCGCCTCAAGCTGAGGAGCGGGCCCGGCGTCGCCAGAGCCAGTTGTAGATCGGCCCGAACACGAGCCCGGTGTACGCCCCGTAGAGGAACGCCTCGATCAGCCCGATCGCAAAGCCGCCCCAGGTCAGCCATCGAAAACCGGGGAGCAGCTGCTCCAGGAACCCAGTCATGTGAAGGGGGGCCGGAACAACCAGGCCGTAGAGCACGCACACCACAAACGTCGCGGCGCCGAACAGCGCGAGCGACCACGTGAGGAGCCTAGTGTCCAGCATGACGTGCCCTCCTGTCGGGGCGGTCCCGTCCCTCGGCCGCGTGCTCGGAGCTGCCGTGTCCGGAGTCAACCCCACCCGCGTGGCCGTGACCGTCGTGCCCATGCCCCCCGCGTCCATGACCCCCATGGCCATGGCCGCCATGCATTCTCATGTGGAGCCCCATGAAGAGAATCCCCACCACGATCCAGAAAGCGTTCTCCCGTAGCCAGGTCATGACAGCCTCCTTCTCTTCCGGATGATTCCGGGAGATGGCAGGAGGTGTGCCAACCAGACGCCGCGTGAGCCCAGTGCCTCCCGCCGTCGCAAGTGCGCTCCAGGCCGACCGGTCCGCTGGAAGGCGACCTCGCCTAGGGCGCACGGGTCGGCCCGACAACGGAGACCGCGTGGGGCAGATCCCCCGCCAGTTGGGGTCAATCATCCACCGAGAAGCTGCCAACCAACGACATGGGATTAGGCTGGGTGCCAGCCTCCTAGGGAGGGCGCTTCGTTGCGTCCATGCCCCCCCTCGTGCCCGGGAGGTCGGACCGCTACATGAACGAGACATGCGGCTAGCTCTCGCCTGCAAAGGCGCACCGGGCGGGCCGCTGACGCGCGGTTCCTGCTTCAACGAGCGAGGAGCGGACTGCGCGGGGACTCCGGGCCTCACCTCGACCCGATGCTCCGTTCGTTGGGGTGGAGCCTTCACCGTCTACTCCCCGGTCCAGGAGGCCTGGCGGGGCCACTGGACCGCCAGGCCGAATCACGCTGCTCGCGACGCCGGATGGCCCGCTCGGACTGACGGAGTCCATCCAGTATCGGTGGTTGGACCAGTCTGGGGGCTCGACGACAGCTGCAACAGTCGCTAGCGCGTGGAGTCGCGGCGACGGCGGCACCGTAAGCGCAGGGCCTGCCGCACGGAGCGCCTACTGAGAATACAGCTGTCATCAACACTCGTCCGGGAGCGGGTCATCCGTCGTGTAGCGCTCCGGATTCGACACGAACGCCCGCCGACAATCATCGCTGCAGAAGTACACCGTCCTTCCTGCGTGTTCGGCCGCAGCGTCGGCGTCGGCGGCGGCCAGGGACATCCCGCAGACAGGGTCGGTCCTCAGCGGCCCGGGTGCTCGACGCCCCTCCCGGCGGGTCGTCAGCAGGACGCTCAGCGTCTGATGGGTGACCACTTCCTGCTTCATCAAGAGCAGGGCGAGCGCGTCGAGTGCGACTCGCCGGTGGCTGAGCGTCTGCCGCACGCGCTCCTGGGCATCGGTGAGCAAGGCCCGGATCTCGTCGTCGATGGCCCGCGCCGTCCGTTCGCTGTACTCGCGCGACGGGATCCAGTCTCGCGACTCGAGGAACGGCGCCGAGCGGGGTGGTTGATAGGTGGCCAGGCCGAGGGCCTCGCTCATGCCATACGCCGTCACCATGTAGCGAACGAGATCGGTGGCGCGCTGCAGGTCGTCGTGCGCGCCCGTGGAAACGTCTCCAAAGGCGAGCTCCTCGGCTACTCGCCCACCGAGCAGGACATCCAGGCGGTCCAGCAGCTCCCTCTTGGTCATGAGATAGCGGTCCTCGGTCGGTTGCTGCTGGGTGTACCCTAGCGCGGCGACGCCCCGCGGGATGATCGAGACCTTTGCCACCGGGTCGGCCCGCTCCCTAAGCTCCGCGATCAGCGCATGGCCCGCCTCGTGATAGGCGACGATGCCTTTCTCCCGCGGACTCAGCGCCCGCGAGCGGTGGGTGATGCCGCCAACGACTCGGTCGAGCGCCTCTTCAAAGTCGTCCGGCCCGACGGATGCCTGGCCGGTTCTGGCGGCGTGGAGCGCGGCTTCGTTGACGAGGTTGGCGAGGTCCGCACCGACAAAGCCCGGCGTCCTCGCCGCGATGGCGGCGAGATCGACGTCGGTCGCCAGCGACACTCCGCGCGTGTGAACCCGCAGAATCTGAAGCCTTCCGCGCAAGTCCGGCCGATCGACCACGATCTTTCGATCGAATCGGCCAGGCCGAAGGAGCGCCGGATCGAGGATCTCGGGGCGATTGGTCGCGGCGAGGATGATCACCGCTTTGCGGCTGTCGAAGCCGTCCATCTCCGCGAGGAGCTGGTTCAGGGTCTGCTCGCGCTCGTCGTGGCCGAGGCTCGGACCGGCGCTGCGGGCGCGCCCCAAGGCGTCGAGCTCGTCAACGAAGATGATGCTCGGGCTCCGGGCGTGGGCCTGTGCGAACAGGTCGCGAACCCGCGCCGCCCCGACACCCACGAACATTTCGACGAAGTCTGACCCGGTGAGGCTGAAGAACGGCACCTTCGCCTCACCGGCTACCGCCTTGGCCAGCAACGTCTTGCCGGCGCCCGGGGGCCCGATGAGTAGGGCGCCCTTCGGGATCTTGCCGCCCAAGCGACGGTAGGTGTCGGGAGATCGAAGGAACTCCACCAGCTCCGCAAGCTCGGCCCGCGCTTCGTCGATGCCGGCTACGTCATCGAAGCGGACGCCGGTGTCCTGCTCGACATAGACCTTGGCCTTGCTCTTCCCCACAGCCATGAGCTGTCCCTGCCCCTGGGCCCCCATTCGACCCATCAGGAAGACCCACACCGCCAAGAACAGGATGGCGGGAACGACGAGACCGAGCATCCCGCGGAACCAGGTATTCTCGAGCCGTCCGGTGAAGCGGATCTCCGCTGCCTCGAGCTCGGCCACCAGACCCGGGTCAGTCACGCGTGTCGTGATGAACGAGTGTGGCCCGGCACCGAGTTGCTTCAACGAGTCTCCGAGTGGCGGGCCGAGGACGGCCGCGATGCCTTCGACATCGAACTGACCGGAGATTGTCTTGTCATCGATGATCAGAGCGCGGGCCTTCCGAGCCTGCACAAGGCGTTTGAAGTCACTGTAGGCGAGCGTCTCGCGATGCCCAGCGGCCGACACCAGCTGAATCGCCAGGATCCCCGCGACGGCGAGCAGCAGGTACCACACTGAGAAACGTTGTTTGGGTTCCATATCCTCCGCTCCTGGAGTGCTCGACAGGTGGGCGCTGACGCCATCGTCCCATGGCCCCGGCTGCAGCCCACACACCATCTCGATTGCACGGCGCCGGCGCTTTCGGGTTCGAGCCGGATGGGAACCCGCCGCGTGGCGTCGGTGCCGCGTTCCCCGTCACACCCAGAGGAAGTCATCACCCGTCCAGTCCGTGCTTTTCGATTCTGTAGCGAAGCGTGTCGCGAGTCAGTCCAAGGAGCCCGGCCGCGCGCGTCTTGTTGCCTCGGGACTCCTCGAGCGCCTGGCGGATGAGGTCTCGTTCGAGGGCCTCGAGCACGATCCCGCCGGGTGGCAGGCGGAATCCCGGCTCGAGCGCGCGCGCCTCTCCGCCGGGCTTGAGCTCAGTGGGCAAGTGTTCCGGAAGGAGCTGGCTTCCGTCTCCGACGATCATCCCCCGCTCGAGCACGTTCTTGAGCTCTCGCACGTTCCCCGGCCAGGCGTAGCGCTCCAACATGGCGAGCGTATCCCGCCGAATGACTCGCGCCGGCCGGCGCATCGTCGTTGCGATTCGATTCAGCAGATGATTCGCGAGGGGTTCGACGTCCTCCGGCCGCTCCCGCAGGGCCGGGACCAGGATCGGCACGACGTTGAGGCGAAAGAACAGGTCGAGTCGGAAGCTTCCCTGACGAACGGCAGCCTCCAGATCGCGATTGGTCGACGCGATGATTCGGACGTCCACGGCGATGTCCCGCACCCCGCCGACCCGCTTGAAGGAGCGGGCCTCGAGAAACCTGAGCAGCTTGGCTTGGGCGCCGAGGGGCAGGTCACCGATCTCGTCGAGCAAGACTGTCCCGCGATCGGCCAGCTCGAGGAGCCCCTGCTTGCGCTCCTTCGCGTCCGTGAAGGCACCCTGCTCGTGACCAAACAGCTCCGACTCGAGCAGCGTCTCGGGAAGCGCCGTACAGTTGATCTCGAGAAACGGCTGCTCGTGACGACGGCTCCGTGCATGGACCCCTCGAGCGATCAATTCCTTGCCAACGCCGCTCTCGCCGCGGATCAGGACGGTGGTGCTGTCACTAGCCGCCACTCGGTCGACCAGCGCCACCACCCGGCTCATGGCCTTCGACCGACCGACGATCTCGACGTCGGCCAGCCGCCATCCCGCCTGCCGACGAAGCACTGAGACCGTATGGCGGAGCTGTCGCGCCTCGAGCCCCTTGGCGAGCGTGAGCAGGAGCTCTTCCAGCTGCGGCGGCTTCTCGAGGAAGTGGTACGCGCCGGCTCGGACCGTGGCGACGGCCGTGCCCACGTCACCATGGGCCGTCAGCATGATCGCCACGAGAGCCGGGTCCGCCTCGACGAACTCCTTGAGCAGCTCCAGCCCGCTACCATCGGGAAGCTTGAGATCCAACAGGACCGCGTGGGGCACCAAAGCGGCGAACCGGCGTCGCGCCTCAGTCGCGTCCCTCGCCACGGCGACGTCGTATCCGGACTCGCTCAAGTGGGCTTCCAGCCAGGCCCGAACCAACTGCTCGTCGTCGACGACCAGGACCCGAGAACGGCGTGGCTCGGCCATCGGGCTACCGCGACCTCGCCGGAACCAGACCCGCCACCCTGGGGCATCTCCCCCTCCGGGCGCGGGACCTCGCCCACTGACTCGACGTTGGTCGGGCGTTCACGATTCCCCTAGTCCTCTCTCGCCACGAGGCTTGGAGCCATCCCACCAGGCGGCGGAGCTCTTGCATCGCTGACCATCACAGACGCAAGACCTCGGCCGGCTCTCGCGCTGCGACATGCCATCTCGGAGGGATCGTGAGGACCATCACCTTGTTCAGCTCGATGCTCGCCGTCGCCTTGCTCGCTCCGATGCCGGCGGAGGCGCAGCAGTATCAGCACGAGCTCGGCGGCACCGGCAAGCCAGGGCGTTACTGTATGATGACGCAGGCGATGTCCGCGATGCATGGCGAGGGAACCGGCGATCACGGCGACCTGATGGTCCCGATGCGCTACCAGCCTCGCCACCTGCTCGAGCACGCCTCGGAGCTCGGTCTTTCGAAAGAGCAACGGAGCCGCCTCCAGCAGCTGGGCCATAGCGCCCAGATGGCCACGCGCTCGACGATGTCCGGTCGGAGGCTGCGAGAGCTCTTCTCATCCGAGACGACACCCGACTCGGCGGACCTCAGCGACGTTGCGGACGCGCTTGCTGCCGTCCACGCGGCGATGGCGAGGAACCACCTCCAAGCCGGCGTGGCAGCGCGGTTGTTGCTGACACCCCGACAGCCCTCGGCGGTGGCCAAGCTCCCTGGCCCCTGCCCTGTCGGCGACACCGGGACCCCCGAAGACCACCAGAACCGGCACGTTCCCCCCCGGAGCGGCGCGTTGGAGTGAAGGAGAGGTCGACCATGGCCACCATTGAGCAACCGGGATCCCAGCGGCTCGAAGTTCGCGTCGGGCCCCTTCCCTGCGCCGGCGAAGCCGGCCCCCTCGGCCTCCGGATGCAAAAGCTCCCCGGCGTGGTTGACGCGGTCGTGAACCCGATCACCGAAGCGGGGATCGTGGTCTTCGACCCCAGCGTGATCAGCGCCGCGGAGATCATCGACTACCTGGAACGGCGCGAGGGCTATCCGGTCGGTCGCCACCTGGCCCGCCTGGAGGTCCAGGTGGGCGGCCTGCTCCGAGACGGCGCCGGGTCGCTCGTGGAGAGCGCCGTGCGGTCCTTGCCAGGCGTTCGGCTGGCGACCTTCGACCGGCGAACTGACTCGCTGGCCGTCGTGTTCGTCCCAGGGAAGACCGATTTGGAAAGTGTCAACGCCGCCCTGCTTGCGAACATCGCCGCCGGGTAACCTCGGTCCGCAGGAGGACCGTCGCGGTCGGCCCGGCGACCACGGCTCTCGCCCTGCGCGGCTCAGGAGGGGTAATGGGGGCCGGGACCCAACTCGACGCAGAGGGTCTCGTGGCACCGGCGGCAGTGGTCCACGACCTCTCGACCGGAATCGGTGACGAGGAGCAGGCGTCGGTCCCTGGCAACGATCGCGCCGGCCGGTTCCATCGTCGACTCGATCCAGGAAAGCAGACCCGCCCAGTAGCGCCCGCCAACCAGCACCAGGGGAAAATGGGGCAGCTTCTCGGTCTGGATCAGGACCAGGGCCTCGAAGAGCTCGTCCGCCGTTCCGAATCCACCCGGGAAGCAGATGAAGCCGCACGAGGCTCGGAGCAGGGCAAGCTTCCGCGCGAAGAAGAAGCGGAATCGGATCTCGCGGTCCAGGTACGGATTCGAGGCCTCCTCGTGGGGCAGGACGATCGACGCGCCGAAGGACGGCGCCCGGGCCTCGCGGGCCCCGCGATTGGCCGCCTCCATGATGCCCGGCCCTCCACCGGTGATGATGCCGAAGCCGGCTTCGCCGAGCTGTCGCGCCAGCTCTCTCGCTGACGTGTACTCGGAGCCGCCAGCCTGGACTCGCGCGGACCCGAAGACGGTCAGCATGGGCCGAGACGACGCCAACCCGCTGAGCGCCGCGCCGATCTCTTCGTCGATCTGGCTCTTGAGGTCGAATGGCGGTCGCATGGGCAGCCCCAGGTCGATAGCTACCGCCACCGGCTCGCAAGCGCCACGCCATGTCGGTGCTCCGATCGGATGTCGTGCGACGACTGGCACCGGACGTTCGCTGGGGCTATTGCCCCACCGACCGGGGCAATTCATCCGGTCCAGCGTCGGTCGGGCTGATGGGCCGTCCAGAAGAAGCGGATGATCGCGGGGGCCATCGCGGGGCCCGAATTAGTCTAACTGCCGGCGGTACGGTTGCCCGTGCTGTCGAGTGACGGGCCGCCTCCCAACGAATGCCTCCGGGCTCGGGCCTGGCATACCCCTGGCGAGTTGTCACTGCGGAAGAGAGCGACCAGAGAAGCCAGTGACTCGGTTTCGGCGCCTGGCTCTGGCCCGGCAACGATGGCCTCGATCGCGGTCGGCACCGGCTCGTCCGACAAAGGAGACATCAGTGATGAACGACCCGGTCTGCGGCATGGAAGTGAGCCAGGACAGCCCCCACAGAGCCCGGCACCACGGCGTCGAGCATCGTTTCTGTTCCTCAAGCTGCAAGGCCAAGTTCGAGCGCGAGCCCGCCCGCTACCTGGAGCCGGCGCCGGATGCGCGGGCTGACGAGCCCGCGCCGAGCCCGGGTGTCAAGTACACCTGCCCGATGCACCCGGAGATCGTCCGGAATCAGCCGGGGAGCTGCCCGATCTGCGGGATGGCGCTCGAGCCGATGATCCCGACGGCGGACGCGGAGGAGAACGCCGAGCTCGCCGACATGAGCCGGCGCTTCTGGATCTCGCTGACCCTCACCGTGCCCGTCGTTCTGTTCGTGATGGGAGACTTGCTGCCAGGACAGCCGGTCGCTCGCCTGGTATCTCCGAAGGCCCGGATGTGGATCGAGCTCCTGCTCGCCACCCCGGTCTGCACCTGGGCGGCATGGCCCTTCTACGTCCGCGCCGTGGCCTCGATCCGGACGCTGCGGCTCAACATGTTCACCCTGATCGGCATGGGTGTCTCGGTCGCCTTTCTGTACAGCCTGGTGGCCGCGCTGCTGCCGGGGATCTTCCCGCCCTCCTTCCGCGGCGAGGGCGGGGAGGTGGCCGTCTACTTCGAGGCCGCGGCCGTGATCGTTACGCTGATCCTGCTGGGGCAGGTCCTCGAGCTCCGGGCCCGCACCCAGACCGGCGCCGCCATCCGCAAGCTGCTCGACCTGGCCGCCAAGACCGCGCGCCGGATCCAGCACGACGGGCGCGAGGAGGACGTGCCGCTCGACCAGGTGGTGCCAGGCGACCGCCTCCGGGTCCGCCCGGGCGAGAAGATCCCGGTCGATGGCGTGGTCCTGGAGGGCCGGAGCGCGGTCGACGAGTCGATGGTCTCGGGCGAGCCGATTCCGGTCGAAAAGGGAGCTGGAGATCGGGTGGTGGGCGCCACCGTCAACGGCACCGGTGCGCTGGTGATGCGAGCGGAGAAGGTGGGCGCGGAGACCCTGCTCGCTCGCATCGTGGCCATGGTGGCCGAAGCCCAGCGGAGCCGCGCGCCGATCCAGAAGCTGGCCGATACCGTCTCCGGGTGGTTCGTGCCGATCGTTGTCGCGATCGCGATTGTGACCTTCGCCGTCTGGGGCCTCGTCGGCCCCGAGCCCCGGATGGCCCACGCGATCATCAACGCGGTGGCCGTGCTGATCATCGCCTGCCCGTGCGCCCTGGGCCTGGCCACGCCCATGTCGATCATGGTGGCCACGGGCAAGGGCGCAACCTTGGGTGTGCTGTTCCGCAACGCCGAAGCGATCGAGGTCCTCCGCAAGGTCGACACGCTGGTCGTCGACAAGACCGGCACGCTGACCGAGGGTCGGCCGCGCCTGGTGACCGTTCAGCCGGCCGCCGGTGTCGACGAAGGGGAGCTGCTCGCGCTTGCGAGCGGGCTCGAGCGGGCCAGCGAGCATCCGCTCGCCGCGGCGATCGTGGCCGGCGCCACGGAGCGCGGCGTGGAGCCCAGCCCGGCGGATGACTTCGAGAGCGTCACGGGCAAGGGCGTCCGCGGCAGGGTCGGTGGCCGCGCCGTGGCGCTCGGCAACCGGGCGATGCTCGAGCTGCTGGGCGTCGACCCGGGCGAGCACCTCGCGCAGGCGGAGCAGCTTCGCGGGGAGGGCCAGACGTTGATGTTCGTGGCCGTCGACGGCCGACTGGCGGGCCTGATCGGCGTGGCCGACCCGGTCAAGGCCTCGACCCCGGAGGCCATCGCCGCCCTCCACGCCGAAGGGCTCCGGGTGGTGATGCTCACCGGAGACAGCCGGACCACCGCGCAGGCTGTGGCCACGCGGCTCGGCATCGACGAAGTGATCGCCGAGGTGCTGCCGGACCAGAAGGTCGATGCGGTCAAGCGGCTCCAGCACCAGGGGGCCGTGGTGGCGATGGCCGGCGACGGCATCAACGACGCGCCCGCGCTTGCGCAGGCCGAGGTCGGCATCGCGATGGGAACGGGCACCGACGTGGCCATGGAGAGTGCCGCCGTGACCCTGGTGAAAGGCGACCTGCGGGGCATCGTCCGGGCCCGCCGCCTGAGCCGGCGGACGATGCGGAACATTCGCCAGAATCTCTTCTTCGCCTTCGGCTACAACGCCGCGGGCGTGCCGATCGCCGCCGGGGTGCTCTACCCGTTCTTCGGGCTCCTGCTCTCGCCTGTGATCGCGGCGGCGGCGATGAGCTTGAGCTCGGTCTCGGTGGTCGGCAACGCCCTGCGGCTCCGGGGAGCGCGCGTGTGACGGCACCGACCCACCCGGCCCAGCGACCGCCCGCCCTCTGGCTCCGCCTGGCGGAGCGTGGCCTGGCGCGCGTAGCCCGCGCAACGCTCGAGGAACGGTTCGGCGACGACGGCGCCCGGCGCCTGGTCGAAGGCGCCGTCCGCGCTGCGCGCGCAACGGGTGCACAACCTCGCACCGAGCGCGGGGTCAGCGGCCGGCTGATGGTTCACGCCGCCGCGCTCACCGCCTCGCTCTATCATCAGCTTCGGCTCGAGGGCTTCGACCCCGACGGCGCCCGGCGGGAAACCGCGCGGGTCACCTGGGCGGTGTATCGGCGGATGGCCCGGGTCCCATGGCTCTGGGCTCGATTGGCGGCGCGCTCTCCCGAGGGCCGTCTCCGTCGCGCGATCGGAGCCTTTCGCCGGTTCCCGTTCGGGCCACCGGCGTATCGGATGCGCGATCTGCCGATCGCCCCCGGAACGGTGGCCTTCGACGTCGAGCGCTGCCCCGTCGCGGAGCACCTCCGAGGCCAAGGGCTTGGCGAGCTCTGCGTCGAGGCATGGTGCAACCTCGACTATCCGTTGGCCGAGCGGTGGAGCGCCCGGTTGGAGCGAACCAGCACGATCGCGGGCGGCGGCGACAGGTGCGATTTCCGCTGGCACGCTCGCGCTGACCGGCCGCCCGGAGGGTAGCGCGGTGGACGTGGCCGTGGCGATGGTGGAAGCCTACCTGCAGGTGAACGGCTACCTGACCGTCACCGAGTATCCCGTGCTCGAGGCGATTCGACACGGCGAAGTCCGCACCGCGACCGACCTGGACGTGCTGGCTTTTCGGTTTGCCCGGGCGGGCGCCAGGCCCCGTGGACGCCAACGGACCGTGGGGCCCGTAGCCCGTGAACCGGACCCGGTCTTGGGCGTCGCGGCCAACTGCTCGGACATGATCATCGGGGAGGTCAAGCAGGGGGCAGCTCGGCTCAATCCCGCGATGCGCGATCCCGCCGTGCTCGCCGCGGCCCTGGTGCGCTTCGGCTGCTGCGAAGCGGACCGAGCCGAGACCACGGTGGACCGCCTGCTCTCCTCTGGCGAGGCGCGAACCCACGGCGGCCACACGGTACGGATGGTGGCGTTCGGCTCGAGCCCGAGTCGGCGCGGGTCGTCGCGCTATCGAGTGGTCGGGCTCAAGCACGTCGCCGGGTACCTCCGGCAATACCTGCACGAGCACCGCGCGGTGCTCTCGCATGCCCAGCTCACCCAGCCGGTCTTGGCGTTGTTCGCGCTGCTCGAGAAGGTCGAGCGCGGCCGCTGATGCGTCGTGTCAGCGGGTGGAGCCGACGTCGGCACGACCGTATCCGACCCTGCTTGGGGTGCACGGGCCGGGCGCGGCATCCGAGGGGCGCACCGGCAGCTCGGGCCCGGCCCAACGCATCAGGTCGTCGCCGCCCGCCGCCAGACCTCGACGCTCCAGGCCAGGGTGGATCGCCGGCTGACGAGCGCGAAGCCTCGGCTCTCGACCAGCGCTTGCATCTCCGCCGGTGGATGAACGAGCACCCGAAACGCGCTCCGGCCGAGTCGGCGCGGGAGGTTCTCGAGCGCGACGCCGGCGCGCACGTACCACCGGTCCCTCGGATACGAGAAGGCGAAGACCCGCTCGGCGTGGCCGAGGGCAGCCTCGAGCAAGGAGACGAATGCCGGGTAGCAGCAGACCACCCGGTCCATGGCAACCACCGCGGCCGGGGCCAGCGCCGGCGCGAGCTCGACGAAGTCGCCACGGCTCAAGTTGCAGCGGTGTCGGTGGCCTCGCCGCTCCGCTTCCTGGCCGGCCGTGTCGAGCGACGCGTCGGACGCGTCGATCAGCGTCGCGGAGCCGTTCGTGAGGGCGAGGAGCTCGTGAGTCAGCACCCCGATGCCGGCACCGACATCGAGCAGCGTCGGCAGCTCCGGCAGAGCCTCGCGGATGCCATCGATCAGCATCCGGGTCGTCGGATCCGGCCCGCGCTTCCGGTACCGCGCGAGATCTGCGTCTGCCCGCTTCCGGTCGAACTGCGTGCTCGCTTCGGCAGCGTAGCCGGAACAGCAGCTGGTCATCCGCCCTCCAGCGTGCTAGGTCTCCACCCCAAAGGTGGATCCGTCAGCAGCTCGCCGTCAAACGGGCGTTCCCATTCGCGAGCGGCACACTGATGTCCAGCTCCCCCGCCGTCGCGCTCGGCCTGCGGGAGAACTGGCGCCAGTTCTGGCTGCTCGTCCTCGTCAACGCCTTCGTCGGCGCAATGGTCGGCCTCGAGCGGACGGTCCTCCCGCTCCTCGCGGAAGCCGAGTTCCACCTCGCCTCCAAGAGCGTGATCCTCTCGTTCGTGGCGACCTTCGGCGTGGTCAAGGCGATCACCAACTTCTTCGCCGGCAGGCTGGGAGACCGCTGGGGTCGCAAGCGCGTCCTGATCGCCGGGTGGCTGTTCGCGATTCCGGTGCCGCTCCTGGTCATCTGGGCGCCGAGCTGGGGCTGGGTGGTCCTGGCCAACGTGCTGCTCGGCATCAATCAGGGACTGGCCTGGTCCATCACGGTGATCATGAAGATCGATCTGGTCGGGCCCCGACAGCGCGGGCTGGCCATGGGACTGAACGAGTTCGCCGGGTATCTGGCGGTGGCCCTCTCGGCGCTGGCGACCGGGTGGGTCGCCCAACAGTGGGGCTTGCGTCCGGAGCCGTTCTACCTCGGAATCGGGATTGCCGCCCTGGGGCTCGGTCTCTCGATCGGCTCGGTGAAGGAGACCCACGCCCACGTCGCCCTGGAGACCCGGACACTCGGCGGGGACGCGCCGACGGTGGAGGCACCTGGGATCCGCGAGATCCTGACTCGCGCCGCGTGGACCGATCGCGCGCTCTCGACGGCGAGTCACGCCGGGATGGTCAACAATCTCAACGACGGCCTCGCGTGGGGCCTGTTCCCACTCTTCTTCGCTTCGGCGGGTCTGACCGTCGGCCAGATAGGCGTGCTCGCCTTCCTCTATCCCGCGGTCTGGGGCGTCCTCCAGCTGTGGACCGGGGCCGCGTCGGATCGGCTGGGACGCAAGCGGCTGATCGCCGGTGGGATGCTGCTGCAGGGCGGCGCCTTGGGCTACATCGCCCTGGGGCGCGGGTTTGCGGAATGGGCGGTCGGCGCCATCCTGCTCGGCGTCGGCACGGCCATGGTGTACCCTACGCTCCTGGCGAGCATCGGCGACGTGGCGCACCCCCGGTGGAGGGGCTCCGCCGTGGGGGTCTACCGCCTCTGGCGTGACGGCGGGTACGCGGTCGGAGCGCTGCTGGCGGGCGCGATCGCGGATCGCTTCGGGATCGCGTGGGCCATCGGGGCGGCCGGCCTCCTCACGTTCCTGGCGGGTCTGCAGGTCGCGTGGCGGATGCCCGAGACGTTGCCGAAGCCGAACGCCTGAACGAGAGCGTCGTCCATCATTCGTCCGCACACCTTGAGGTACCGATGCCTCGACCATCACGCTGGCGGACGCCGTTCGCTGCGGACCTACGTGGCGAGCATCCTCGGTCGTGGCTGTGCCAACGAGGCTCAGGCCATGGTGCCCGCCGACCGGGTCACGCCACGGCTTTCGACCCGCAGCAGGCCCCGCAACAGGGGCTCCCCTCAGGGCAGTCACAGGAACAGTTCGGGCATCCACAGCAACAGGCTTCGGCTCTTGTCGGGTTCAACATGGCGTCTCCACGGTAAGGGAATCAGATTCGGGCCCATCGAGGGCCTCGACGATGGGGCAGCGAAGGGATGGAGCGTCGCAGGTCTGTTCGCAGCACTCCAGCATTGCGGCCAGCTCGGCGCGGATCCGGGACAGGCTCCGGACCCGCGAATCGATGGCATCGATTTGGGCCGTAACCGCCGCTCGAACCGCCTGCATGTCGCTCGAAGGCCGCCCTCGCAAGGTCAGCAGCTCGGCGGCGTCCGCCAGGCTGAAACCGAGCCGTTGGGCGCGCTTGATGAACCGGACCCGCCGCGGCGTCTCGGCGTCGTACTCACGATATCCGGACGACTCCCGCCGAGCGGGGAGGACCAACCCACGGCGCTCGTAGTACCTGAGGGTCTGAACGTTGACCCCCGCTTTCCGGGCCACTTCGCCAATTCGCATTCGCTGCCTCCTCCTGACAAGATGAAGTCGATACCTGGGTACTGGGTCAAGTCAGGGCCCGCAGTCCTGTGCGGGCCGGTCGGCATGGGTCCAGGCCCCCGGCCCCCCCGGCGATCGGACAGTCCGAGGCCAGCACCAGCTCTGCCTCACCCGTCGTGCGCAGTGCGCCGGAGCGAACCAGCAGGGTAGCCAGCGAGACCAGCCACCGGGTCAGGCGAAAGCGCCAGGTGAGGTTGAGCGCGGTACAGGCCCCTCGCGCGGCGTCCGGCCAGGGGAGCGCGAGTTGCCCTTCGGCGGCGATGGCGCGGAGCTCGGGGGAGGCGGCAGAGCACGAACCGGCGAGGCCCGCCGGAAGGGCCCACACTGCCAGGCCGGGCGTCGCGGGCTGACGGGCGTTGGCGACGCTCGATCGGGAGGAGGGCCGGCGGGACGATGCGCCGGGGTCGGACCGGGCGCCGGCCTCCGCCCTTCCAGGGGCGGAGCCGGGCGCTGCCGAGCATCGGTCTCGATCGGGCTACGGCGCGCGGGGTCGTTGGAGGGCGCAGGTCGAAGATACAGCGGGAACCGGCGGCCTTGGGGCCACACCTCTCGGCGGGGAACAGCCCGAGCAATCCACGTTCCCAGATCGTTATCCACAGCTCCGGTCTCTGTAGGCGAGGTTCCCGGTCCGCACGTCCGAGCGTTCGGTCTCGTTGTCTGGCGTCGGTCCGTAAGTCCGGGCGTTCGGTCTCAATCTCCGAGCGTTCGGTCTCATTGTCTGAGCGTCGGTCCGCAAGTCCGTGCGTTCGATCTCAATCTCGAGCGTTCGTTTGGATGTCGGACGTGTCGGTCCTCGGGTCGAGCGTCTGATCGCCCTGGCTTTCCACGGTTCGTGCGGCCGACACGCCGTTTCATTCAGGCTAGGTATCGGTTCATGCAGTCAACCTATGGATTCGTACGTGAGCGGTATCGTTCGTGCAGCTTGCTAGCGCTTCAAACGTTGATTCTACCGAGTCAGTATCGAGCTGTCAGTTCTGAGGTCGGAGCGTCCGGTCGATATCATGGCAGTTCCAGGATCGTGTGGCCACCCTCTCGCCTGGAATCTCGGACGTTCAGGTCCCGGTATCAGGCTCACGTTCGATCTGGAGCGTCCACCTGCAATGTTCGAGGTTGCGGTTGGGACGTTCGACGGGCAAGTCAGAATCACAGGAGGCGTCGGTTCATGTCGCAGGAATCGGGTCATACATCGCGGGTGTCGGCTGGTGTGGGCGACCTCTCGGTTCTGCCAGGTCCGGGCTGCAGGCCCGTATCCTCGACCTCCTCGGACCTACGGCGGGCCCATATGTGGATATCTCCGATCTCACGGCTTGTATGTGCGACGTTCACGTTCCGATGTGCTCCGGTGCAGGCGGGTTCGGCGGAGGTCGTACCCGAAGCGGCATTGGTGGGTAGGGCGTCGTCGAGGGGGCAACCGTTCGCGGCTGGCAGGCACCATGCGCGACCGAGGAACTCCGTGGTGCTGCGGTTCGCGACAAGCCCGTTGGCGACTCGCGGCGCTTGCCGAACACCACCGGTCAGGGCAAACGGGTCAGATTGCCGCCCCATGTCGTTGGATGTGACACTCCCCTGGAACATCGCACGGCAGACACAAGGTCCTTGCACGACCGGTGGGGGCGCCAGTTCGAGGGCGGAAGAATGGCAGCTTCGGAGGCAGCTGGGACGCGCCGGACCGGGGTACGCCATGCAACGTACGATTCAGGCCCATTCGTCCAAGAGTGATTATCCTACGAGGGGTGTCTCTCGACGGAACAGACGGTTAGGCGGCATGGTACGACGATCGGCTTAGGAATGTATACCTACCAGCTTCAAGCCAGAGAGTTCGATCTGCGGGGCGCGACGTTTCCGCCGTTTCCGCGGCAGGTACGGGTCGTTGTAGACCTGCGGCCACAGCACCTGTTCGGGGGTCTCAAAGGCCCGATGTCGGTCTGGGTGGAGGGCTCCGCCCTCCGGCTAAAGGTGAATCTGAACACCGGTGCCCAACGCCAGATCCTTGACCCACCGATGCCACGTCTCAAGGTGGACGCCCACATCGATTCCGGAGTGCTTCGACTGCGTGGGCATCGGCTGACATACGCCTTTCGTTGCGAATCGGAGGAGCAGCTACGGAATGCAGTGGGGACCCTTCACCTAGTCATTCCGCCCATGCTGTCATTGGCGCTTCCGAACCCAGTCTTCGCTGCCTCGACGCTGGCGAAGGTCGGCCCGGTTGCTGGACGATGGCTCCAAACCGGCGGCACGGCGCCGATGCTCGTGCACACCCCAGCATCCTTCGCCGCAGCGGTCGAACGGGCTCTCAAGTCGTTGCCCTCGCTCCTCGAGCAGGCAAATCGCCGCCTCCTGGCTGCCGTTCACTACTACCATGTTGCCGAGCGCCTTCGTGCAGCCGGTTGCTCTCAGTGGGAGTTCGCCGCCGAGGCAATCCTCAACTACTGCAAAGCCTTGGAGGCCTTGTTCGGACCACGCTGGGATCCGATGCGACGGCAGCTGAAGGCTCTTGGGTACGGCCGCGAGCGCATCGAGGGGACCTTTATCCCTATCCTCCTTCTCCGCTCCCACCTTGACGTTGCGCACGTGCGACTGCGCCAGTTCGAAGCGGATTCGCTCGACAAGGTGTATCGGTTCCTGCCCGCGATCAGCGTCGCGATCCAGGACCTCTTCGGGCGGGTGCTTGCGTTGCTTGCCAATGGCGGCTTTCGTCTCCGACCGCCGCCACCGCGTCGAGCCTCTGCCAAGGACCGGCGCGGACTCGCAAGAGTACTGGAGTCCATCAGCGCGAAGGGCGGACGGTTCGGCGCCCATGCGGGATAGAACATACCGGCCTCGCGTCTGGTCAAGCCGCCCGAGGGTTCGATGGGACTTAGGACGTTAGGCTAGCGCGCCCGACAGCTGGCTTCAAACCGGCACCTCCACCGTGCGCTGGAATCGCGGTCTCGTCCGGTGGGTGAAACGCGCCGAGCCGCATCGCGTTGAGGGTCACGAGCAGAGACCCGCCCATGTCTCCGACTACGACCGCCACGGCGAGATTCACGATCCCGAGGATCGCGCCAGCCGCCAACAGTAGCTTGAGCATGAGCGCCGCAGTGATGTTAAAGCGAACGGTGCGCCGACTCCGTCGGGCCAGCGCGATGGCATACGGGACCCGGCGCAGGTCGTCCGCCATCAGAGCGACATCGGCGGTCTCGATCGTGGCCGGAGAGCCGACCGCCCCCATGGCGATGCCGACTGTCGCTTCGGCCAGGGCGGGCGCATCGTTGACCCCATCCCCGATCATCGCCACCGATCCGTAGCGCCTTCGCAGCTCTTGGATCGCCGTCAGTTTGTCTTCGGGCAAGAGGCGGGCCCGGACCTCGTCGACGCCCACCAGGCCGCCGATGGTCTCGGCCACCTCCGGCCGATCGCCGGTAAGGAGGACGACGGGACGCACCCCGAGCCGGTGGAGCGCCGTCACCAAGGCAGCCGCCTCAGGCCGTACACCGTCGACCAGCGACGCCACCGCGGCCGTCCCGGTGTCCGTCGTCGCGTAGACATGCATGGCACCTGGCTCCAGGCCGCCCAGCAACGCGGCGTTCGTCTCTCCGACCAGCCTTTCGGTGCCCGCCACGACGAGCACCCCGTCGACTCGGCCGACAACGCCCTTGCCCGGATGGGACTTGAAGCCGACCACGTCGCCTCGGGGAACGACCCCCCGGGCAGCGGCGAAGCGCACGATCGCCTCGCCGACGGGATGCTCCGAGCGCGCTTCCAGCGTCGCCAGAAACCGCAGCATCTGCTGCTCGTCGGCCGCCGGAACTACTCTCAAACGGGTCAGCTCGAGCTGCCCGGTCGTCAGCGTCCCGGTCTTGTCGGTCGCCAGCGCCCGCACCGCACCGAGCCGCTCCAGGTGCTCGCCGCCCTTGATCAGCACGCCGTGGTGGGCCGCGCTGGTGAGCGCACTCACAACGGTCACGGGCGTCGCGATCACCAGAGCGCAAGGACAGGCAACGACCAGCAACGTGATGCCCCGCATGAACCAGTCGAGCCAATCCCCGAACCCAAGCGCCGGCGGCACCACGATCAGCAGCACGGCCAGCCCCGTCACGACGGGCGTGTACACCCTGGCGAACCGCTGCACGAACTGCTCGATCGGCGCCCGGCGCGCCTCGGCCGCGCGGACCAGCTCCACCACGCGGGCCAGGACGCTGTGGCCGGCGTCGGCCGTGACTTCGATGTCGAGCGCCCCGTCGGTGCTGAGACTCCCCGAGTACACCGCGTCGCCGGGTTCGACCGCCCGGGGGAGCGACTCGCCCGTGATCGCGGCTTCGTTCACCGCGGCGGCGCCCGCCACCACCCGCCCGTCCGCGCCGATCCGGTCGCCGGCGCAGACCCG
This sequence comes from Gemmatimonadales bacterium, assembly GCA_041390205.1. Lineage (GTDB taxonomy): Bacteria > Gemmatimonadota > Gemmatimonadetes > Gemmatimonadales > GWC2-71-9 > SHZU01. The sequence goes on from JAWKQJ010000040.1 coordinate 40,983, forward strand.
GATCCTGTCGCCAAGGCGGAGCGCTGCGACCGGCACTGTCTCGACCGTCCCGTCCTCACGCAGCCGATCCGCCTGTTCCGGCGTGAGCGCGAGCAGGTCCGTCACCGCGCGCCGCGAGCGGTCGACGGCGAACCGCTCCAGCAGCTCGGCGATCGAGAACAGAAACGCGAGCGTGGCGGCCTCGAACGGCTCCCCGACCAGGATGGCCGCGACGATCGCGGTCCCCATGAGAAAGTTCATGTCGAGCCGCAGCGTGCGGACGGCCCGAAGCCACGCCCGGACGAAGTTCGCGCCTCCGACCAGGGCCGCCGCGGCGAACAGCAGGCCGGCGGGGTCCGTCCGCACGGCAAGCCATCCCGGTGCGTAGGGTGACGGGTCGCGCCACGCCGCCACGAGACCGACAGCCCAGAGCGCGCCGCTGTGGTACGCGCGCCGCGCGAAGAGGGTCGTCCACACCGAGCGTCGCGCCGTCATGTCGCCTCCCGGACCGCGGGGCCTTCGCCGCGCAGACGACCCCGGGCCATCCAGGTGTAGAGCGTCGGCAGCACCAGCAGGGTGAGGGCAGTCGCCGTCACCAGGCCGCCGATCACGACCGTCGCCAGCGGCTTCTGCACCTCCGCGCCGGCGCCTGTTGCGATCGCCATTGGCACGAATCCCAGCGAGGCGACGAGCGCTGTCGTCAGCACCGGACGCAGCCGGACCCGCGCGCCCTCGAAGGCCGCCGTCCGTGCGTCGGCACCCTCGGCCTCACGCTGGCGGATGTACCCGAGCAGCACCAGCCCGTTCAGGACCGCCACGCCGAACAACGCGATGAATCCGACGCCGGCGGAGATCGAGAATGGCATCCCCCGCAGAAAGAGGGCGATGATGCCGCCCGTGGCGGCGAACGGGACGTTGAGGAAGATAAGGCCCGCCATCGCCACCGAGCGCTGGCTGAATACCAGGAGCATGAAGATGAGGCTGAGCGCCACGGGCACGACCACGGCCAGACGGCGCGATGCCTCCTGAAGGTTCTCGAACTGCCCGCCCCACTCCGTGAAGTAGCCTGCCGGGATCAAGCCAGCGTTCGCAACCGCCGCCTGGGCCTCGCCGACGAATCCGGCCAGATCCCGCCCCCGCACGTTGGCCTCGACGGAGATCCGGCGCCGGCCGCCCTCATGGCTGATCTGCGCCGGCCCCTCCTCGACCGTGAACTGCGCCAGCAGGGACAGCGGAATCAGCTGGCCCGCCGGGCTCCGCACTCGCAGCTGCCGAAGCTGCTCGAGGTCCGTTCGGCTCCCCGGCGCGACCCGCACCTGGACGGCGAATCGGCGGAAGCCCTCGAGGATCACTCCGCTCTCCCGGCCGCCGAGCGCGCGAATCACGTCCAGCACGTCGGCGGCGTTGATCCCGAAGCGCGCGATCGCCCGGCGATCGACGACGATTCGGAGCACCGGCAGTCCCGCGACCTGCTCCGCCTTCACGTCGGCCGCGCCAGGGATGCCCTGAAGCACCCGCACGGCCCGGTCGGCGACGGTCTTCAGGGTCTCGAGATCGTCGCCGTAGATCTGGAACGCGACGTCGGAGCGCACCCCGGAAATCAGCTCGCTCACCCGGAGCTCGATCGGTTGCGAGTAGCTGTTCACGGATCCGGGCAGGTTGGCCGTGAGCAACGAGTCCATCTCCCGGATGAGGCCCTCGCGGGTTACGCCTGGACGCCATTCGCCCTTCGCGCGGAGCATCACGAGCACGTCCGAGATCTCCACCCCCATCGGGTCGGTGGCGATCTCCGCCCGACCGGTCTTCGATACCACGGTCGCGACTTCCGGCAGGTCCCGCAACGTCCGCTCCAGGCGGCCCGTCTGCCGGATGGACTCCTCCAGCGACACGCTGGGCAGGCGCCAGTTCTGCAGCGCCAGCGAACCCTCGTCGAGCCGGGGCACGAACTCCGCACCGAGGAACGGGATCAGCAGGAGACTCAGCGTGAAGGCAGCGACGGCGATGACGCCGGTCCGTCCGGGCCGGGCGAGAGAGCGGCCGAGCAGCGGCTCGTACGCCCGGCGGACGGCCGCGACGAGCCAGCTCTCGTGCTCGGCAGTGCGCCGCGGCAGCAGCAGCGACGCGAGAACCGGGATCAGCGTCAGCGACAGGAGCAGCGACCCCGTGAGCGCCAGGATCACGGTCAGGGCCATGGGCCGGAACATCTTCCCCTCGATCCCCACCAGCGCCAGGATCGGCAGGTAGACGATGGTGATGATGGTGACGCCGAATACCGTGGCCCGCAGCACCTCCCGGCTCGCAGCGAGCACCACGCCGGAGCGTTCCTCGTCGGTGAGCGCACGGCCCAGGCTCTTGCTGCGCTCCGCGAACAGCCGGACCGCGTTCTCGATGACGATCACGGCGCCGTCGACGATGAGGCCGAAATCGATCGCACCCAGCGACATGAGATTCCCCGAGATCCCGAGCTGCCGCATGCCGATGAAGGCGAACAGCATCGACAGCGGAATCACGCTTGCCACCACGAGCCCCGCTCGGAGGTTCCGCAGCGTCAGCAGCAGCACCACGATCACCAGCACGCCACCCTCCAGCAGGTTGGTGGCGACCGTCCGGATCGTCCGCTGCACCAGCTCGGTGCGGTCGTAGAAGGGCTCGACGGTCACGCCCAGCCGGCCGAGCGCCGGGCCCATGTCTGCCAGGGCGGCCTTGACGTCGGCGGTGACCTGGCGGGAGTTCTCGCCCAGCAGCATCAGGACGATGCCGGAAACGATCTCGCCGCGGCCGTCGCGCGTCACCGCCCCCTGGCGCACCATCGGCGCGAACCGGACGTCCGCCACCTGGCCCACGTACACCGGGGTGCCGTCGGCGTCCACCGAGATCACGATGTCGGCCAGATCCTGGAGCGTGGTGGCCAGCCCTTCGCCCCGGATGAGCACCTGCTCCGCCCCGTGCTCGATGTAGGCGCCGCCGGCGTTGGCGTTGTTCGCCTCGACGGCCCGAAACAGCTCGCCCAGGCTCACGTTGTGCGCCAGCAGGTGCTCGGGCACTACCTGGATCTCGTACGTCTTGAGCTCGCCGCCGAACGCATTGACCTCGATCACGCCCGGGACCATTCGGAGCCGCGGCGCGATCTCCCATTCCAGGATCGACCGGCGCTCCATGGGCGGGAGCGAGTCGCCGCGGACTTCGAACTGGTAGATCTCGCCCAGGCCGGTAGAGATCGGTCCCATGGCGGGCTCGCCGTACCCGGGCGGGATCGCCTCGCGGGCTTCGATGAGCCGCTCGCCCACCATCTGGCGGGCGAAGTAGATGTCCGTCCCTTCCTCGAAAACGAGCGTCACGGCCGAGAGGCCGAAGCGGGACACGGAGCGCACTTCGCGCAGCCGGGGAATCCCGCTCATCACCAGCTCCACCGGCGTGGTGATGAACTGCTCGACCTCCACCGGCCCCAGCGCGGGCGCGGTGGTGAGCACCTGCACCTGCACGTTGGTCACGTCGGGCACGGCGTCGATGGGCAGGGTGCGCATGGCGCCGAGGCCGGCGGCCACGAGCAGCGCCGAGAGAAGCAGCACCACCGCGCGGTTGCGGAGCGACCACTCGAGAATTCGCTCGATCATGGTCGCCCCCTAGTGCTCGTCCGAGCCGAGCTCGCCGCGGCGCAGCTCGGCCTTGAGCGCGAACGCGCCGCGGGTCACCACGACTTCGCCCGCGTTGAGCCCGTCCCGGATCACGGCCCACCCGCCACCCTCGGCCGCCGTCCGGACGGTGCGGCGCTGGAACCGGCCCGGCTCCAGCACCACGAAGACGATCTGCTCCTGGCCATCGCGCTGGAGCGCTTCGAGCGGCACCGCCAGCACCGGGGCGCCGCCGCCGCCGCGCATCTCGATCTCCACTTCGGCGAACATCCCGGGCTTCAACTGGAGGCCGGGGTTGGCCAGGGCGACGCGCACCTTCACCGCGCGGCTCGTGGGCTCCACCACCGTCCCGATGTTGTCGACCCGGCCGGTGAACCCGCGGTCGGGATACGCGTTGACTCGCACCGTGACCGGCTGTCCCATCGCCACGAGCGGGAGCTGCGTATCGTAGACGTCGACCTGCGCCCACACGGTCGTGGGGTCGACCAGGATGAAGAGGGAGTCGGTCGGCGTGACGGCTCCGCCAACGGTGGCCCGCCGGCGCGTGACGATCCCGGCCAGCGGCGCCCGCAACTCGACCGTCGAGCTCAGGTGCTGCTCCTTCCGCAACAGCTCGAGGTCGTCATCCGAGAGCCCGAGGACGTGAAGGCGGGCTTCGGCCGCCTCGCGCTCCGCCCGTGCGCGCGTGGCGGTCCCCTCGGCGGCCTGCCAGACCCGCTCGGAGACGATCTGTTCACGGAAGAGGCGGCGTTCGCGGGCCGCGGCCTCCTGGCTCACCTGCTCCTCGGCCAGCGCCGCCAGGTACGTTGCCTTGGCCTGTCCCAGCTCCGGGGCGTCCACCGTCGCCAGGAGCGCTCCCGCCCGGACCCGATCTCCCTCGTTGACCAGCACCCGAAGCACCCGTCCGTCGACGCGCGCGGCCAGGATGGCGGTGTGGTCCGGAACGGCCTCGATCACGGCCGTGGCCCGAATCGGCAGGGTAACGGTCCGCATGGCCGCCGCCGCGGTGTCGAGCTCCACCGCCTGCATCTGGGCCTCGGTCAGCGTCACCACGTCGGACGCCGCGTGGCCCTCCGTCTCCGGCGGCGGCGCGTCCGAGCCGCAAGCCGCCATCCCGGCCAGCGCCGCAGCGAGGATCACCAGGTAGGCCCTGACGGCCCGCGCGGACTCACGTCGAATGGTGTTGTTCATTGCGAAGTCCCTCCGAGACGCGCCAGCTCGGCGACTGACACGCCAAGCGCGGACGCGAGTGAGAACCAGGCGGCGTGGGCGTCGCGCAGCACGTCGAGGTACTCGACCTTGACCGCCACCGCGACTGAGCGAAACAGGAGCACATCGGGAATGCCCGCCCGGCCCTCCTCGAGCGCCCGCTGGCTCAGCGCGACGTTCTCCTCCGCCGCCCGAAGCACCTCCTGCGACAACCGCCGCTCGGCGGCCCGCGCCCGCACCCATCGCTCCCGGGCCTCGGTCACCTCCGCCTGGACGCGGCGCCGGGCCGCGTCGGCCTCTGCGATCGCTCGGGTCTGCTCGGCCAGCGCCAGGCCCCGGCCGGCCTGATTCCGCCGGAACAGCGGAACCCGCATCCCGATCGTGAAGCCTCGGAGCGTCTCGCTCAGCTCGCTGCCCCAATCCACACCGACTTCCAGGGTCGGGAGCTGTGCCAGGCGGTTCGCCGTGACGTCCTTGCGTGCCCCGGCAACCTCCAGCCCGGCCGCCGCGAGGTCCGGGCGCCGGGACAGCGCGAGCGCCAGCAAGGAGGGCAGCGCCGGCAACGCGGCGTCGGGAACCGTCGCCAGCCCGGCCGTGTGCGGTACCGAGTCCGTCGGAAGCGCGAGAAGTCGCCCGAGATCGGCGGCCGCCGCACCTCGTTCGGCGAACGCGCGATCGGCCAAGCTGCGTTGCCGTCCCGCGTCGAGCAGCGCTGCGTTGGCCTCCAGCCGATTGATCGCGCCCGCGTCGAGCTGCCGGCGCGCGATGTCCGCGAGCCGCTCGCTCGTCCGGGCGGCCGAGTCGAGCACGGCGGCCCGCTGCTCCATCACGGCCAGCCGCACGTAGGCCAGCTCGCCTTCGAGCGCGGTCAACCGCCTGGCGTCATCTGCGAGGGACTGGGCGGCCGCAACACGGCTCCCGGCGGCTGCCGCCTTGAGAAAGCCCTGGCCGGTCACGTCGATCTCCTGCCTGACCGAGTAGGCGTGGTCGAATCCGTCGACGCCCGGGCCACGCCGTCGGAGTCTCGAGAAGGTGAACGTCGGCGGAGACGGCAATGGCCAGATGGACTCCGCTCGCGCGCCGCGAGGCGCGTGGGCGGCACCTTCGGCGGCCGCGACCGATGGGCTCACGGCCACCGTGCGCGCGACGGCCTGAGGCAGGGTGAACGACACCGTGTCCTGCGCGGCGAGCGCAAGAACGGCTCCGAGAAGCGGGACGACCATGTATGACCCCCAGCCCGCCGTACAGCGGGCCGAACGAGTGGTTCAGAGACCCGCCACCGGCGGCCGGCTGAATGCCGGTCGCTGGCAACAGGTCGTGATGTTGCGGGGGTCTAGGCCCTGGGAGGGGGGGTGTGGACCTGGCGCGGGGCTGGCGAGGCCATGGGGACGAACACGTCGTCGACATCCTCGATCAGCGCCACGGGCTCAAGCGCTTGGGCGGAGATTATCCCAAGGCCGTGTGCGTGAGTGCAGTGGTCGCCGCTGGTGCCGTGCTGATGGTCCGGAGCATGGGAATGCTCCCGACCCTTGCTCGATCCGTCCTCGTGGCCGTGCTCGCCGGCCCCCGTCAATTGGCCATGCACGCCGGCCGCGGCGGTCGCTTCGTGGTGTACCTGGCCATCGCGCAGAAGGCCAAGCGC
>JAWKQJ010000041.1:0-45664 GCA_041390205.1 Gemmatimonadales bacterium
GGGCGCGATCGAGCGCCGGCAGGTGGGCGCCGATCTCGTAGCCGTCCCGAGGCAGGTGATGCGCCAGCACCGATCCGCCGCCGTCTCCCCGCCAGCGCACCAGGTCCCGCCCGTCCGTCGCGCGATCGTCCAGGCCGCGCCAGATCACGGCGAACTGGAGTCCGTTCTCCGCCGCGAGGTCCGGCAGGCAGCCGGGATGCCCGAACGCGTCCGGGCTGTAGAGGACGGACATCGTTCCGCCCAGCTGCCGCGCGTCCTCCATGCCCATCGCGAGATTGGCGCGGAGCGACGCGGGCGTGGGAATCAGCTCGTCGGCGAGCACGTACCACGGTCCGACGGCGAGGCGGCCCCGCGAGATCAGCCGCGCGATCCGGGGCCGCATCGCGGGGCGGACCGCGAAATAGTCCTCGAGCAGCACGGTCTGCCCGTCGAGCGTGAAGCGGAGCGACGCCTCCCGCTCGAGCATCGGGACCAGCTCGTCGAGCGCGCGAATCAGCCGCCGCTGGAAGACGGCCGCCGGGAGGTACCACTCCCGGTCCCAGTGGGTGTGGGGAATGAGATGGACGGTCCGTCGTCCCGCGCGGCGGCGGCTGGTCAGACTCACCGCCATCCGCGCGGACTCACGCGGAGGTCACTCGCGGACGGCCGTCGTGACTGCTCCGGTCGGCCGATGGCTTGCCCAGCACGGCTCGGCAGAGATCGTCCCACCAGTCGACCTGCGGCTCCCGATCGCGGTAGGCGTCGAGCGCGGCCCAGGTGCGCCCGTGGATCTCGCCGGCCCGAGCCACCGCCTCGTCGCCGCCGATCCCCTCCCGCTTGAGCCAGCGCCGGCCGATCTGGGCGTGGAGCACCTCGTCGGCCCAGTCGTAGTCCTGGAAGTGGGCCGACAGCTCGTCGCCCGCCTCCCGGGCCACCTCGTACTCGTAGCGCTTGCCGGTGGTCGCCGGCATCAGCGACTGCTCGATGCCGAAGAGCATGGTCTGCCGCTCGAGCGGGGTGGCGTGCAGGTTGAGCCGGAGCGAGAAGCCCACGTTGAGCGGGATCCTGGTCCAATCGACGCCGCGGGCCTCGAACGCCACGCTGCCCATCATGGCGTGGCGCAATTCGTCCCAGAGCTGCCGGGCGTAGTCGTGATGGAACTCCCAGGGCAGGTCCGGCCGCTCCACCATCACCGACGCCATCATCTCGGCGACGTCCATCTCGAGCGTCCGCTTGCAGAGGAGCGCGAGGTTGCGCTCGTCGGCCGGGAGCGAGGTGTCGGTGTAGAGATCCTGCGCGGCGAAGACGAAGTTGTACTGGCCCCGGAAGCGCTCGTCGCGCCGGGGATGCAGGTCGGGCACGAAGGGTCCGGTCGCTCGGGCGGGCGGCGGCGCCTCGGCGGCGTCGGGCGCGGGCCCCGCGATCCCGCCGGCGCGGGCGAGATAGCGGCCGAGATGGTCGACCCAGGCCGTTGCCTCCGCCGCCTCGGGTGCGCCGCGACGGCGAACGGCGGCGAGCGTCGTCGCGCCCCACTCGGCGATCTCGCCGAGCTCGAGCGCCATGAAGCGGAGCACTCGGCGGGTGGGATGGTCGACCAGGAGATTGGTGGTGGCCAGGTGACCGTCGACGGCGGCGAGCAGCGCCGGGATTGCCACCCCGTACACCCCGGCCACCAGCTCGACCTCGCTCTCGGCCCGGAGCAGCTCCTCGCACCAGGCGTCGAGCGCCGGATCGGGCGCCGCGTTCAGCTCGGGCACCGGATGGCGCATCTCGCCAACCCGGGCCCGGAGCGAGTCCACGTGCTCGGCCAGGAGCCACTGGTGCAGGGCCATGGCGCCCTTGATCTCCCAGGTCGGCGTCGAGGGAAGGTGCGCCACCAGGGTCATCATCGCCCGCCGAGCCGTCCACTGATAGCGGAGCAGGCGGCGGACGCTCTCGTCGACGCCGAGTCCGATCCGGGCCGCGTCCCGGTAGCTCCCGAGTCCGGCCAGCTCGGGCACGCCGACCGATTTCACCATCGTCATCAGAGCCTCCTCGCTGCTACTCCCGCCTGAGCGCGGCCCGGAGCATCGTGACCGCGGTATAGAGGACCACCGCGGCGACCAGCCACCTGAGCGTCTCGAGCGGCATCTCCTTTACGATCCTGGCCGCGACGTAGACCGCTGGCAACCCGCCGATGGTGAGCCCGACCGCGACCCGCTGCCGGTACGCCCCCGCGCGCAGGAAGCGGATCCCGGCGACCACCATCAGAAACGCGGCCGAGCCCATCATGATCGGGAAGACCGAGCGCGGATTCATGCCCAGGAAGCCGAGCAGGATGAGGAGCGGCGCGTACATCCCGATCCCCAGCGTCATCAGCGCGCCGAGGATGAAGTTGCCGGCCGTCGCGATCACCAGACGGCTGCCGGTCACGCCGTTCGCGTCGCCGCCGACGGCGGACCAGCCGAGGTTGTTGGCGATGAAGACGGCGGCCGCGATGATCAGGGCGACTCCCATCCCGATCTGGATCTTGCGGCGGGGCCAGGAAGCCACGACGCCCGCGCCGAGCCAGGCGCCGAGGACCGACGCGAGGATCAGGATGGTGAGCGTGGCCGGCTCGACGGTGACGGCCGAGATGAAGAAGAACGCCTGGAGGATGGTCGGGGGCGTGTGCCCGACGTTCATCGTCCCCGGAATCCGCTCGTCCGGCACCACCTTGAACAGGCGGAAGAGCGACGTGGTGGGGGCGAACGAGCCGATCCCCAGGGTGTCGAAGAAATTGGTCAGCGCGCCGATCCAGAGGCTGTCGCGGGTGGGACCGCCCTCGTCGTCCGCGGGGCGCATGGCGCGGCGCGCCGGCGAGCGGCTCAGGACCAGCCAGGCCACCAGATACACGGCGGTGCAGACCGCGAGGATGGCGAGGAGCACCACGCTGGGTTTCGGCATTGGCGACCGTTCTCAGTTGGGGTCGGCGCGTCCGAGCTGATCGAGGATGTAGGCGTAGTCGAGCGCGATCTCCCGGAGCCGGTCGTAGCGACCGGACGCTCCGGAGTGTCCCGCGCCCAGGTTGGTGAGCAGCAGCAGCGGGCGGTCGTCGACCCTGAGCTGGCGGAGCTTGGCCACGTACTTGGCCGGCTCCCAATACATCACCTGGCTGTCGTTGAGCGAGGTCCGGACCAGCATCGCGGGATAGGCCCGGGCCGCGAGATTGGTGTAGGGGCAGTAACGGCGGATCCACTCCCACTCGCCCGGGACGGCCGGATTGCCCCACTCCTCGAACTCCCCGATCGTGAGCGGGAGCGAGGTGTCGAGCATCGTGTTGATCACGTCCACGAACGGCACCTGCAGCAGCGCGGCCCGGCACGCGTCCGGACGCAGGTTGAGCACCGCGCCGATCAGGAGCCCGCCGGCGCTCCCGCCCTCGATGGTGAGCCGGTCGCGAGAGGTCCGGCCGCCGGCCACCAGGTAGTCGATCGCCGCGATGAAGTCGGTGAACGAGTTCATCTTCTGCGCCAGGCGCCCGGCGTCGTGCCAGGGCCGGCCCATCTCGCCGCCGCCCCGGATGTGGGCGATCGCCAGGGTCACACCGCGCTCGAGCAGGCTCACCCGATTGGAGCTGAAGGAGACCGGATAGGGAATGCCGTACGCGCCGTAGCCCGTCAGGTGCATCGGCTGCGGGGTGGCGGGATCGAGGTCGCGGCGGCGCACCAGGGAGATCGGAATCCGGATGCCGTCGGCCGCGGTGGCGTGGAGCCGCTCGCTCGTGTAACGCGCGGGGTCGTAGCCGCCGAGCACTTCCTTCCGCTTGAGGAGCACCGCGTCGCCCGTCTTCACGTCGACGTCGTACACCGACGGCGGGGTCACGAACGACTCGAACACGTAGCGCAGGGTTCGGGTGTCGTACTCGGCGTTGGTCCCGGGATGCGCGTCGAAGACCGGCTCGCCGAAGTCGATCGCCCGCTCGGCGCCGGTCGCCAGGTCGTGGATTCGAACGGCTGGCAACCCGTCGCGACGCTCCCACGCCACCCAGAAGTCCCTGAAACAGTCGAGGTGCTCGACGATCACGTCGTCGCGATGGGGCAGGACCTCGGTCCAGTGCGCCTCGTCGGGCGTCGTCACCGGCGCCGACACGACCCGGAAGTTCCGCCCGACGTCGTTCACCATGATCAGGAAGCGATCGCCCTGATGGTCGAGCAGATACTCCCGGTCCTGGAGTCGCTCGGAGATCAGCCGCCACTCCGCGGTCGGCGTCCGGGCGGAGAGGAAGCGCACCTCGGAGGTGGTGTGACTGCCGACGTAGAGGAGGACGTACTCCTCGCTTCGGCTGGTGCCCACGTAGACCCGGAAGCGTTCGTCGGGCTCCTCGTACACGAGGGACTCCAGGTCGGAGCCCAACCGGCGGCGATAGAGCCGATAGTCGCGCTTGGCCTCGTCCTCGATCGTGTAGAAATAGGTCGCGTCGTCGAGCGCCCAAGCCACGGAGCCCGCGCGCTCGATCGGCCCCGCGACGTCGACGCCGGTCTCCAGATCGCGCACCACGAGCGTGTAGTCACGCCCGCCGGTCGGATCCGTCGAGTAGGCGAGGTAGCGGCCGCTCGGGCTCGGGTCGAAGGCGCCGAGCGCCATGTGACTCTTGCCGCGCGCCAGCTCGTTCAGATCCAGCAGCACTTGCTCGGGCGCGTCGAGACTGCCGAGCTTGCGGCAGTAGATCGGGTACTGCATCCCCTTTTCGGTGCGGTGGTAGTACCAGAAGCCGTTGAGGCGGTAGGGGACCGAGAGGTCGGTCTCCTTGATCCGGCCGAGCATCTCGTCGTACAAGCGGTCCGCCAGCGGCCTGAGCGGCGCCAGCACCGCGTCGGCATGGGCGTTCTCCGCCTCGAGGTAGGCCCGCACCGCCGGATCCTCGCGTTCCCGGAGCCAGTAGAAGTCGTCCTGGACGACGGTGCCGTGGAGCTCGAAGCTCCGATCCCGGGTTGGCGCGGTCGGCGGGGCTGGTTTGGAACTCATGACCGGGAATCTAGGCCTGCCGCCAGCCCGGTGCCTCCGGGGTCGAGCCTCGAGGCCAGGCGGCGCGAACCAGCGCCGGAAGCACCTCTCCGGCCGGTCCGACCAGATGCCGGATCCCCGGTCCGCGGCGTTGGCCTTCGCTGGTGGTGTTGATCACCACGACCCTGGCTCCGGACTGGGCGGCGGCCCAGGGCAGCGACGCGGCCGGCTCCACGATGTTGGAGGTGCCGATCGAGAGGAACAGGTCGGCGCTCAGGGCGGCCGCCCAGGCGCGCTCGAGCGCAGCCCTCGGCAACAGCTCACCGAACCAGATGACGTCCGGCCGGAGCGGCGCGCCGCAGGTCGGGCAGCCGGGAGCTCGGTCGCCATCCTCGAACCGCTCCACCACCGTCCCCTCCACCGAGCAGCGAACCCGTCCGATGTTGCCGTGCAGCTCGATCACGTCGCGATGGCCAGCCCTGAGGTGGAGTCCGTCGATGTTCTGAGTGACCAGGGTCATCGAGGGCACCCGCCGCTCCAGCTCGGCGAGCGCCCGATGGCCCGGATTGGGCTCCGCCTCGGCGATCCGGGTGCGCCGGGAGCGATACCAGCCCCAAACCCTGTCGGGGTTGCGAGCGAACCCCTCGGGTGTGGCCAGCTCCTCGGGATCGTACTCGGACCAGACCCCGGTCAGCGCCTCGCGAAAGGTGGGGATCCCGCTCTCGGCCGAGATGCCCGCACCGGTCAGCACGGCGAGGTGTCGGCACGACCGGAGCGCCGCGACCAGGTCCGGCTCGATCTCGAAGGCCTCGCTCACGGCGGCGGGTCGCCGGGAAGCGGGTCGAGCCAGTGCTCCGGGTCGACCCCGAGTCCGTCGGCCACTCGATTGATGTAGTTGAAGTAGGCGACGATCTGGACCGCGTCGTGAATGGCGCGATCGTCGAGCCCGGCCTCGCGGAGCGGCGCCAGGTCCGATTCCGCGAACCCGCCGGGATCCTCGGTCAACCGCTCAGCAAGCTCGGCCAGCGCCCGATCCGCCGGCGACAGCTCGGCGCGCCGCCAGTCGGTGGCGATCGCCGCGAGCCAGTTGTCGGCGGCTTCCGGTGTCAGCTCCAGCTCGGCGACCTCGGCCCGGAGGTCGTGCAGGTGCGCGCGGATTCAGTAGCGACAGTGGTTGGCGGCCGAGGTGACGACCGCCAGCATCTCCCGCTGGCGGCGGGTGAGCGGCGAGGCGCCGTAGAGCAGCGCCCGATAGAGCTGCATCGAGGCGCGGAGCACCGCGGGGTTGGGACTCATGATCCCGACGACGTTCCAGATCCGTCCCGCCCGGGCGCGGGCGGCGTCGAGCTCGGCCTTGAGCGGACCGGAGGCGTCGTCGGGGTCGACCAGCCGGATGTAGGCCATGGAGGAAGGCCCTGGCTCAGCGGCCGAGGAAGCCCTCGAGCCGCGCTTTCACCTCGGGCCACTCGTCGGCGATCACGCTGTAGTAGACGCTGTCGCGCACGTGACCGTCCCACATCAGCCGGTGGAGTCTCAGGACCCCTTCCTTCTTCGCGCCCAGGCGCTCGATCGCGCGCTGGGCCCGCTCGTTGCGGCCGTCGGTCTTGAGCTGGACCCGGCGGGCGCCGAGATCCTCGAAGGCGTGGCGGAGGAGCAGGTACTTGGTCTCGGTGTTGGCCGCGGTGCGATGCGACGCCTCGCCGAGCCAGGTCCAACCGATCTCGAGGGCGCGGTCGGGGCGGCGAATCTCCAGGAAGCGGGTCGACCCGACCGCGCGCCCCGTGGCCTCGCTCACGATCGCGAAGGGAATCTCATGACCCAGCGACGCCGCCTTCCAGGCCCTGTCGACCATGTCGGTCATCGCATCGGCCGACTCCGGACGGGAGACCGGCATGTAGCGCCAGATGTCGTCGGACTGGGCCTCTTCGAGGAGCGCCTCGACGTGGGCGTGGTCGAGCGGCTCGAGCCGCACGAATTCGCCATAGAGGACGACCGGGGTCGGGTTCATATTCGATATGGAGTGGCAGCGTGCCGCCCTCAATCTACACCTCCGCGCGCGGCGCGGGAGTCGAATCGCCGCCTCTGACCTCGCGGGAGACCGATGGAAGCCGAGAACCTTCTCTGCCACCGCGCCGCTCGACACGGCGACCGGCTCGCGCTCGTCGACGTCGCCGGCCCGACCAGCTACGCGGAGCTGGAGCGCCGGTCGGCGCAGGCCGCCTCGATGCTGCTGGCCGGAACCGCCGACCTGGCCGAGGCGCGCATCGCCTATCTGATCGCGCCGGGTGCGGAGCACGCCGCCATCCAGTGGGCGATCTGGCGCGCCGGCGGCATCGCCGTGCCGCTCGCGCTGAGCCACCCGGAGCGGGAGCTCGCCTACGTGCTCGAGGACGCCGGCGCCTCCCTGCTCGTGGCCGACGAGGCCCATTGGGAGCGGGCCCGCGCGGCGAGCGACGCGACCGGCACGTTCCTGGTGGGGACCGGCTCGCTCCTGGTCCCGCGCGAGCCGGCGCCCCTGCCCCGCTTGGGCCCCGACCGCCGCGCGCTGATGATCTACACCAGCGGCACCACCGGCCGGCCCAAGGGTGTGGTCACCACCCACGGCAACCTGCGCGCCCAGGTCACCACCCTGGTCGACGCCTGGGGCTGGACTCCCGAGGATCGCATCCTCCACGTCCTGCCCCTCCACCACGTCCACGGTCTGGTCAACGTGCTGTCCTGCGCGCTCTGGACCGGGGCCGCCTGCGAGCTGCTGCCGAAGTTCGACCCGGTCGCCGTCTGGGAACGACTCGGCTCGGGCGAGATCTCGCTCTTCATGGCGGTGCCGACCATCTATGCCCGGCTGATCGCCGCGTGGGAGAGCGCCGACCCCGACACCCGCCGCCGCTGGAGCGAGGGCGCCCGCGGGCTTCGTCTGATGGTGTCGGGCTCCGCCGCGCTGCCGGTGGCGGTGCTCGAGCGCTGGCGCGCGATCACCGGACACACCCTGCTCGAGCGCTACGGCATGACGGAGATCGGGATGGCGCTCTCCAATCCTCTGGAGGGCGAGCGTCGGCCCGGCACGGTGGGCCAGCCCTTCGCCGGCGTGGCGCTCCGACTGGTCGACGAGAGTGGCGCCGAGGTCGGAAGCGACGAGCCCGGCGAGATCGAGGTGCGGGGCCCGCAGGTGTTTCGTGAGTACTGGGCGCGACCCGCCGAAACCGAGGCGGCGTTTCGCGACGGCTGGTTCAAGACCGGCGACGTCGCCGTGCTGGAGCGCGGCTATTACCGGATGCTCGGCCGCAAGAGCACCGATCTGATCAAGTCGGCCGGCTACAAGATCTCCGCCCTGGAGATCGAGGAGCTGCTCCGCGAGCACCCGGACGTCGCGGACTGCGCGGTCGTGGCGTTGCCCGACCCCGACCTGGGCGAGCGGATCGCGGCGGCGGTCGTCGCGCGGGAAGGGTCCACGCTCGACCCTGGCCTGCTGGGTCTCTGGGCGAAAGACCGCCTGGCGCCCTACAAGGTGCCGCGGGAGATCCGCCTCGTGGCCGAGCTCCCGCGGAACGCGATGGGCAAGGTGACCAAGCCGGTCCTCCGCGAGCAGCTGGGCGTCAGCGCGAGCCCTGCGCCTGGCGCTCGAAGACCAGGCCCTTGACCCGACTCAACGAGAGCCGGAACCCGGTCACCCGGCCGCGCCGATCGCGCGCGAAGCGGATGAAGCCCAGTCCCGAGAAAGCGTCGCGCATGGCCGGCTCGAGCGTCGCGGTGCCGGTGCCTCGCGAGGTCGCCGTCAGCTTGCCGTCCGTGACCGCGAGCTCGAACGTTCCGTCGAGCTCGGGCGCGTAGTAGCGCCCGGCGAATTCCTCGAGCTCGCTGGCGGACGGATTCGCCTGCTCGACCCGGCTGAAGCTGCCACGTGGAGAGCCGAGCACCCAGAGCCGCACCGCCGACTTCGTCGCACCGGCGCCCTCGAACGCCGCCGCCACCGGCGAAGCCGAGGCGAAGCTGTCGGCAGTGACGCGCGAGAGCGCGAAGGCCGTCCCCAACGCCTTGAGCACCAGCCGCTCGCTTTGCTCCGCGACCTGAACCGCCATCTCGGCCTGCTCGCTGAAGTAGAGACCGAGGTACGGCGCGCGCTCCCGCGCCGGCATTCCGGCCGCCGCGGTCGACTCGGTCTCCCGGGCCTTGGCTTCAGCCGGAGCCAGCTTCTCCGCCAGGATCACGTCCGCCACGCCCTCGGCCAGGCCCTGCGTCCCGGCCGTGGCGACGTTGCAGGTGAGCGCGATCGAGGTCCGCTCGCTGGGAAAGCGCATCAGCATCGCCCGGTAGCCGCCCCACGCGCCTCCATGATGGACCCGGGCGAGGCCCCGGTACTGGTCGAGAAAGAGACCCCGGCCGTAGCCGTGCGGCTTGCCGTCGTTCAGGTGACCGAGCTCCTGCAGCCGGTCCAGCATCGCCTGCCCGCCGACCTTCGGCTCGTAGAAGTTGGCGTCCCAGCGGGCCAGCTCCTCGACCGAGCTCCAGACCGCCCCGTCACCGAGCTGATCCCAATTGGGCACGTCGTTGATCAGGCCGCCCTGCTCACCGGGACTGTAGCCGAGCGCCCGGCCGCGGAGGATCGCCGTGTGGTCGTTGCGGAAGTCGGTTCGGTTCATGCCGAGGGGCCGGAAGATCCGCTCCCGCGCGAACTCCGCCAGGTTCTTGCCCGTCACCCGCTCGACCACGATCGAGAGCAGGAAGAACCCGCTGTTGGAGTAGTCCCACTCCGTCCCGGGCGCGAAGTTCAGGGCCCGTTGCCGGCCGATGATCCGCAGCGCTTCGGCGTCGTTGCTGGCGTCGTCGATGCGCCGGCCGCCGAAGTTGAGGAGCCCGATGTAGTCCCGGAGGCCGCTGGTGTGCCGGACCAGATGATCGAGCGTGATCGGGGTGCCGAAGTCGGGGACCTCGGGGACGTAGCGGCGGATGTCGTCCTCGAAACGGACCTTGCCGTCCGCCACCAGGAGCGCGATCGCCGCGGCGGTGAACTGCTTCGAGGTCGACCCGAGGTCGAAGAGGGTCGACGGCGTGATCGCCACACTGCGCTCGAGGTCGGCCATCCCGTAGCCCCGGGCGAACACGATCGAGCCGGCCCGGTACACGCCGAGCGCGCAGCCGGGCGAGTCGTTCCCGAGGAACTTGGCGAACACCTGGTCGACCTTGGCCGTGTCGATGGCGGTCTGCGCGTGCAGCCCACCCGGCGCGATGGCGGCCGCCGCGCCGAGCAGGAGGCCGCCCACCAGCCGCGAGCGGGCCGATTCCAGAGTGGAGTGCGGGTGCGGTTTCACGAGTCGGGCTCCTTGTAGGGCGGTAGCGCGGCCGCTTCGGCTCAGCGCTCGAGCGCGGCGGCCTGCCGGGCCAGAATCTCGAGCGCCAGATCGACGGTGCGCCGGTGGGTTCGGAACGCCAGGGTCACCAGCCGGAGGGTGAAGCGGCCCTCGAGCATCGTCGAGGAGAGGAAGACCCGCCCGTCACGGCGAACCTCGTCGACGATCCGCTGATTGGCGGCGTTGATCGCGTCGAGATGGGCGTCCGGGTCCTCGCGATAGCGCTTCGGCACGTAGCGATAGGTCACGACCGAGAGCTCGGGTGGCGGGCCGACTTCGAAGTCCGCCTCCCGGATTCGACGGTGGAAGTACCGGGCGAGCAGGAGCTTCTCTTCGAGAGCGGCCCGAAACGGCGCGACGCCCAGGAGCTGGAGCGGCAGCCAGAGCCGGAGCGCGCGGAAGTGCTTGGTCAGCTCGGGCGAGACGTCCGCCGGCGACACCTCGCTCGCGTGCCGGGCCGCGTCCTGCATGTAGTTCGCCTGGTAGTGATGGGCGGCGAGGAGCGGCGCGCGATCGCGGACCAGCACGACGCCGAGGCCGTACGGCAGGAAGAGCCCCTTGTGGGGATCCATCACCACCGAGTCCGACCGCTCGATGCCGGCGAGCAGCGCCCGCCCCCGCTCGGTGAGCAGGAAGAAGCCGCCATACGCCGCGTCGACGTGGAGCCAGCAGCTCTCCCGCTCGGCGACGGTGGCGATCGCGTCGAGCGGGTCGACCGCGCCCACGTCCGTGGTGCCGGCGGAAGCGATCACCAGCCAGGGCTTCAGTCCGCTCGCTCGATCCTCGGCGATCGCCCTGGCGAGCAGCTCGGGCTGCATCCGATAGCGATCGTCGGTGGGGAGATAGCGGCGGACGGTCTCACCCAGGCCGGCCACCCGAAGCGCCTTGTCGACGCAATGGTGGGCCTGGTGAGTCAGATAGACCACGGTGCGGGCGAAGTCAGCGCCCTTCAACCCGTGGGCATCCCGCGCCGTCACCACCGCGATCAGGTTGGCGATGCTGCCACCCGACGCGAGGTTGCCGCCCGCCCCGGCCGGGTAGCCGACCAGGTCGGCCATCCAGCGGAGCAGCTGGTTCTCCATCCGGACCGGGCCCGGCCCGGTGAAGAAGACGCCCGCGTACTTGTTGGCGACCGCGGCGAGGTAATCTGCCAGGGCGGAATGGTAGAGACCGCCGCCGGGGATGTAGGCCAGATGACCGCCGGAAGCCGGGTTGAGACCCGGACGCTCGACCTCCCGCTCGAGGACCTCGAGCACCTCGGCGATCGACGCGCCCCCCTCCTCGATCGGGAAGTCGAGGAGCCCGGCCGCCTTGTCCTCGGTTTCGTGGAAGGCCGGCAGGTTGGCGATCGACCGGAGGAACCGCTCCGCGTGCGCCAGCACCGGCCCGCGGAGCCCCCGCCGTCTGGTCGCCCCCGGCTCGAGCGGACGCGCGGCCCGCTCGAGCGCCTTCAAGCGGGCGACGAGCTCGTCCGGCGGGAGCGCCGACGGATCGGTCACGGGAGGGGAAGCGGTCGAAGCATCGAGGGCCAGAAGGTATCGCCCCGCGGCGCGGGGAAACAACGGCGCGGGATCTCGCCCGGCGGCTCGGCCGGCGATACCTTGCCTGGGTCGGTCATCCGTTCCCCGCCGAGCGAGTCAGGTTCGCGAGCCAGGTCGCCCGATCGGGCCGCGGCTCCGATGCCGTTCGATCGTCCCACTCGGGCCATCGTCGAGGTCTCCCATGTCGCGTTTCCACCCCGCTTCGTCCGCCGGTTCCGGGCTCGTCGCCCTCCTCGCGCTGGCCGCCGCGCCGGGCCTAACGGCCCAGTCGCCGGGCGAGTCCGCCGACCGCCTGCTCTCCGTCCGCTCGGTGGTCTCCGGCGAGCCGCGTTGGGCGCCCGACGGCACCAGCCTGATGATCCAGTCGGGCCTGGGCGGCGGCGCCGGGCTGTGGAGCGTGAGCCCGGACGGGTCGGGCTTCCCGAGACGGATGGTCGAGAGCCTCGGCACCGTCCCCTATCAGTCGGCCTACATGGCGCAATGGAGCCCGACCGGCGAGTGGGTCGCCTACGCGTCGGGCAAGACCGGGGCGACCGAGATCTGGCTCTGGTCGACCAGGAACGGCCGCTCGCTCCAGCTCACCGCGCTCGGCCAGACCCGGATCAACTCCATGAGCTGGTCGCCCGACGGGCGCTCGATCGCCTTCGCCGGCGACCGCTACGGCTCGTACGACATCTGGACCGTCGCGGTGCCGACCGGGGCCACCAAGCGGCTCACCACCGACGGACGCTACGAGGTCTTCCCCTCGTGGACGCCCGACGGGCGGACCCTGCTCTACGTCCAGCTCGACGAGCGCTGGGTCGATCACGACATCATGGCGATCCCGGCCGGCGGCGGCGCCGCGCGGCTGGTGGCCAGGGACACCAGCTTCTTCGACTACGGCGCGGGGCGCACCTTCGGATATCCGATGGTCTCGCCCGACGGCCGGCAGGTGCTCTTCCGCTCCCACCGGAGCGGCTGGATCAACTACTGGGTGGCGCCGCTCGAGGGCGGCGCGGCCCGGCAGCTCGCGGCCGAGGCGGCCGACCAGTCGGACGGCGCCTGGTCGCCGGACGGGCGCTCGGTGATCTACGTCTCCAACCACGACGGCACCCACGATCTCCGGGTCGTGGCCGCCGGTGGCGGGGCTCCGAGGGTGCTGGTCGCGCCGCCCAACGGGCTCGGCGTGATCTCCAACCCCGACGTGTCGCCCGACGGGAGGCGAGTGGCCTTCACGATGTCGACCCCGACCAGCGCCGCCGACCTCTACGTGGCGCCGCTCGCCGGCGGGGCGCCGACCCGACTGACCGTCTCCGAAGGGCTCGGCGTCGGGACTGCCGACCTGGTCACGCCGGAGAAGGTCAAGTACAAGAGCAGCGACGGGCTCGAGATCTCCGCCTACCTCTACCGGCCGAAGGTGGCGCCGGGCCAGCGGGTGCCGGGCATCCTCTACATCCATGGAGGCCCCACCTCGCAGTTCAACGATACCTATCAGACCCAGGTCCAGTTCTTCGTGAGCCAGGGCTACGCGCTGCTCCTGCCCAACATCCGGGGCAGCTCGGGCTACGGCCGCGCCTTCGAGGACGCCAACAACCGCGAGTGGGGCCACGCCGACCTGGAGGACGTCAAGGCGGGGGCCGAGTTCCTGAAGCGGCTCGACTACGTGGACGCGGGGCGGATCGGGATCACCGGAACCAGCTACGGCGGCTGCATGACGATGTCGGCGGTGGCGTTCGCTCCCGGGTATTTCCAGGCGGCGGTCGCGGCGTCCGGCTACGGCGACTGGCTCGACTTCTACCAGGAGCAGGAGTACCGGCACCTCAAGCTGCTCGACTACGAGTTCGGCAAGCTCGGGGCCGGCACCGAGGCGATCTATCGGCGGAGCTCGCCCTACTTCTCGATCGCCGACGTCCAGACCCCGATCATGCTGGTGCACGGCGAGGGCCGCTTCCCCGGGTCGCACGCCTCCGCCCGATTCGCCGAGCAGCTGGAGCGCTACTACAAGGTGTTCCGCTACCAGACCTATCCCAACGAGAACTACTACGTGTCCAGCCGCGCCAACCAGCGGAAGATGTTCCTCGACATGCTGGACTTCTTCGACCAGTACCTCAAGGACCGGACCGACCGCGGCGTGGCCGCGGAGTCGGGCCGCTAGGAGACCGGGCATGCGTTCGATTTCGATCTCGCTCGCCGCGCTCGTCGGGGCGCTCACCCTGGCACCCGGCCGCGCCACGGCTCAAGCCGAGAACCCGGCCGACGTCGCCCGGCGGCTCGCCGGCGTGAGCTCGATGCTCGCCGGCGATCCGTTCTGGACCGGCGACGGCCGCCTCCTCTATCCCTCGAGTCTCGGCGGTCCCGCGCTCTGGGGCGTGGACCCCGACGGCGGGCCGCCGCGTCGGGTGATCGACGGGGTGGGCGGATCGTTGCTCCGCGCCGCGCCAGCCGGCGGGCTGGTCGCCTACCTCTCGAACACGAGCGGCAACCCCGAGATCTGGCTGGCCGACCTGACCAGCGGCACCACCCGCCAGCTGACCCGGCTGGGCGCGCGGATCAACGCGCTGGCGTTCTCGCCCGATGGACGCTCGATCGCCTTCTCGGCGCTCCGCTATGGCCAGTTCGATCTCTGGCGGGTCGACGTCGCCTCGGGCGCGGTCTCGCGACTCACCGACGATCCCCGCTACGAGACCTACCCGGCCTGGACGCCCGACGGCCGGCAGCTGGTGTACGTGCGCTCCGACGACCGCTGGGCGGACCACGAGATCCTGGTGATGCCCGCGACCGGAGGCACCTCCCGGGTGATCGCCACCGATCGCGACCTCTTCGACTACGGGACGATCGGCACCAGGGCGCGGTTCGGCTATCCGCTGGTGTCGCCCGACGGGCGCTCGGTGCTCTTCCGCTCGCACCGGAGCGGCTGGCTCAACTATTGGGTGGCGGGCCTCGACGGCGGCGCGCCGCGCGCGCTCGCGCCCGAGTCCGCCGACCAGGACGACGCGGCCTGGTCGCCGGACGGACGGACCGTGGTGTTCACCTCGAACCGGAACGGCACCGTCGACCTCCGCACGGTCCCGGCCGCGGGCGGCAGCCCGCGCGTGATCGTGCCCGTGGAGCGGGGCGTCGTGAGCGGGCCGGCCTGGTCGCGCGACGGGCGGCGGATCGCCTACGCGATGGCGACGCCCACGCGGCCGCAGGATCTCCACCTCGTCGCCGCCGACGGAAGCGATCCCCGCCGCCTCACCGTCTCGATCGATCCGAGCGACGAGGGCCGTCTCATCGTGCCCGAGAAGATCGAGTATCGGAGCGACGAGTTCCGAATCTCGGCCTATCTCTTCCGCCCGCCGAATCTCGAGCCCGGTGTCCGGGTGCCGGCCATCGTCTACGCGCACGGCGGACCCACCGGGCAGTTCAGCGACACCTATCTCGCGCAGCCGCAGTTCCTCGCCCGGATGGGATTCGTGGTGCTGGCGCCCAACATCCGCGGCAGCTCCGGCTACGGCAAGACGTTCGAGGACGCCAACAACCCCTGCTGGACCCACTGCGATCTCCGCGACATCGTCGCCGCGGCGGCGTTGCTCCGTCGGATGCCCGAGGTCGACGGCGATCGACTCGGGATCACCGGCATCAGCTATGGCGGGATCATCAGCATGGGCGCCGTCGCGCACGCGCCCGAGGTCTTCCAGGCGGCGATCCCCCAGTCGGGATACGCGGACTGGGTCAGCTTCCAGGACTACAACACCGAGCTGCAGCACACCAAGCTGCTCGCCTACGAGTGGGGACCGTACCCCGACAGCGCCGCCGTCTATCGCCGCAACTCGTCGATCTTCTCGGCGGACCGGGTCATCGCCCCCGTGTTCCTGATCCACGGCGAAGGGCGGGGCGACTCGTGGCGGCCGGGCGTGGCGCCGATTCCGGCCTCGCAGGAGTTCGCCCACGCGCTCGACAAGCAGAACAAAGTGGTGCGCTACCAGGTCTATCCCGGCGAGACCTACTACGTCTACGGCCGGCAGAACGTCGCCCGCGTGATGCTGGACATCCTCGAC
Organism: Gemmatimonadales bacterium; assembly: GCA_041390205.1. Classification (GTDB taxonomy): domain Bacteria; phylum Gemmatimonadota; class Gemmatimonadetes; order Gemmatimonadales; family GWC2-71-9; genus SHZU01. Next base: position 15,850 of record JAWKQJ010000041.1, read on the forward strand.
TTTTTGAACCAGTATCTCCGAGACGACGTGGTGCCGACGTCGCCCGTCGACGCCTCGGTCAACCGACCCGGCGAGCAGCGTTAGGGCCGGTTGGCGGGGCGAACAAGGGGGGCGAAACGGCCCCCTTCCGCAATCCCGAAACTGGGCGCATAATAGGGCGCACCGAATCCAGAAACTCACCCCGAGCGGGCACAGGAATGGCGACTCGTCGAACTTCGACACGTTCTCGTACGCGAAAGCCGGCAACCAAGTCGCGGGCGGGCGGCAAGGTTCCCGGCATCTCGCGGATCGATCAACCGAGCACGCGCACGTTCGGATGGTTCTGCCGCTACGGGTATCACCCCACGCCGCGCGGCACCCGGCCCAAGTTCACCGCCTTCTTCGGTGACGCGAGCCACGGCGGCAAGCGCAAGGCCTTCGACAAGGCGCTGGCCTGGCTCAAGCACGTGCAGCGCTACGGACGGGCCCCCAAGCGCTGAGCGCGCGCCGCCCGATCCGCTACCGGCACCGCCGCGGCCTCGACGCCGCGGCGGTTTTCGCATGGGGGCACCTAACGGGATAGATTCCCAACCGAGTTCTGGTCAGAGGGACAACGCAGGATGAAGAAGATCATGGGAATCCTCATCGTGGTCGCGGTGCTGGCCGTCGGCGGCCTCGTGGCCGCCCGCCAGCAGGGCGTGCTCGTGCCGGGTCTGGCCGATCCGCCGCTCGAGCGCGCGCTCGAAGGCCCGCTCGCCACCGGCGACTCCGTCGCCATGGCCGACTTCGCCGAGGCGCGCTGCCGCCTGGTGCAGGGCGCCGCCAAGCGCACCTGTTACGAGGAGATCCTCCTCGCCGTCACCGAGAAGGGCGAGGTCCGCCTGGCGATGGACGCCCTGAGCGTCTTAAGCAACCGGCAGGAAGCGATTCGCGCCCGCGGCCACGACTACACCCACGTCGTCGGGATCAACGCCTGGAAGCCGGGCCAGGACGTCGGCGCCGTCTACGAGCGCTGCACCGGTCTCTTCCAGTCCGGGTGCTACCACGGCGTGGTCCAGGCCTACCTCGACGCCAACGGGACCGACAGCGTCACCGTGGCCGGGCTCTGCGAGCTGATTCCCGCCGTGCAGAGCAGCACCTGGCTCCGTTTCCAGTGCGTCCACGGCATCGGCCATGGCCTCGTGGCCGCCAACGACCAGCACCTGCCCCGCGCGCTCCACGGCTGCGACTGGCTCCACTCCACCTGGGACTCCGAGTCCTGCTACGGTGGCGCCTTCATGGAGTTCATCGTGGCGGGCCGCGGGCAGTCGCATCATCCCCACGGCGGGAGCCGGAACGAGCACGAGGAGCATCAGGCGGCCGACGAGCACGCCGACCATCAGGCCGCCGAGCAGCACCAGGACCACGGTGAGCACGCCGACCACGCGGGCATGTCGGAGATGGACATGACCATGAGCCAGCCGTTCGCGATCCGCGACTCGGCCGATCCGCTCTATCCCTGCTCGGCGCTCGACGTCCGCTACCAGCGCTCCTGCTACGGAATGCAGGCAGGAATCATCATCGAGCAGGTCGGCTCCGACTTCGGCAAGATCGCCGCCGCCTGCGACGACGCGCCGGAGGCCATGGTGCCCGCGTGCTACCAGGGCATCGGCACCTACGTGAGCGGCTTCACCGTGCGCGATCCGGTCAAGGCGAGCGAGCTCTGCATGATGGGCAACCCCGACCATCGCGCCTGGTGCTTCGTCGGCGTGGTCAAGAACTTCATCGACGTCACCGCCTCGGCCGACGACGGGATCGACTTCTGCCAGCGCCTGACCGATCGGGCCCTGGCGGTGGCCTGCTACGTCGCGATCGGCGAGGAGATCTCGGTCCTCCGGCGGTCCATCGATCTCAGGGAGCAGGAGTGCGCCCGGATCGAGAAGCCGTACGTCGACGCCTGCCGCTACGGCGCGGCGCTGAGCGCCCCGAGGCCGACCGAGCTCCAGGACTTCTCGCCCCGCGGCTCGTGAGCCACCTCACTCGCCTGGTGGCCCATCTCGGATGGGCCGACCAACGGGCGCTCGCGGCGCTTCGCGCCGCCGGTCCCTCGGCTGGCCCCGCGGTCGACCTCCTGGCCCACGTCCTCGCGGCCGAGCACGTCTGGTTGGCCCGGCTCGAGGGCCGCCCCGCGGCCATGAAGGTCTGGCCCACGCTGACCCTCGACGAGTGCGAGCGTGTGGCCGAGCAGAACCTGGCCGGGCTCACCGCGCTGGTCCGACGCCTCGGACCGGACGATCTCCAGCGGGACTGTCGCTATCGCAACTCCGCCGGGGAGGAGTTCACCTCGACCGTGGAGGACATCCTGCTGCACGTCTGCCTCCATGGGAGCTACCACCGCGGCCAGATCGCCAAGGATCTCCGGACCGCCGGCGCCGAGCCCAACCCGACCGACTTCATCGCCTTCGTGCGGGGCGCGCCCGCGGCACGCCGGACCTGATGTCGAGCGCCGCGCTCCGGACGCCGGACGAGCGGTTCGAGGGGCTGCCCGACTTCCCCTTCGAGCCCCACTACGCCACCGTCGGCGGGCTCCGCCTCCACTTCGTCGACGAGGGCCCGCGGGACGGCCGGGTGGTGCTGCTCCTCCACGGCGAGCCGACCTGGAGCTATCTCTACCGCCGGATGATCCCGCCGCTCGCGGCGGCCGGCTTTCGCGTCGTCGCGCCCGACTTCGTCGGTTTCGGTCGCTCCGACAAGCTGCCGCGGGTCGAGGACTATTCGTATCGCCTCCACCTCGACACGATGCGTGGCCTGCTCGACGCGGTCGGCCTCGACCGGATCGCGCTCCTGGGCCAGGACTGGGGCGGCCTGATCGGGCTTCGCCTCGTGGCCAGCGAGCCCGCCCGCTTCTCGAGCATCGTCGTCGCCAACACCGCGCTGCCGAGCGCGTCGCTCCCGATGCCGGAGGCGTTTCTCCGGTGGCGCGAGTACTCGCAGCGGGTCCCCGAGTTCCTGGCGGGCAAGGTGGTCCGGAAGACCTGCCTCGAGGCCATTCCGCCCGAGGTGGAGGCGGCCTACGACGCGCCGTTTCCGGACCAGAGCTTCACGGCCGGCGCTCGCGCCTTCCCGATGCTGGTGCCGATCGACGCCAGCGACCCCGAGAGCGCGGAGAACGAGCGGGCCTGGAAGGAGCTCGAGCGCTGGCGGAAGCCGCTGCTCACCGCGTTCAGCGACGGCGATCCGATCACCCGTGGCGGCGACCTGATCTTCCAGCGACGGGTCCCGGGCGCCAGCGGTCAGCCCCACACCGTGATCCGCGGGGCGGGACACTTCCTCCAGGAGGAGCGGGGTGAGGAGCTGGCCCGAGTGACGATCGACTTTCTGAAGCGCGCCGGGTGAGCCGCGTCGCCGGGGCTGGCGCGGCCGCGCTGGCCGCGATCCTGCTCGCCTGCGCGCCGCCCGACACCAGCGTGCTGCCGCCGGAGCGGGAAGCGGAGCTGGTCGCCGACACCGTGCTCTTCCGCGCCGCCAATCTCACCTTCCGCTACACCCACGACGTCGGCGAGCGAGACGCGGGCTGGGACGATCGGGTCGCCTCGATCGTGGTCACCCGACACATGGTGCTGATCTACAAGAACGAGAAGGTCGGGATCGAGATCACGCCGACCAGCCGCCGCTTCTATCAGGTCAGCCGCGACGGCGGGCGGGTGCGGATCAACGCCGGCTCGGGAGGCGCCAGGGAGACCTGGTCGTTCGAGCCGCCCGCCGACGCGGACGGTTGGACCAAGGCCATCCGGGCGGTGATCCGCGGCTCCCGGAGCGTGGCCAACCCCGACTGAGCGACGGCGCCGTCAGTCGATGTCGTCGGTGTCGACCTGACCGGTCAGCTTACGGCTCAGATGCGACCATGACATGCCGAGGGTCAGCACCAGCGCCAGTCCGACCAGGACCAGGTGCGCGATCGCGCGGCTGCTGTCGGCCTGGAGCAGGTTCGAGTCGATCAGAGCCCAGATGATGGTGGCCAGGATCGCGAGCACCAGGATGGCGCCCTTCAACCCGATCGAGCGACGGGTGGTCTGAAGGAACACCACCCACCCCGCGAGCAGCAGCAACCCGACCAACAGCTTGATCGGCAGCTGCGCCGTGGCCGCGCCGCCGGCCGTCGAGCCGATCGGCGCGATCGCCCAATGGAAGAACGAATGACCTTCCGGGTTGAACGTGGCGTAGACCAGAGCCAACGATCCGACCAGGCGAACCAGAACGCCTTTGAGCGAGAGACCCTCGGCCTGCATGCGCGTGGACCCGTCCGGAGGAGCCGGCAACCTAGCGGCCCCCTAGAGCGGCCGCCAGACTGCGCTACCATTGAGTCGTCCCGACCCGGAGCGATGCGTGAAGCGACGAACCTTCCTCCAGACCACGCTGGTGGGCGGCCTTGCCTCCCGGCTCCCTTCGACCGCCGAAGCGGCTACCCGCGGCCGGGGACCGGATCCGATCGCCGCGCAAGCGTTCGAGCTCGAGGAGGCGACCGTCTCGAGCCTCGCCGACGGGATGCGCTCCGGTCGCTGGACGGCCGAGCGGATCACCGAGCTCTATCTCGAGCGGATCGAAGCGATCGATCGCCGCGGGCCGACGCTCAAGGCCGTGATCGAAACCAATCCGGACGCGCGGGCGATCGCCGCGGAGCGGGACCGCGAGCGGCGCGACGGCCGGATCCGCGGGCCGTTGCACGGGATTCCGATCCTCATCAAGGACAACATCGATTCCGGGGACCGGATGCAGACCACGGCCGGCTCCCTCGCCCTCGAGGGGTCCCCCGCCCCGCGTGACGCGTTCATCGTCGCGCGGCTCCGCGAGGCCGGCGCCGTCCTGCTCGGCAAGGCCAACCTGAGCGAATGGGCCAACTTCCGGGGCCAGCGCTCGTCGAGTGGTTGGAGCGGACGGGGCGGGCAGGTCCGGAACCCCAACGTGCTCGACCGGAGCCCGTGCGGCTCGAGCTCCGGCTCCGGCTCGGCCGCCTCGGCCAATCTGGCCGCCCTCACCATCGGCACCGAGACCGACGGCTCCATCGTCTGCCCGTCGTCCGCCAACGGGATCGTCGGCGTCAAGCCGACGGTCGGGCTCTGGAGCCGCTCTGGCATCATCCCGATTTCCGCCACTCAGGACACCGCCGGTCCGATGTGTCGCACCGTCACCGACGCGGCCCTCCTCCTCGGCGCCCTCGTCGGCGTCGATCCCGACGACCCGGCCACGGCCGCGAGCCGGGGCCACTCGACCGGCGACTACGCCAGCGGCCTGACCCGCGACGCGCTCCGCGGCGCCCGGCTCGGCGTCCACCGGGAAGGGCTCGGTCTCGGCCCCAAGGTGGACCCGGTGCTGGCCAACGCCGTCGACGCTTTGAAGGAGGCCGGGGCGGTGTTGGTGGATCCCGCCAACCTGCCCTCCATCGATCGCTACTCTGGCGACGAGCTCGAGCTCTTCTTCTTCGAGCTCAAGGACGGCCTCAACAAGTACCTGGCCAACCGCGGCTCGACCGCCCGGGCCAGGACCATCGACGACCTGATCCGCTTCAACGAAGAGCATCGCGACCGGGAGCTCAGGTTCTTCGGGCAGGAGCACTTTCTCGAAGCCGCCAAGCGGGGCGGGCTCGCGGATCCGAAGTACCGCGCCGCCCGCCAGCGGCTCCGGTCGGTGGTTCGCGGCAACCTGCGGGGCATGCTGGCGCGACATCGGCTCGACGCGGTCGTCTGCATAACGGGAGGGCCGGCCTGGCCGATCGACCTCGTCAACGGCGACCGGTTCACCGGCGGCGACTCGTCCTATGCGGCGATCGCGGGCTTCCCCCACGTCACCGTGCCCGCCGGGAGAGTGGATGGGCTGCCGATCGGCTTCTCCTTCTTCGGCGACGCCTGGACGGAAGCGCGTCTGCTGGGCTTCGCCTACGCCTTCGAGCAGGCCACGAAAGCCCGTATCGCGCCAGCGTTTAGGCCGACCGTCGACGACCGGTCCTGACCCCGGCGCCGGGCGGGGCGGGTGGCGGCTTCCCTTCTGGCCGAAGCGGGAGAAGATTCGATAGCATGGCGAAGCTCAGAAAAGCCAGGATCTTCTGGCCACTGCTCGTGGTGCTCCTGCTGACCGATTGCGCCACCAAGGACCTGGCCGAGAGTCACCTCGTTCCGTTCGTGCCCGAGCAGGTGATCGGGGACTACCTCCGCTTCACGCTGGCCTACAATCGCGGAGCCGCCACCGGGATCACGGTCGGGGAGCATTCGCGCATCGTCTTCAGCCTGACCGCTGTCCTCGCGGTCCTGGTGCTGAGCCGACTCTATCGCCGGGCCGATCACCGCTATCCCGGACTGATCGTCGGGCTCGCGCTGGTGATGGGTGGAGCGATCGGCAATCTCGCCGACCGGATTCGCTCGACCCGGGGCGTGGTGGACTTCATCGACATGGGTGTCGGTGATTGGAGGTTCTGGACCTTCAACGTGGCCGACATGGGCGTCTCGATCGGCGCCGTGCTGCTGGCGTGGTACCTGACGAAAGCCGATCGAGAGAGACAGCAGCTGGCATGACGAAGGTCGCCTCGAGCATCCTGCTCTTCACGCTGGTCGCCACGACGGGTGCCGTGGCGCAGGATCCGCCCTCCCGGCATCTCTCCAGCGCCGGGGTCGGGCGGGCGGCCGCGACCGTCGATTCCGTCTTCGTCGACCGCACGCTGCCCGAAGGCCTCGTGGCGCCTGGAGACTGGGCCTCCTACCTCCTCGCCCGCCTGGGCGGCGCGGGGATTCCCGACTCGGTCGGCATCCTCGTGGCCGTCGACTCGACTCACATCGAGGTCTCCGGCCGGCTGCGCGATCTGCCTCCGGAGGCCCGCGCGCTGCTCGGTCCGCTGGCCGCGATGGTCGACAGCAACACCGTCGTCGTCGCGGACGTCACCCTGGATCGCACGGGACGCGAGATCGCGCGGTTCCACCTGCGGAGTCTCGTGGTGAACGGGTTTCCCTTCCCCGAGTTCCTGCTCGCGACCATGATGGCACGGGTCGGCAGTCAGTACCCCGAGCTCTCGAAGACCGGACGGGATCTCTACGTCCAGATCCCGGCCGACGGCAGCATCGTGCTGGTGAGGGACGCCGTCCGTCTGCTCACGACGACGCGGGCCTCCGGCGATCCGGAAGGGCGTCGATGAGTCTTCCCCGACTCTCGCTGGTCGTGGCCGGCCTCGTCTTCCTCGGTCTCGGGGCCTACCTCTTCTATGCGCCGGAGACGATCGGGCGTCTGACCGGCGCGAACCGGCTGCCACCGACCCTCCTCACCGAGCTGCGCGCCATGTACGGCGGCCTCCAGATCGGGCTCGGCCTGTACTTCTTCGTCGCGGCGTCCCGCGGTCGCTGGGTTCGCTCGGCCCTGGCCGCACAGGTCGCGGCCTTCAGCGGGATGGCGGTGGGCCGGGTGATCGCGATGGTGCTCGCGCGGGAGTACTCGAGGTTCTTCCTGGGGCTCGCGGCGGTCGAGCTGCTCGGCGCTCTTCTGGGCGCGGCAGGGCTCCGCAGGGCGCGGGAGCTGATGGAGCTCAACTACTCGAGGCGCATCTGACCCCGGATCTCCGCTACCCGATCGGCCCCTTTCGCTACGACGCCCCGGCCGACGACGCTGCCCGCGCGGCGCTGATCGATCGGATCGCCACCCAGCCCGCCCGGCTCGAGGCGGCCGCTTCCGGTCTCTCCCGCCCGCAGCTCGATACACCGTACCGGGACGGCGGCTGGACCGTCCGCCAGCTGGTCCATCACCTGGCGGACAGTCATCTGAACGCCTATGGCCGCTGCCGCCTCGCGCTCACCGAGGAGCGACCCGTCATCAAGCCGTACGATCAGGACGGCTGGGCGCGGGGCGCCGACTACGGGATGGAGATCGGAGTCTCGCTCACGCTCCTGGCCCGGCTCCACGAGCGCTGGGTCGTGCTGCTCAGATCGCTGGACGCCGCCGCGCTCCGGCGCACCTTCTTCCACCCGGAAGATGGAATCGAGGTCTCTCTCGAGCGCGCCATCGCCACCTACGCCTGGCACGGCGACCACCACATCGGGCACGTCCTCGCGCTGCGGGAGCGGCGAGGCTGGTGACTCGACGGCGCGCCCGATGGCTGGCCGTAGCGGCCGGCGTGCTGCTGGTCGTGGTGCTCAGGCTGCTCCCCGGCGTCTCGCCGGGCGTCCAACTCGGCCTGGTGCTCCTTGCCGGCGTGCTCACGATCGTCCTCCTCGCGGTGGCGTTCCTGGTGCTCGGGGCCTGGATCGGTCGGCCGCTCGCCTCGCTGGTCCTGCTCCTCGCGCTGGTGGCGCCGATCGGTCTGACGGCCATCGACGCGTCGGGAGAGCTCGGCGTCAGACTGCCCTGTCATCGCAATTGGGCCTGGGTGCCGAGCTACCTGCCCCGGGCGAGCCCGATGCGCTCGATCCGCTTCGCCGTCGGCGAAGTCGACGCCAAGCTGTGCTACGGCGCGCCGTCCGCCCGCGGTCGAACCATGATCGGTGGCCCGGCGATTCCATTCGGCGAGCTCTGGCGGACCGGAGCCAACGAGCCGACCACGCTCCGCTTCACCGGGCCGATCTCGGTGGCCGGCGTGCGCGCGGCAGACGGCAAGCTCTCGATCTACTCGGTGCCTGGCCCACGGAGTTGGGAGATCATCGCCAACGGCTCGACCAGTCAGTGGGGCATCGAGTCGGAGTACACCGACGCGGTGAGAAGCCGGGAGCTCGGTCGGGCGACGGTGCCCGTCGGCTCGACCGGCGACCACGTCGAGCAGCTTCGCTTCGCGATCGAGCCCCGGGGCGGGGACACGGTCGGCCTGGTGCTCGAGTGGGAGCGGACCCGGGTCGTGATCCCGATCTGGCCTGTCCGCTAGCTCGCTGATGGCCTCTCGCCGGGGGGCTGCCGCGACTTGCACAGCCCCTACCTGCAAAATCCCATAGAGCAGCCGGGCCTCGAAGGGTCGCCATGGCAGGGAACCCCGCCGGCAAGTGCCCGGAAAGGCGACATTCGAGTCAATGGATCGAGGCATTGCTGGCATCGAATTAGTGACCTGTCCCGCCCAGCGTACGTTGCTTTAAACAACAACCATAAAAGGGCTTACGCACTGTGATTCCGGCCTGACACCATGAGGAGTATGGATAAAAACTACTAACTGAATCATCCTGCATTAATTGACATAATCCAGCACAACCCAGAGCAGCGGACCGCCCCGCCCGCCCGAAGCCCGACTTATGCATCCCGAATTCCCGGTTGTGAGCGCCCGTTTCCCCGGGAAGAGCAGGAGTGGTGATGGCATCGGGTTCCAACGGCACTACCGCATCTCGAGCCGGCCGATCCGCCTCGCGCGAGCGGCGGTCGCGACGGCTGCGCCTCCGCGACTGGTCGCTGCGCCGGAGCACCGGGATCGCCTTCGTGGCGGCGGCCGTCGGCCTGATCCTGCTCGCCGGCTTCGCGTCCTGGCGCGCCAAGAGTGCCGTCACCGAGCTCGAGCGGACTCAGAACGCCCGGCTGGCGACCCAGCTGCGCGGCCACCTCGAGCAGCTCACCACCCGCTCCGAGACGCGGCTCCGCGACGCGGCCTTCTCCGACGCTCTCTACGCCGACCTTGGCCGGCTGGCGGAACGCCCCGACACGACCTATCGGCCCCCGTTCGTCGAGCGCCTCGTCTGGAGCGGCGGTGAGCGATTCGTCGGCCTCTACACGCTCGAAGGCCGCAACGTCTTTCGCTGGCGCGCCGCGACCGGCGGCATCGATTCCAGCCTGGTCAGCAATCCGATCTTCCGGATCCTCGACAACGGCGAGCCCGCCGCCGGTCTGCTCTGGCGCGACGGCCGGCTCTTCTGGGTCGCCGGGGCGCCGGTGCTCCCGGCCGGCGGAAGCCGAACCGGCCCGATCCGCGGCTACCTGGTCACCGCCCGACCACTCTCGGGCGGCGATCTCGCCGGCGACTTCGGGGGCGCGCCGCGGGTCGAGCTGACGGAGCAGCCCGCCTCCCGGGAGCCGTCGCGGACCTCGATCGCGTCGTTCGCCGGCGGCGACAGCATCCGGGTCGACTTCGCCGTCGCCGATCTCTTCGCCGAGCAGAACACCCTGGCGTCGGTGCGATCCGACCGCGGGGCCTATCGCGCTGTGGAGAGCAGCTTCCAGCTGCTCCTGTTGTTCACGATGCTCGCGATCGCGGGCCTCGCCCTGGCCGGCTGGTGGCTCACCAACCGCTGGCTCGTGCGACCGGTGACCCGCTTCGCCTCGGCCCTCGCGCCGGCTCAAGCCGGCCACACCCCGGCCATGGTGACGGCGCCGTCCTCGGGACCCGAATGGCAGACGGCCGCCGGAGCGGTCAACCGGCTCCTCTCCCACGTGCGCGTGGCCCAGGAGCGCTTCGAGCGCCTCTTCGGCGCCGCACGCGACGGGGTGTGGGAGCTCGACCTCTCGACCCGCGCCTGGACCTTCAGCCAGCGCGTGGCGGACCTGCTCGGCTACGGCGAGGCGGCGTTGCCCGAGACCACCTCGCTGATCGACCTCGCGGCCCCCGACGATCGCGCCGCGCTCGACCAGGCGATCGAACGCGCGGCCGCCGATGCCAGCCCGCTCCAGGTCGAAGTCCGGCTGGTCCAGCCGAGCGGACGGAGCGCCTGGTACCGGGTCGAGGGCGCGGTCCATCCGGGACCGAACGGCCCCGCGAGCCTGCTGGTCGGCCGAGTCGTCCCGCTCGACGAGGAGCACGCCGCGCGCGACGCGGTGGAAGGCATGCGGGCCCACCTCCTCGATGCCGAGCGCACCCTCGGCCGCACACTCCAGGGTCTCGCCCGGCGGGCGGAGAGCGACGGCTTCAGCGAGGATCTCGAGTTCGTCGGCCAGGGTTGGGCCGAGTCGATTGAGACCGATCCGCAGCCGTTCGACCTCCATCAGCTGCTGCAGGAGCTCGCCGAGCTCGCGACGCCGCCCGCGCAGGTGACGGTGGCGCCCGGCGTTCCGACCCGAGTGCTCGGCGACCGCGCGCTGGTCGAGCGGGCGTTGCGCCCGCTGGTGCGGAACGCGATCGCGGCGGGCGGCCCGCTCTGGCTCAGGGCGGAGCGGCTGAGCGGCGCCGGGCCCGACACGGTCCGCCTCGTGGTCGAGAACCAACGGCACGGCGTCGATGGCGAGACGCTCGCCCGGATGCAGACGCTGCTCGAGACCGGCTCCGAGCCCGACGGCGCGGCGCTCAAGCCGGCGGCGATCGGGCTGCGGGTGACCCATCGCGCGGTGACCGCGCTCTCGGGCTCCGCCGGCGCGACCTCCGCCGGCGACGCCGGCACCCAGGTCTGGCTGGTGCTCGAGCTCAAGGCCGCGCCCGAGGAGTTCGTCGACACCGGCATGCCCCACGTCCAGCAGGAGTCCTTCGACGACTGGGACGATCCGTCGGCGCTGGGCGAGCGACCGCAGAACGCGCGGATCTCCGGCAGTCAGTTCCGGCCCGCGACGCCCGAGCCCAAGGTGGAGCTGGTGGCCGACGCCACCGTCACGATCAACCTCGACGAGCCGCCGCCCTCGACCAACCGCACCGGCCAGCCGGTCGGCGCGGCGTTCCTGGCGCAGCTGGCGCCCGGCCCCGAGCGGAGCGAGCTCGCGATTCAGATGGCTCGCGCCTTCCTGCAGGAAGCGCCCGCCAGACTCGCCGAGCTCCGGGAGGCCGCGAGCGAGAGCAAGCTGACCACGGCTCGCGCCCTCGCCGAGAACCTGACCGGAATGGCGAAGCTGATCGGCGCCGACGGCGTCGCCGCCGCGTGCGAGGGCGTCGGTCTCGCGCTCGACGCCGGCGAGCCCGCCGACCTGGAGCGCTCGCTCACGGCCGTCGCGCAGACCGTCGGCGCCGTCGTGGCGGCGCTCCGGGCCCTGGTGCCGGCCGCCGTGGAGCCCGACACGCCCGAAGCCCGGCCCGCGATCGACCCCGCCACGCTGGAGCAGCTGCGGGACGCGCTCGCCAGCGACGGGGCGGGGATGGGCAGCCAGCTGGTGTCGCTCTTCCTCGCCGAAGCGCCCCTCCGGGTGGCCGCGCTTGAGCGCGCCGTCGCCGAGGGCGACGGCGCCGGGATCGGTCGCTCGGCCGGCGACCTGCGCGGCATGTCGGCGCTGGTCGGGGCGACGCCCTTGAGTGAGCGCTGTAGCGCCTTGCCCGAGCCGGATCCCGAGGCTCGGCGGGCCTGGATGCAGTCCGTGGCGGCCGAGCTGAGCCGTGCCGAGCGAGCCCTGGAAGCCGTGCTCCACGCCCGCTCGACCGCCTAACGTCCTTCGAAGGGGAACATCATGTTCGAGTCGGATTCGGAGCGGGAACGTCGATCGGGCGCCCATCGGGTGGTGCCGTCCGGCCCGGGCGGACGACCGGAGATCAGCGACTACCTGCTCGCGATGCGGCATGAGCTCAAGGCGCCGCTCAATGCGGTGATCGGCATGTCCGGACTGCTGCTCGACGCCGATCTCGGCGACCGGCACCGCCAGTACGCCAAGAGCATCCACCTCGCCGGCGAGAGCCTGGCCACCATCCTCAACGACCTGCTGGACCTCTCCCGCATCGTCGCCGATCGGCTCACCATCGAGCCGATCGCGTTCGACCTGAAGTCGATGGTCGAGGAGACGGCCAAGGCGATGGCGATGCGGGCGGACGAGCGGGGCCTCGCGCTCCGGGTCGACTGGCGCCCCGAGCTCCCGCGTCACGTCATGGGCGACCCCGGCCGCACCCGGCAGGTGCTCGGCAACCTGGTCGGCCACGCGATGAACTCCACCAGCCAGGGCGAGGTGGTGATCGAGGTCGCGCCCGACGGCGAGAGCATCGACGGCAAGGCGCGGATCCGCTTCGCGGTCGAGGACACCGGCATCGGGCTCCCCCAGGAGCGACTCTCGCGGGTCTTCAACGAGTACGTGCCCGTCGACGCCTCGCCCTATCGGTCGTTCGGCGTCTCGGGACTCGGCCTCCGGGTGAGCGCCGAGCTGATCCAGCTGATGGGCGGCGACCTGGGCGCGGAGAGCGAAATCGGCAAGGGCAGCCGCTTCTGGTTCCGGCTGCCGATGCCCGCCGTCGAAGCCGAGCCGCAGCCCGCGGCCCTGGAGCAGTGCGGCAGCGGCCGCGCCCTGGTGATCGAGTCCGATCAGGCCAGCCGGCGGCGCTTCGCCGAGCAGCTCGAGGCCGCGGGATGGACGGTGGAGTTCGGCGACGACCTCACCTCGGTCGAGACGCTGCTTCGCGCCGCGGCCACCGACGGCGACCCGTTCCAGGCCTGCGTGCTGAGCGACTACGCGGTCCGGCCGTCGCACGCCGAGCTCGCGATGCACCTGAAGGCCGACGACCAGCTGGCGTCCGTGGCGCTGGTGATGGTGACGGCCGTGGGCAGCCCGGGCGAGGGCAAGCGCCTCTGGCACGCGGGCTTCGCGGCCTACCTCCGGAAGCCGGTGCCGCAGGACGAAGTCCACGACACCCTGGTGGCGCTGGCCAGTCTGAATCCTGATGGCCGCGGGCCGGGCCTGATCACCCGGCACAGCCTGGCCGAAGCGAAGAACGCCCAGTCGGCGGCGCAGTTCGACCTGATCGACGAGGTCCTGGCCAGCTTGACCCGGTCGGAGGCGGCGCAGGTGCTCCTGATCGGGGCCAGCCAGGGCGATCGCGCCGAAGTCGAGGAAGCGGTCGGGGCCCACGAGCTCGAGCTCGATCCCCGAGCCACGCTCGACGCGGCGCTGGAGCGGATGGCCGGGAGGAGCTACGCGCTGATCCTGGTCGACGCGGACCAGGAGTCGTTCGATCCGGGCGATGCCGGCCGTCGGCTCGCGAGCGCCCTCGAGGGCGCGGCACAGGGACCGGAGCTGGTGGCGCTCAGCATCGACCCGACTCGGCGGGAGGAGCTGCTCGCGGCGGGGTTTGCCCGCGTGCTCCCCAAGCCGATCAGGCGGGACGACCTCGATCGCGTCCTGGCCGATGCGGTGGAGGCCGCCACCGTCACCGCGCCCACCGACTCGTCGGAGCTCGCGGACGAGTCGGCGAGCGCGGCGGTCGCCGAAGTGGCCGAGGGAAGCGTCGAAGCTCCGACGTCCGACGAGCCCACCGAAAGCGAACCGGCGACGGCGACGATCGAGCTCGAGGAGCAAGAGACCGCCGAGGCCGGCGAGGAGCACGACGCCGCGGCGACGATTCGGCTCGACGAGCCCGAAGCGAGGGCTGAGGACGAAGTCGAGGCGACGGGACTCCTCGAGCTCGACGAGCCCGAGGTGGACGCTCCCGAAGAGAATGAGACGATCGGATCCATCGCGCTCGACGAGCCCGAAGCGAGCGCTGAGGACGAAGTCGAGGCGACGGGACTCCTCGAGCTCGACGAGCCCGAGATCGACGCTCGCGAGGAGATCGAGACGATCGGATCCATCGCGCTCGACGAGCCCGAGGTCGACGCCGCCGAGGAGATCGAGGCGGCTGGCCCCATCGCGCTCGACGAGCCCGAGACCGACGACGAGGCCCCGGCGGCCGAGCTCATCGGGCTCGACGAGCCCACTGTGGCCGAGAGGGCTGCCGAGGACGCGCCCCCCACGGCGGAGAGCGAGCTCGAGTCGATGGAATCCACGGAGCCGGCGGCACTGGAGCTCGAGGCCCCGGTCCTCGCGAGCGAGCTCGAGTCGGCCGAGGTCGAGGCGCCGGAGGGCATCGTGGCCGCCGACTTCGACGGGTCCGACACGGAGCGGCTCGACGGCTTCGTGGCCAACGAGCTCGATGAGCAGCGGTCCGGGTCCGCGTTGGTGGAGCCGATCGAGCTCGCCGAGCATGCGATGGCGTCGATCGACGACGCGGGGTCCGATGCGGCGGTCGAGCCCGTCGACGTGGTCAGCATGTCGGAGATGGTCGCGGTGCCGGACGACTCGATCGAGAGCTCCGAGGACGACACGATCGAGCCCGTCGAGCCGGACGCGAGCGAAGAGCCGGAGACCGCCGCCGACCCCGAGCTGCCGCCGGCGGTCTCGCTCGACCCGGACGCGCGCTGGCCCAGCGCCTCCCTGACGGACGACGTCTCGGGCCCGCCGTCCGCCGAAACCGGCTCGAGCGAGTGGCTCGAGATCGAGCGGGCGAGTGAGCAACGGCCCGAGCCGACGAACCCGGTTGCCGATCGCGACGCCGAGGACGACGCCGACGACGAGGCCGGATCCGGCGGGCCGATCGCTCTGCTCGGCGTGCGCAAGGACGAGGGCACCCTCGGAACCCGCGCCGCCGTGGTGATGCCGGAGGAACGGACCGACCGGAAGGTGGAGGTTCGAGGCTCGGGGCAGGCGGTCTCCGAGACCCCGCACGTCGCCCGCGACCACCTCCCGGTGATCGGCTCGACGATCCTGGAGCAGCTGAGCAGCGGCACCGCCGGGTTCGCCCAGCACCTCGTGGCGACCTTCCTGCGCGAGGCGCCCCAGCGGATCGCCGAGCTGGAGCAGGGCCTCTCTGCCGCCGATCCGAAGCTGATCGGCGACGCCGCTCGGAATCTCAAGGCGATGGGCGGCATCCTGGGCGCGGCCAGGCTCGGCGCGATCAGCGACGAGCTGGCGGCCGCCGCCGGTGAGGGCGACTTGGAGCAGGCCGCCGCGCTCGCCGCCGACGTCGAGACCGCGTTCCTGGAGGTGCGGATGGCCGCCGAGGGCGCGGCGCCACCGGAGGCGAAGGCGCCGCTCGAGATCCCCGCGATCAACGAGGCGTTCCTGCGGCAGCTGAGCCCCGAGCGGGAGGAGGGCACCCGCGGCCTGGCGCTCAAGCTGGTGGCCAACTTCCGAGCCGAAGCGCCCAACCGGCTCGGCGACCTGACCGAGGCGATCGAGCGGGAAGACGCGGCGGCCGTCCAGCGTCTCGCGCCGACGCTGAAGGGCATGAGCAGTCTGATCGGCGCCGACGCGCTCGCGAAGCTCTGCGCCCTGGTCGAGGCCGACGCCAGGCTCCGCCGGATCGGCTCCGCGCGGCGCTACGTCGACCAGCTCCAGCTCGAGCTCTCGCGGGTCGTGGCGGCGCTGGAGCACGCGACGGCCTGATCCGAGCGCCGACCTTAGATTCCACGAATCCCTCCAACGAGGCATTCGTGGATGTCGAGGCTGTCACGGCTGGGCGTCGCCCTCGGCGCTCTGATCACCGTTCTTCCCGCCACCCGGCTTGAGGCCCAGGGACGAGAGCGCGGCGCGACCCCGTCGGTCGATCGTCTCGAGGGCCTCGCCTGGCGTAACATCGGGCCCTTTCGGGGCGGACGCGCCACGACCGCGGTCGGAGTGCGCGGTCAGCCGCTCCGCTACTACATGGGTGCCACCGGCGGTGGCATCTGGACCACCGACGACGCGGGCCTGAGCTGGAAGCCAATCGCCGACGGTCAGATCGCGATGGGCTCGGTCGGGAGCCTGGCGGTGGCACCGAGCGATCCCAACGTGATCTACGCGGGGATGGGCGAGGCCCCGGTCCGGGGCGTCTCCTCCTCGTTCGGCGACGGCGTCTACCGGACCACCGATGCGGGCAAGACCTGGACCCACCTCGGGCTCACCGACACCCGCACGATCTCCCGGGTGCTGGTCCACCCCACCAACAGCGAGCTGGTCTACGTGGCCGCGCAGGGCAGCCGTTGGGGACCTTCGAGCGCGCGCGGCGTCTACCGCAGCGGCGACGGCGGCGCCAACTGGACCAAGGTCCTCTACGTCGACTCGCTGAGCGGTCCGAGCGACCTCGCGATGGATCCGACCAACCCGCGGATCCTCTACGCCGCCACCTGGGACCACCAGCGGTTCCCGTGGTACGTCAGGAGCGGCGGTCCGGGCAGCGGGATCTGGAAGTCCACCGACGGGGGCGACACCTGGCATCGCCTGGAGAAGGGACTCCCCGCGCTGATGGGCAAGATCGGCGTCGCCGTGTCGCGCGCGAATCCGAATCGAGTCTGGGCGATCGTCGAGGCGGAGGAGGGCGGGCTCTATCGTTCGGACGACGGCGGAGCGTCCTGGACGCTGGTCAACGGCGACCGCGTGCTCCACGCCCGACCGTGGTACTACATGCGGGTCGAGGCCGATCCCGCGAACCCCGACGTGGTCTACGTGATCAACGCGCCGCTGCTCCGCTCGGTCGACGCGGGGAAGAGCTTCACCTCGCTGCCGGATCCGCACGGAGACAACCACGATCTCTGGATCAACCCGGACGACCCCAGCAACATGATCAAGGCGGACGACGGCGGCGCGGCCGTCTCGTTCACCACCGGCACCACCTGGTCCAGCCTCGACAACCAACCCACCGCCCAGTTCTACCGGGTCAACACCGACGACCGCTTCCCCTACTGGGTCTACGGCGGCCAGCAGGACAACTCGAGCGTCGCGATCGCGAGCGCCGCACTCGGGCCGGGCATCGGTCGCACCGACTGGCACGACGGGCCTGGCTGCGAGAGCGCCTTCGTCGCCTTCGATCCGGCCGCTCCGCGCTATCTCTACGGCGGCTGCTATCAGGGCCTCATCGGCGAGCTGGATCGCGAGCTCGGACTCGAGCGGAACGTGATGGTCTATCCGACCCTCGGCCTCGCGGAGCCGTCCGACCAGCAGAAGTACCGCTGGAACTGGAACGCCCCGATCGTCGCCGCGCCGGACGACCCGAGCGTGCTCTACCACGCCGGCAACGTCCTCTTCCGCTCGAGCGACCGGGGCCAGCACTGGACCGCGATCAGCCCGGACCTGACCCGGAACGACCCGAGCAGGCAGGGAAGGGGCGGCGGACCGATCACCAACGAGGGGGCGGGTGGCGAGGTCTACGGCACCATCTCCTACGTCGCGCCGTCGCCGCGCGACGCGGGGACGATCTGGGTCGGCACCGACGACGGCCTGGTGCAGCTCACCCGTGACGGTGGCCGGAGCTGGAGCAACGTCACCCCGAGAGGGCTCCCCGAGGCCCTGATCGTCTCGATCGACGCGTCGCCCAGCGACGCGGGCACGGCCTACCTCGCCGTGAGCCGCCACAAGCTCAACGACAACGCCCCGTACGTCTTCGAGACCACGGACTACGGTCGCTCCTGGAGCACGCTGGTGAAGGGATTTCCGGCCGGCGAGGTGCTGCGGGTGGTGCGCGAGGACCCGGCGCGAGCCGATCTGCTCTACGCCGGCACCGAGACCGGCTTCTGGGTCTCCTACCAGGGCGGCGACTGGCAACGGCTCCAGCTCAACCTGCCGCACGTGCCGGTGACCGACCTCCAGGTTCGTCGCGGCGACCTGGTGATCGCCACGGAGGGCCGGGCGTTCTGGATCCTCGACGATCTCGGTCCGGTCCGAGAGCTCGATCGGGGCGGCGACGCGGTCCGCCTGGTCACTCCGCGGCCGGCCTACCGTACCCGGCTCGGCAGCAACGGCTCGGCCCCGCCCGGCTACGGCACCAACGCTCCGAGCGGCGCGATCATCAACTGGTTCGCGGCGGCGTTGCCGGACTCGGGCGAGACCGTCCAGCTGGAGATCCTCGACGAGGCCGGCACGGCGGTCCGGACCTACAGCAGCGCCAAGCCGCCGGAGGATCGGCAGGTGCGGCGGATCGAGCCGAAGGTCGGAGTCAACCGCCTGGTCTGGGATCTTCGCACCGAGCCTTTGGCGCGGCTGAAGGGCGTCCAGCAGGCGGGCGGCCCGGGACTCGGCTATCGCGTCGCTCCGGGCGGCTACCGGGTGCGGCTCACGATGGGCGCCGCCACCCTGACCCAGCCCCTCGAGGTGCGACCCGATCCGCGAACCGGTCTCACCGCCGCGACCGCCGCGGCACAGCAGACCGCGCTGGCGGCCATCCACGCCAGGGTGGCCGAGGTGCTCGAGGCGGCCAGACGGCTGCGCTCCGTTCGAACCCAGGTCGACGGCTTGCTCGGCCGTCTACCGGAAGGCGCCGAGACGGACACGGTTCGGGTGGCGGGCAAGGCGCTCACCGCGGCGATCGACTCGGTGGAGGCGTTGCTGATCAACGCGAAAGCCAAGACCTTCCAGGACGTGATCAACTTCCGGAACGGCCTGAGCGACCAGTATCTCGATCTCGCGTCGGCGATCGACGGGACCGACGAGCCGTTGACCCAGGGCATGCGCGACCGCCAGGCCGATCTGGACGCCGCCTGGCGGGCCCTCGAGCCCCGGGTCGCCAGAGTCGGCACGGAGCTGGTCGGCGGCTTCAACGCGCTGGTGCGGGCGAAGAGCGTGCCGGCGGTGATCGTGGAGGAACGATGAACCAAGTCTACGTGCGACGGCGGGTCGCCGTCGCGAAAGCGGGCGTCTCCTTCGGCAGCGCCCTGGCGATCGCGATCTCCTGGACGGCCAACAAGTCGATTCTCTGGGCCATCATCCACGGGCTCCTGTCCTGGGTCTACGTGATCTACTACTGGATCCGGTATCAGTGAGGGCGTCGGGGCGTCGTCCCGGCGTCCCGACGCGCTGATGCTCCGCCGCGTCGCGGTCCTGGCATCGGAGTCGGAGCTCGCGAGCCCCGACGAGTTGGCGCTCGCCCGGCGATCGGGCGCCGCGCTCGCGGAGCGCTCGATCGCGGTGATCACCTCGGGTCTTTCCCTCGGGATGACCGGCACGGCCGCCGACGCGGCGATCCGGGCGGGCGGCCGGGTGATCGGCGTGCTGCTCGAGTCGACCCCGGCGGAGCTCTGCCACGCGGGGCTGGTCGAGACCCACCGGACGGCCGACCCCGCGGCGCAGTATCGCCAGCTGGCGACGCTCGCCGACGCCATCCTCTTCCTGCCCGGCGCCGTGAACAGCCTGGAGCAGCTGATCGAGCTGAAGCTGGCGACACCCGCGCGGGAAGTGGCCTTCGGGCTGGTCGACGACGGCGGGTTCTTCTCCGGGCTCCTGGCCAAAGCTGGCGACGAGGCCCTCGACGCCTTCGTTCGCGAGTCGCAGCGCGGCGCCCTCACGCTGGGCCGCGACCTCGACGAGCTGCTGACCCGGCTCGCCGCCTATCGCCCGCCCGAAGGGCGCCACGGCACCCTCGACCCGGACGACTCGTAGCGCTCGTTCCCCAACCACGGAGAGGCAATGACCGGCTTGCTGCTGGCCTTGTCCCTGGTCGCCACCGCCGATACCGGCGGCGCCACCTACGAGGCCCAGTTCCTCCGCGCCGCCCCGGGCCGGCTGCTCGAGCTGATCGAGCTGCTCCAGTCGCGGAACGCCACCCACCGCGCGGCCGGCGAACACGTCCCGCTGCTCCTGCGCCACGCGCAGGGCGATCAGTGGGATCTGCTGTTGCTGACCCCGCTCCGGAGCCTCGAGCACCGGTTCAGCGCCGAGCGGCGCGCCGCCTGGTCGGCCGCGGCGGGGCGGAGCGGCTTCGACGAGGCGGGCTTCGCGCGTTCCTTCGACGCCCAGGTCGCCTGGCACGAGGAGCTCTACGTCGAGGGCCCGCCGGTCGCGGCTCTCGACAGCGCCCTCGCGGGCAAGGGTTACTTCCACCTCGAGATCTTCCAGGCGCTGGCCGGCAAGCGCGACTCGCTGCTCGCCGAGCGCGCGATGGAGAACGACTTCCTGCGCCGGATCGGCCGGCCGACGAATCTGCTCTTCACCAAGGTGACCGGCGGTCCCTGGGACTGCTTCACGCTGGGCCTCTACCGCGATCTCCAGCACTACGCGGAGCCGAGCGGGGCAAGCGCGGCGGCGGAGGAAGCCGCGGCGAAGGCGGCTGGATTCGAGAGCCGCAATCACATCGGCGCCTACCTCCGCAAGTTCCTGAGCGGCCACCACGACACGCTGGGCGGCATCGTTCGGTGAATCCGCTCGAGGTCACGGCGGTCGCCTTCGGGATCGTGGCCGTCTTCCTGAACGCGAGACAGAACCCCTGGGGCTGGGGCGCCAGCCTGGTCAACGTGGGGCTGTTCACACTGATCTTCTACCGGGGCCAGCTCTACGCGCTGATGGGCCTGCAGGTCTGCTTCGGCGCGATCTCGGCGTACGGCTGGTACCACTGGCTCCGCGGAGGCACCGCCGAGCGTGGCGTCACGGTGAGCGCGATTCCCCGGCCCACCGCGGCGGGGCTCGGCGCGCTCGCGCTGCTGTCGGGTGCGCTCCTCGGCTGGGCCCTGGACCGCTTCACGCCGGATCAGCAGCCCTATCTCGACGCCGGGATCTCGGTGATCAGCCTGGCGGCGCAGTGGATGATGGCGCGGAAGTACGTCGAGTGCTGGGTGATCTGGGTGGCCGTCAATCTGATCTCGGTGCCGTTCTTCCTCTACCGCGGGGAGTATCCGACCGCGCTCCAGTACTCGGTCTTCCTGGTCCTCGCCGTGAACGGCCTCCGCTCCTGGCGAGGGGCGCTCCGCGCCGGAGCCTAACGCGGCGCCTGGCCGGCCTTCCTGGCCCACCACCAGCAGACGGGCACGCCCACCGCCAGCAGCGCGGTTCCGCGGAGCGCGTTGCCCGGATTCGAGGCGATCGAGCCCAACACCACGTAGAGCGCGGCCGCGACGAAGACCAGCACGGTCACCGGGTAGCCCGGCACCCGGAACCCGCCGCTCGGCGGGCCGTCCCGCCGGCGGAGCACGATCACCGCGGCGGCGGTGCTCCCGAAGAAGATCCAGTCGGCAAACACCACGTAGTCGAGCAGGCGCCCGTAGGTGCCGAGCATCAGGAGCAGGATCGCCCAGGCGGCCTGGAAGAGGATGGCCACCACCGGCGTGCGAAACCGGGGATGGAGCCGGGAGAAGCTCTCGAAGAAGAGGCGGTCGCGAGCCATCGCCTGGTAGACCCGGGGCGCGAGCAGGGTGATGGTGTTGAGGAAGCCGGCCGTCGAGAGCATCACCCCGAAGCTGATCAGCCGCCGCCCGCCCTCACCGAAGGTCCGCTCGAGGGTGTCGGCGGCCGGGGCGGTCGAGCGGGCCAGTCCCTCGACCCCCAGCACCTGGAGGTAGGCGACGTTGGCCAACAGATAGCCGACCACCACGATCGTCACCCCGATCACCAGGGCCCGTGGCAGATTGCGCTCGGGCTCGATGATCTCTTCCGCGATGTAGTTGGACTGCTGCCAGCCGCCGTAGGAGAAGAGCACCGGCACCAGCGCGGCGCCCACCGCGGCGATCGTCGCCAGCAGCCCGATCGGCGGGGCGAGCGGCGCGCAGTCGACGCAGGAGACCGCGGGCGGCGGCCCCGAGGGAGCGAAGAAGAGACCGGCCACCACCAGCAGGCCGAGCGCCGCCAGCTTGAGCAGGACGAAGACGTTCTGGGTCCAGGCGCCGAACTCCACGCCGAAGACGTTGAGCAGCGCGAACCCGGCGATCGCGATCGCGGCCAGCGGGACGATCGCGCTCTCGCTCAGGTGAAAGAGGTTGGCCGCGTAGGAGGCAAAGGTGTAGCCGACCGCCGCCGCCGCGCCGGTCCCCATGATCAGCAGCAACGCCCAGGCGTAGAGGAACCCGGCCAGAGGGCCGTAGGCGGCCCGCAGGTACGCATAGGGTCCACCCGCTTTGGGGAGACGCTGCCCCAGCTCGCCGTAGATGAAGCCGCCGAGGATGGCGACCACGCCGCCCACGATCCAGACCCCGAGCGTGAGCTCCGCCGAGCCCACCCGGGCGGCGACGATCGCGGGGTTGAGGAAGATGCCGGCCCCGATGATCCCGCCCACCACCGACATGGTCCCGCTGAAGAGCCCGAGGCGTCGAGCATATCCGACCGGCGGCGAGGAATCGGCTGTGGTCACGGCGGCTCCGGCTTGGGGCTCTGGTGGACGGCGAGAGAGGTTACCCCGGACTCGGCGGGTGCCGCTAGATTGCGCGGCGCGTGGAACCCATCCCTCTCCTCCGGCTGATCCTGGTGTTCGCGGCCGCCCTCGTGGCGGGCGCGGTCAACTCGATCGCGGGTGGCGGGACCCTGATCCTCTTTCCCGCGCTGGTGGCGATCGGGGTGCCGCCCCTCGTCGCGAACGCCACCTGCACGGTCTCGCTCTGGCCCGGGCTGGTGAGCGCGCTCTGGGGTTATCGGCGGAGAATGGCGGGCACCCGGCGGTGGGCCGTCGGCCTCGCGGTGCCGAGCGCGTT
Organism: Gemmatimonadales bacterium; assembly: GCA_041390205.1. Classification (GTDB taxonomy): domain Bacteria; phylum Gemmatimonadota; class Gemmatimonadetes; order Gemmatimonadales; family GWC2-71-9; genus SHZU01. Next base: position 38,823 of record JAWKQJ010000041.1, read on the forward strand.
GGGCGGCGTGGTGGGCGCCTGGCTCCTGCTCCGGACCGGCGCCACCCGCTTCGAGGCGATCGCGCCCTGGCTGGTCTTCGCGGCCACCGTCCTCTTCGTGAGCCAGCGGCCGATCATGCGGCTGGTGCGCGGGCCCGGCTGGGCCCCGTCCGAGGAGGACGCCGTGGCCCCGAGCCCGTCGGTGACGCTCCTCTTCTATCAGTTCGCGGTCTCGGTGTACGGGGGCTACTTCGGCGCCGGCATCGGGATCCTGATGCTCGCCGCGCTCGGCTTCATGGGCTTCAACAACATCCACCGGATGAACGGCCTGAAGACCTGGTTCGGCCTCTGCACCAACCTGATCGCGGCCGCGACCCTGGCCACGAGCGGCCTGATCGCGTGGCCGGTGGCGGGAGCGATCGCGGTGGGGGCCATCGCCGGCGGCTATCTCGGCGCGAGCGTCGCGCAGCGGGTGGCGCAGCAGTCGGTCCGGCGCGCCATCGCCGTGATCGGCATCGCCGCCTGGGTCTGGCTCCTCCTGCGGTAGCCGCGGTCGGCATCGGCCTGGCGGGGCACCTTCGTCGCGGCGGCCGTTCCGGACTTGGCGCTGCGACTGGCGGGCCGACCGCTCCACGCGGTCTCTGGCCCTGGCGCCTAACGTCGGGCGCCCGCTCTCCGGCGGCTTGCCGACCCGCGCCGGCGGGCGCACCTTGGCTTCATGTCCCGCGCCTTCGTCAAGGAAGACGACGGCGAGCCGGTTCGGCGCTACTCGCTTCCGGCTCGCGACGATCCAGGCTATCCGCTCGCGGCGGCTCGGGCGCTGCTCGAGGGAGCCAACGTCGGCGACTCGCTGAGCGCCGAAGCCGCGACCGGGAAGAGCTGGGGCGACCCGTCTCTAGTCGAAGCGGTGCTCCAGCTCCGCGCCGAGGCGATCGACCGCGGCGACGATCGGGGCGAAGTGCTGGCGGATCGGTTTCTCAGGGCGGCGGGGGTCGAGCCCCCGGAGGAGTGAGCCTCAGCCCGCCACGCCGCCCAACGAAGGAGTCGACGGCTTGGCCCGGCGCATGCGGCGCAGATAGCTGAAGCCGACCAGCCGCTCGCTGTCCTCGTCCCAGAGCTTGAGCCAGAGGGAGCGGATCCCGTCCCGGATGCCGATCGTCGGCACCCGCTGGAACGCGGGGTGCTCGTCGTGGCAGGCCTGCAGCCGGTAGTTCGGGATGCGGGGACTCAAGTGGTGGACGTGATGGAGCCCGATGTTGCCGGTGAACCACTGGAGCACCTTCGGGAGCCGCAGGTAGGTGCTGCCGTGGAGCGCCGCCACCTCGTAGCGCCACTCGCCGGTCGGCTTCCAGTAGGTGTCCTCGAACTGATGCTGGACGTAGAAGAGCCAGACGCCGAGGGTGCCGGCCAGCAGGATCGACGGGCCGTAGATCAGCGCCGCTTCGTCCAGGACGCCGAAGATCCCCGCCACGATCGCGAGGCCGAGGAGCGTCAGGTTGGTGGCGAGGACGTTGCGCCGCTCCTTGGGGCCGAAGTTCCCGTCCTTCCGGGCGAAGCGATGCTTGACCATCAGGAAGGTCGGACCGAACACCAGCAGGATCAGCGGGTTGCGGTAGACCCGGTAGGCCAGCCGCCCCCACCAGCCCCTGGACATGTACTCCTTCACCGTCCAGGTCGTGACGTCGCCGTAGCCGCGCCGGTCGAGGTTGCCCGAGCCGGCGTGATGGATCGCGTGCTCGCGGCGCCAGTGCACGTAGGGCGTCAGCGTGAGCACCCCCGTCACGAAGCCGACCACGTCGTTCCAGCGGCGCGACTTGAAGAACGAGCCGTGACCACAGTCGTGCATGAAGATGAACGCACGGACCAGCAAGCCGGACGTGGGGATCGCGATCAGGAGCACGAGGCCGTAATGGACTCGGAGCGCCCAGGCCATCAGGGCGAATGCGACCACCAGGGGCACCATCGTATTGACCAGCTGCCAGACCGCTCGTCGCGTGCTGGGGCGCTGGTACTGATCGACCATCTTCCGCCAGGCGGAGGGGACCTCGCGGGTCTCGGTCGGGAAGGGAGTTGCCATGATCCTCAACGGGTTAGCGGGTTCGAACCGCCAAAAACGTAAGGCGCCAGGGCCGTTTCCGGGAGACTTGGACTACCCGGCGCCAAAATCGGCATGATCCGCGCCAGGGGGGCCCCGGGAGGCAGCCCCCTTGGGAGCAGAGGAAAACCGGCCACAGACCCGCTTCGGAGGTCTGCCCGCCGCCTTGAGGCCCCGATTGCGGCCCGGAGCGCCACTCTTCGCAGGCTCGACCCGGATCGGCCCCCGGGGAGTCGGGCGAATTACCCGATCGGACGCCTGGGGTCCTGGCCAGGGACGCCGTGGGGCTGCCCGACAGGGGCTCCGACGGCAGGTCCGGGGGTCGCGGCGGTCCTCCCGGCGGTCCCGCAGGCGCTCCCGCCGGCCGCGGGCGTCCTCGGGGCAGGCGTGCACGTCGTCCATCCAATCAGCACCCGATCGCCGCTCTGCGCTTCAGCGGCCTGACGCGCTCGCCACCACGGCCGACGCGAGGCGTCCCGCGACCGTCGGGTTCGCGACTCGTGACAGGGCGGGTGTCGCCCTGTCGGAGGGTGGTCCGCCCGGAGCGGCACGGACCCGGTCGAGCGGCGTCGAGCCCTGGCCCGAGCCCTGGTCCCGGTACACCGATTGGGATACAATCGAGTTCTCCCTTTCATCGGCGGCTCCATGGATACCAGCTCCGCGCTCGCGAACCGGCTCATCGACGCCTATCGCGCCCGGTCAGAGCGCTCCGCCGAGCTCTACGCGCGGGCCTCGCGCGTGATGCCGGGCGGCGACACCCGGACCGGAACGTTCCACGCGCCGTATCCGCTGTTCATCAAGAAGGGAGCCGGCGCCCGGATCTGGGACGCCGATGGCAACGAGTATCTCGATTTCCTGAACAACTTCACCTCGCTGATCCACGGGCATGCTCACCCCGCGGTCCAGGACGCGATCGTGCGCCAGTCGGCCGAGAGCACGGTCCACGGCTCCGCCAACGAGCTCCAGGTCCAGCTGGCGGAGATCCTGATCGAGCGGGTGCCCTCGGTCGAGCGGCTCCGCTTCTGCAACTCGGGCACCGAGGCCACCCTGTTCGCGCTCCGGGCGGCCAAGGCATTCACCGGACGCAGCAAGATCATGAAGATGGAAGGCGGCTACCACGGCTCGCACGACCAAGTCGCGGTGGCGATGTTGCCGCCCTACGAGGTGCGGGCCGTAGCCGGACTCTCTCCGGGCGCGTTGAGCGAGGTCGTCCTCGGACGGATGAACGACCTGGCCCACACCGAGTCGGTGATCGAGCGCCACCGCGACGACCTCGCCGCGGTGATCGTCGAGCCGGTGATGGGCGCGGCCGGCGGCATCCGGGCCGAGCCCGAATTCCTGGCCGGGCTCCGGGCCATCACCTCGCGGCTCGGGATCGTCCTGATCTTCGACGAGATCATCACCTTCCGCCTCGGCTACGGCGGGGCGCAGGAGGGTTACGGCATCCGGCCCGATCTCACCACCTTCGGCAAGATCGTCGGCGGGGGTTTGCCGATCGGCGCGTTCGGCGGCCGGGCGGAGATCATGGCGACCTACGACCCGACCCGTCGCGGGGCGATCATCCACTCGGGCACGTACAACGGCAACGCGGTCACGATGGCGGCGGGCATCGCTACCCTGGAGCGGTTCGACCGCGGCGCGGTCGAGCGGCTGAACCGGATGGGCGACGAGCTGCGGGAGCGCCTGAACGGCGTCCTCCGGCAGGTCGAGCTCGACGCGCAGGTCTGCGGCATGGGATCGGTGATGCAGCTCCACGGCACCCGGAGCGAGATCCGCACGGCCAGGGACGCCGCGCGGGCGAACGCGACGACGGTGACGCTGATGCATCTCGCGATGCTCGGTCAGGGTATCTTCAGCGCCTCGCGCCAGATGTACGTGCTCTCCACCGTGATGACGCCGGCCGATCTCGACCGCTTCGTCGAGGCCTTCGAGACCTCGGCGGCGATGCTGGTGTCGGCCGGCTCGGAAGCCGTGACCTCGCGATGAGCCGCTCGCGGTCGACCCGAGTCCGGGACCGGGATGGGCACTCACTGGTCGAACGCCTGGTGGCCGTAACGTCCCGGCCGTCCTTCTTCGGAGTCACGTCGATGCGAGCCCTGGCCCTCCTCTTCCTGGTCACCGCCTGCGCCCCACAGCCCGCGGAGCTCCCGCTCGAGCGCGAGTTCCAGGCGATGCTCGACTCGCTGGACGCCCGGAGCGCGATGTACGCGAAGCACCTGCCCTCGGGTCGGGAGATCGCGATCCGCGCCGACGAATCGATGAACACCCTGAGCGTGATCAAGATCCCGATCATGATCCAGGCGTTCCGGGACGCGGAGGCCAACCGGCTCCGGCTCACCGACCGCTACACGGTGCAGTCGGACGACCTGCGCCGCGGCAGCGGGCTGCTCCAGACCTTCGACGTCGGGCTCGCGCCGACTTATCGCGACATCATCGAGCAGATGATCATCACCAGCGACAACACCGCGACCGACATCATGATCAAGACGCTCGGCCTCGGCCGGGTGAATCAGATGCTCGAGCTCTACGAGCTGCCGGGCACCCGGCTCAACTGGCGCACCGCCGATCTCTTCAAGGAGGTCTGGGTCCGGGCCGACTCGGCCAACCAGTCGATGACCGATCGCGAGGTCTTCGAGCGCGGCTTCCCGAGGGGCAGCAACTCCGGGATCGACATCGGCTTCGCGATCGAGGGCGACTCCTCGAAGTGGCTGGGACGGACCACGGCGCGCGAAATGGCGCAGCTCCTGGAGGGCATCCTCCAGGGCAAGTACGCCTCCGCCGAGCACAGCGAGCAGATGGTCGGGATCCTCAAGCGCCAGCTCTACAGCTCCCGACTGCCGCGCCGCCTGCAGTATCGGCTTCCGGTGGAGGTGGCGCACAAGACAGGCGACTGGCCGCCCTACGCGGGCAACGACGTCGGGATCCTGTTCTACGAAGGCGGCCCGACGATCGTCTCGATCTTCACCAGCCAGAGCAAGAGCGACTTCCTGGTCCTGGAGGAGACCCTGGGCCGGATCGCGGAGCGACTGGTGCAGGAATGGCGATAGGCGTCTCCCGGGCCCCGGAGCGGGCCCCGTATTCCCACTTCGATCGAGGTTCCCGTGATTCGAGCCTGGACCCGTCTCGGGCCCGCTGGTGGCCTGTTGCTCCCCCTCGCGGTGCTGGCGGGCTGCGAGCAAGGTCAACCGGGCGCCGCCCCTCCCGCTCCGCCGGCCCCGCCCGCGGCGACGCCACCCGCGGCCACGCCTAGCGCGACGGCAGGGAGCTCACTCGAGATGCTGCGAGAGAACGCACGCGAAGTCGCCGCCCGCTCCGAGGTGAGCGCCGAGCGGATCCGGGTGGCGCACATCCTGGTCGCCTTCCAGGGAGCCATGCGCGCCACGGTGACCCGCTCGATGGAGGAGGCCGAGGCGCGCGCCGCGGAGCTCCTCGCCCGGGCGACGGCGGGCGAGGACTTCATCGAGCTGATGAAGCAGAACAGCGACGATTCGGGCCCGGGCGTCTACGGGATGACCACGGGTGCGCCCGGACCGGAGTACTACCCCCGCCAGGGCATGGCGCCCGCGTTCGGCGACGTCGGCTGGCGGCTCCAGGTCGGGCAGATCGGCGTCGCGCCGTTCGATCCCGACAAGAGCCCGTTCGGTTGGCACATCATCAAGCGAGTGGAGTAGCGATGCCGTTCTTCCTGTTCTTGCTGATTCTCGCCGGTGTCCAGTCGGCCTTCGCGCAGGACGACAAGAAGCCGGATTGGGACGTCACCCAACCCCGCGGTCAGACCCGCGAGATCGCCTTCAGCACGAGCGAAGGCACCTGGATGTCGGTCGATCTGGCCCCCGACGGCCAGTGGCTGGTGTTCGATCTGCTCGGGCACGTCTATCGGCTCCCGATCGGAGGCGGCGCCGCCACCTCGCTCACCCAGTCGAGCGGGATCGCGATCAACGTCCAGCCGAGGATCTCGCCCGACGGGAAGAGTGTCGCGTTCGTGTCCGATCGGAAGGGACAGAACAACCTCTGGGTGATGGACGCCGACGGCGGCAATCCGCGCGCGGTCTTCACCGACAACAACGTCCGGGTGTCGATGCCGGCCTGGACCCCGGACGGGCAGTACATCGTGGTGCAGCGGCAGAGCGTCGGCCCGGGCGGCGGCGGTGGTGGGAGCGGGATCTGGATGTACCACAAGGACGGCGGCACCGGGGTCGAGCTGATCGCGAGCCGCGACCAGCGCGGCGCGGCCTGGCCCACGCTCTCGCGCGACGGGAAGTACCTCTACTTCCAGGTCTCGACGGGTCAGAGCCAGCCCGGCTACGGTGGCCGGGTCGACGCGCTGGCGGGCGCCAGTCAGGTCCGCCGGCTCGAGCTCGCCACCGGCACGATCTCGTCCATCTCGGCGGGCGAGCAGTCGCAGCAGGTCCAGACCTCGAGCGGCGGCATGGTGGGGCCGGAAGTGTCGCCCGACGGCCGCTGGCTGGCATTCTCGCGCCGCATCGCCGACGGCACGATCTCGTACAAGGGCCATCGCTTCGGCCCGCGGAACGCGCTCTGGCTCCGGGACCTCGAGACCGGCCGCGAGCGGCTTGCGATGGACCCGATCGAGCTGGAGCTCTCGGAGACCTTCAAGACCCTCCGTCCGTTGCCCGGCTACGCCTGGTCGAGCGACGGCGCGACGATCGTGATCTCGCAGGGCGGCCACCTCAAGCGGCTCGACGTCGCGGGCGGCACGGTGAGCGACATCCCGTTCACGGCCGAGGTGAAGCGGACCATCTCCGAG
>JAWKQJ010000042.1:0-43821 GCA_041390205.1 Gemmatimonadales bacterium
CGTCGGCCTGATCTACCGACGTGCCACCAGCCCCCGGGTACGCCGGGCGACGACCCGGATGGACATCGTCACCTATTTCCTGTTGACCGTGCTCATCGTGATGGGCTGCTGGATGACCTTCGGATACAACCTCGCATCCGATAGTCCCTACAACTACCGCGAGTCGATCGGCGAGTGGTGGCGCTCGATCTTCTATCTCAACCCCGACGTCGACGCGATCGAGGGCGCGCCGCTGATCTTCCAGCTCCACGCCATCGTCGCCTGGGCGTTCTGGGCGGTGTTTCCGTTCAGCCGTCTCGTTCACGCCTGGAGCATCCCGCTGCAGTACATCGGCAGGCCCTACATCATCTACAGGCGGCGCTATCGGTCGTCCGCCGCTGCCGCCAAGGGGATCCGACAGGATTGACCCGAGTACCCAAACGGTAATTGCACAGGCTGTATGTGCAAAAATGCAGTTCCTTGGACCTGCCTGCCAAGATCGATGATGTTCTCGCCCAGCGAACGCGCGCACGGATCTTTTCCTGGCTCGCCGAGCACAGGCTGCCTGCAAGCACCGATGTGGTCTCCACCGCTCTCGAACTGCACCCGAACGGGGTCAGAAGGCATCTGGAGCGCATGCAGGAGGCGGGACTGGTCGAGCGCAGCCGCAGCAAGGGCGGGCGAGGGCGGCCTGGAGACCTTTGGGCGATCGCCCCTGGAGCGGACCCGGGCGGTCAAAGCCCGACCGGCTATGCGGATCTCTCCCGCTGGCTGGCGCGGGCGATCCCGCCCGGTCGAAACCGACTGCGAGAGGTCGAGGCGGCGGGGAAAGAGATCGGTCGGGAGCTCGCGCCGAGCGGGCCCGTCGAGGACCCGATCGAAGGATTTCGTCAGGCCGTGGCCTCGCTCGGGTTTCGCCCCGAGCTCGAAGCGAGCGCAGGAGGCTTCGTCTGCAGGCTCGAAAACTGCCCGTACCGGGAATCGGTGAAAGAGAACCAGGCAGTCGTCTGCGCGCTCCACAAGGGGATCACCAGCGGTCTGCTGGCGGAGTTCCTTCCCGATGCCAAGCTTGAGCGTTTCGAGCCCCACGATCCGGACCGCGCCGGTTGCGTGGTGGCCGTCGCGGGGTCGGTCGACGGTGGCGATTGAGCCGCCGTCCGCGGCCGGTGCGTCCACCGAGCGGCGCTGTCGCCGTCGGCCGGTGCCTCGCAATGAGGGCGATCTACGTCCGACCGACGTCGTCGGCTCGTTCTTCATCTGCGGCATCGCCTTCCTCGCCGCCGCGGCCGTCGCCGGCCTGATCGAGATTATCTCGCCCTGGCCCTGGGGCAGGTGGCTTGCCTTGCACCTGGCCTTCGTCGGCGGCGTCTCCCAGCTCGTCCTGGGGGCAAGCCAGTTCTTCGCGGGGGCGTTTCTCGCCACCGACCCGCCGCCCCGTCGCCTGGTCCGCGCCCAATTGCTCTGCTGGAACTTGGGCGCGATCATGCTCGCGGTTGCCGTTCCGCGGGGGGCGGACGCCACCGTCTGGCTCGCGTCGGCGCTTCTGGTTGTCGCGCTGGGTCTGTGGGGCGTCGCGATCGCGGCGATGTGGCGCCGCTCCCTGCGCCGTTCCCCTTGGGCAGTCGCCTGGTACGGCTCGGGCACGCTCTTCCTCGGCGTCGGGGTGATCGCCGGCGCGATGCTCGCCTCCGGTGTGCTCTGGCCTCACGGCAACCTGCTCGGCGCGCACATGGCGCTCAATCTGGCAGGTTGGTTCGGGGCGGCGATCGTCGGCACCCTGCACACTTTCTACCCGTCGCTGACCCAGACCCAGCTGCGATTTCCACAGCTGCAGGGGCTGGCCTTCGCCTCCTGGAGTGGCGGAGTGGGAGCGCTCGCGGTCGGCTATGGCTGGATGCTCGATCCGCTCACTGCGCTCGGCTGGCTCGCCCTCTGCCTCGGGGCGCTGGCCCTGCTGGTCAACGTCGCCGCTTCCCTGCGCTCCGCCAACCGCCCACTCTCGCTGGCCGCGCGCGTCGTCGGCGCGGCGCAGCCGTTTCTGCTGGCGGCGCTCCTCATCGCCACCGTCTCGGCGCTGTCGCACGGCCCGGCACAGGTTCTGGTCGGCTCATCGCGGGCCACCATCGGCACCCTGCTCGTCGCCGGCTGGGTAGGCCTCACGGTGCTCGGATCCCTCCTGCACCTGCTCGCCGTGGTTGTCCGGGTGCGCGGCGGCTTCACGGCGCGCATGCCCGCACCGCGGCCGCTGCTCGACGGCGCGATCGCGGCACTGGCGATGGTGGCGATCGCGGCACTGGCCCTCGCGCAGGCCACCGACTCTGGCCTGCTCCGCGGCCCGGCTCAGATCCTGCTGCTGACCGTCTACGCGGTGCTCGCCGCGCGCGTGGCGCGGCTCGCCGGCCGCGTCCTCATCCGTGCCCGCCCGAGCATCTAGAAAGGAACGACCAATGAAACGTGCCGAGGCCCTGCGGCCCCTTTCCCGAGAGCACCTGACCGCTCTCCTCGCCGCCAAGAAGCTGCGCGAGGCGGAAGATGGCGGAGTGGCGAGAGATGAGTTCCTCGCCTTCTGGGAGGAGGACGGACAGCGCCACTTCCGGGTCGAGGAGGAGGTGCTGCTGCCCGGCTGGGCGGCCTACGGGGAGATCGATCGTGCCGGGGTCACGCGAATGCTGGACGAGCATCTGAGAATACGGCGCGAAGCGCTGCGGTTGGGCGCGCGGGAGCTCTCGCTCGGCCAGATCCACGAGCTGGGGAAACTGCTGAACGACCACGTGCGCTTCGAGGAGCGTGAGCTGTTCGTGGCCGCGGAAGCTGCGCTCGACGCCTCCGCGCTCGCCAAGCTCGCCGTGGCGATTGAGGCCGCCGAGGCTGGCGACTGACCCGAACGTGTTCGTCTGTCTCGCCGCCGCCTCTGCTCGGACCCGACCGCGACCTGGCGATCGGGGCTGTTCAGGTCGAGGTGGCGCCGGGGGCGGGATGCCACTCCACGATCACGGGCCCTCCGACGCCTTGCTGATTGCGCTCGCCGGCGCGGTTCGGCTGCTTGACGCGGACGATCGGGGCTTCGAGGTCAGAACCGGAGCCGGGTCGCCATTCCGCGCGGGGAGCGAGTGCGGCTCGAGAACGTCGGCAGCGTGGAGGCTCGATTGGTCGCGGTCTTCTCGCCCGCGGATTTCGTCGCGGACGTTGAGCGATGGCCGGTCGTTAACTGACTGACCCGCTCCCCCTGGTCCGCTACCGGCCTCGCCCGCTCTGGGCCGTCTTGTGCCTGAGCATCTCGCTGGCGATGCGGTTGCGTTGCATCTCGACGCTGCCGCCGGCGATCATCCAGCCGCGGGTCCGCTTGAACAGGTAGTTGAGCGGTGAATCCTCGGTGAATCCGTACCCGCCGAAGATCTGCAGCGCCTCGTTGGCGGCGTGAAACCCCGCTTCGTTGGCGGCCAGCTTGGCCAAGGAGGTGTTCAGCGGGTCGGGAATGCCGTCGGACAGCTGGAGCGCGGCGCGGTGCAGGAGGAGGCCGGCCGCGTCGAGCCGCAACCGCATCTCCGCGAGCTTCCAACGCAGGCCCTGGTAGTCGGCGAGGCGGCCACCGCCGGTCTCCCGCTCCAACATGTGCTCGGTGGCGAGTCGCAGTGCCAGCTCGCCGAAGGCGTGTGAGCGGGCCGCGTTGCCGAGCCGCTCGATGTTGAAGACGGGCATCATGCGTCGCATTCCGTCGCCTTTGAGAAGCATGTACTCGGCGGGTACCTCGCACCGCTCGAAGCTGAGCGTGCAGTGCGCTTCGCCAGACATGTAGTGCTCGGTGGCCCCGCGCGAGAAGCCAGCGGTGTCGGTGGGCACGACAACGGCGCCGATCGAGTCCGTCTCGTCTCCGAACCGAGACCAGACCACGCAGTGGGTTGCTTCGGGACCCTGCGAGTTGAAGACCTTGCTGCCGTCGACGACGATCGTGTCGCCGGTCCGCCGTGCCCGCGTACGCAGTCCCCCCAGTGCCGATCCGCCGCCCGGCTCGGTCATCCCGACGGTGATCAGAGCTCGGCCCGCCAGCGCGGGAGCCAGTACGTCTGCAATCAGCCGCTCTCCGGCGAACGCCGCCACCTGTCGGATCGCGCCGAAGTTCGTCGCCTGCACGGCGTCGCCGAGGTGCGGCGCGGTGCGTGCGACCGCGGACAGGACGAGGATCGAATCGAGCAGAGACAGGCCCTGCCCACCCTTCTCGGCGGGGATGTCGATCCCGGTCAGATCGTGGTCGGCGAGCTCGTGTGCGAATTCCCAGGGGAATTCGCCGGCCTGCTCCGGGGCTACGTTTGGATTCGGTGCTCGGCGCCGGCTCAGCCCCGCGGCCATCTCGGCGAGTGCCTGCTGCTCCTCGGTCAGCTCGAAGTCCACGGGATCTCCGTCGGACGATTGCCGAGAGGGAACGGTTGCGGCGGGACCCGCCCGTCAGACGGGGTTTTCCCGCGCCGACCGCGTCCCAACTCGCCCGGCCGATCAGCGATCCTGTGGGCGATGAGCGAGGTCGTCCTCTTCCTGCACGTGCTCGGCGTGCTCTTGTTCGTGTCCGGGATTGTGGTCGCCGGTGTCGCCTTCGAAAGCGCGCGAGGGCGGAAACGGCCCGAGGAGATGGTTCTGCTCCTCTCGCTGACTCGGTTCGGAGTCGCGCTCGTCGCCTTCGGTGGGATGGTGCTCTTCGTTTGCGGCTTCTGGCTGGCCGGTCTCGAGGGGATCGGCCTCGGCACCGGCTGGCTCGCCGCGGCGATCGTCCTCTTCGTCCTGGCGCTGGCGCTCGGTGGGCTCGGTGGGCAGCGCCCAAAGCGGGCCCGCCTGCTGGCGACCGAGCTCGCGGAGCGGGGTGAGGGGGTTAGCGCGGAGCTTCGCTCGCTGCTCGAGGATCGCGCCTCGCGCTGGGCCAACCAGGCCTCGGCGGCGCTGATCGTCGTCGTGCTGGCGCTGATGGTCTTCAAGCCGTAGCCTCGATTCCACCCTCTGCCCGCAGCCGCGGGAAGAGCACGTTGTTCTCCTCGTGGATGTGTTGGTGCAGGTCGCGCTCCAGCTCCTGCAGGGAGCCCAGCAACACTCGGTGGGTTGTGCAGAAGGCCTGGTCGTGGCGGTAGTCCCCGGCCAGCTCCCGCATTCGTGTCAGCGCCTGTCCGACTGCGGCGTGGGAAGCCTCGTGCGCATCGAGTCCAAGCAGGACGGCATCCCTGTCTCCGCCTTCTTCGAAGCTGCAGCAGAGGGGAAACGTCGTCTCCTCCTCGCTGTCGATATGGGCGATGAGTGCGGATCGAAGCGAGACGTAGTGCTCCTGCAGTTGCCCCAGTTCCGGCGCCCTGGCCCCGTGCCGGTCGACGACCTTGGCCAGAAGCTCGTCGATGCGGGGCAACTCACGGCGCAGGTAGGCATGGTGGACATCGACGATGTGGTCGCAGAGGTCGGAGAGCGGAGCCCGCCGCCAGTCGCGCTCGAAGTTGGAGCCGCGCCGTGCCCGCTCTGCCGCTTCGAGCGTCGCCGCCAGGGTCAGAGGTGCGAGTCCGCGCTGGGCGGCGACATCGGCGAGGCTGCTTTGTCCGCCGCAGCAGTAGTCGAGCTCGAGCTCCTCGAAGACCTGTGCCCTGCCAGGTCGCTCGAGGACCAGCTCCGCGAGTGTCCGCTCGGGATCGATCGTCATTGGGTTTCCTCTCGTCGACGGTTTAGGAGTGTCAGGATCTCTGTCGTTGCGATGATCCGCAGCTGATCTCGCGGCTTCATCCGTTGTCCCCACGGCCGCCGACCGGCTCCGCCCCGTTCCCGTCGCGGGCGGGACCCGGAATCGAGCCGCGTCGATTGCGGTTTGCGTCGATGGCTTGCGCTCCTACGGTTTCGGATCTTGTCCACCGAGACACCCTCTCCCCGCCCACCCCTTGTCGCGGCGGCCGACTCTGCCGCCTGGCTAGAGGGCCTGCTCGCGGCCGGCCTGGAGCGGCGGCGCCCGGCCGCCGCGGACGGGCTCGCACTGCTGCGCAGTGTCGACGACCTCCTGCTCGACGTCGTCGCCGCCGCCGCTCGCGTGCGCCGTTGCTTCTTCGGGACGCGGATTAAGCTCAGCTTTCTCGTCAACGTGAAGAGCGGTGGCTGCCCGGAGGACTGTGCCTACTGCTCGCAGAGCCGCGGATCGGAGGCGGAGATCCTGCGTTATCCGTGGATCGATTCCGAGGCTGCCGCGGAGCTGGCCGAGCGAGCGGCTGCGCGAGGCGCCCTGCGGGTCTGCCTGGTTGCCGCCGGCCGTGCGCCGAGCGGCCGAGACCTCTCCAGGGTAGAAGGCACCGTCGCAGCGATCAGGAAGCGCTGCCCTGGGCTGGAGGTCTGCGTCTCGCTCGGCCTGCTTCGCGAGGAGGAGGCCGAGCGGCTGCGCGGGGCCGGCGTCTCCGCCTACAACCACAACCTCAACACCAGCGAGCGGCGCTACGGCGAGATCTGCACCACCCATTCCTACGCGGACCGGCGTGCCACCGCCGCCCGCGCCGGCCAGGCCGGGCTCTCACTCTGCTCGGGGGCGATCTTTGGGATGGGGGAGAGGGATGAGGAGGTGGTGGAGCTCGCCCTGGCCCTTCGAGAGCTGGAGCCGACCTCGGTTCCGGTCAACTTCCGGATCCCGCTTGCGGGCACGCCGTTGGCGGCCGAGACCGGGCTGACGCCACAGCGCTGCCTGCGCATCCTGGCCCTGATGAGGTTCGTCTTCCCCGACACCGAGCTTCGCCTCGCGGCTGGCCGCGAGCTTCACCTGCGCACCGCCCAGCCGCTCGCGCTGCAGATCGCTGACTCGATCTTCATCGGCGACTACCTGACCAGCGAGGGACAGGCGACCGAGGCGGATTTGGCGATGATCCGGGATGCCGGCCTCGTTGTGGACGGAGCCGTGAGGCGGCCCGAACCGGAGTCGGGTGAGCGTGTCGCGTCGCGTCGCCGGGGGCCCGGCACCGACGTTTCGGCCAATGTCTGAGTCCCGCTAGTCACCGAGCCGCCAAGAACGCCTGCTCGCGGGCCGCCAAGGCGTGCTCGGCGACCTCGGCGGGCTGGCGCCCGAAGCTGTCGCTGAGGGCATCGCAGCTGATCACGGCGACGCGGGCGGTATAGACGAGGCGACGGGTCGCGGCCGATGTGGACTGCTCACCGCGTCCGGGGCCCGCCAGCTCTTCGATGCTTTCGAGTGCAGTCACGACACCTTCCTGGGCTAGTTGGAGATCCCTGACGAGTTCGGTTCCGAGGCTCTCGACGAGATGGGGAAATACGGCCCGCTGCTCGTAGTCGAAGTGCGGCTCAGCCAGGGCTCGTGCCTCCCGGGCGATGGTGACGACGCGGTCGGCGCGGCCCTGTTCGTCGGCAATTTCGATCGCGGTCAGAAGATCGAGCAGGCGGCGGTGCTCCTGGTGGGCGACCATGCTGAGGCGATGTGCCGGGTCGTCCGCACCGCCGCTGTCGCCGTGGTCAACCACCGGCACCAGCCGATCCAGCCAGCGGGGCAGCCACCAGGCACGTCGGCCGAGGACGCGCATCGTCGCCGGCAGCAGGACCAACCGCACCACGGTGGCATCGAGCACCACCGCGAAGGTGAGCCCCGCTCCGAACTGCTGCAGTGAGGCGATCTCGGTCGTTGCGAAGACGAAGAAGACGGAGCTCATGATTATCGCGGCGCCGGTGATCACGCCGGCGGTCCGCCGGACTCCCTGCTCGATCGCGAAGACGTGGTCACGGCTCTGCAGCCAGGCCTCGCGCATTCGTGCCAGCAGGAACACCTCGTAGTCGATCGAGAGGGCGAACATGATCGTCAACACTCCGGCCGCCGAGATCGCGTCGATGTAGCGGGGGCCGGTCAACAGGTCGAGCTCGAAGAGGATCTGCAGGAAGCCGAACGCTGCCGCGATCGTGAGCAGGTTGAGCGCCACCGCGAGGATCGGCAGGGACAGCGAGCGCAGCACCGCGATCAGGGCCACGATCGAGACCACGCTGAGGGCGAGCACGAGCCACGGCAGGCGTTCCATCGTCGCGTTGGTGTAGTCGGCAAGGCTCTGTGCCCCTTCGCCGATCGCCACCGCGGTGTCGCTGGAGCGGGCGAGCGCCGGCAGGCGCTCCTGCAGCCGCATGCCGAGGCGCCTCGTCGCGGCGGCGCTCGGCCCTCGCTTGGGGACGATCAGCATTCGGATGCTCTGGCCGCCGTCGTCGAGGTTGAGGATCTGGGAGGTCTGCTCCCGCACGCCGGGGACCGTCCCGTCGAGGGCGGTGAGAAGGAGGTAGCCCGAATCGATCGCCCCGGGCGAGCGGGACTGCAAGGCGTCGTAGTCGCGTTGTAGGCCGCGCACCACGATCGCGTAGCGGCGCAGCGGGCGCTGCGGCTCGGCGAGTCCCGCGGCCAGCGCTGCGCTGCGCTGTCCGCCGGACCGCAGGCCGCCGGCGAGGCGGTCGGCGCCGACCGCGAGCGCGCTGAGCCCATCGCCGAGGTCGGCGCTGCCCGCGCCGGCGGTGGCGATCCCCCTTTCGAGGTGGACGCTGCCGCGGCGCAGCCGGCGCAGCCCCGATCGCAGAGTGCGCGAGCCGCGCGCGGAGGCGCGGCTGCCGGTGGCGACTCGGGTGCTGCCGCGGCGCAGCCGGGTGACGCCGGCTGAGAGCTGTTCGATCTGTTCGGGCAACTCCCGCGCCGAGTCCAGCGAACGCGCGAGCTGCTCCTCAGTTTCGACGATTGCGCCGGCCAGCGACTGCGGAACGCCCGCGGGTAGAGTGCCTCGCCCCGAGGCGGTGGACCCTTCCGGGGCCCCGATCAGCGCAGCGGCCTCTTCGAGAGCGTCGGCGAGGGCGGAGCGGTGCGGCTCGTCCGGTTGCGCCGGCATTGCCTCGAGTTCGCGCATCGCCCGGTCAAGCTGCTCGGCCGCCAGCACGGTCGGGACCCGCAGCGAACGCAACCATGAGGACCAGGCGCGGAGCTGGACCGAGGCTTCGCGCACTTGGCCCATCGACGCTTGCAGGGCCAGCTCGATCTTGCGCAGGCCCCGTGTCACCCTGCCCGCGCCGTTGGCGAGCCGACGCTGGCCGCGGTGCAGGCGGCCAGCGCCTCGTTCGCTCGCCCGTAGGCCGGTGGAGAGTCGTCCAGCGCCGGCCTCGGCTTTGCTGAGGCCGGCCTCGAGCTGGCCGGCGCCGATCCGCGCCTGCCGGGTGCGGGTGCCGATCGCGGCTGCGCCCTCGGCGCCGCGGGCGAGCCCGCGGCGTAGCGTCGCAACGGCGTCGCCGGCTTCGCGCAGCCCGCTGCGTAGTGCGGTGATTCCGCGACGGGCGCGCCTCAGCTCGGCCGGTGCGCTCGCATAGGCCCCGCGGGCCCGGTCCAGGGGGCGCATCGCCGGAGCCAGCGAGGCCGGCCCGATCACCGCGGCGACGTCGGGGTCGTCGGCGACCTGGCCCTGCCAGCGCGAGATCGCCTCGAGGCGTCCCGGCGTGGAGATCGCCCCCTCGTGGGCGGTCGCGATCACGGCTATCGGCGCCGCCCAGCCGGGCCCGATCGCCTCCTGCAACGCCTCGAATCCCTGTCGGGTCGGGTCGGAGGGGGGGAGCTGACGGGGATCGGGTGGGCCGATGGCGAGGGCGAGAGCGGGCGCCGCGACCGCAAGCATGGGCGCCGCGATCAGGGGGATCGCGATCCAGGGCCGCGAAGCCACGGACCCGGCAAAACCGAGCAGGCGGCTGCCGCGACCCAGACCGGGGAGTCGCCAGCGTTCGAGGTAGGGCGACAGAATTCGCAGCAGCGCCGGAAGCAGGGAGATCGCCAGCAGGACGCTGAGCAGGGTGGAGACGATGACGCCGGTGGCGACCGAACCGAGCAGGTCGCCGGGGGCGATCAACGCCGCCGTCAGCATGACCAGTGCAAGCGTCCCTCCGGCAAAGACGATGGTCCGCCCGGCGGCGCCAGCCGCGGTCTCGATCGCCGCCTCGACGGGTGCGCCGGCGTCGCGCTCCTGTCGGAAGCGGGAGACCATCAGCAACGCGTAGTCGACTCCCAGCGCCAGCCCCATCATCGAGGCGATCGAGACGGCGAGGGCGTTGATCGGCATGACGTTGGTGCTGAGCAGCAGTAGCCCGCGCCCGGCCAGTACGGTCGCACCCCCCATCAGCAGGGGGATCGCCGCCGCCACCGGGGTGCGGAAGACGAGCAGCAGCACGATCACCAGGATCGGCGCCACCAGAAGCTCTGCCTCGTGGGTGGCCGAGAGCGCGTTCTCCTGCAGTGCGGTGGCGATCGCGGCGACGCCGCCGATGTGAGCGCGCAGGGGCGGCCGTACCTCGGTTTCGACGATGCGCCGCGCCGCTGGTACGACCTCGCTCATCGCCTCCGACTCGGGGCGCTGGAAGTTGGCGATCAAGAGCGCCTTACCGGGACGCGGCCGCAGGACCCCCAATGCGCCACCCGCCGATACGGGTGGCGCCATCACCTGGACCCTGCGCTCGGCCCGGAATGACGCCGCGAGGTGCGGAAGCTGGCGATCGACCGCTCGTGGAGGCCCTTCGATCAGCACCGTGACCGGCACCGAGTTGCCGAACTCGCGCTCGAGCATCGCCTCGGCGCGGGCGGACGGGCTGCCCGGAACCAGCAGTGAGGTCGGCGCCAGCCGCTCGGCGATCCCGCCACCCAGCAGCCCCAGTCCCCCGATTGCCACCAGCCATGCTCCCAACGTCAGCCGGGTCCGCCCGCGGTTGCCAATCGCGCCGATCACCCCTTGCCGGGTCAGCCCCGCTCGCTTCGGGCGGCCGCGCCGCCCCATTGGCGCAGTCTGCGCTCCAACGCCCGTACCCGCCGCTCGGAGCGGCGGAGGTCGCGCCTCAGGCGCGCCACGCTGCGGGAGAGGCGCCGCGCCTTCGCGGCGTTCGAAGCGATCCGCCCTGCCCGCTCGGCCAGCTCCGTCTCCACTCCCGTGTAGTCGGGATTCACCGCCGTACCGGCCACGGGATCTCGGCCCGAGGCGGCGAGGTAGGCGCGTCCGACAGCGATCAAGGCGGGCAGGTAGTGGGGGTCGGCCAGGCCGCTCATCTGCCGCATCTCCGCCAGCGCGACGCCGAGCTGCGCCTCCGCGGTGGCGGCCGGCTCGCGTAATTCGGTCAGGGCACGAGCCTCGCGCGGTAGCTGGCGTGCAAGTTGCCGGGCCAGACCGGGCGCCTCCTCGGTCGACGCGCCGCTCACGGTGGCGGCTGCGCATAGGGAGGCGAGCAGCAAGGCTGCGAACGCAGCCAATCTATACATACGTCCGTATAGATCCATACGGTTGTATAGTAGAGGGGGCGAATGCCAGACGGGCGTGATGGTGGTCACAGAGAGCGGTTGCTCGAGGGGGCTATCGCCTGCCTGGAGGAGAAGGGCTATGCGCGCACCACTGCGCGCGACCTGGTCGCCGCGTCGGGCACCAACCTGGCTTCGATCGGCTACCACTTCGGATCCAAGGAGCACCTACTCAACGTCGCGGTCACCGAGGCGTTCCACCGCTGGCTGAAGCCGCTGATCGCGCTTGCCGCCGAGCCGGGCCCGGCGACCCCGCTGGAGCGCCTGGGCCGGACGCTGGACGGGCTGATGGACACCCTCGAGGAGAACCGCCCGCTGATCGTCGCCTGCCTCGAGGCCTGGGCCCAGCTCGCTCGGTCCGAGGATCTGCGGGCGGAGATGGTCACGAGCTATCAGGACTTCCGCATGGTGATCTCCGGTACCACCCGGAACGCCTTCGCCGAGATCGGCACGGCCGAGGTCGACGCCGACGCCCTCGCCATCCTGATCATCGCCCTCTTCGATGGCCTGCTCGTGCAGTGGCAACTCGACCCGGGGGGCGCGCCTGATGCCGCCCGGTTGATCGAGGCCTCCCAGGGCGCGGTGCTGGCTCTGACGCAACAGACCGCCTAGTAGGTGGCAATCTCGTCGGTGCGGCCGGTGAGCCGCGGTCATCGCGAGCTACCCCCGTGACGGGCGCGGGGTCGGCACGGATTGCATGGCTTCCCCGGAGGGCCAGGATGGGTGGCCATGCTCAGCGTCAGCAGGCTGCTGAACGGCGAGATCGGCCCCCAGGATGCGCTTCGCTACGGGCGTCGATCCGGCGCCGGGCCGGCCCACCTTCTGCATTACGCGCGCGACAAGAAGCCGGTTGTGGTTTGGAACGTGACCCGGCGGTGCAACCTGCACTGCGGCCACTGTTACGCCGACTCCCACGACCGCGACTATCCGGGCGAGCTCAGTACCGTGGAGGGGGAGCGGTTGCTCGGCGATCTGGCCGAGTTCGGCGTTCCCACCGTTCTCTTTTCGGGCGGCGAGCCACTGCTGCGGCCTGATCTGCTCGAGCTGGCGCAGATGGCGAGGCAGCTGGGGATGCGCACGGTTCTCTCCACCAACGGGACCCGGATTGACGCCTCTGCTGCTGCGGACATCGCCGCCGCTGGCTTCTCCTACGCCGGCGTCAGCCTCGACGGGATCGGCGCTCTGAACGACAAGGTGCGGGGTAGCCGAGGGGCCTTCGAGGCGGCGCTGGGCGGGATCCGGGCGACTCGCGACGCCGGCATGCGTACCGGCATCAGATTCACCGTCCATGCCGGCAACCGCTCCCACCTCGGCGCAATCTTCGAGTTGGCCGAGGCGGAGCGTGTGAACCGGCTCTGCGTCTACCATCTGGCCTACGCGGGTCGTGGCGGCCGGATGCGCGGCCACGACCTCTCGCCGGGGCGAACTCGCGGTGCGGTTGAAGAGGTCTTCGACCGCACCGAGAACCTGGGGCGACGGGGAGTCGAGCTCGAGGTGCTCACGGTCGACAATCCGGTCGACAACGTGCTGTTGCTCGAGCGGGTGCGCCGCGCCGACCGCGATCGCGCCGCCGAGGTCGAGGAGCTGCTGCGCTGGAACGGCGGCAACCAGTCCGGCGTAGCGATCGCCGCGGTCGACCCGCAGGGAATCGTCCACCCGGACCAATTCTCCTGGGACGTCGCGGCGGGCGACGTGCGCCGGAGGCAGTTCGCGCAGATCTGGCGCGACGCCAACCCCGTTCTCGCCCCCTACCGGCGCCGACCGCGCCCGCTCAAGGGGCGCTGCGCCGGCTGTCGCTACGCTCCGCTGTGCAATGGCGGCCTGCCGGCCCGGTCGCGTTCGGCGAGCGGCGACCCGTGGGCTCCGGACCCGGCCTGCTACCTGACCGACGAGGAGATCGCGCCGTGATCGACGCCGCTGAGGTGGCAGGCGAGGCACGCGCCGATCGCGACGGCCATCTCGCCGGCGTCGACTTCGACCGCTCGCCATTCGTGATCGCCTGGGAGCTGACCCGTGCCTGCGCCTACTCGTGCGCCCACTGCCGCGCCGATGCGCAGCCGTATCGCGATCCCGATGAGCTCGGAACCCCCGAAGCGCTGGGGCTGGTCGATGACCTCGCCGGCTTCGGCACCCGGCCGATCCTCGTCCTAACCGGCGGCGACCCGCTGATGCGGCGCGACGTCTTCGAGATCGCCGCCTACGCGGTCGACCGCGGGCTGCGGGTGGCGCTGACCCCGACCGCGACGGCTTTGACCACGCCGGCCCGCATGGTCGAGGCGCGCTCGGTGGGGATCCGCCGGGTGGCCTTCAGCCTCGACGCGCCGGACGCCGAGATGCACGATCGTTTCCGTGGCTTCCGGGGTTCCTTCGAGCGCACCCTGAGCGGGATCGAAGCAGCTGCCAACGCAGGCCTCGCGCTGCAGCTGAACACCACGGTCTGCACGCTCAACGTCGACGCGATCGAGCGCATGGTGCAGGTCGTCGCCTCGCTTGGCGCTGTGCAGTGGTCTGTCTTTTTCCTGGTCCCCACCGGGCGAGGCAGGCGCTTGACGATGCTTTCAGCGGACGAGCACGAGCGGCTGATCGGCTGGCTCGACAGCCTCTCGGAGAGCCTCCCTTTCGACCTCAAGTTCACCGCCGCCCCGCAACACCGCCGGATCGCGCTCGAACGCGCTGGCGGCGGGCGCCTCGCCGGTGCCGGCTACCACTTCGCCGACGGGTTGGTCCGGCCAGCCAAGGGGGTCAACGACGGGCGCGGCTTCATGTTCGTCTCGCACCGGGGCGAGGTGATGCCGTCTGGCTTCCTGCCGCTCTCCGCCGGCAGGGCGCAGGAGGGCGGCGCCGTGCGCATCTACCGGGAGGCGCCGCTGTTCCGCGAGCTGCGTGACCCCGACGCGCTGCGCGGGAAGTGCGGGCAATGCGAGTTTCGCGAGGTTTGCGGCGGCAGCCGTGCCCGCGCCTTCGCCGTCTCCGGCGACCATCTCGGCCCGGACCCGAGCTGCCCCTACGTGCCGGGCGGTTCCTCGCGTTCGCCTGGATCAGCGAGCCTCTGACCCTGCGGCATCCGGGAGTGGCGCGAGGAGATACCGGAGTACGTCCTGGGCGTGGTAGGTCCTGCCATCGGGCGATAGCGCTGCCAGCACGGTCCGGGCATCGTCGCCGAGCGTGAGCAGCGGCGGCTCCGGGCCGCCGCCAGGAAGACGCTGGGCGAGGCTGACGGCGGCGCTCAGTCCGTTGCATAGGCAGATACGTCCCTCCGCGTCCTCGGCCTTGCCGCCCTTCGCGATGTAGTCGTCGACCGGCTCGGCCGGGCAGCGGTAGCCGATCGCGCCATTGGGCTTTCGGTAGGGCGTGGTCAGGTAGCTGAGATCGCAGCGCCTCGTCCGAGCGGCGTAAACCTTGGGGTCGGCCACTGTGCCCTGAACGCGGGCGACCTTGAACGGATAGCCGGTCGGCGAGGCGACGGGATCGGTGCGCACTCCGAGCGCACCTGCAGCCGCCATCTCGCGTGCACGTCGTCTCAGCGCGGGATCCAGTCCAGACTCCTCGCAGAGCGCGAACGCCGTACCGACCTGCACGCCGTGGGCACCCGCTGCCAATGCCTCGCGAAGCTTTCCAGGGTGGCCGTAGCCGCCCGCCAGCCAGAAGGGAGCGCCGACCTCGCGCATCCGTCCGAGGTCGACTTGGTCTCGCGGCCCGTAGGCCGGTTCGCCGGCGATATTCAGCCGCAGAGAGCCTCGCGGCGGTGCGTTGTGGCCACCCGCTGTGGGATGCTCCACGACGAAGCCGGACGGGCGACTCTCCTCGTCGCGGCTCAGGTGGGTGGCGAGGGTGTGCGAGCCGACGATCGCCATGAACCGCGGCGGTGGGAGTGGTGCGGGGCTATCCGGCACGACGCGGCGGGGATCGAATCGAAGCGCGTAGTCCTCTCCGGTACCGGCGCCCGCGACGACGAACGGGAGTGAGGCCGGCCGGTGCTCTGCGAGCACTCTGAGCACGGCGGGGATTCTCCGCGGGATCCCGGCGCCCATCAGCACCCAGTCGACGCCTGCCAGGATCGCACCGTAGAGCGAGGGTAGGGTCGGGATTTGGATCTTCTCCAGCAGGTTGATCCCCACCTTCCCGTCGTGGCCCTCCTTGGCGAGGAAGACCTCGACGAAGCTGCCCGCCACGGTCAGCTCGAGGAAGTTGCGGTTGGGGTGCTGCCGCGGCACCGGCACGGCCCGGTAGGCGCCTCCTGGCGGCAACCCGTTCGGGCGGAAGTAACGCTCGAGGATCCGGGTCGCCACGGCGCGATCACCGAACGCCGCCAGCGCGCGTCGCAGGTGGCCGCCTCGATCGCCTCCTTGCAGGCCGCGAGCGAGGACCACCGCCAGGGCGGTGCCCGAAACGACTCCCAGCTGGCCCATCCGGGAGACGCTCGAGGCAAGCTGCCAGCCGGAGACCGCCACGCCCATGCCGCCTTGGATGACCCGTGGCAGGTGCTCGCCCCCCAACGCGGGCTCGCCAGATCCGTCCCCTCCGCCTGTCATCGGCGTGGGTCCGGTGACTGCGTCGTCTCCGGGTTCGAGCCGTCGAGCTCGAGTGCCACGGCGTCCGGGGGTGGCCCGCCCGGTACGCCCTGTAGCGCGAGAAACGGGCCGAGGCGGCGGCCCGCGATCTTCGCCGGTGGCCACCAGATCGCCTCCGAGGCCGCGCTGGAGCGTCCGCTGCGTCCGCGCAGCACCTCGGCTCGCAGGTAGCGGGGCGCCCGGCCGGTCAGCAGCAGCCCGCGCAGGATCGGCCGGAACGGGGCAGGCTCGATCGCTTCGCCGAGGTCGGCGAGGAGCGCTTCCCCTGCGGCATCGGCCTGCTGGGTGGCGATTCCCCCCTGCTTGAGCGGGAAGGAGGTGACGTCGCCGGCCGCGTATACGCCCGCCAACCCGCGGACCCGACAGTGCTCGTCGATCGGCAGGAAGCCGCTCTCCTCGCGCGGCACCCCGGAGATCGCCGGCGCGAGCAGCTTCGGCAGCGCTACGACGGCATCGGCGGCGAGCGGCTCGGCGTCTTCGAGCACCAGCCGGCCGGGCTCGACACGAGCCGGTACGGCGTTATGGAAGGCGATGTCGCGGCCGTTCATCATCTCCTCGACGGCGGCGCTGGCCCCGCCGCCGAACGCCGCGAGCGGCCGGTCCTCAGGGCTCACCACCGAGACCTCGGCGGTGACGCCGCGCTCAGCGAGGTGGGCGGCGGTCATCAGCGCCAGCTCGTAGATCGGTAGCGAC
Source organism: Gemmatimonadales bacterium (assembly GCA_041390205.1). GTDB lineage: Bacteria > Gemmatimonadota > Gemmatimonadetes > Gemmatimonadales > GWC2-71-9 > SHZU01. The sequence goes on from JAWKQJ010000042.1 coordinate 16,537, forward strand.
CAAGTGATACCGGCCGGGACTGCGAAGACAAGTTGCCGCGCCGCGCCGGCGCTGGCATCGTGCAGGAGGCCGCGGACATCGGAGCTCGCCCGCGGACCCGAGAAGGTGATCGCGCCCGGTAGCGCTCCGCGCCGGCGCGCGCCCACCGTCACCACCAGCGCGTCGTAGCGGATCGATGTCCCCGCCACCGTCTCCGCCCGCCGGTCCTCGGCAGCGACTCCTGCCAGCTCTCCGATCACGATCTCGACGCCCCGCTCGCGAAGGATCTCCCGCAGGTCGAAGCGGTGGGCGTGCCCGAGGTCGAACGCCTCGGCGACCGCGAGCGGCGTGTACTCGAAGTGGGGGCTGGGGCTGAGCAGGACGATCTCGAGACGTCGTCGGGCCAGGTCCTGCAAGGTCAGCAGAACCTCCAGCGCCGCGACGCCGGCGCCGGCGATGACGATGCGCGATGTCTCCCGCTTCGTCAACGACGCACGCCGAGCGGGGCCTGTGCCGGTCCCGGCACAGGCGTCGGCTCCGAAGGCTCGAGGGTCGTGGCCGAGCGCTCATCTCCGGCCAGCATGAGTGCCAGCCCGGCACACATCCAGGCGAAGGCGACGAGGAGGACGAACGCCATCACATAGGTTCCACTGAGGTCCTTGACCAAGCCGAGCGCAAGGGGGGGAAAGAAGCCCCCGAGCCCGCCGGCGGCGCCGACGATGCCGGTGACCGCGCCGGTGGCCTGAGGGAACCGCTGTGGGACGATCTTGAACACTGCGCCGTTGCCCAGTCCGAGAAAGAAGGCCATCGAGAGGCAGATGATCGTCACCGGGACGATCCGCGGAGTCACCGAAGCCTGCCAGGCGAGGCCGACGGCGTCGAGGCCGACCCCGAGGAAGGCGACCGTCGCTACCGCGTAGCCACCGAAGCGGTCGGAGAGCCAACCGCCGATCGGTCGGGCGATCACCGCGGCGAGGATGACGAAGCCGGCGGTGCGCAGGCCGGCGTCGGTGAGCGAGTAGTCAAACCAGTCCTTGAGCAGCTTCGGCAGATAGATCGACATCGCGACGAAGCCGCCGAAGGTGACGAAGTAGAAGAGCGTGAGCTGCCAGAGGCGCGGTCCGAGGCGCACCACCTCGCGCAGCGGCGTGGGCTCGTGATGGGCGCGCGGCGCGTCTCGGGCGAAGGGCCCAGGCGATCGCGAAGCCGCCGAGGACGATGGCGTAGAGGAGGCCGGCGGTGGCCCGGCCGGGTCCGTTGAACAGGGCGGGCATCGCGAAGGCCGAAGCCGCCGTGCCGGCGGTTCCCACGCCGTAGAGACCGACCGCCCAGCCCTGTCGTCCGGGTGGGAACCAGGAGGCGACGAAGGGGACGCCGATCGCGAACGACGCACCGGCAACGCCGAGCAGGAACCCGGCGAGCAACAGCATCGGGTAGTTGCCGACCGTGCCGACCAGCAGCGGCGGGACCGCCGCGTAGATCAGCATGCCGGTGAACATCACTCGGCCGCCGTGCCGATCGGTGAGCCGCCCCAGCGGAATCCGCAGCACCGAGCCGAGGATGACGGGGACCGCGATCATGATCGCGGTCTCGGTGTTGGAGAGTCCGTACTGATCCTGCAGCTTGGGGGCTATCGGGGCCAGCATTCCCCAGGCGGCGAAGCAGAGGAAGAAGGCGATCGTCGCCAAGGTCAGCTCGCGGATGGGGGTGGATTGCTTCATGGGGTGCTCCCGGTCTCGGTTTCGGCGGGGATGGGTTGCAGTGGCGCTGGCGCGGGGGATCGCCGGCGGTAGAGGATCGGGCTGCGGCGCAGGTAGGCGACCGGGGCTGACCAGGCATGGACTAGACGGGTGAAAGGCCACAGCGCGTACAGCGCCATCGCGCCGAGCGCGTGCAGCTGGTAGATCAGCGGTGCGCTCGACATCAGCGCCGGATCGGGATCGAAGATGAAGAGACTGCGGAACCAGGGACCAACCGTCTCCCGGTAGTCGTAGCCGCCGCCGAGCAGGTTGACGGCGACCGTTGCCCACATCCCGCTCAGGATCACCATGCCGAGCAGCAGGTAGGTGGCAATGTCGATTCTGGTCGTCGTGCGCCGCACTCGCGGCACGCGTGTCCGCCTGTACATCAGGATCGCGAAACCGACGGTCATTGCCAGTCCGGCGCTGGTGCCGGCAGCGACCGAGACGACGTGGTAGGTGTGCTCGGAGACGCCGACCGCCTCGGTCGCGGCCTTGGGGACGAGGATCCCGAGCACGTGACCACCGATCACCGCCAGCAGGCCGAGGTGGAAGAGGGGGCTGCCGATCCGCAGCAGGCGGCGCTCGAGCAGTTGGGTCGAGCGGGTCGTCCAGGTCAGCTTGCCGGTCCGGAAGCGCCAGACGTGCCCGACCGCGAAGACGGCCAGGCAGGCGTAGGGAATGCCGGCCCAGAGCGCAATCGCGCCGCCGCTCATAGCGCCACCTCGGAAGCTCGGCGCGGGGCCCGCGGGGAGTGCGGGGCGCAGGATGCCGGCATCGCCTCGGGGGGAGCGAACGGCTCGAGGCCGACGGTCTCGGCCGGCGGTCCCTCGGCGGCGATCCGCCTCGCCTCCGCCAGCTCTTGCTCCGAGACGGCCGGGAGCAGCTCGCAGACTGCATCCAGCAGCGGCGCGTAGGCGCTGCCCTCCTCGTGCAGCGCGGCGCGGACGACCTCGAGCGCCGGCCGGAAGTCGCCGAGCACACCGATCGCGGTGTCCGGGGCGAGGTCGGCGAGCTCCAGCACTGCGGGCAGGTGGTCGGGCAGCGTTCCCTCGGCCAGCTCGAATCCCGCCTCGCGATAGGAGCGCTTGAGGTGCAGCATCGCCATGCCGCGCTGGCGCCGGTCGCCGTAGGTATGGAAGCTGAGGTAGAGCGTCGCGCGCTTGGCGAAGTCGAAGCTCTCGACGTACTCGCGCTGGGCAGCGCTCACGGACAGGTTCTCGCGCCGGGCGAGAAAGGCGAGGATCGTCTCGCGCGCCGGAGACGGGGGCAGATCCTCGGCGGCCGTCGCAAGCTCCGCCGAGCAGGCGAGCAGCTCCTCGTCGGGGTAGTCGAGCAGCAGCGAGAGGATTCGCCAGGGACTCATCGCTTCGCCTTGTCGCGCTTGCGGCGGCGGAATGCCTCCAGTCGCGGGTTTAGCTGGGCCATCGTCGTCGACCCGTTGGCGTCACCGTCCCTGGCTCCCTCGGCCTGCGGCTCGCAGCTGCCTGGGCCGCCCGGGAAGTCGAGCCCGCAGCCGCCCTGTTCCTCGACCAGCCGTCCTGCCAGCTCGCGGTGGGCGGGTGGCACCACGAAGCGGTCTCCGTAGTCGGCGATCGCCAGCAGCCGATACATCTCCTCGAGCTCGCCCGGAGACATCCCGACCGCCGTCGCCAGTGCCGCGTCGCCGCTGCCCGAAATCGTCTTCTCGCGCATGTAGGAACGCATCGCGGCGAGTCGCTTGAGAACGCCGCGGATCACCTCCTCGTCGCCAGCGGAGAGCAGGTTGGCGAGGTAGCGGACCGGGATCCGCAGCGCGTCGATCGCCGGGAAGACGGCGTCCGGGTCGGCCGCGGCTCCCTCGCCCTCCACCGTCGAGGTAACCGGCGAGAGCGGCGGCACGTACCAGACCATCGGCAGGGTTCGGTACTCGGGGTGCAGGGGCAGGGCGATCCGGTGCTTCAGCGCCAGCGCCCAGACCGGCGAGCGCCGCGCCGCATCCAGCCAGTCCTCGGCGATCCCTTCGCGGCGCGCCCGCTCGCGCACCTCGGGGTCGTTCGGATCGAGGAAGACCTCGAGCTGCGCGTCGAGCAGGTCCTGCTCGCTCGCGGTCGAGGCGGCCACCTCGACCCGATCGGCGTCGTAGAGGACGAGGCCGAGGTAGCGGATCCGCCGACGCAGGTCTCCGAGCAGACGGTCGGCAGGCCGGCCTCGATCCGCGGATAGCAGAGCGTGCACTTCTCGGCCTTGCCGGTGGTGTGGTTGAAGTAGACCTTCTTGTAGGGGCACCCGCTGACGCACATCCGCCAGCCGCGGCAGGCCTCCTGGTCGACGAGGACGATCCCGTCCTCCTCGCGCTTGTACATCGCGCCCGAGGGGCAGGAGGCGACGCAGGCCGGGTTGAGCAGTGCTCGCAGATCCGCGGCAGGTACATCATGAAGACCTGCTCGTACTCGGCCCGCACCGACTCCTCGACCCCCTCGCGCAGCGGGTCGCCGGGGAGCTGCTCGGGCCCTCCCGCCGGTCGTCCTCCCAGTTCGGCCCCCAGTCGGGTGAGATCGGCTCGCCGCTGAGGCGCGAGACCGGGCGCGCCACCGGCTGGTGCTTGGACGGCCCGGACTTCGTCAGCGACTCGTAATCGTAAGTCCATGGCTCGTAGTAGTCGTCGATCTCCGGCAGGTGCGGGTTGTAGAAGATGCTGGCCAGCTTCCGGGCCGGTCCGCCGGCCTTCAGCCCGCAGGTCGCCCTGGCCGTCGAGCTCCCAGCCGCCGCGCCGCTGCTCCTGGTCCTCCCAGCGTTTCGGGTAGCCGCCGCCGGGCTTGGTCTCGACGTTGTTGAACCACATGTACTCGGCGCCCTCGCGGTTGGTCCAGACGTTCTTGCAGGTGACCGAGCAGGTGTGGCAGCCGATGCACTTGTCGAGGTTCATCACCATCGCGACCTGGGCCCGGACCCTCATCGGTACTCGACCTCCGTGCGGCGCTTGCGGATCAGCGTCACCTCGTCGCGCTGGGAGCCGGTCGGACCGTAGTAGTTGAAGCCGTAGGCGAGGTGGGCGTAGCCCCCGATCATGTGGGCCGGCTTCATCTGGATCCGGGTGACCGAGTTGTGGGTGCCGCCGCGGGTACCGCTGGTCTCAGAGAGCGGCACGTTCACGTGGCGGTCCTGCGCGTGGTACATCAGGCAGGTCCCGGCGGGGATCCGGTGCGAGACAACGGCGCGCGCCGCCGCCGCCCCGTGCGGGTTGGTCATCTCGATCCAGTCGTTGTCGCGAACCCCGATCCGGGCCGCGTCCTCGCGGCTCATCCAGACCACCGGGCCACCCCGGAACAGGGTCAGCATGTGCAGGTTGTCCTGGTAGGTGGAGTGGATCGACCACTTCGAGTGTGGGGTCAGGTACCGGACCGCGACGGCGGCCTCGCCGGGGATGCGGTTCGGGGCGGGCAGCGGCGGCTTGTAGGTCGGCAGGAATTCGCCGCCGGCAAGCAGCCACTGGTGGTCCTGGTAGAGCTGCTGGCGGCCGGTCAGGGTGCGCCAGGGAATCTCGCGATCGACGTTCATCGTGAACGGCGAGTAGCGGCGACCGCGCGACTCGATCCCCGACCACTCGGCCGAGGTCAAGGTCTTGCGCGGCTGGATGCCGACGTCGCGGAAGCCGATCCGCTCGTCGGCATGCTCGGTGGCGAGGTCGGTCAGCGGCACCCCGGCGCGCTGCTCGAGCGCCCGCAGGCTCTCGACCGCGAGCCGCCCGTTGCTGGTCCCTGAAAGCGCCAGGATCGTCTCGCAGGCGTGCTCGGCACGCTCCAGCGCCGGCCGCCCGGCGGCAATTCCGGAGGCGACCTCGCCATTGCGGCGGCGCAGGGCCTCGACCTCCTCGACGGGGATCCAGTTGAGGCCCTTCCAGGGGTGCCAAGCTTCTCGACCAGCGGCCCCAGGGCGGTCATCTTCGCCGCCACGGCGCCGTAGTCGCGCTCGACCGCGATCAGCTTCGGCATCGTCTCGCCGGGGATCGCCTCGCACTCACCGGCGCGCCAGTCGCGGACCTCGCCGAGTGGCTGGGCGAGCTCGTCCGGGCTGTCGTGCTGCAGCGGCGCCGCGACCACGTCGCGCCGGGTCCCGAGCCGCTTCGCCGCCAGGCGCGAGAACGCCTCGGCGATCGTGCGGAAGGTGTCCCAGTCGGTGCGTGCTTCCCAGGGCGGTGCGATCGCCGGGTTGAAGGAATGCACGAAAGGGTGCAGGTCCGTGGTCGAGATGTCGTGCTTCTCGTACCAGGTGGCGGCGGGCAGGACCACGTCGGAGTGCAGGCAGGTGCCGTTCATCCGGAAGTCGATCGCGGTCAGCAGGTCCAGCTTGCCCTCCGGCGCCCGCTCGCGCCAGCGCACGTCGCGGGGGCGCCCCTCCGGCGGCGCCTCCTCGTTGTCGACCGCGTTGGTGTCGACCCCAAGTAGGTGCTTGAGGAAGTACTCGTGACCCTTGCTGGAGGAGCCGAGCAGGTTGGAGCGCCAGACCGTCAGCACCTTCGGCTGGTTGCCCGGCGCGTCGGGGTCCTCGCAGGCGAAGCGCAGCCGTCCCGCCTTCAGCTCGCGCACGACGTGGTCGGCTACCGGCACGCCCTCGCGTTCGGCTTCGTCGGCGAGCTCAAGTGGGTTGCGGTCGAAGCTGGGGTAGGAGGGCATCCAGCCAAGACGGGCCGCGAGCGCGTTGCAGTCGGCCGGGTGCATCCCGTCCGCCCCGGCGGCGGCGCCGTCGTCGTAGCGCCACTGGCCGGTGGCGAGGTAGAAGTAGGGCGTGGCCGCCTGCTGGCGCGGCGGGCGCGACCAGTCGAGCCCGAAGGCAAGGGTCGAGAAGCCGGTGATCGTCCGCACCTTCTCCTGGCCGACGTAGTGCGCCCAGCCACCGCCGTTGACCCCTGGCAGCCGCAGAGCAGGACGAGGTTCAACATCGCCCGGTAGATCAGGTCGGAGTGGAACCAGTGGTTGGTGCCGGCGCCCATCACGATCATCGAGCGGCCCTCGGTGCGCTCAGCGTTGCGGGCGAACTCGCGCGCGATCCGGGTCACCAGGGCGGCGTCGACGCCGGTGATCGGCTCCTGCCAGGCGGGGGTGTAGGGCTGCGGGTCCTCGTAGCCGCTCGGCCATTCGCCGGGCAGACCCTCGCGCCGGACGCCGAGCTGCGCGCAGAGCAGGTCGTAGACGGTGGTCACGACGCCGCCGCCGACCCGCCGTGCCGGCACTCCGCGTAGTAGCGGGGGCGCATCCTCGTCGTCGAAACGGGCGAGGCTGACCTCAAGCAGCTCCTCGTGGTCGCCGAGCAGCGAGAGCGCCGGGTCAATCCCGTCCAGACGGAGGTTCCAGCGGCCCTCGCCGGCCTCGCCCCAACGGTCGCCGATCGTCCCGTGCGGCGCCACCGCGCGGGCCGCGGCGGCATCGAAGACGGCCGGCTTCCAGGCCGCGTTCTCGTCCCCGTCGCCGAGGTCGGAGGCGCGCAGGTAGCGACCCGGGGTGAGCACCCCGCCGCGCTCTTCGAGGCGGACCAGGAAGGGTAGGTCGGTGTAGCGGGTCACGTAGTCCTCGAAGTAGGGGGTGCGCCGCTCGACGTGGAACTCGCGCAAGATCACGTGGGCCATCGCCATCGCCAGGGCGGCGTCGGTGCCGGGCTGCGCCGGCAGCCAGTGGTCGGCGAACTTGGTGTGGTCGGAGTAGTCGGGGGAGACGACGACGGTCTTCTGGCCGCGGTAGCGCCTCGGTCATGAAGTGCGCGTCCGGAGTCCGCGTCATCGGGATGTTCGAGCCCCACATCATCAGGTATCCAGCGTCCCACCAGTCCGCCGACTCCGGTACGTCGGTCTGGTCCCCCAGATCTGCGGCGAGGCCGGCGGCAGGTCGGCGTACCAGTCATAGAACGAGAGGCAGACACCGCCGATCAGCGAGAGGAAGCAGGCGCCGCCGGCGTAGGAGGCCATCGACATCGCCGGGATCGGCGAGAAGCCGGCGACGCGGTCCGGCCCATGCGCCTCGATCGTGTGCACGTGGGCGGCGGCGATCAGCTCGCTCACCTCCTCCCAGGAGCTGCGCGCGAAGCCGCCCTTGCCGCGCTGGGAGGTGTAGGCGCGGTTGCCTGCGATGCTGGCCCAGGCGTCGACCGGGTCATCGTGCTCGGCGCGCGCCTCGCGCCAGAGGTCGAGCAGGGTGCCGCGCACATAGGGGTGCTTGACCCGCAGCGGCGAGTACGTGTACCAGGAGAAGGAAGCGCCGCGCGGGCAGCCGCGCGGCTCGTAGTCGGGGGTCTCGGGACCGTTGGAGGGGTAGTCGGTCTGCTGCGTCTCCCAGGTAATGATCCCGTCCTTGACGTGGACCTTCCACGAACAAGAGCCAGTGCAGTTGACGCCGTGGGTGGAACGCACCACCTTGTCGTGCTGCCAGCGGTCGCGGTAGGCGCGCTCCCAGGCACGCGAACGGCGGCTGCGTGCGCTCCAGGGCAGGCCGGCGTCAACCGAGCCGACCGAGGCGAAATGCCTGAGCTGTTGCAGGGGGGAGGAGCCGTTGCTGCTCATGCCAGCCATCCTCATTAGGCTGGAACCCCCTTTCATCCGCTGTTTGCCCGCGCTCGGCGCGGGGCGATCACTGAACCCACTACGGGACGCCGACTGTACGGTCAACGGGCGTGCGGATCCTGTTGATCAACCCGGCTCCCGGAGGCCTCACGATCGGGTTGAGGCGCCTGGCGAAGATGGAGCCGCTCGCCCTCGAGATCCTCGCTGCCGCCCTGCCGGGCCATCAGGTCCGGATCGTCGACCTAGAGCTCGAACGGGATCTGGCGGGGACGCTACGGGCCTTCGAGCCTGAACTTGTCGGCGCCAGCGCCCAGATCGTGCAGACTTATGGCGCACGCCGCGCGCTCGAGCTCGCAAAGGAAAACGACCCCTCCACCCTGACCCTGGTCGGCGGTCACCACGCCTCGCTGTGGCCGCAGGACTTCCAGGCCTCCTACATCGACGCGATCGTCCTCGGCGAGGGCGTCGCGCCGTTGCGTGAGATTGTCGTTGGGGCGCAGGAGGGAGCGATCGTCGCGGGCTCGACCGGGGCGTCGGGTCTCGATGCCGTGGCGGGCCTGGCCCTGCCCGACGAAGGGGGGCTGCGGCGGACAGCGCCGCGGCCAATTCCGGCCACCCTCGACCACCACCCGATCCCCGACCGCAGCCTTACGGCGCTCCATCGCCGTCGCTATTTCTACCTCACCGAGTCGCCGGTGGCGCTGATCCAGACCTCGATGGGATGCCCCTACTCGTGCAGCTTCTGCTCCTGCCAAGCCTTCAGTAGTCGCCGCTTCGTGCCGCGCTCGCCGGAGGCGATCGTCGAGGAGCTCGAGCAGATCGAGGAGGAGTTCGTGATGTTCGCCGACGATCATTCCTTCACCAACGTCGAGCGGATGCGGCAGCTGCACGAGCTGATCGCCGCCCGCGGGCTTCGCAAGCGCTTCTTCGTCTACAGCAGGGTCGACACCGTCGTCGCCAACCCCGAGCTGTTCGCAGATTGGGGGCGGATCGGCCTGGAGATGGTGATGACCGGGCTTGAGGCGCTCGACGACGCGACGCTCGCCTCCTTCGACAAGCGCACCGAAGCGGAGATGAACGAGCAGGCGCTGGCGATCCTGGGGCGCGCGGGGATCGGTGTCAGCGCCGGCTTCGTCCTGCTTCCGGATGCCGTCGAGGACGACTTCCGCCGGATCGACGCCTACGTCGAAGCCCACCCGAACATCGTGCTGGCCGAGTTCACCCCGCTGACGCCGATGCCCGGAACCGGCCTTTTCGACGAGTACCGGGATCGCCTGTTGACCACCAACCGCGAGGCGTTCGACCTCGCCCACTTCGTCGTCCCCACCACCCTGCCCCAGCGCCAGCTCTATCGCCTTCTGCGCAAGTACTACGGGCGTGAGGTGCGCCGGGCGGCGCGCCGAATGGGGTTGTGGCGCTCGCGCTCGTTGTTCCGCCGCCACGTGCCGAGGCTGGCCCTCGGCGCCGCCCGTGGTTGGGAGGAGATCGGCCGCGCCCACAGGGCCGTCTCGGTTGCGGCGCCGGCGGAGACCTGAGCCGATGCCTGTGCCGCTCGAGATCCGCTACTTCGGTTGGTCGGGAGTCGCGCTGGTCGGTGCGGGCGGCACGGTCGCGGTTGATCCCTTCGGGGAGGCGGCGACCTGGGCGACCCTGCCCGAGGGCAACACGGTGATCTGCCTGACTCACGGCCATCCCGAGCACTGCGGAACGGCGCGCGAGCTGCTGAGCCGCGCGGACCCGGCGCGACTCGCCGGCACCCACCTAGTTTCTTCGCCGCAAGTCGTACGGCACGTCAACCGAGGCGACTGGCTTGAGGTCGGGCAGGTCCACGCCCTCCCTGCGCGGCGGCACGTCTCGGTCGGCTCATTGCGGATCGCGACGTTCGCCTGGACGCACCTGCCCCTGCTGCCTCCGGAGAGTCTCCGTGCGAAGGCCGCCTACGCGACCAGCTTGCTGCGCCACCCGATCGAGGCGCTGCGGATTGGCCTGGCGGGAGCGCGGTTGCCGATGCGGGCGCCCTATCTGGGGTTTCACGTCACCTTCGCCGACGGCCGCACCGTCCTCAACTACGCCGAGGGTTTGCATCGCCTCACTGATCCCGGCGAGGTCGCCGCCGTCGCCGCCGAACTGCCCGCCGACACGCTTTTATTGGCGGTCGAGCCGGAGGATATCGAGGCGATCCCGCGCTGGCTCGAGATCCTCCGCCCGCGCGAGGTCGCCCTCTACGAGGCCCATCGCCCCTGGCGCGAGCTGTTCGAGCTGCCCTACGTCGACCTCGATCGCTACGCGGTCGACCTTCAGTCCCGCTCTCCGAAGACGATCGTTCGTGCGCTCCGCGAGCCGGGCCAGCGGCTGTTGAGCGACCCGCCTACCGCCTGACCCGGTGGCGTCGAAGTCGAGACGAGGATGCCTTGGGCGATTCGTCGCTCGAAGGCGAGGTCGGTGCGATTCACCCGCACCACGGTGACCGGGGAGTGCTGTACCACCGTCAGCGTGCCCCCGGGGGCCAGGCCGTAGGCCTGGAGGTGCTCTCGCCAATCGGCCGCCGAAGCATCGATCTCCACCACGCGAGCGACCTCTCCCTGGGGCACGTCGGGCAGCCTGATCGCCCCCGTCGCGTTGGTAGCCATCATCGCCGCGTCAGCCTCTCGTAGACTCGGACGAGCCTGGAACGGGCCGGGTCGGTGGTGCTGAAGCCGCAGGCGGGGCAGCAGCTGAGAGCGCAGCCGGATCCGAGCGGGCAGCCCTGGCAGGCCGCATGCTTGCCGGGGTCGAAGCGATGCCCGCAGAGCGCACAGGAGACCTCGCCCGAGCGCTGCCCGGGATCGAGGGCGGCGGTCACGAGCCCCACCCGCTCACCTGCAGGACCCGGTGCACGATCCCGCCGACCAGGAAGGCGAGTGGAAAGACGATCGCGGTCATCGCTGCGGCGGTCCGCGCCCCGCGCTCGCGGGCGATGATCAGCACGCTCGCCACGCAGGGGATGAAGAGCGTGATCGTGACCATGGCGACGACGACCTGCTCCGCCGTAAGCTGGTTGTTCTCGTGCATCACGAAGAGGCCGGTGGCGCCGAAGTCGCGGCGCAAGAAGCCGAGCAGGAACGCTGCGCTCGCCGCCCGCGGTAGTCCCAGCCAGCCCGAGACGAGTGGTTCGGCGGCGCCGATCAGCCAGGGCAGGGCGCCGGTCTTGTCAAGCGTGAAGAGGACGGCGGTGCCAAGCAGGAACAACGGCACGACCTCCTTCAGGTACCACTCCAGGCGTGCCAGGGTCTTCACCGCCACGTTGGAGGCGACGGGTACCCGTAGCGGTGGCATCTCGAGCAGCAGGGTCGAGCGCTCGCCCGGGACCAGGCGTGCCGCCAGCACGCCGACCACCACGAGAACGCCGAGCAGCACGGCACCCCAGATCAGCGTGGCGCCGAAGGAGAGGGAGCCGAGCATGCCGAGGATCACCCCCAGCTGTGCCGAGCAAGGCACGGCCAGGGCCAGAAGGAAGATCGCTAGCAGTCGGTCCCTCTTGCTGTCGAGGATGCGGGTGGTCAGCGTTGCCATCGTCACGCAGCCGAGGCCGAGGACCATCGGGAGCACCGCTTTGCCGTTGAGGCCGAGCGCGCTGAAGAGGCGATTGCTGATCACGGTCAGCCGCGAGAGGTAGCCGGAGTCCTCGAGCACGCTGAAGGCGAGGAAGAAGGTGGTCACGATCGGCAAGATCAGTGCCAGCGCGTAGGTCATGCCCATCGTCCACAGTCCGTATTCACCAACCAGCAGATCGGAGAGGAACGGGAACGGCGAGACCGATGTGACCACCCGGGTGAGCCAGGGGTTGACGATCGATCCGAACAAGTCCTCCTCGACGAGGCCGACGAGGCGCCCGGCGCCGAACACGCCGACGAACCAGTACATCCCGTAAAGGACCAGGGCGAGGATCGGCCAGCCCCAGATGCGGTGCGTGGTCAGCCGCGCCAGGGCCTCTTTCCAGCTCGGTCGCGGGGGGCGTTCCTCGGTGACCGCAGCGGCCAGGTCGTTCGCGTAGGCGAGGCGCACGTCCTGCATCGCAATCGAGGCGGGGCGACCGAGCTGGGCGGCCAGCGGCGCCCGGAACGCCCGCAGGCGCTCGAGGTCGCCGGCCGGAACGCGCTCCGCGACCCAGCGCTCGACGGTGCGCTCGCCGCCGAGCCAGAGTAGGCCGAGGGCGCGGGGAGCGAGGCTCGCGGCGGGGAGCAGAGGCAGGGTGCCGAGAAGGGCCGCCTCGATTGGTGGCGGGTAGTCCAGGTGCAGTGTGATCGGCGTCGCCGCCTCAATCGCTACCTCCAACTCGGCGATGCCGTCCCCCCGAGTCGCCACGGTCGGCAGGACTGGGGCGTTGAGTTGCCCGGCAAGTGCTGGGCAGTCGATCGAGACGCCGGCGGCCTCCGCCTCGTCCATCATGTTCAGCGCCAGCACCAGTGGCAGCCCCATCTCGGCGAGCTGGGTCGAGAGCAGCAGCGTGCGGCGCAGGTTCTTGGCGTCGCCGACCTGGACCAGCGTCCGCACCGGCTCCTCGAGCAGCACTCGGGTGGTGACCTTCTCGTCCTCGCCGCGGGCCGGGATCGAGACGATGCCAGGCGTGTCGACGACGGTCGCCCCGGGCAGCGAGCGTACTGCGCCGCGACTGACCTCGACGGTCGTGCCGGGGAAATTGGAGACCGTCACGTAGCGGCCGGTCAGCCGCTTGAAGAGAACTGACTTTCCGACGTTGGGGTTGCCGACGAGCGCCACGATGCCTTGCTCGGGGGCCACCGCCGCCTTGGCTGCGACGGTGGCGTGGCAGCTCGTGGCGGGCGCGCTCACGGTCGTACGCCTGCGGCGATCGTGCGGCCGGTGATCTCGACTACCCACCTTCCGACCGCGGGCTCGGGAAGGATGGCGTCGGGCCGGTAGAGCACTCGCTCGGGTGCCGCGCAACGCTCCACGGCGCGGCCGATGATGCGCTTCTGGAACATCTGGTCGTAGGCGACCAGGATCGGGATTACGATCACTCGGTCGGCTAGGTCGAGCAGCTCCTCGATCGCATCGATCGTGGGCTGGCGGCTGTAGCGGACGATGTGGCCGCACCAAGCGTGGGCGGTGGCCGCGATCTCGAGGTCGGACTCGGCGAAGCCGCGGACCTCGCGGAAGAAGCGGTTCCACTCGTCCTCGAACTCGGCGCTGCCGTAACCGACCAGGACCAGCCCGTCGCGGTGTGCGTCGCCCGCCCGGGCCGAACGGCGCCCGACGATTGCGCGCAGACGACGGGCCAGGTTGGTGCGAATCAGGTTCGAGAAGTCGAGCAGCGGGGCGAAATCCAGCTCGGCCTCGGCCTCGTAGACCTCGATCCCCTCTTCGCGGAGTCGGGCCGCGCGATCGGTGTCGGCGGAGCGGCCGCAGATCGCCGGGATGTCGTCGAAGCTGTGGTCGCTGATCGTCAGCAGCAGCGGGACCACCACGACCGACTCCATCCCGGTGGCGTCAAAGCCGCGCAGTTGAGTGGCGATCGAAGGCTCGGTGTACTCCATGAAAGCGCTGCGCACCTCGGTGATGCCGTCGAGCCCGAGCAACTCGGCGGAGACTTCTGCGTGCACGTCGAGCAGCATCCGGCGCCAGGCGGGCGAGTGCGATCCGTGGCTGACCAGCAGCACACCGGTCCGCTGGCCGCCCTCGCCCTCCGACGCCGACGAGGTGGCGCGGGTGATCTCGGACTGCTCTGCCTCGGAGCTGCTCAATTGGGGCCTCGTTTCAGTCGGGGGAGTTTGGGTTCGCGAAATTAGGGTTCCCTAATTCCTACCTGCGCACACGGTAATGAGTCGGCGGGCAGCCGTTGTCGTGGAAACCCCCGCCCCGGCGGCGGGTCTTTCCCGTCGCCTAAGCGCAGGTGGGTTCGGCCAGCGCCGCGGCGATCCGCGGCTCCAGCAGCGGGTCCTCGGCGAGCAGCAGGGGCGCGATCTCGCGCAGCACCTGGCGGAATACCCGCTCGCGCTCGGTGGCGCTGAAGTCGACGTGCTGACGTTTCTTCAGGCCGAGCTCGTGGAGCCGGATCAGTCGCACCGGCTCGACGTCCCTGGCCGCCAGCACCTGCTCGCAGCAGGTCAGCGGGCAGCCGTCGATTGCGATCACGGACCGCCCGGCGGTAGCCTTCTTGACCAGCGCCCGCACGTCGCCGCCGACGCCAGCGATGCAGGACATCTCAGCGATTCCGAGGCGGTCGAGGCGCACCGCGATGTAGTTGGCGAGCTGGGCAACGTTCGAGCTGCCCGAGCAGGAGTAGACGAGCATCGATGCCATCAGTTCTCCTGCAGCGCTGCGTCGACGATCGCGTCGTCGGCGATCCACGCCGGCTCCGGCCAGAGTTTCAGGTACATGGCGTCGCGCATCAACTTCTCGACGCCGGTCTCGCACATGTAGCCGGTGCCGCCACAGACTTGGACGGCATCGGTGGCGGCGAGCACCGCCGCATCCGTCGCCGCCATCCTCGCTGCCAAGATGGCGGTTTCGCCGAGCCCGACGCCGCTGGAGGCCGGCCCTCTGGCCAAGCCGGCCTCCATCGCGGCCAGCATCTGCCGCACGGCGTCGTGCTCGACGATCGTCACTCCTCCCTGCTGGCGCGTGCGTGCATATGCCAGCGCCAGTTCGTGGGCGCGCCTGGCGACGCCGCGGGCGATCGCAGTGCTGCCGGCGCGCAGCAGCCTCAGCGAGGCGGCGGCCGCCTCGCCCGGTTGCGGGTGGGACTCGGCGGCGGCGTCCTCGAACGAAATCCGGGCCGCGGCTGCCGCGCGCAGGCCGAGCTGGCTCTCGCAGGCCTCGAATCGAATCCCGGGCCCCCCGCGCTCCAGTGCCAGCACGGCTGTTCGTTCGCCGCCGAGAACGACGAGGATGCCGTCCGACTCGAACGCACCGAGTGCGGGCGAGAGCGTCCCGGTGAGGACGGCCCGTCCGTCCCCCCGGGGGCTCCACTCGACTCGCGCTGGGGTGGCAAGTTGCCTGGGCGGCGCCGGCAGGAGCGTCCAGCGCTCGCCCTGTTCGACCTGTGCCGCACGCTCGGCGGGCAGCCCGGCAAGGGCCGCGTTAGAAAGCAGCACCGCCAGCGCCATGCCGGCCTCGCCGGCGCCGAGCTCCTCCAGGCAGGCCAGCAGCGACCCGGGCTGCAGGCCGGCGCCGCCGGCCTCCGCCGGAAGTAGCGCGCGGTCGAAGCCGGCCGCGGTGAGGCGTCCCCAGGCCGCCTCGACCGCGGCCGGCCGTCGCTCATCGAGGGCTGGCGCGAGCGGCGCCAGCTCCCGTCGGCCCAGCTCGTGGGCCAGGGCGACGATCTCGTCCTGCTCAAGCGCCTCCTCGCGGGTCGCGGTCGCGTTCATGCGGCGACATCGGCGGGGTTGAGATGGCGTCGGGCAGGCGGCAGGACCGGCATCGTCTCGCCGGCCACCAGGGTGCGGTAGACCTCGATCCGGTTGAGCTGGTTGGTCCCCTCGTAGATCTGGCAGAGCTTGGCGTCGCGCCAGAGCTTCTCCAGCTCGGCGCGAACCGGCGCGTCGGTCAGCCCGGCGATCTCCAGGGCCTCGCAGGTGATGCTCATCGCCGTGTCGGCGCAACTCGCCTTGGCCAGCGAGGAGAGGCCGAGTGCCCGGGTCATTGCCGCGTCGGTGCTCGCCCGGCCGAGCAGGCCGGCAAGCGCGTCGCGGGTCGTCGGTGCGGTGGCGAGGCGGCGCAGGCGGCGGCGCCGGTGGACGCTGTTTGGCAGCAGCCTCAGGGCGCGCATCAACGGATGGCGGCCGGCCGCGCCGAGCGCCGCAACATCGAACTCGACAGCTGCGTCCATATAGGCCTGGCGGGCGAGGTGCAGGCGCTCGGTCATCGCGGCAAGTCGAAGCTGCATGCCCTGGCGCTCAAGCAGGCGGCCGCCCTCGGGACTCCCCCGCAGCCAGCCCAGCAAGCGTTCGTAGGAGCCGCGGGCGATCCCGACCGCGATCGCCCCGACCGCGGGACGCGAGGCGGCGAGAACGGCGAGCGTGATGCCACCGCCGTCGCCGACGCGGCCGACCACGCGATCGGCCGGGACGAAGACGTCGTCGAAGACAAGTTCGGCGGCCGGGCAGGCACGTTGCCCCATCTTGTGCTCGCAGCGAGCCACGGAGAAGCCCGCGCTGCGGGCGTCGACCAGGAAGCAGCTCCAGGTATCGACCGGCCGCCGCGGGTCAACCGGCATCAATACGGTCAGCCAGCGGGCGACGCTGCCATTGGAGATGAAGCGCTTGGTGCCGCTCAGTGAGTAGCCGCCCGGTACCGGGCGGGCACGACTCGAGATCCGCGCCACCGCGAGCAGGTCGAGGTCCTCGACGTCGGTGCCGGCATCAGGCTCGGTTAGCGCGCAGGCCATCAGGAGAGGGCGCTCCTCTTCCGTCGACGCGGTCAGTTCACCGAGCACGTCCCAATGCAGCGGTCCATCGAACAACAGCGGCGAGATGCCGAGCGCATGGGCGCCGAAGACCAGGGCGAGCCCGGGGCAGGCAGCGCAGAGCTCCTCCATGACGACGGCGACCTCCGCGGTCAAGCAACCTTCGCCGCCGAGCTCGGCGGGGATCAGCAGGTCCAGCATCCCCTCCTCGGCGCCAGCCCGGACCAGTCCCCATTCGAAATCGGAGGGTTTCTCGCCGACGCGACGGTCGATCTCTAGGGCCGCGTCCCTGAGTCGGCCCTGGGCGAACCGCCGGGCCCGCAGCTGGAGGCGCTCGAGTCGACGGACGGAGCTGCGATCGTGTCGCTCGAGTTGTCGCAGGCGGGGGAACGCCTCGCGCAGCGGCGGCGGCGGGCAGCGAGGGCCGGGGTCGGTGGTGGCCATCTCAGCGTACGGCGGGGGCGCCGGGCACGACCATGGCCCGAGTGCGCTCGATCAGCGGCAGGCTGAGTCGGTCCGGCCCGTAGAGGATTCCCTCGAAGTTGGCCAGCAGCTCGTAGTGAATCGCGTGTCGGGAGACCAGCAGACCGTCCAGCTCGCGGGCGATCGGATGGCGGTCTCCCAGGTTCAGTCGCGCCATCCCGGGCCGCAGCGCCCGGCCGCCGGCGAGCACGTTCAGCTTGAACTCCGCGGACTGCGGCTGGCGAGACATCCAGAGGTGGCTGAAGATCTGGGTCTCGCCTTGACCGCCGGCTGGGATCAGGGGGCCGTTGAGGCTGAGAATGTGCTCGTCGCCCTCGCCGAGCCGACAGCGACGCCGGCCGCTGCGCTCTTCGAACTCGATCGCACCGATGAACTTCGGGTAGCCGTAGAGCTCGACGCCGCCGGCCCGGGCGATCTCCGTGGTCACCGGTAGGTGCTGGACCCAGGCGTGCAGCTGTTTGTCGCGCAGGCCGGCGAGCAGCGCTCGTCCGGGCGGGTTGGAGACGAACCGCGGATCCTTGAGGATGATCGCAATCGCAAGCTCGTTGTAGGGGCCGATGTCGGTGTCGCGATACTCGAAGCAACTGACGGCGACGGCGCCCAGCCCGGGCGCTAGGCGGGCCGGCACGAATCGCGGGTCGGGCAGCAGCCTGCGCAAAGAGCTGAGCCGGGCCGCGAAGACCGCCGTCTGCGCCGTGCCGTCGTAGTAAAAGATCGGCAGCTTCGCCGCCTCCCCCGCCAGGGTTAGGTCCAGCTGCGGAACGCCCTCGAAGAATGCCGATCGCCGTAACATGCACCTTCAGACTCCCGACGCCCGGCGGCGATCGCATCCGTAACGGACCCGCCCGATCCGCGGGGGCTGCCCGTGCCGCCCGCCGGGTTCGAGGTTCAGTCCATCAATTCGTGCTCGAGCGCGTATCGCACTAGTTCGGCGCGACTCGAGAGGCGGAGCTTCTGCAGGATGCGCATCCGGTGCGTCTCGACGGTGCGAACGCTGAGTGAGAGCATGCTCGCGATCTCGGCGTTGGTGTGGCCGCGGGCGATCAGCCGCAACACCTCGATCTCGCGGGCGGTGAGGTCGTCGGGCGGTCCCTCGGGCTCCGCGGTTCGCTTCAGCGCCGCCGACAGCTCCGGTGCCACGTGAGTGCTGCCCGCTGCCACGGTCTGGATCGCGTCGATCAGTTCCTCGTCGGCGGCGCGCTTCAGTACGTACCCCCCGGCCCCTGCCTCCATCGCCCGCCGGGCGAAGGCCGGGTCCTGCTCCATGGTCAGCACGACGACGGCCACCTTCGGCTCTGACCGGACGACCTCGGCGAGCGCCTCCAGCGGCGCTCCCGGCATGTTGAGGTCGAGCAGAAGCAGATCGGGACTGAGTTCGGCGACGGCCTCCAGCGCGGCCTCGGCGTCGCCCGCCTCGGCGACGACCTCGAACTCGGCGACGTTGTCGAGCAGCATGCGCAGTCCGCGCCGTACGACGACGTGGTCGTCAGCGAGGACGATCGTGATGGGCGGGGGTCGATCGGGCACGGGGCCGCGACTCTAGACGGATGCGCCCGGACGGGGGCGTCGTGGGATTGCCCGTCCGAGGGCAGGGTGAACCACGGATGGCGGGCGTTCGCCTGGGCAGCGAAGATTGACATATGCCGCTCACCGTGGTCATTGCAGACGACCATCGCGTGGTTCGCAGCGGTTTGCGGCTGCTACTTGAGGGTGAGCGGGGGATCGACGTCGTCGCCGAGGCCGATGATGTCGCCGCCGCCCGCCGCGGCGTCCTCTCCCATCACCCCCAGGTGCTGGTCCTCGATCTCAACATGCCGGGCGGCTCGAGCCTGGCCGCGATTCCGAGGCTGCGCGAGGAGGCACCCGAGACGCAGATCGTGGTCCTGACCATGCAGGACGATCCGGCCTTCGCCCGCGAGGCGCTCAAGGCGGGCGCGCTCGGCTTCGTGCTGAAGCGGGCCGCCGAGGACGAGCTGATCGAGGCGGTGCGGCTGGCGGCGCGGGGCGAGGCCTATCTCAACCCCCAGCTCGGAGCCCGGATCGTCGTCGAACCGCCGCCGGGACCGCCCGACGGCCTCAGTGACGAGGAGGTGGAGATCTTGCGCCTGGTGGCGCTGGGCCACACCAACGCCGAGATCGGCGAACGCCTTTACCTGAGCGGTCGTACCGTCGAGACCCACCGGATCAAACTGCAGCGCCGGCTCGGCCTCGGCTCGCGGGCCGATCTCGTCGCCTACGTGCTCGACCGGGGCCTGTTGGAGCGATGACCCGGCGTTCAGAGCTTTCCGGGGTCTACCGGGATCGTCGCCGCGATCGTCGAACCCCGCCCCGGCGCCGCCTCGATGCGCAGCTCGCCTCCCGCCAGCTCGACCCGCTCCCGCATCCCGACCAGGCCGAATCCACCGTCCGCGGATTCCGGGTCGAACCCCCTGCCGTCGTCCCGTACGGCCACCTCGACGAGCCCGCCGGAGCGCTCGAGAACCGCCTCGATGCGGGTCGCCCCCGAGTGCTTGACGGCGTTGCTCAACCCCTCCTGGATCAGCCGGTAGATAACGCTCTCGGTCTCGGCCGGGAGTCGTCCCTCGCCGTCGAAGCGGGCGAGCACGTCGATCGCGATCCTGCTCTCGCGCTGCTTGCGCTCGGCCAGCGTGCGCAGGGCCGGGACCAGCCCGATCTCGTCGAGCGCCGCCGGGCGCAGTTCGGCGATCAGCGCCGAGAGGTTGTCGATCTCGGTGTCGATCAGCTCGATCCCCGCCTCGAGCACGGCTCGCAGCCCTGCCGCGTCGCCGTCACCCCGCAGGCCGGCCGAGCTCATCATTCGCAGTCCGCCGAGTGCCTGCAGCGTCTCGTCGTGCAGTTCGCGCGCCCAGCGCTTGCGTTCCTGCTCGGCCGCCTCGAGGCTGTGGCGCAGCCGCTCGGTCTCGACCGACTTCGCGGTCGCCACGGCGGTCGCGGCGCTCGCCGCGAAGGAGCGCAGGAGGCGTTCGTCGTCGGCGCCGAACTCTGGCCCGTCCGCGAGTCGGTCGAGCGCGACGAGCACCCCGGAAGGGGTTCCGCGGAAGGTGAGCGGCACAAGGATCGCCGCCTCGGCCGAGATTCCCAGGGCGCCGAGCTCGGTTTCGCCGGCTACTCCCCCGAGGCGCTCGGCACGCCGGCGCCGCAGCACGCCTCCGTACGGTGTCCCGTCGATCGGGACCCGTCTTCCGTGCAGGCGGGGCTCGAGCTCGCCGGCGATCGCCGCCACCTCGAGCTCTTCGTCCTCGGCGAGCATGATCAGCAGACCCCTCGCTTGGACCAGCGTGCGGCCGCGGTCGACGATCAGCTCGAGGATGCGGGAGATCTCGGTCTCGCCGCCGACCGAGCGGGCGATGTCGGTCATAACCGCGAGCGCTTGGGCGGAGCGCTCGGCCTGGTCGCGCTGGCGTTCGGCCTCGTTGCGGCGGCGGCCCATACCTTCGTAGAGGCGCGCGTTCTCAACCGCGACCGCCGCCCAGTCGGCGAGCACCGCGATCGCCGCCTCGTCGCCCTCGTCGAACTCCGCGCCGCTGGCCTTCTCGGTCAGGTAGAGGTTTCCCCAGACGTTGCCGCGAATCCGGATCGGCACGCCGAGGAAGGTGCGCATCGGCGGGTGCCCCGGGGGGAATCCGTGGGCTCTGGGGTGGGCGGCCACGTCGGCGAGGCGAAGCGGCTCGGGGTGCCTGATCAGCTCGCCCAGTACGCCGTGCCCTCGAGGCAGGTCGCCGATCTCGGCGCGGGTGGCGTCGTCGATACCGAGCGTAAGGAAGCGTTCCAGCTCGCGACCGCGCTCGTCGAGGATGCCGAGCGCCGCGTAGCGCGCCCCGGTCAGCTCGCGCGCTGCGTCGAGCACGAGTTCGAGCACGCTCTCGAGATCGAGGCGGGCGACCAGCGCCCGGCCGACCTCGATCAGCCGGCCCGATCGCGTCGGATCGATCGTGGTTGAGTCCACATGTCCATGGTGAACGAAAGGAGAGGTGAGCAACGATGAACGCAGAGGAATGGGTGCAGCACTTCGCGCGCGAGATCGGCGTCGACGCCCCGAGCCCGGAGGACTTCGACGCGGTGCTCAGGCTCGCCGCCGCGGCAGCGCACAGCTCCGAGCGCACCGCGGCTCCGGTGGCCAGCTGGCTAGCGGGCCAGGCCGGCCGGCCGATCGCCGAGCTGGCCGAGATCGCGCAGGAGCTGGAGGCCGACTAGGGTCGGCGGGGTCGCCATGGACCGGCTGGTGGAGGATCTGTCGCCGTCCTATTTCGCGCTGGTGATGGCCACCGGCATCGTCTCGATCGGATGCGAGATGCTCGGGCTTGGGGTTGTCGCGGTCGCTCTTTTCGCGATCAACGTTGTCGCCTACCCGGTGCTGTGGCTGTTGACCGGCTGGCGTCTCGCGCGCTTTCCTGCCCGGTTGCTCGGCGACCTCACCGATCACCAGCGCGGGCTGGGCTTCCTCACTGCCGTGGCGGCGACCGGCGTGCTCGGCGCCCAGTTGATCGTGCTCTTCGACGGCTTCGCGGCGGCGACCGTGTTGCTTGTGTTTGCGGCCCTGCTCTGGGTGGTGCTCACCTATACGATCTTCACCGCGCTGACGATCAAGCGCGAGAAGCCGGCTTTGGCGGAGGCGATCAGCGGCACCTGGCTGTTGGCCGTGGTCGCCACCCAGTCGATCGCGGTGCTGACCGCCCTCCTCGCGGCGCACTGGGGGCAGCCGCTGCGCCTCCACGCCAACTTTGTCGCCCTCTCGATGTGGCTGTGGGGCGGCATGCTCTACATCTGGATCATCTCACTGATCTTCTACCGCTACACGTTCTTCCGCTTCTCCCCGGCCGACCTCGCGCCGCCATACTGGATCAACATGGGCGCGATGGCGATCTCGGTGCTTGCCGGATCGCTGCTGGTCAGCAACAGCGCCGACGCTCCCTTTCTCCACTCGCTGCGGCCCTTCCTCGAGGGTTTCACGGTCTTCTATTGGGCAACCGGCACCTGGTGGATCCCGATCATCGCGATCCTCGCGGTTTGGCGCTACGGCTACCGTCGCCTCCCCTTCGAATACGACCCCCAGTACTGGGGCGCCGTCTTCCCCTTCGGCATGTACAGCGTCGCGACCGACCGGATGGCCGCCTCGCTCGCGCTGGGATTTCTTGAGCCGATCCCTTGGATCTTCCTCGGGCTCGCGCTGCTGGCCTGGTCGGCCACCTTTGTGGGTCTCCTGCGCAGCGTCGGCCGATCGTTCCTGGCCACTAGATGATCGATTCCACGATCAGACTCACCTCGCGGACGCCACCGGTTGAGCACTGCTGGTACTTTGTACATAACTAGTGTCTAAAAAGATTGAGAACCGGAGGATCCTGGGATGGCGTACGTGATCACCGAGCCGTGTATCGGTACCAAGGACAACTCATGTGTCGAGGTCTGCCCGGTGGACTGCATCCACCCGACCCCGGACGAGGCCGACTACGAGCAGCAGGAGATGCTCTACATCGACCCCGACGAGTGCATCGATTGCGACGCCTGCGTGGAGGCCTGCCCGGTGGACGCGATCTACCCGGAGGACATGGTGCCCGTCGAGTGGGCCAACTACATCGAGCGCAACGCCGCTTACTACCGCCGAGGCTAGGGGTGTTCCCCCTCGCGACCTCGGTGCCCCTGATAGTCGTCCATGCGCTCTCGGCGGCGATCTGGATCGGCGGGCTCGTGGCGATCTTCGTGGTCGCTCGCGTCGCCTCCGCGACCCTTGACCAGGCGCACCGGATCTCCTTCTTCCGCGCGCTGGGGCGCGCCTACGGCGTCGTCGGCGGCGCCGCGCTGCTTGTCGCGCTGGCAAGTGGAGCGTTTTTGCTCGACGACCATCCATGGGACGGCCTGCTGAGCGCCACCGCGATCGTCGCGGCGGCGCTTCTCGCCGTGACCGCGGCGGGCATCGTCCAGGCACGCGCGATGACGCGGCTGCGCGGACGCGCCCTGGAGGCGCCCGCCCTCGTGGACGAGGTCGATCGCGGGGCAGCGTTGGCGGCGATACTGCGCGGCGCGATCGCCGCGCTCACGCTCGCCCTGGTCTTTCTCGGCGCCGCCCTTGTCGCATAGTGACCAGCGCCCAGGCGGAGACGCCAGCCCAGACACCCTCCAGCAGCAGGAATCCCCACCGGGAAGCGATCGCCGCCAGTACCGCGAGGACGAACGACCCGACCAGGCTGAGGATCAGTTAGGGGAGCGAGTAGGGGTCCATGCGAATTGCCTGGACACCGGCGAAGGCGAGCAGGATCCGCAGCGCCACCGCGACCTGGACGATCTGATCCACGGGCTCAGCCTAGGGATTCAGATGGCGCACTCGCCCTCGCCCCGGATGACTTCGTAGGGCGTGCTGCGGTTCCAGTCGATGAACTGCTGCATCGTCTCGAGGCTGAACTCGACCGGCATGGTCAACTCCTTGACCTCGACTTCAAAGCGCTCGTTGCCGACCCGCTCCGCGAAGCCCTCGAAGCTCTCTCCCGCGGCGCGCTCGGCCTCATACATCCGCAGCCAGCGCTCGACCGCGTCGGGGACGCGCTTGGCCGGCAGCCGCGTTTTCAGCCGCTTGCCGAAAGCGACCTCGCCAGCGGTGGCCCGGCCGCCGATGTGGGGGATGTAGGCGGGCATCTGACGTTCGCCGACCTTGAGCGAGGCGCCGTAGAAGCCGATCGTGCCGATGTGGTGCTGGCCGCATCCGTTGGGGCAGCCGCTCATCTTGATCTGGACCTGGCGAGTGAGGGGGTCCGCGATCTCCATCGCCTCCAGCCGCTCTTGGATCGCTTGGTTCAGGCCCATCGAGGCGGTGATGCCCATTTTGCAGCTGTCGGTGCCCGGGCAGCTGATCACGTCGTCGACCTCGAGCGCGCCGGAGTCCGCGAGACCGAGCTCGCCCAAGCGCAGCCAGAGGTCGTGGAGGGCCCCCTCGCGGACCCAGCGCAGGACCAGGTTCTGCTCGACCGTGGTGCGGGCGTTGCCACCGCAGAACTCACGCATGATCGCCGCCAGGCCGCGGAGCTGCTCCGGAGTCAGGTCGCCTCGGGTGACCTTCACCGCGACCGCGAAGAAGCCCGGCTGGCGCTGTGCGGAGGCGTTGCGCTCGACGAAAAGATCGAATTTGCCGCGGTCGCCGTTCGGAGAGGCGTGCGCGGCGGGTGGAGGTACGCGTGCCTCCTCGTCGTCGTCGAAGCGGAGGCGCTCCAGCTCGGTCGCGTAGTCGAGCTCCGTGGTCCATTCGCCCTCGAGCTCCTCGTCGACCAGTGCCCGAAACATCTCAGGACCGATCTTGTCGAGCAGCACCTTGATCCTGGCGCGAGCTCGGTTCTTGCGCAGCCAGTCCTGGCGGTCGAAGATGCGCACGATCGCCTCGGTGACCCTCAGATAGGCGCCGTCGTCAGCGCCGACGAAGTCGTAGATCCGGTGGGCGAGGCGGGGCATGATCGCGGTGCCGCCCCCGACCCAGACCTCGAAGCCACGCTCGCCTTCGCGCAGCACGGGCAGGAAGCCCGATGTCGTGGATCGGCACGATCGCGCGGTCGGCCGGGGAGGCGGAGAAGGCGGTCTTCCACTTGCGCGGCATCGCCTGGGTGACGGGGTGGCGGACGAAGAACCGGACGTAGGCACCGGCGTAGGGGGTAGGGTCGAAGACCTCGTCGGGGGCGACCCCCGCGTAGGGATCGGCGGTGACGTTGCGGACGGTGTTGCCGCAGCCCTCTCGCGACGAAAGGCCGGCCCGGCCCAGCTCGCGGATCAGCTCGGCGGCGTCAGCCAGCGGTACGTGGTGGAGCTGGATGTTCTGACGCGTCGTGATGTGCCCTTTGTTCAGCGGCACCCAGCGCTCGATCGCGTCGGCGAATGCTTCGAGCTGGTCTGGCGAGACGCCTCCGAAGGGAAGCTTCACCCGGATCATCTGGACATCGGCCTGGCGCTGGCCGTAGACGCCCTGTTTGAGGCGAAACGGCACGAAGACGTCCTCCTCCCGATCACCCGCGAGGAAGTTTCCGGCCTCGGAGCTGAAATCTTCGAACTCGTCGGCGAGGACGGGGATCACGTGGCCCGGGACGTTCTCGTAGGCCTCTGGATTCTCGCGCGAGCCCGGGGCCCCCTTGCCTCGCTGGCGCTTTCCATGGTCGATGTCCAGTCCCTCAAGCGCCCCGGCGGCCTCCGCCGTCGCTGCCTGCGCGTCCATCGTCTTCCTCCTTGTCAGGCGCCCACAGAGGGCATTTTCACAGTCTTCCTATGAAAACTATCAATCCTGACCAGGTTTCAGGTATTTACCTCGGGCGACTCCGAGCTCGGGCGACTCGCGAGATACCACAGCAACTCCGGATCGGCGGATCGCATCTCGTCGACCGACTCGCCGTGGCAGGTGAGTAGCTCGACCACCGCGCCATCGTGGCTTAGGGACTTGACGCGCCAAATCGCGCCGTGATCCTCCCAGCGCGCGAGCTTGCCGAGTGGGGAATCAGCCATGGGTGAGCAACCTATCTTCGACGTCGAGTTGTCTCCTGTGGGATTGACGGGCCGACCGGCTCAACGAGGCGGCCTCAAGGTCGGAACCAGCGCGCCCAATCTGTCTCGGTGCGATGGGGACGACTAAACGAATAATCGAGAGGCATTGCGGCGGTCTTCCGGACATGTCTGGTTGTTAGAGAACCCACATATCAGCCAGATCGCTGGAACGCCCACTTTCGCGGCCGCTTCGCAGTAGGGGAGAGTGCGAGCACTCGCGAAAGGAAGGTCGGACATCGCGCCGGCCTGAGCCCGATCGGCAGAGAGCAAAGGAGCGTTTATGTCCTCTCGGTCGAATGGACCGGCCGCCCGGCCGGTCGCGGTAGCCCTATGCCTGATCCTCGCCTGCGCGGCAGTTGCCGTCTTCTGCGCGGCCAGCGCCCACGCAGCGATGTACAAGATGGTCAGCTGCGCCGGCACCAACGGCATCGCCCCCTACGCCCCCTACACCAACACCGCCCACGCCGGCAACCCGGCGGGGATCTTCGAATTCCACAACTGGTGCGGCGGAGTCGGCGGCGACCCGCCGGGCACCGCCGCCCACGTGCGGATCGTCGAGAACCAGCCCTCCGGCAACGCCGGCCATGAAGCGGTCGGCTGGATGGCCTGGTACACCCCCGCCTACGTCCACTTCAAAGCCGCCGGCGCCTACACCCGCCAGCCCAACGCCTTCAACCAGGGCTGGCGCTCGCGCTTCTGGGGAGCCGACGCCGCGGGCAACGGCTTCGAGCTCATCACCCAGGGCGCCGGCCTCGGCGTCGTCGGGACGCAGCGCCCGATCTCCAGCGTGTTCACCCCTCACCTGTGGCCCTACGGCCACTACGCCGACTTCCACGCCTTCGTCTTCGAGCTGCGCTGCGTGCGCCCGGCGGGCTGCGACCGCGCCAACTACAACGCCACCGACCTCAACGGCCTGGTCTTCGTCCTCTCCGACGACTCGCCCTCCCAGGTCGCCTTCACCCAGACCACGGCGGACCTGCTCGCCGGGCGCTGGGTCCGCGGCGTCCACAACGCCACCTTCCAGCTCTCAGACCTCGGCTCGGGCATCCGCCGCGAGCGCCTCGCGATCGACGGCGCCCAGCGCTGGGCCTGGGAGCACATCGGCGACTGCGCCACCTCGTTCTCCCAGACCAACGGCGAGTGGGCGAGGGCCTACTCGCCCTGTCCGACCGGCGGGCCATGGGCCCGGTCGGTGCCGATCGACACCGCGACGCTCGCCGACGGCGCCCACCACCTCTCGGTCTGCACCCAGGACTACGGCCAGTACCAGGGCCTCAGCGGCACCGGCGGAGAGACCTGCCAGGCGCGGACGATCCGCGTCGACAACACCGCTCCGGGGGCGCCATCCGGCCTGCACATCACGAGTGCCAACCCCGGCCGCTACCTGCCGCGCTTCGGCGCCCAGTTCAGCCTGCCGCCCAACCAGGGCAGCCCGATCGCCAGGGTCCACTACAACGTCGTGAACGCCGCCGGCGAGGTGGTGAAGCCGATGGCGACGCTCGCCGCCACCAACCCCTCGGCGGTGTCGGGGATCGAGGGCCCCGAGAAGCCCGGCAACTACCGCCTGCGGGTGTGGCTCGAGGACGAGGTCGGCCACGTCGGCCCCGCCGCCACGGTCG
>JAWKQJ010000043.1:0-42918 GCA_041390205.1 Gemmatimonadales bacterium
CGATCAGGCGCGCCGTCCCGTCGCGGTTCACCGCCAGGAACTCGGCCTCGCTCCGCGCCGCGACCAGACCGGCGACGTGGATCACCGTGTCGTGTCCCGCGAGGGCCCGGGTCAGGTGCTCGGCGTCGCCGAGGTCACCCTCGACCGTGGCGACGCCGCGCTCCGCCAGGGCCGCCCCCCGACCAGCCGAGCGCACCAGCGCGGTCGTGGGGATGCCCGCCGCCTGGAGCGCGTCGACCAGGTGACCACCGACGAACCCGGTGGCGCCGGTGACGAAGGCCTTCATAGGGGGCAGTCGAAGAGCCGGTAGGTCTTGTAGGGAGTCATCCCCAGCTTGAGCAGCGGCGCGTTCATGGCCTGGTTGTCCTCGAGGACCCAGCCGGCTTCGCCCCAGGTGATCCCTCGCGCCTGCCCGTGCCGCCAGATCCAGGTGTAGAGCGCCGCGTCGACGCCCTTGGCCCGATACTCGGGGAGCACGCCGAGAAGCAGGATCCGGCAGCGCCCGATCCGCTTGGTCTTGAGGGCCCAGAGCAGCTTGAGCGCGGCCGGAAACATCGAACCCCGGCGATTGGTCCGGAGCACCTGGTTGAAGTCGGGCAGGACGAGCCCGAACCCGATCGGCTTCCCCTCGTGCTCGGCGAAGGGCACCAGCTCCGGCACCACCACCGGGCGGAACTGCTTCGCCATGTGGTCGATCTCGTGATCCGTCATCGGGATCGCGCCCCAGTTCTGCTCCCAGCAGCGGTTGTAGAGCAGCTTGATCCGCTCCACCTCGTCCTTGAACTGGCTCAGGTCGAGGGCGCGGATCGAGATCCCGTAGCGCCGTCCCACCAGCTCCGCCCCGCGCGCGATTCGGTCCGGCACGGGGATGGGCTCGGTGGGGTGTCCCCCCTGGTACGTGATCAGGTTCTTGGCGGCTCTGAGCCCCGAGTCGGCGAGCAGCGTCTCGTAGTACGGCGGGTTGTGGGGCATCATGATCGTGTTGGGCGATCCGAAGCCCTCGACCAGCAGGCCGCACTCGTCGTTCACGGAGAAGGAAGCCGGGCCCCGCATCGTGTCGAAGCCACGCTCGACGAGCCAGGCCTTGGCGGCGTCGAGGAGCGCCCGGGCGACCTCGGCGTCGTCGATCGACTCGAAGAATCCGAAGAACCCGACCCGATCCCCATGGGTCTCGTTGTGGAGCCGGTTGGCGATGGCCGCGATCCGCCCGACGACGCCGCTCGCGGTCTCGGCCACGAAGTATTCGGCTTCCGCATGCTCGAAGAAGGGGTTCTTGGCGCGGTCGAGGAGATCGGCCACGTCGCGACGAAACGGCGGGACCCAATTCGGGTCCCGCGCGTGGAGTCGATATGGCAGATCGATGAACTGGCGGAGGTCGGCGGGGGAGCCGACCGGGCGAGCCCGGGCCGCGATCAGATGACCCCGAGCTCGCGTCCGATCCGACCGATGGACTCGAGGCAGAAGTCGATCTGGTCGGGGGTGTGCGTGGCCATCACGCTGGTGCGGAGACGGCACTGCGACGGCGGCACGGCCGGCGGCACGACCGGATTGGTGAAGACCCCGGCGTCGAACACCTTGCGCCACATGTACAGGGTCTTCTCCAGCGGGCCGATCAGGATCGGAACGATCGGGGTCTCGGAGGGACCGGTGTCGAAGCCCAGCTGGCGGAAGCCCTCGGAGAGCCGCCGGGTGTTGGCCCAGAGCTGCTCCCGACGATCGGATTCGGTCCGCAGGACCTCGAGGGCCGCGAGCACGCCCGCGGTATTGGCCGGAGGCAGCGCCGCGGTGAAGATCAGGGGCCGCGAATGATGCCGCAGGTAGTTGACGACCTGGCGCGAGCCCGCGACGAAGCCGCCGATCGAGGCCAGCGACTTCGAGAAGGTCCCCGCGATCAGATCGACCTCGTCGATCATCCCGTGGTGGGCCGCCGTGCCGTCGCCCGTCGGGCCGATCACGCCGATGGCGTGCGCGTCGTCGACTGCCAGCGCCGCGCCGTGCTTGCGGCAGACCCGGTGGAGCCCCGGGAGATCGGCGATGTCGCCTTCCATCGAGTAAACGCCGTCGACGATCACCATCCGCCCGCCAGGCTCATCGCACTGGGCCAGCTTCCGGTCGAGCCCGGCGAGGTCACTGTGGTTGAACCGGACGGTCGAGCCGTAGCTCATCTTGGCGCCGTCGACGATCGACGCATGGTCCAGCTTGTCGAGAAAGACCACGTCGCCCTTGCTGACGAGGCCCGAGATGAATCCGAGGTTGGCGTTGTAGCCGGTGGAGAAGACGATGCAGTCTTCCTTGCCGAGGAACCGCGCGAGGGCGTCCTCCAGCTGGAGATGCAGGTCCAGGGTGCCGTTCAGGAACCGGCTGCCGGTGCAGCCGGAGCCGTAGAGGTGCAATGCCCTGCTCGCCGCCTCGAGCACCTTCGGATGATGGGTCAGCCCGAGGTAGTTGTTCGAGCCGAGCATGATCCGACGCTTCCCCTCGATGACCACCTCCGTGTCCTCGGACTCGGAGATCGGCTTGAAATAGGGGTAGAGGCCCTGCGCCTTGACCTCGTCGGCGCGGGTGAACTTCCGGCACTTCTCGAACAGCGAGATGTCGGTACCGATCGTCGGTATCGTCACGGGTACCCCCGGGGGGTGGAAGGTGACCGGCGCGATCGCTCGATCCCCTTGCAGGATAAGCGATTAAGCTAATCTCCGGCTCTGACCGACACAAGCTGGTGACGTTCTCGGTTGAAACTTGTTGCACGGACCCGGCACCCCGCCCGGTGGGGGGAAGCGGACATATTATTGTTGTAGCTGGGGATAGCGAATCCGGCATTCCGCCGGCTCCCACGAGGGTCGAATGAGTCGATTGGGTCGAGCCACGCTGCTCGGCGTGGTTCTGTCGTTGGCTGGCGCCGCCGAGCTCGGGGCGCAGCGGCCTGGCGCCGAGCCGGGTCGCTTCGAGGTTCCCGGGCTCGACTGGGGGCCGGACGCCGCCTGGAGGACCCGCGCCAGGCAGGTGCGCGAGTACCGCCGGAGTCGTCTCGCCGCGGGCGACATGAGGGCGTTGAACGGACCCGGTCCGTTTCTGATCCGGGGGGCGGGCGGAGCGGGGCAGGCCGCGCTCAACGCGGTCACCGGCTCGTACTTCGTGCCCGTGATCACGATCGCCTACGCCGACGTCGACGTGGCCTTCCCCGCACAGACCTTCCAGGACGTGCTCTTCTCGACCACCCCGCCGCTCGGGCGACCGTACTCCCTCAAGACGTTCTACGAGGAGGCGTCGGGCGGGCGGATCAACATGACGGGCACGGTGTTCCCGCCGGTGCGGGTCGATTCGAACGCGACCTTCTACCAGCAGAACTGCAACGGCATCGGGGTGGTGAACAGCTGCACCGTCGATTCGCGGCAGCGGTTCGGACTGCTCCTGCTCGCGGCGCTCGACTCGATCTCGAATCGGCCGGGCGGCGATACCGTCTGGTCCCGCTTCGACAATGACGGCCCCGACGGAATCCCGAACTCGGGCGACGACGACGGCGAGGTCGACTTCGTCACCTTCCTGCAACCGGTGAAGGACGGCGCCTGCCAGACCAGCCCCTCGAGTCCCGGCGTCTGGGCTCACCGCTGGGTGGTCCGCAACTGGAACGGCGGCTCGAAGTATCAGACCAAGACGCCGCGGACCGGCTTCCCCGGCCAGTTCATCCTGGTCGACAACTACACCATCCAGAGCCAGCTCGGCGGCTCGAGCGGCTGCAACGCGCCGTTGCCACCGACCGTGCCGACCGCCGAGCAGGTGATGGCGATCGGCATCGTGGCGCACGAGACCGGGCACGCATTCGGCCTGCCCGACCTCTACGACACCTCCACGCTCAGCGGGACCGAGGGCGTCGGGGAGTGGGACATCATGGGCAGCGGCGCCTACTCGCGCGCCTACAGTCCCTCGTCCTTCGGCGCCTGGTCGCGGCTCGAGCTCGGTTGGACGATGGTCGATACCCTCGGCGCGAGCCGGGTAGTCACGACCGGGCCCAGGGCGCTGTCCGATACGATCTTCTACGTCGGGACCACGAGCCCGGTCGAGTACTACCTGATCGAGAACCGGCAGCCGTTCGGCTCCGACACCGCGATGCTCAACCCCGCCAACTCGGCCACGCCGGACGGAACGCCTCCGTGCCGCTCGAACTGCCGCAAGGGGCCGGGCCTGTTGCTCTGGCACGTCGACCAGAACCTGATCGACGCGCGGCGCTTCAGCAACACGGTCAACACCGGGTCGCAACAGGGTGTCGAGGTGATCCAGGCCGACGGCCTGAACAACCTGCGCAGCACCGGCACCGCCAGGAACCGCGGCGACGAAGGCGATCCCTATCCGGGCACCGCCGCGAACCCGGCCTTCACCCTGCGCTCGACGCCGGACGCGCGGCTCCACACCGCCGACTACGCCGGCTTCATCCTCGACCAGATCGCCCTCCAGCCGAACAATCAGCTCTCGTTCCGCTTCTGGCGCCGCGATCCCTCGGTGATCCGCTCGGCGATCGCGGGGGCGCTGGTCCGGGTGGGCGCGCTGCAGGCCAACAAGTACGAGGACGTGATCCCGCCGGGCGACCAGCTCACCGTCTCGGTCGACTCGTTGCAGTTCACCAGCGCCGGCCGGACCAAGGCGCTCTTCGAAGCCTGGAGCAACGGCGGCACGCGGACCCAGACGATCACCAGCGGCGCGACACCGGACACGCTGGTCGCCAGCTTCTCCGCGGAGCATCGGTTGCAGGCCGTGGCGACGGGGCAGGGCACCGGCACCGTCTCGGCCACGATCGTGGGCGATCTCGCGGCGGGCATCTTCACGGCCGCGGGCACCGCGGTGACGGTCACGGCGACACCCGCGGCGGGGGCGATCTTCGTCGGCTGGCAGGGTGACAGCACCAGCGCCAATCCGACGCTCCAGCTCGGCATGCAGCGGCCCTACGACCTCCAGGCCAGCTTCGCGCAGGCCGTCGCGGTGGCGGTCGGTGACGCCACCACCGAGATCCTCGGGACGGCGACGCTCTCGACCGACCAGAAGAATTTCCTCGACCTCACGGGGAATCGGAACGGCTTCTTCGATCTCGGCGACTATCTCGCGCTCCTCCGTCGCAACGGGCAGGCCGTGCCGCCCGCCGTGCTTCGCGCGATGGCCGGGCAGAAGGTGAGGACTCCATGAGGCGCGCGCTGCTCGCAGGAGCCGGCTTCGCTCTGCTCGTCGGACTGGGATGCGGTGGCGAGCCTCCGACCACCGGTCCCGAGGCCGGCAATCTCACCGTCGCGTACGGCGGTCCGTCGACCACCGACGGCGCGCTGCTCGTCTTGATAACGGGCGGCCCGGTGGAGTCGGTCGCGGCGCTCGGCGGCTACCAGCTGTCCTCCGGCCCGGCGGGCACCAACGCCACCCGGGTCGTGGTGACCGGCTCGCTCACCACCGGCGACGTCTTCACCATCCGGGTCCCGGACGTCGCGGCGCTCGCGTCGTACGTGGCCCGGGTCGAAGCCGCGGCCGACCGCAACACCTTCGCGCTCGCGGACCCCGCCAGCTACACCGCCGGCCTCAGGCGCTAGGACGGCGTCGTGGATCGCCGGCGGTTCGTGCGCCTGGTCGGCGGGGCCGGCGCCGGACTGACCCTGGCCGTCTGGCTCGACGGCTGCGCCGGGTCCGATCCCGTCCCCACCGAAGGCGCCTTCGCGCCGAACGCCTGGCTCGAGCTCACGCCCGACGGCACCGTCACCGTGCTGGTCGACCGGGCGGAGATGGGGCAGGGCGTGAGCACCTCGCTCCCGATGCTGGTGGCCGAAGAGCTCGACGCCGACTGGTCGCGGGTCCGCTTCCGCTTCGCGCCGGCCCATCCCGCCTACGCCAATCCACTGATCGGCGCGCAGGTCACCGGGGGGAGCACCTCGATCCGCGCGGCGTGGGAGCCCCTCCGCCAGGCCGGCGCCACGGCGCGCGCGATGCTGATCTCCGCCGCCGCGGCGGGTTGGGGAGTCGACCCCGCCGGCTGCGTCACGGCCGACGGCGTGGTGTCGCACCCGGCCAGCGGCCGCTCCGCCGGCTATGGAGAGCTGGCGTCGAAGGCGGCCACCTTGCCGGTACCCGACGCCGTGCCGCTCAAGGAGCCTGGCGCCTTTCGGCTGATCGGCCAGTCGCCGCCGCGGCTCGACGTTCCCGACAAGACGACCGGTCGGGCCGAGTTCGGACTCGACGCCGGGCCTCGCGACGCGCTGGTGGCGGTCGTCGCCCGTTGCCCGGTTTTCGGAGGGCGGCTCGATCGGTTCGATCCGGCTCCTGCCCTCGCCGTGGCCGGCGTGATCGCGGTGGAGCGAATCGAGAGTGGCGTCGCGATCGTGGCCGAGCACACCTGGGCCGCGCTGCGGGGTCGGGAGGCGCTCGAGGTGAGCTGGAGCGAGGGAGCCGGCGCGAGCCTCTCCGACGAGCGGCTCCGGCAGGAGCGCGAGGCCCGGCTGCTCGAGTCGGGTCGGGTGCTCCGGTCGCTGGGCGATCCGGACGGCGTGACCGGCGCGACGACCGTCGAGGCCACGTACCAGCTCCCCTACCTCGCCCACGCGACGATGGAGCCGATCAACTGCACGGCGTCGGTCGACGAGTCGGGCGTCACCGTGTGGGTTCCGACGCAGTTCCAGTCGGCCGCCTGGTACTTCGCTGGTGGCGGCGCTCGGGGCGTCGCGGCCAAGGCGGCGGGCGTCGGCGCGGACCGGGCTCGCGTGGTGAGCACGATGCTCGGTGGCGGGTTCGGCCGGCGCTTCGAGCTCGACGCGGTGCGCGAGGCGGTGCAGATCTCCAAGGCCGTCGGCCGGCCGGTGCGCCTGGTCTGGACCCGCGAGGACGACGTGCGGCACGATTTCTATCGTCCGGCCGCGACCCATCGACTGATCGGCGCGCTGGACGAGTCGGGGACGCCCGTGCTCTGGCGCCACCACGTGGTGGCGCAGTCGGTGCTCCGGCGCTTCCTCCCGGGCGCGATTCCCGATTGGACCCTCAGGCTGGCGCTGGGCGATCGTGGCCCCGGCAGCGACGTGATGGAGGGCGCCGGCGAGATGCCGTACGCCATCCGGAACCTGGCCATCGGCTTCAGCGAGGTCGAGGCGCCGGTCCCGGTCGGCTATTGGCGCTCGGTGGGCCACAGCCACACCGCGTTCGCCGTCGAGTGCTTCGTCGACGAGCTGGCGGCCGCGGCCGGCAAAGACCCGGTCCGCTTCCGTCTCGACCTGCTCAACGCCGCGCCGCGGCATCGCCGGGTGCTCGAGGCGGTCGCGGCGCGCGCGGGCTGGGATCAGCCGACCGCCGCGGGCCGCTTTCGCGGCGTGGCGGTGCACGAGTCGTTCGGCAGCATCGTCGGTCAGGTGGCCGAGCTCTCGGTCGAGGAAGGGAAGATCCGGGTCCATCGGGTCTGGTGCGCGATCGACTGCGGGCGGGTGGTCCATCCCGACACGGTCGTCGCTCAGATGGAGGGCGGCATCGTGTTCGGCCTGACCGCGGCCCTCTACGGTGAGATCACGATCGAGGGCGGGCGGGTCAAGCAGAGCAACTTCCACGACTATCGGGTGCTCCGGATCGACGAGACCCCGGCGATCGAGGTCGCCATCGTGCCGAGCGAGCATGCCCCCGGCGGGGTGGGAGAGCCCGGCACGCCGCCGATCGCCCCGGCGGTCGCCAACGCGCTCTTCCGCGCCACGGGGGTGAGGCCCAGGAGCCTGCCGCTCCGGGTTTGAGGTCGCCCGGCCAGCCGCTCAAGGCGCCTTCGGGGCCGCCGATACTCTCGGCATGCCCCATCGCCTCCGAGCCTGGTTGACCGGCGAGACGACCTCGACGCTGCCCACGGCCGCCGCCCCCGGGCGAGCCGGCCCGATCTCGCCCCGGCCCCTGCCGCCGACGGGCGAGGCTCTCGTGACCGAGCTCAAGGCGGAGGTCGAGCTTCGGGCCGCCGCGGTGCTCGAGCTCGGGCGCGGCTCCGAGGAAGCCGCGGCCGTGCTTCGTCAGGTCGGCGAGCTGAACACCGTGGTGCGCCGCCCACCGGCGGCGATCCAGCAGGCGATGGAGGCCTGCCGCGATCCCGACACCTCGCTCGAGCGGATCGTCAACACCTTCCGCCGCGACCCCGCGCTGGCGCAGTCGCTGCTCCGGCACGCCAACGCGCCCTTCTACTCACGGGGCGGCGCCAGCTGCGGCTCGCTGATCGAGGCGGCCCAGCGGGTCGGCCTGGCGGGCCTGAGCAGCGTGCTGATGTCGTCGCTGATGGAGAGCCTGCTCTCCCAGCCCGGCGGCTCGCTCGGGCGACTGGTGCAGCAGGTCTGGACCCACTCGGTGCGGACCGCGCCGATCGCGCGGAAGCTGGCGGGGGTGGCTTCGCTCGGTCCCGAGCGGGTCTTCACGCTCGGGCTCCTGCACGACTTCGGCAAGCTGCTGATCCTCGACCGGTTCGCGACCTATCGCGCCCAGGGCGGGCGCTCGCTCGCGCCGGACGAGTTCCTCACCATCTCGCTCAAGGCGCTGCACGGTCCGCTCGGTGGCCTGGCCGCGCTCACCTGGAGCCTCGACGTCGAGGCCTCGGCGGCCATCGCGACCCACGACCGCGGCCCCCTGCGCTACGAGGGCAACCTGCTCTCGGAGGTGCTCTGCATCGCGGAGTGGGCGGACCTCACCGAGATCCGCGAGCGCGGGTGGGACTACGAGGGCTTCTGGGAGCGCGCCGGTCTGACGCTCCCGATCGAGGATTGCCGAACGGCCCTCGCGGCCAGCGACTGAGGCCCGACCTCAGCTCGCGGAGGGTTTCCCCGCCGGGGCCAGCGCCTCGTCGGAGGAGCTCAGCTCTTCGCCCGGATTGATGAAGCGGTCCCGCTCGATCCGGTGCTGCTTCTCGTAGAGCTGGCGATAACGGCCGTCCAGGGCCATCAGCTCGTCGTGGCTCCCCCGCTCGACGATCCGACCCTCCTCGATCACCAGAATCTGATCCGCGCTCATGATGGTGCTGAGCCGGTGGGCGATCACGAAGGTCGTGCGCCCGCGCCGGAGCGAGCGCAAGCCGTCCTGGATCAGCGCCTCGCTCTCGCTGTCGAGGCTCGAGGTCGCCTCGTCGAGCAGCAGGATCGACGGATCAGCGAGGATCGCCCGCGCGATCGCCACCCGCTGGCGCTGCCCGCCGGAGAGCCGCACGCCGCGCTCGCCGACGACGGTGTCGTACTTCTTCTCGAAGGTGTCGATGAACTCGTCGCAGTGGGCGATCTTGCTGACCCGGATCACCTCGTCCATGGTGGCGTCGGGCCGCGAGAACCGGATGTTGTCCGCGACGGTGCCGTCGAAGAGGAAGTTGTCCTGGAGCACGATGCCGAGGTGGCTCCGGTAGTCGCGCAGCTTGAGCCCGCCCAGGTCGTTCCCGTCGATCAGCACCCGGCCCTTGGTGGGCCGGTTGAAGGCCATCACCAGGCTCATCAGGGTGCTCTTGCCCGAGCCGCTCGAGCCGACCAGCGCGGTGGTGCTCCCGGCCGGCGCGTGGAAGGAGACGTCGCGGAGCACCGGGGTGTCGGCCTCGTACTCG
Source organism: Gemmatimonadales bacterium (assembly GCA_041390205.1). Taxonomy (GTDB): domain Bacteria; phylum Gemmatimonadota; class Gemmatimonadetes; order Gemmatimonadales; family GWC2-71-9; genus SHZU01. The sequence goes on from JAWKQJ010000043.1 coordinate 9,560, forward strand.
AACCAGACGTCCTCGAAGTCCACGGCGCCCTTCATCGCCGAGAGCGGGGCGCGGCCCCGGTCCTCGTCGTCCTCGGTGGCCATCGCCCGGAGCTCGCGGATCCGGTCGAGGCCGGCGAAGGCCTCGCTCACCTGGGTCCCGATCGAGGCGAGCTGCACCAGCGGGACTGCCATCATCCCGGTGAAGAGGATGTACATGAAGTAGTCGCCGACCGTCATGTCGCCGCTCAGGACCCGGCCGCCCCCGATCACGATCATCAGCGCGCCGATCGTGCCCACGATGATCGAGGAGAAGGCGCTCACCGCCGAGACGCCGGTCATGGTGGTGGCGACGTTTCGGAAGAGCCGATGGACGCCGCGGGCGAACACCAGCTGCTCCCGGCGCTCGGCCACGTACGACTTGACCACCCGGATTCCGCCCAGGGTCTCGGTCAGCCGCCCCGTCACCTCGGCGTTGATCTTGTTCCGCTCCCGGAAGATCGGCCGCAGCTTGTTGAACGCGACCGCCATCCCGCCCGCGAACAGGAGCAGCACCGCCAGGGTGAAGGCGGTCAGCTGCCAGTTGAGCACGAAGAGGATCGCGAGCACGATCACCGCGGTGACCAGACCGCCGGTCACCTGGACCAGTCCGGTGCCGACCAGATTCCGGATTCCCTCGGCGTCGGTCATGATCCGACTGACCAGGACGCCCGTTTGGGTCCGGTCGAACGCCCGAATCGGGAGCCGGATCGCGTGCTCCATCACGTCGCGGCGCATGTCGGTGATCGCCCGCTGGGCCGCGATGCCGAGCACCCGGACCAGGGCGAACGAGGTCGCCGCCTGGACCAGCGTGGCCGCGATCGCGACGCCGGCGATCAGCATCAGCTGATCGTGACGGTCGGCCGGGAGCAGGTTGCTGATCAAGCCGGGTCGGTCCACGGGCACCAGCACGTGGTCGATCAGGAACTTGGAGCTTCCCGGCAGGACCAGACCGGCCAGGCGGTTGATCAGCATCACCGCCATGCCGATGCCCAACCGCTTCCGGTGGGTCCAGATCAGGCCTCGGGCCTCGCCCCAGGCGGCCTTGAAATCGGTCTTCCGTTTCGGTGTCGACACGTCCGCTCCGTCCTCAGCCGCTCGCGCGCTGATCCCGCATCGCCTCGACGCGGGGCGTCATTCTGGCCACGAGCTCGCGCCCGGTCTCGGTCTCGGTGGCGATCCACTCGATGTTACGAAAGAATCGCGCGCCGGCGCCCTCGCGCAACTCCGCGAGGAACGGCGCCAGCTTGACGTAGAGGATCAGCGCCTCGCCACCGCTCGCTTCCGCCAGGTACTCGGCGTGGACGATGCCATGCCGGCCGAGCCCGTACGCCAGCTCCCAGTAGCCGACCACCTGGCGGAACGCGGTGTTCATCGGGTGGTCCCAGGCGACGATCGCCTGCACGTCGGCCACCGACCGGGGCCAGAACTCCCTGACGATGGTCTCCCGGGCGGCCCGGAGCACGGTCTCGCGGCGAAGCTCGTAGAGCCGGAGCACCAGCTCGGCGTCGTGGTGGTCGGGGAAGTCCTTCGGCGCGGTCACTTTCATCAGCTGCCCTCCCGGGCCATGGGTGCGGCGGCGGGCTCCAGCCGGTCCGTCCGGGGTCGCCGGCGGAACAGCCGAGCCATCCCCTCGCGCCACTCGTAGAGGATCTCGTAGAAGGTCGGAATCACCAGCAGGGTGAGCAGGGTGGAGGTGATCACGCCGCCGATGATCGCCACGCCGAGCGGCGAGCGGAACTGGGCGCCCTCGCCGGTGCCGAGCGCCACCGGCGTCATCCCGGCGATCAGCGCGAACGTGGTCATCAGGATCGGGCGGAGGCGGATCCCGCCGGCTTCGATCAGGGCGTCCCGAATCGAGAGGCCCCGGTCGGCCCGCGCCCACTTGGCGAAGTCGATCAGCAGGATCGCGTTCTTGGCGACCAGACCCATCAGGAGGATGATCCCGATCAGGCTCATGATGTTGATCGTGTAGCCGGCCAGCGAGAGCGAGAGCATCACGCCGATCAGCGAGAGCGGCAGCGAGGCCATGATCGCCAGCGGGTCGAGGAACGACCCGAACTGCATCACCAGCACCAGGTACATCAGGAGCACCGCGACCATCAGCGAGAAGCCGATGCTCGCGAAGGTCTCGTTCTGGAATTCCTGGTCGAAGCCCTCCGAGATGGTGACGCCAGCCGGGATCGGGATCGAGGCGATTCGGGCCTGGACGTCGGCCATCACCTCGCCGGTGGACCGACCCGAGACGTTCCACTCCACCCCGACGTTGAGGTCCCGGTTCAGGTGGTTGATCACGGCGGGGCCGATGCTCTGACTGATGTCGGCCACCTGGCCGAGCGGGAGCGTCGACACGCCGCCGTTGGGGCCGGGCACGACGAGCGGGAGCCCGGCCAGGTCGGTGACCCGCTCGCGATACTCCGGCGCCAGGCGGACCCGCACGTCGCGCATCTCGCCGCTCGGGTCCTCCCAGTCACCCGCGTCGACGCCCGCGAAGGCCGGCCGGATCGACTGCGCCACCTGCCCGACGGTGATGCCGAGCGCGCCGGCGAGCCCCCGATTGAGCTCGACGTTGAGCTCCGGCTTCTGGCCCCTGGTCGAGAGGCCGAGGTCCACGACGTTCGGCACCTGCGCCACCTCGGCCCGGATCCGCTCGGCCAGGTCGGCGATCAGCTCGCGGTCCGAGCCGCGCACGTTGAGCGCCAGCTGCTTGCGACCCCCGCCGAAGTCCGCGGTGTAGACCGAGGTCGTGAAGCCCACGTAGTGTCCCAGGGAATCCCGCACCAGGCCGGCGATGTCCTCGGCGCTCCGGGTGCGCTCCGCCTTCGGCGTCAGGCGGACGTACATGGTGCCCTGGTCCACGGCCCCGCTCACTCCGCCGCCGAGCGTGGTGTAGGCATAGGTCACCTCGGGGATGCCGCGCACCAGGTCTTCGATCTGCCGGGCCTTGCTCTGGGTGTACGGCAGACTCGAGCCGGGCGCGGTCTCGATCTTGATGTTGAACTCCGAGCGATCGTCGATCGGGAAGAACGCGGTCCCCACCTTCCGGTAGACCGGGGCGATCTGGACCAACCCATAGACGACCACCAGACCGGCCACGAAACCGCCCGCCCTCACCAGGAGCGACCGCTGGGCCACGGCCCAAGCCATCAACGCGATCCCGATCAGGGCGCCAATCAGGGCGAGCAAGCCCTTGGACGGCAGCACGAACGAGGCGAAGAAGGTCCCGACGCTCAGAATCACCATCGAGAACCGGTGGTCGAGCGCCCATGCGATCACCCGCTTGTAGCGGTCGGCCTGACGCAGAAACCAGTGGTTGAAGTCGTCGAGGTGGCGGGTGAGCCAACCCATCTCCTCGCGGGTGCGCTTCGGGTCCGGCCAGTAGGCCGAGAGCATCGGGTCGAGCGAGAAGGAGACCAGCAGGGACACCGCCACCGAGCTCGCGATCGTCAGCGCGAGCGGCTTCATCCACTCCTCCGTCATCCCGCCCTGGCAGGCCACCGGAATGAAGACCGCGAGGATCGAAAAGGTGGTCGCCGCGACGGCGAGGCCGATCTCGTCGGTGCCCTCGTGGGCGGCCTGGAGATGGTCTTTCCCCATCTCGTGGTGGCGCACGATGTTTTCCCGAACCACGATGGCGTCGTCGATCAGCACTCCGATCGCGAGCGAGAGGCCCATCAGCGACATCACGTTGAGAGTGAAACCGAAGGCCCAGACCGCGATGAACGAGGCCAGCACGGACACCGGGAGCGCGAGTCCGGTGATCACGGTCGAGCGCCACGAGTTGAGGAAGATGAAGACGACCAGCACGGTCAGCATCGCGCCTTCGATCAGGGCCTTCCCGACTTCCCAGACCGACTGGCGCACCCGATCGCCCGAATTCCGCACCACGTCGAGCGACACGTCGCTCGGCAGGGTGCGTTCGAGGTGCGCGACCCGCTCGAGGAGCTGGTCGCTCACTTCTGTGGTGCTGTAACCCGTCGACTTCTTGATGTCGATCCCGACCGCCTCGCGCCCGTTGTAGCGGGCGACCGTGCGCGGCTCCTCGAAGCCGTCGCGCACTCGGGCCAGCTCGCCGAGGCGGATCAGTCGGTCGGCCCGTTCCACCACGACGAGCTGGGCAAACTCGCCCGGCGTCTCGGGTCGGCCCTTGAGGCGGATGGAGCGCTCGGCATCGGCCGTCTCCAGCCGGCCGACCGGCACCGCCAGGTTCTGGAGCTGGATCGCCTGCACCACCTGACCGACGCTGACGCCCGCGGCCTCCATCGCGATCGGGTCGAGCTCCACCGTGAGCTCCCGCTCCTGCTTCCCTGCCACCGTCACTTCGGCCACACCTGCGACCGACCGCAGCTCGCGGGTGATGCCCGGATCCGCGATTCGGGTCAGCTCGCCCGGCGAGAGCACGTCGCTGTAGAGCGCGAGCGAGACGATTGGACGATCGGCGTCGTTGAACTTCTTGATGATCGGCTCTTCGAGCTCCTGGGGCAGGTCGCCCCGGATCTCGGAGATCGCGTCGCGGACGTCCTGGGTTGCCTCGGCCAGCGCCTTACCGAACTGGAACTCCACGATCAGCAGCCCGAAGCCGTCCTCGGCCGAGCCCATGATCTTCTTCACGCCGGTGATGCCGGCGGTGGCTTCCTCCACCGGGTCGAGCACCTCCGACTCGACGCCGTCCGGCGACGCCCCCGGATAGATCAGGGCGACCGAGACGACCGGTGGGTTGACCTCGGGAAACTCGTCGGTATCGAGCTTGAAGAGCGCGAAGATCCCGAAGGTCACCAGCGCCAGCATGGCGACCACGGTGATGACCGGCCGGCGAATCGCAAAATCCGATATGATCATTCGACCTGACTCCCTCGACGACGGCGGTGCTCAGTTGCTTCCGGCGGCGCGCTCGGCGGTGGCCGCCACCGAGACCCTGGCGCCGGCCTGCACCGTGCGCGCGGCGCCGATCACCACCGTGTCTCCGACCGCGATTCCGGCCGTCAGCTCCACCAGCTCCAGACCCGGATCCTCGATCCCGGTCGTCACCTCGACCCGCTCCGCCACCCCGGCGCGCACCCGGGTCACCTGCGGGCGGAGCCCGCGCCGGTCGATCGCGGACGTGGGCACCACCACGCCCTCCCGCGACTCGATCGCCACGCGGCCCTGCGCGAAGAGCCCGGACACGAGCGCGCCCGCCTTGTTGGGCAGGGCCACCGTGATCCGGACCTGCCGGGTGTTCGGGTCGACCGCCGGGTTGATCCGCTCGATCCGCCCGTCGAAGCGCCGGTCGCCGTATCCGTCCACCAGGAACGGGACCGGGGTGCCGACCTTGAGCGACCCGAGCGCCGAGACCGGGACCAGCGCCTCCAACCGGAGGCTCGACGGGTCCACCACCGTGAAGAGCGCGGTGCCGGAGGTGACCACGTCGCCAGTGTTCACCCGCCGCTCGGCCACGACGCCGTCGATCGGGGAGTGGAGCTGGGTGTGGCCCCACTGCTGCTCCATCGATGCGAGGCGGGCCTTCGCGTCCTCGACCTGTCCGTCGGCGCTGGTCGCGTTCCAGCGGGCCTGCTCCAGCTCCCGCTCGGCGATCGCGCCGCCCTTGGCGAGTCGCTCCGCCCGCTCCGCGTTCCGTCGGGCGACCTCCGCGGCCTCGGTGGCCGTCCGGACGCCGGAGCGCGCGGACTGCAGCTGGTCTCGAAGCGCGTCGTCGGTGATCTGCCCGAGCAGCTGACCGCGGCGGACCGGCTGGCCGTTCTCGACGGTCACCCGAACCAGTCGCCCTCCCAGCTCGGCGCGGACCGTCGCCTCGCGCTCGGGCTGGAGCGTGCCGGAGATCGCCGGGCCGGTCTGGAGGACTCGCTGCTCGGCGACGAAGAGGTTCTCGACCCCGATCATCACCGAGGGCGTCTCGTCGGTCGCCGTCTCGGCCTGGGAGGCGCCTCCGCAGCCGGCGAGAGTCGCCGTGAGCGCGAGGCCGGAGATGGATGCGATGACCGGCGCCAGCCGGCCCCTGTGGACTGTGCCGCTCATGGTGTCTGTCCCTGCTGCGTAGCGCGCGAAGAGCTGGCGGAGCCCGTGGCTCCGTTCATGATGGGCGAGGCGCTCGAGGCCCCGGCTCCCAGGGGGAGATCGGGCAGGAGCGCCACGCGTACCTTGGCGATCTGGAGGTCCCGGGCCGCCTGGGCCCGGTTCACTTCGGCCTGCTGGAGCGCGATCCGCGCGTCGAGCAGCTCGGTCTGGGTGGAGATCCCCTCCCGAAAGCGGAGCTCGGCGATCTCGTAGGCGCGGTTGGCCTGCGCGGCCGTGCCCTCGCTCGCGAGCCAGGAGGCCTCCGCCGCCTCGAGCTGCGCCAGCGAGTTCCGGGCGTCCAGCGTGGCCAGCTCGACCGCCTGCTGGTGACGGAGGCGCGCCTCTTCGACCGCGGCCTTCGCGGCGATCCGGTCGCCCTTGAGCCGGCCGCCGGTGAAGATCGGGATCTGCACCCCGAGGGCGACGTTCCAGTCGGTGAGGAACTCGCTCCATCCCGGCAGCCCGCGCGACGGATAGGCCAGCCGACTGTACTGCGAGGTGAGCACCACCGAGGGGAACTGCTCCGCGCGGGCGGCGGCGGCCAGGCCTTCCTGGGCCCGAACGGCTTCGGAGGCCTGTCGCACCCCGGCCCGGTGCTCCGCGGCGGTGTCGGCGCCGGCGGAGGCGAGCCGGGCGAACGTCGGCACGGACGCCAGGGCGGTGTCGCCGAGCGTCGTGGTCAGGCTGAGCGACTCCTCCAGCGGGAGGTTGAGCAGCTGCTTGAGCCGGATGTAGGCCAGGTCCCGACTGGTGGTGGCCTGGATCAGCACGGGGCGCTGGTTGTCACGGGCCACACGGGCCCGAAGGAGGTCGAACTCCGGAGCCGTTCCCACCTCGCGTCGGAGCTGGGTCTGCCGCAGCGTGGTATCGGTCTGCGCCAGGGTCGCCCGGGCGATCTCGACCAGCCGGTCGCTGAGCGTCGCGTCGTAGTAGGCCTCGGCGACGTCGAGCACCAGCTGCGCCTCGGCCGAGGCGAGCCCGATCCGGGCCGACTCGCGAGCCGCGTCCGTGGCTCGCATCTGGCCGAAGACCCGGCCCCCGTCGAAGAGGAGCTGCGAGCCGCTCAGGCCCAGCGTATAGGTGTTCCTCCGGCCGAAGGGCAGGCGACTGAAGCTGGCGAACGGGTTCACTGTGGTGGCGCACTCGAGCGCCGTCTCCAGCGCGGCCAGCCGCTGGTCGACCGGCTGGGTCGGATCGCCGTTGAAGGCGGGGCAGCTGGTGGGCGCATTGGCCGCGGCCGAGTCCGGCTCGGCATCGCTGAAGACCGCGTCGAACTGCGACTTGATCTGGCGGGTGTAGCCGACGGACCCGGTGATCTGGGGAAAGAGCCCGCTCCGGGCCCGGTAGTGGTCGCCGTTGGCGCGCTCGATCGCGATCCGGGCGAGTCCCACGGCCTCGCTCGCCGGCGCGGCCAGCGAGAGCGCCTGCTCGAGGGACAGGGATCGGGTCTGGCCGGCCGCCGTGGCCGTCGCGGCCAGCGCCGCCAGGGCGACCATCGAGCTCGAGCGTTTCCAAACTGCCATCACGGTGTCGGCTCCTCCACTCCCAGGGCTCTGACGAACAAGTCGACGTATCGTTTCAGCGATGTCTCCGGAGGGTCGGCGAAGACGCTGGCGAGCACGTCCCGCGTGACCGCGTCCGCGAACAGGGTTCCCATGAACATGGCCGCCGCCGCTCGGCAGTCGGCCTCGGCGGTGATCAGGCCCGCCGTCTTGAGCCGCTCGAGATAGGCGTGGAGCGCCTGCCCCGCGCACACCGGCGGGCTGTGCTCGGTGAGCAGGAAGTCGGGCCGCTCTTCGATCTCCCCCATCGCCGTCCGGATCAGGGAGCGCTTGGCGAAGAGGTCCGCATGGGTTCGCCCGGCCCACTCCGCGAGCTCGGCGCGCGGGTCGACCGGCGTCAGGGGCAGCTCGCAGTGCGCCGAGGCGAACCCCGCGCAGCTCATCGCCTCCTGGAGGAGACGGGTCTTGGAGCCGAAGTGGCGGAAGAGGGTGACTTCGTTGACGCCGGCCTGCTCGGCGATCCGGCGGGTGGTGGCCCCACGGAAGCCGCTGGCGGCGTAGACGTCCGCCGCGGCCTTGAGGATTCGTTCACGCAGTTCCATGGGGCCGGAACGGTAACGGGGCCGGTCCCCGACTGCAAGCGGGTACTTACTTGATTGTGACGGACCTACTCATGTGCTTTGGAGGCAACGGCTTGTGCCGCGTTGCGCGAACGCCACAGAAAATAGATCGGAATTCCGATGGCCGAGCCCCCGATCCCGATCGCGCCCCGGACCGGGTTGCTCATCACCGTGTTGACCACGATCGCCACCGCGCTCAGCACGAAGAGAATCGGGGTGATCGGGTAGCCCGGCACCTTGAAGGGGCGGGGCGTGTCGGGCTCGGTTCGGCGGAACACGATCACGCAGAGCCCGCCGAGGCCGTAGAAGATCCACCCGACGAAGACCACGTAGGTGAGCAGGGTGTTGAAGGTCCCGCTCATCGCCAGCAGCGTGGCCCAGGCGGTGAGCGCGATGATCGAGTTGGCCGGTGTCCCGTAGGTCGGATGGACCCGTCCGAGCGGAGCGAAGAAGACGCCGTCCCGCGCCATCGCGTAGAAGACCCGCGACGCCGTGAGGATCAGTCCGTGCGCGGCGCTGGTGACCGAGATGATCACCGCGATCCCGATCGCCGTGGCCGCGACGTCGCCGAAGGCCGCGCGCGCCGCGTCCGGCCCGACGGTGGTCGAGGCGCCCAGCGACGCGGGCCCGAGCCCCGCCACGTAGCCGATGTTGGCGAGGACGTAGATCACCACGATGGCCAGGGTGCCCGCGATCAGCCCGCGCGGAAAGTTCCGTTGCGGGTCCTTCACCTCGCCGCCGACGAAGGTCGCGTCCTGCCAGCCCTCGTAGGCCCAGAGCACGCCGATCATCGCGATCAGGCTGGCGCTCAGCACCCCACCGTCGACCGCCGGCGGCCAGGCCTGCTCGATCTTGGAAAAGCCGGTGCCGACCAGCGGCAGGGCGATGATCAGGAAGGCCAGGGCGCCCACTTTGAAAAGAGCGGCCACCATCAGGATCGTGGCGCTCCTCGGGTGCCCCGGATGCTGGATCACGCCGAGCACCTCGAGCACCACCTCGCCGCCACCACCTTCTTGGCGACGGGCCCGATCGGGACCATGCGGCCACGTTGTCACCGACCGCCACCCTGAGCGCCGCACGCTGCCGCTGGCGATCACGATGAACAGGGTCCAGCCGTAGCGAAGGCCACCACCGGACCGAAGAAGGCGTCGCGCAGGTAGGCGTAGAGGCCGCCTGTGCCGGTGCGCATGCAGCCCAGCTCGGCGTAGGTCAGCGCGCCCAGCAGGCTCCAGCACCCCGCCGACGCCCAGACCGAGAGCGAGGCTGACCCAGCGTTGGCGCTGGTGAGCACGGTGCCGGGGCCAGAAAGATCCCGGAGCCGATGATGGTCCTGGATCGCGATGAACGCATCCTTCGCGGTCAGGGTCCGCGTGAGCTCGTTCGACATTGTCTTGCCTCGCCGCCTTACCAGGTGCCCTGGTCGCTGACTTGTTCGATGACGCGGCCGAGTCGTTCGGCGGCGTTGTGCCAGTTGGTCTGTACGGCCGCCTTGGCGGGCTCCCGCTGTCGCCCGCGGCGATGGCGCTGCACGATCACCCGTGCTCTTCGACCGACGTTTCGATCTCTCCGGCCAGGAAGCCACGTAGAGCCGTCGTACCGCTCGGCCTGCGGCCGACCGAGCCGCCAGCGGTTTTTCCGCCGGATCACCCACGGCCAGGCGCCACGCGGTGGCGCCGCAGGTGGCGCGCCGCCGGAGGTCCAGCTGAACGCAGCTCCGCCGCCTCGGCGCTCTTCCGAACTCCGCGTTGATCGCGGTGAGCTCGGACCAGCTGCTTGCGCTCGGCCGGCGCAGCTCGAGGCCAGCAGCGCCGCGCGACCGCTGAGGTCGCCCACGATGTCGAACAGCTCCTCGGCGTCCTCGCCGGTGAGCGGCGCCACCGTGGGCCGCGATTGCCGCATCGAGGGCGAGTCGACGGAGATGTAGCCCTCCTGCTGGAGCCGCTGAAGTGGCCTCCTGACCGGGGTGCGGCTCAATTCGCTGGCGGGCTGCGATGTCGGCCCCCACCAGCTGGCTGCCCGGCGCGAGGCGCCCGTGGACGATCAGGTGGCGGAGCTGCTGTAGACCTGTTTCGGCCGATCCCGCCGGGAAGCCCCGGGCCGCTCGTCGCGGGGGTCACCGGTTGCCGCCCAGCCTGGCCCGCGCACCACGATGCCTGGTTTGGCGCCGGTGTGCTTGCCGTCCGTCACCACCGCGGTGCCGTTCACCAGCACGTGCTCGATGCCGACCGAGAGCTGGTGGGGCTGCTCGAAGGTGGCGCGGTCGATCACCGTCGTCGGATCGAAGACGATCACGTCGGCGTACGCGCGCTCGCGGAGCACGCCGCGATCCCGGATCGAGAGCCGGTTGGCGACCGCCGAGGTGCCCTTCCGGATCGCCTCCTCCAGCGAGATCACGCCCTGCTCGCGGACGTAGCGCCCGAGCAGCCGGGGATAATTGCCGTACGCGCGTGGGTGGGCGAGCACGCCGGTCGCGCTGTCGGGATCCATCCCCCCGGCGTCGGTGCCCCACTTGATCCAGGGCTGCCGGATCTGCAGCGGCAGGTTGGCCTCCGTCATCATGTGGAAGATCGCCCCGACCCGGCCCTGCTCCTCGAGCACGATGTCGAACAGCGCGTCGGCCCAGTGCTTGCCCATCTGCCGCGCGATGGCCGAGAGCCGCTGCCCCTCGTACCGCTGCAGGGCATCGCTCCTGAAGCCCACCACCTGCACGCCCTCCGGTCCCATCAGCTCGCAGAGACCCTCCGAGTTCGCCTGCGGGCGGAGCATCTCGTCCTTGATGCGCTGCCGCGTCGCGGGGTCGCGCAGGTTGTCGAGCAGCTTGCCGTCGGCCGACGCCCATGGCGGCGTGCAGGCGGCGAGGCCGGTGCCGCCGGCGGTGTAGAGGTACATGTCCGCGGCGACGTCCTGACCGGCCTTGCGGGCCGAGTCGATCTTCGCGATCGCCAAGGGCATCTTGGCCCAGTTGCGATTGCCGCTCGCCTTGAGGTGGTAGATCTCGACCGGCACCCCGCCTTCCTTGCCGATCTGGAGGGCCTCGTCGATCGCTTCGAGCAGCCGGTCCGCCTCGGAGCGCATGTGGGTGATGTACACCCCGCCCAAGGGCGCGGACGCCTTGGCCAGCTCGATCAGCTCTTCGGTCGTGGCGAAATTGGCCGGCGGGTAGATCAGCGCGCTGGCGATCCCGAACGCCCCGTCCTCCATCGCGTTCCGAACCACCGCCCGCATCGTGTCCAGCTCGGTCGGCGTCGGCGCGCCGATCGCCTCGCCCTTGGCGTAGACCCGGGGCGTGGCGGCGCCCAGGAACGACCCGACGTTCTGGGAGATGCCGTTCGACTCCATCGTCTCGAGCCAGGTCCCGAAGCCGCGGGCGCCGCGGAACCGGTTGAGCACCGAGTCGCGGCCCGGCGACGGCGCGCCCGCCTCCGCCAGGGTCCGGTCGTTCGTCGGGGCCGGAGTCGATCCCTCGCCCAGGATCGCGGTGGTGATCCCCTGGGTGACGGTGCTCACCACCCGGCCGTCGCCCGACGTGAAGGCACCCGTCGAGTGCGCCTGGATGTCGATGAAGCCGGGCGCCACCACCTTGCCGGTGGCGTCGATCCTGGTGGGCGCGTTGGCCGAGGCCAGCATCCCCGGCGGCGTGATTCGGGCGATCCGCCGGTCCCGAATCGCGACGTCGCCGTAGAACCAGGGGTTGCCGGTCCCGTCGACGATGCGACCGCCGGTGATCAGGATGTCGTAATTCGGGCCGTCGGTGCTCGCGCCGTCGGCGGGCGCGGGTGGCTGGCACGCGGTGAGCGAGCCGACGACCAAAGCAGCGAGCGCGGTTCTCGTAGGAGTGGTCATCGCGATCCCGGGGTGGGGGACGGGCCGGCAGGAAAGAACAATTTTGTATACAAAACCTACGGTCGCCCGCCGGCCCCTGCAAGCGGAGCCGTCGGGTTGACAACCCCGAGCGCGGTCGGGAAGCTTCGGGCGCTCGAAACGACCGCCCACATGAGTCAATTCCTGATCCGTTTCGTCCCCGGGGTCCTGATCCTGGGCACCGCCCTCGCGCTCGGAACCGGGGTGGCCTCGTCGCGGCTGCCCGCGGCCGGGCCGTTGCTCGATCCCAGCAACGGGGTCTGGGGCCTCGCCGCCGCCGAGCGGTTGCCGGGCTCGGCCCGGATCCCCGGCTTGAGCGGGCCGGTCGAGCTGGTGGTCGACCGGCGCGGCGTTCCCCACGTCTTCGCGAGCGACGAGCTCGATGCCTATCGGGTGCTCGGTTGGGTGACGGCCAGAGACCGGCTCTTTCAGCTCGAGCTGCAGACCCGGGCGGGCGCCGGCCGGCTCACCGAGTGGATCGGCGAGCAGGGGCTCGACGCCGACCGGCTCGCCCGGCGGCTCGGGTTCACCCGGATGGTCGAGCGGGTCATGACGGAGATCGACACCGCGTCCGCCGGCTATCGGGCCCTGGAGGCCTATGGTCAGGGGATCAACGCCTGGATCGAGCGGATGGGGCCCGCCGAGCTGCCGATCGAGTACCGGTTGCTCCGCGTGACGCCCACGCCCTGGCGGCCGGAGAACACCTTTTACCTGCTCGGCCGCATGGCCATCACCCTGGCGCTGAACGATCCTTCGCTCGCCAAGGCCCGCGCGGCGGCCCTGGTCGGCTGGCCGGCCGCCGACGCCCTCTTTCCCGTCGACGAGCCGATCCAGGAACCGATCCAACCCAATCGGGTCGATCGGGCCCGGATCGCGCTGGCCCCGCTCCCGCCGCCGGGCCGCCCGTCCGCGGACGCTGGCGCCGTGGTCGCGACGCTCGACGCGGTCGGCCGGGCGTTCGGCCTCGCCGAGCGCGACCCCGCGGACGTGGTGGTCGGGAGCAACAACTGGGCGGTGAGGGGCGAGCGCTCGGCGAGCGGGCACGCCCTGCTGGCGGGCGACCCGCACCTCTCGCTCACACTGCCTTCGATCTGGTATCAGGCCCATCTGGTGGTGCCGAATCGACTCGACGTCCAGGGCGTGACGCTGCCCGGCGCCCCCTGGATCGTGATCGGCTTCAATCGGGACATCGCCTGGTCGTTCACCAACACCGGCTCGGACGTGAACGACTACTACCGCGAGACGGTGGACTCGGCCGACGCCCCGTCTCGCTACCGCCTCGACGACGAGTGGCGGCCCATCGAGAGCCGGATCGAGCGCTACCTCGGTCCGGGTGGCGACACCATCGCCGTCGACACCATGCGCTTTACGCACCGGGGACCGCTCACCCGGGTCGACTCGAGCTGGATGTCGATGGCCTGGACGGCCTATCAGGCGGCCACCAGCGGCGAGCAGTTCCTCGCCGCCAATCGGGCCCGCTCCGCCGGCGAGTTCCTCGAGGCCATGGGCGACTACGTCGCGCCCGCCCAGAACATGCTCGTGGCCGACCGGCGGGGCACCATCGCGATCCGCTCGACCGGCCGCTATCCGGTTCGTCCCGGCGACGGTCGCGGCGACCTGATCCAGGACGGCTCCCGCTCCGATCGCGACTGGCGAGGCTGGCTGCCCCTCGAGTTCTATCCCTTCGCGCTCAACCCCGAGCGCGGCTTTCTCTCGTCGGCCAACCAGCAACCGGTCGATCCGGCGGTGAACCGCCGCTACCTCGGCGCGGACTGGCCGGCGCCGTGGCGCGCCCTCCGCATCAACCAGCTGCTCCGCGCCGATTCCGCCGTGACGGTCGACGCGATGCGCCGCTACCAGACCGATCGAACCAGCACGAGGGGCGAGGCCATCCTGCCTTTCCTGCTCGGGGAAGGGGAGTCCGCGGAGGCTCGCGACTCGGCGTCGGCGGAGGTCCGCGAGGCCAGGTCGCTGCTCGCGGAATGGGGGCGCGGCTACGACCGCGACGACCGTCGCGCGGTGCTTTTCGAGGCGGTGATGGGCGAGCTGGCCCGGCGGGTCTGGGACGAGCTCGACGTCGGGGGAGGGGCAGGGGGCCGACCGACCCGCGCCGTCCGCCCCGACGACGTGGCGCTGCTCGGCCTGCTCAACGATCCGGAGAGCTCCTGGTGGGACGTGCTGGAGACCAGCGATCGCCGCGAGGGTCGAGACGAGATCGTCCATGCGGCGCTCGAGGCCGCGTTGAGCCGAACCCGCACCGAGCACGGCGACCCGGCCGGCGACGGGTGGCGGTGGGACCGCTCGCATCGCAAGAACATCTACCACCTGCTGCGGCTCCCGGCGTTCTCGGCGCTCGACCTGCCGGTCGACGCGGGGCCGTCCACGCTCAATCCATCGAGCGGATCGGGGACGGCTGGACCGAGCTGGAGAATGGTGGTCGAGCTCGGTCCGGAGGTGCGCGGCTGGGCGATCTATCCGGGCGGGCAGTCCGGCAATCCCGCGAGCCCGCACTATCTCGATTTCCTGCCGGCGTGGCTCGACGGCCGACTCGACAGCCTCCCGACCCCACGAGCGGCCGGTGACCTCGCCGCCGATCAGGTCGAGGCCCGGATCCGGTTCGTGGCGGACCGATGAAGGGGCGTACGATAGGGTGGCTGGTCGGTCTCACGATCGGCTTCGCCATCGCCACGGCGGTGCTCGGCTGGTGGTCGGTGCCGATCGTGGCGATGCTCGGCACCTTCGCGATGCCGCCGTCGCTCCGGCCGCTGCTCGTGGTCCCGGCGTCGGCCGGGGTGGCCTGGCTGCTCTTGCTCTGGCGCTCGGCGGAGGCGAAGGGATTCGCCGCGTTGGTGGATCGGCTCGAGCTGCTGCTCTCGGCGCGAGCGGCCGTGCTCTACCTGGCGACGATCGCGTTCGCCATGCTCACCGCGTTCGGGGCCGCGCTCCTGGCGAGCGCCTTCCGTCCGATGGCCGGCTCCGGGCGATCGCGCCGGGCCGGCGGGTCAGCAGCCGACCGGCCTGCCTAACGTGTCTTGACCTCGATCGCGCCGCCGTCGTACCCCGTGCCGTATCGGGTGCTCGCGTCGGCGGCGCTCAGATAGCGGACCTCGATCACGTGCATCACCGGAATCTGGCGGAGGGTGTGCAGCTCGCCCCGCCCGACACCGTCGACGACGACCTTGGCGTAGGGCGTGGTTCGGCCGCTGGCCGCGTTTCCGAACGAGGCGACGCCGCGGGCGCTGAGGAAGCGCGGTCGAAGCCGCTTGACCAGCTCCCAGGCGTCGGACACCTCGTTCCGGATCTGGTCGATCTCCTCGACCGAGATCACGTTGGTCCGGCGCTTGATCTTCTTGGTTTCCTGAGCCTCGACCAGGGCGGGGAAGGCGAACAGCGACACCAGGGCGGCGAACAGCAAGGGGCGCATCGGGGAACCTCCAGCAGCATTAGCTCTTGGGTCTGAAGTATATCCCGGCGACCTTGCCCTGCCCATTGTAGGTCACGCTCGCCTCGATCGCCGCGCGCTCGAAGTCGAGTGGAAACACCACGGTTCGGTAGTCGCCCTCGGTGTTCACGGTGGGCTCGCCCACCGCGGTGAGCTTGCCGACCTGACTCTCGAGCTGGAGCCAGAAGTCCCGCACCCTCGGCGTCGGCAGCTCGGTCATCATCGCCCGGTCCCAGCGCTCTGTCGCCTTGTCGAACTCACGATGCTCGAGCAGATCGATGACTCGTTTCGCGTCGCTCACGATCGGCGCCGGCGCGGCGACCTCCCGCGGCGGCTGGCCGCGGGTGGAGCCGGTCAGCAGGAGGATCAGGCCGGCGGTCAGCAGCATCGATTGTCCGTTGGCCATCTGGTCGACCCTCCTTGCCGGGTTGCTGTGTCGTGCGTCAATGCCCCTACGTGCCTAACCGCCAGAATGTTTCGAAGCGAACGTCACGAGGTGCCCGGGATCAGCCGCTTCGCCAGCCAGTCCGCCACCATCGTGATCACGCCAGGGTCGACCTTGAAGCTCTCCAGCTGGGTATAGCCGCCGGGGAACCCACTCGGGTCGTAGACGAAGAGGTGGTTCAGGTTCGGGAAGACGTGCGAGGTGACGTCCTTGTTGCCGGCCCGCTTGAACGCCGAGACGAGCTCGGGCACCTGGTCGGGGGTCACCTGCTGATCGGTGGCGCCGTTCAGCACCAGCACCGGCGTCTTCACCTTGCGCGCGGTCGTGAGCGGCTCGTACTGGATGAAGAACTTGCTCCAGGCCCGCTGCGCGGCCATGGAGTCGATCTGGGCCGGCACCTCCTTGAGCGCCGAGTCCTTTTGCGCCGGGGTCAGGTTGGTGTTGCCCTTGATCAGGTTCGGCAGCTGGAAGCTCAGGATCTCCCGTCCCGAGCGTGAGGTTCCCGCCAGGAGCACGATGCCCGAGAGCGTGGGCTCCTCGAGGGCCACCATCGGCGCGATGATGCCGCCCTCGCTGTGGCCGATCAGCGCCAGGTGCGAGGCGTCGATCTCCGGCCGAGTCCGGAGGTAGGCCAGCCCTGCCCGGATGTCCTGGGCGAAGTCGGCGCTGGTCGAGGTATTGGGATCGCCACCGGAGCCGCCAATGCCGCGATCGTCCATCCGCAACACGGCGATGCCCCGCCGGCCGAGGGAGTCGGCGAACTCACGGAAGGGACGGAACCCCTTGAAGAGCGGGATGGCTTCGTCCCGATCCTGGCCGCCGGAGCCGGTGATGGTCACCACGGCCGGGACCCGATGGCTCGCGCTGGCGCCGTGGGGAAGAGTCAGCGTGCCGGCGAGGGTGTGACCCATCGGGGTCGGCACCGTGACGTCGATCGCGTCGTAGGGCGCGCCGGCCGGAGCCGAGTAGTCGGGCTTCTCGACTCTGAGCGCCTCGGTGGCCGTGCCTTCGGAGCGCTCGATCGTGAGACCCTGAGCCGCGATGTAGCCGCCGAGGATGGCCCCGTCCGGCCCTACCTTGAGGCGGACCTCTCCACCGGGCGCGTCGACGAGGGCCGAGTCGCGGCCCACGAAGGTGATCTTGGCGTCGAAGGTCTGACCCCCGCTCAGCGTGAAGGCCGAGAACGTTTCCTTGCCGGTTCGCTTGGCGGCCGCGACCATCGGCTCCCAGAGCGCGAACGAGGGGTTGATGTGGGCGTAGACGCCCGCCTTGGTCGGGATTCGCTGGGTGCCGCCGCCTTCGATCGCCACGACGGCCACCGCGTCCTCGAAGGTGAGCACGGCGGATTGGCGGGGTGTGGCACCGGTGGAGTCCGTGGCCATCCAGACCTTGTTCTCGACCTTCACCGCTCGACCTTCGGAGTCGAGGTCGGCCACGTAGCGGAAGCGGAGGCCGCCCTGCTTGATCAACAGCTCGCCGGAGATCCGGCCGGCGGTCCGGGTGAAGCGCTCGACGGCGATGGTGTCGTTCCCCCGGCGGAGAACGAACACGGGGTCGGCCGGGGCGAGCGCCGGGCTGGCGCCGGCGATGGCGGCGGCCAGCAGGATGAGAGCGGTGGAATGCATGAGCAACCTCACGTCGGCTCCGTGGTGTCGGGCTCGGCGGCGCGCTCGGGGAGCCGGCCTGCGCGGACGAGCGCCTGGCGAATCAGGTATTCGATCTGGCCGTTCACGCTCCGCAGCTCCGCCGCCGCCCAGCGCTGCACCGCGTCGTGCAGCGCCGGGTCGATGCGCAACAGTACGGACTTACGGTCGGCCACGATCGACTCAGTTGTAGAGCGTTCCCGTGTTCACGATGGGCTGCGTGGCGCGATCGCTGCACAGGACCACGAGCAGGTTCGACACCATCGCCGCCTTCTTCTCGTCGTCCAGGCTCACGATCGAGCGCGCCGAGAGCATCTCCAGGGCGTTCTCCACCATGCCCACGGCGCCTTCGACGATCTTCTGCCTCGCCGCGATGATCGCGCTGGCCTGCTGCCGCTGCAGCATCGCCTGGGCAATCTCGGGCGCGTAGGCGAGATGGCTGATCCGGGCCTCGAGCACGTTCACGCCGGCCTTGGCGAGTCGCTCCTGGACGTGCCCCTGCAGCTGGGTCGAGACCTCGACCGTGTTGCCGCTCAGGGACATCTCGTCCTGGTCGCCGTGCGAGTCGTAGGGGTGCTGGGAGGCGAGCCCCCGGAGCGCCGCTTCGCTCTGGATCTTCACGAAGTTCTCGTAGTCGTCGACCTCGAACAGGGCCTCGGCCGTGTCGACCACCTGCCAGACCACCACCGCCCCGATCTCGATCGGGTTGCTGTGGTTGTCGTTCACCTTGAGCTTGCCGGTCTCGAAGTTCCGGACCCGGACCGAGATCTTCTTGCGGACCGAGAACGGATTGACGAACCAGAGCCCCGGGTCCTTGACCGTGCCCAGGTAGCGTCCAAAGAGCGTCACGACCTTCGACTCGTTCGGGTAGACCGCGAAGATCCCGGCGAGACCGATGCAGGCGGCGATGAAGAACAGCACGGCGCCCAGGATCTGGAGGCCGTCCTCGCGGATGGCCGCCCGGGCGAACCACCAGATGGACACTCCGAGGAGGGCGATCAGACCGAAGAGCACCGCCATTCCGGGTGCCGGTCGCACTGCTCGCTCTTTGAACATTGTGGGGCTCCCTTTGCGTGATACTAAAGTGATATCACATTGCTATAAGAGCGTCAAGTCCAAGCCAGCCAAGGGCTGAAACGGGCTCCAACGTTTTGCGTACGGGCCGTGTCGAAGTCCCTGAATCACAGCCGGATAGGCCCTGATCCGATCCCTGGCGAGCGCCCTGGTGGCAGACCTGCACCCGTCAACCGAGGTGGATGCCGAAACCGCCGACATCGCCCGCGCCTCGCGCGGGGACGTCGACGCGTACGAGCGCCTCTACCGTCGGCACGTGGCCCGGGTGTCCGCGCTGGCCCGCTGGCTGGTGGGTCCGGACGAGGCCGAGGACGCGGTGCAGGACGTGTGGGTGCGGGTCTGGCAGAAGCTCGGCACCTTTGCCGGCCAGAGCGCCTTCTCGACCTGGCTCCATCGGGTCGCGGTGAACCTGATGTTGCGGCGGCGGCAGCGCGCCGGCCGGAACGCGGCCCGGGAGATCCAGGGGCTCGAGATCGATCCGCCGGCTCAGGCGCGGAGCGAGCCCGAGCTCAAGATCGCGATCGAGCGGGCGGTCGATCAGCTGCCGGACCGAGCCAGGCGGGTCTTCGTCCTGCACGACATGGAAGGCTTCAAGCACGAGGAGATCGCCGATCTCCTCGGGATCGATCCGGGCACCTCGCGGTCGCAGCTGCACCGCGCCCGGATGCTGTTGCGCGGCCACCTGGTGGCCTGACGGAGGCAGGATGACGGATCATCTCCATTGGACCGAGCAGCTCTCGGACTATCTGGACGGCGGGCTCCCGCCCGAGCGCCAGCGAGCGATGCGTGACCACCTGGCCGGGTGCGCCGAGTGCTCGCGCGCCCTCGAAGAGCTCCGCGCGGTGGTGGCCTGGGCCGAGGGATACCGGCCGCCCATGGTGGCGGGAGACGGGTGGCCCGCGATTCGGGAGCGGATCGAGCGGGAGAAGGTGGTCGCGATCCCACGGCTCCGCGATCGTCGCTTCGGGTGGCAGGGGCTGGTCGCGGCCGGGCTGGTGATGGCCACGATGGCCGGGGGGGGCGTCTGGTACCTCTCTCGCCCGGCGCCGTTGCCGGAACCGATCGATCCGCGAGCCAACCCGCCGGTCATGGTCGAGGCGTCGACGGGCGACTTCGACGCCGCGGTCCAGGAGCTCGAGCAGCTGCTGGCGGAGGATCGTGGCCGACTCGACACGGCGACCGTGCGGGTGCTCGAGGAGAGCCTGCGGACGATCGACCAGGCCATCGCCGAGGCCCGCGCGGCGGTCCAACGGGATTCCAGTCAGGCGTATCTAAACGGTCGAATCGCGGCTCACATGCGTCAGAAGCTCGCGATCTTGCGGATGGCCACTCGCGCCGTCCACAGCGAGACCTGAGGCAGCGCACAAGGAGAACGGATGCTGGAGCTCACCAGTTTGGCGTTGATGTTCGCGGTCGGCGCGCCGGTTCCGGTGCCGCGGGCGCTCGACAGCGACACCACCATTCGGGTCGAGCGCGGGGCGCGGCTCCGGGTTCGGACCTTCGGTGGGGACATCACGGTCACCGCGTGGGATCGCAACGAGCTCAGGGTTCGGGCCGATCATTCGCGGCGGACCCGGGTGGTGATCGAGCGGAGCGGCTCGGTGATCGACGTGGGCGGCCGGGGCGAGATGGGGACCCCGGCCGTGATCGACTTCGAGCTGACCGTGCCCCAATGGATGGCGCTGGAGCTCGGCGGCATGAACGCGGACGTCAGGATCGACGGGGTCCGGGCGCCGGTCCGCGTCGAGACCCTCCAGGGCGACATCCACCTGAACGGCGGCGACGAGTCGATCAGCCTGGTCACCACCAACGGCGAGATCGACGTGCGCGGCGCGACCGGGCGGCTCGACCTGCGCGCCGTCTCCGGCGACGTCCACGTGCGGGACGCCCGCGGCGACGTCTCGGCCGAGAGCGTGAGCGGCGACGTCGAGCTGGTGGGCGTCGACGCCCGCACGGTGGAGGCCCAGTCGGTGAGCGGCGAGGTCACCCTGATCGGCAACCTCGTCGACGGCGGGACCTACTCGCTCTACTCCCACAGCGGCGACATCCGGCTCGGCATTCCCGAGCGATCGAGCGCCTTGATCCGGCTCACCAGCGCCAGCGGCGAGATCTGGCTCGGCATCGAGGGACAGGCTGAGCGCTCCGGCCGGCGCCGGCAGACCGTACGGCTGGGGCGGGGCAGCGCCTCGGTGGATCTGGAGACTTTCAGCGGCTCGGTCCGGGTGGACACGCCGGACCGGCTGCAGCGACGGGTGCGGGACGACGACCGCGACGACGATCGGGATCGGGAGCGACGCGACCGGCGTCGGGACCGACGACCCCCGAGCGACCACGATGGACACAACTGGGAGGCGCGATGATGGTGCGAGCGGGGGCGTTGATCGGAATGCTGGGACTGGCGGCCGGGCCGCTCGCCGCCCAGCGCGACTTCTCCTACGACAAGACGATGGCGAGCGGCAGCGAGTTCGTGCTCCGCAACATCATCGGCGACGTCCGGATCGAGCGCGCCTCGGGCCGACGGCTGGAGGTGACCGCGCGGAAGATCGAGGGTCGCCATGGCAACGCCGACGACGTCGAGGTTCGGGCCCTGGACCTGGGCCGCGACGGCGTCGCGATCTGCGTCTACTACCCGTCCCAGGGCCGTTCCCGCGACGACCGCGACTGGGATCGCGACCGGGACCGGGACCGGGACCGCGACCGCGACCGTGACCGTGACCGTGACCGGAGCGACGATCGCGACCGCGGCCGTCGCTACGACGACGTTTGCCGGCGCGACAACCGCTGGAACAACAACATCCGGAACGACACCCGGGTCGACTTCACGGTTCGGGTGCCCGAGAACCTGACGGTCGACATCAAGACCGTCGCCGGCGACCTGATCGGTGGCGGTCTGAGCGGCGACCTCGATCTGGGCAGCGTGTCCGGCGACATCTCGCTGGACGGCCTCAGCGCCTCGAAGCTCCGCGCGCACAGCGTGAGTGGCGACGTGGAGCTCCGGCAGGTCCGCTCCTCGGACGTCGAGGCCGAGACGGTGAGCGGCGACGTGGTCTACCAGGGGCCGATCGAGGGTCGGGGCGACTACTACTTCAAGACCTTGAGCGGCGACGTCGAGCTGGCGCTGCCGCGGGAGCCGGATGCCCGGCTCGAGGGCTCGACTTTCAGCGGGCGCCTCGTCTCGGACTTCCCGACCTCGCGCGACGATCGGGGGCGGCGGCGGAGCCGGAACCGGTTCTCCGCGACCTGGGGCAACGGCTCGGCGAACATCGAGGTGGAGTCGTTCTCCGGCACCGTGAGGATTCGCCAGGCGCGCTGACGCTGGCGTCGGATCGGAACCCTTTTAACTTGCGCGGCGGGTCGACTCGACCCGCCGCTCTCGTTTGCAGGGAGTCCCCCCGGAGGTCCAGGAGGCGCATGCGCGTCGAACGCCGCGGTTGGCGCGAGCTCGACCCATCCGTCGCATCCGCCGAGCCCGTCGAGGTCTCGGTCGTGATGCCCTGTCTCAACGAAGCCGATACCCTGGCCGACTGTATCGTGCGGGCCAAGGAGACGTTCGCCCGCGAGGGCATCGCGGGCGAGGTCGTGGTCGCCGACAACGGCAGCACCGACGGCTCGCCCGAGATCGCGCTCGCCGCGGGGGTCCGGGTCATCTCGGTGGCCGAGCGCGGCTACGGCTCGGCCCTGATCGGCGGGATCAACGCTGCCCGGGGCCGGATCGTCATCATGGGCGACGCCGACCGCAGCTACGACTTCGGTGAGATCCCCCGCTTCCTCGAGGAGATCGACAAGGGCTTCGACCTGGTGCAGGGATGCCGGCTGCCGTCCGGCGGCGGCCGGATCGAGCCCGAGGCGATGCGCTTCCTCCATCGGATCTGGGGCAACCCGATGTTCTCCTTTCTCGGCCGCTGGTGGTTCCGGGTGCCGATCCACGACATCCACTGCGGCCTTCGCGCCTTCCGACGTGACTTCTGGTTCACGCTGGACCAGCAGTGCATGGGAATGGAGTTCGCTTCCGAAATGCTCATCAAAGCGGCGTTGCGCGGCGGCAAAGTCAGCGAAGTCCCCATCACCCTCTACCCGGACGGGCGGACGGCGCACCGCTCGCACCTGCGCACCTTCCGGGACGGCTGGCGCCACCTCCGCTTCTATCTGCTGTTCAGCCCCCGCTGGCTCTTTCTGGTGCCCGGCCTCCTGCTCATGGCCGCCGGGTTCGTGGGCTACGGCCTGGCGCTTCCCCGGCTCTCGATCGGGCGCGCCACCTTCGACGTCCACACCCTCCTCTTCGCGAGCCTGGCGATCATCCTGGGTTTCCAGTCGGTGGTCTTCGCCTTCCTCACCCGGGTCTTCGGGACGGTGGAGGGCATCCTGCCCGAGGACCCGAGGCTCAATCGCCTCTACGGCGTGCTCAATCTCGAGCGGGGGATCCTGATCGGCGCGGCGCTCGGCGCGGTCGGGCTCGGATTCCTGGCCGTGGCCATCGCGAGCTGGGTCCAGGTGGACTTCGGGGCGCTCGACTACGGGCGCACCATGCGGGTGGTGATCCCGGGCGTGACCCTGACCGCGCTCGGCGTCCAGACCGTCCTCTCGAGCTTCTTCTTCAGCATCATCGGCCTCGCGAGGCGTTAGGCCGCATGAGCGGGCCGGAGTTCGACGCCTACGCCGAGCGCTACGACGAAGACCTCGCGCGGGGGCTCTCGCTCACCGGCGAGGACAAGGACTACTACGCCAGAGGGCGGGTCGCGTGGCTGGCCCGGCGACTCGCGGCGCTCGAGGTGCGGCCGAACCGGGTGCTCGACTTCGGCTGCGGCACGGGGACCTCGCTGCCGCTGCTCCATTCGGTCCTGGGCGCCGCCCTGGTGGTGGGCATGGACCCCTCGGAGGCGAGCCTGGAGCAGGCCCGCCGACGATGGGGCGGGGACTCGGTCCGGCTGATCGCCCCTGACGCCCTGGGCGACGAGGCGCCCTTCGATCTGGCCTTCACGAACGGCGTTTTCCACCACATTCCGCCCGAAGAGCGCGACCGGGCACTCCGTTCGATCGCGGCCGCGCTCGCGCCAGGCGGGTGGCTCGCGCTCTGGGAGAACAACCCCTGGAATCCGGGCACCCGCTGGATCATGCGGCGGGTGGCGTTCGACCGGGACGCGATCCTGCTCACCGTGGGCGAATGCCGCCGTCGGCTCGCCGCCGCCGGCTTGAGGGTCGCGCGGGTCGATCACTGCTTCATCTTCCCGAGCGCGCTCAGGCTGCTTCGGGGCCTCGAGGCGCCGCTCGCCGGATTGCCACTCGGGGGGCAGTATCTGGTGCTCGCCCGCAAGGTCCGATGATCGCCGCGATCCTCAGGTTGGCCGGCCGGACCGAGCGGGGCTTGGGGTCCGCGGCCGCGCCGTCGCTCGTCGCCTTGGTCACCGTGCTGCTGATCTTCTGGCTCTGGGGCTCCACCCTGCGGCCTTTGCCGTGGGTGTACGACGAGGCCGCCTACCTGCTCCAAGCCCGGATCTTCGCCACCGGCAGCTGGTCGGCTCCCGGCCGTCCGATGCCCGAGTTCTTCGAGCAGCTCCACGTCTTCGTCACTCCGCGGCTGGTTCCGAAGTACCCGCCGGGCCACGCCCTGCTCCTGGTGCCCGGGGTGCTCCTCGGTCTCCCCGCGCTGGTGCCGCTGCTGTTGAGCGGTCTCACCGCGGGGCTCTTCTTCGCGGCGCTACGCCGCCTCGCGGGTCCCTGGGTCGCGTTGCTTGGCTGGCTGGTCTGGATCACCGCTCCCGAGGAGCTCTACCTCCGGCCGAGCTTCATGTCCCAGATCAGCTCGGGCGCCGTGTGGCTGCTGGCCTGGCTCGCGCTCGCACGCTGGCGAAACGATCCGCGGCCCCGATGGCTCGCGGGCTTCGGCGCGCTGGCGGCGCTCGGCGCCATCATCCGACCGGTCAGCGCGATCGCTTTCCTGGCGGTGCTCGGCCCTTGGATTCTCTGGCGGGTGGCGCGGGACCGCCGTTGGAGCTCGCTCGTCGCGGCGGCCGGCGTGGCATTGCCGATCCTGGCCGTCGTGCCCTGGTGGAGCCACTCGGCGACCGGCAAGGCGTTCCCGACGCCGTACAGCGAGTATTCGGCCGTCTACGCGCCGTGGAACCTTCCGGGCTTCTCGGTGGATCACTCGCCGCCTCGACGCGAGGAGACGCCGGCCATGCGGAAGTTCCGCCAGGAGTGGCTGCCCCTGCACGAGGCGCATACCGTGGCCAGGCTTCCGGCGATTCTCCTGGAGCGCGTGCGGGGCCTCGGTGTCACGTTCTTCGGACCGGACGGGCTCCGCTGGTTGCTGCTCGCCGGGTTCGTCGTGGGACTCGCGGTCGCCACCGCGGAGATCCGCCTGCTGCTGGTCGCGACCGGCGCCCTCTTCGGGATCCACCTGTGGATCGCCGCGCGGCCGCAGTGGACGGTCTACTACCTGGAGGGCTTCCCGGTGCTGGCCGCGGTGACGGCGCTTGGCGCGTGGAGGATCGTCCGGGCGGTGGGCGGCCGGCTGGCCGGCGGGGCCGATCGCGGCAGGGCGGAGCTGCTGGCCGGCGCCCTGGTGCTGGCGGCGATCGTGGTCGCGGTTCCGGGCACGGTCGGGCGGCTGCTCCGGGCGCGCGATCAGCAGATCAACCTGCGACTGGTGCAGGCCGACCTCGCCCGCGCGACCGGGACGATCGAGGGTGAGGCGATCGTCTTCGTCGAGCCCGGGCCCGAGGCCCGGCCGTACGAGAGCTACGTGCGCAACGTGCCCGACCTCGAGGCGGAGCGAGTCTGGGTGGTACAGAGCCGTGGGGACGACGACCGCCGCCTGCTCGAGTTCGTGGGCGACCGGTCGGGCTATCGCTTCGATCCCGGGACCGGCCGGCTCCGGCCATGGCCGTCCGCTCCCGAGGGGACTTCGCCGTGAGGCCGGTCGGCGAGCCCGAGGCCATCGCGACCAGCGGCGCTCCGCTGGTCGCGACCGAGGCCGTGCCCGACTGCGATCTCTGCGGCGGAAGCGACCGGGAGGCGTTCGCGGAGGGCTACGACTACGAGCTCGCGACCTGCCGCAATCGGTGGCGGCTGGTTCGCTGCGCCGCGTGCGGCCACGTCTGGCTCGATCCCCGGCCGGCGGTCGAGGCCCTTTCGACCATCTACCCGCCACACTACTACGCCTACCAGTACGCCAAGCAGGTACACCCGCTGGCCGCCCGGGCCAAGGCCTGGCTCGATCGCCGCAAGCTCTCCAGCGTGCTCGACGCCCTCGACCGGGTGCCGGACGGGTACCTGGACGTGGGCTGCGGTGACGGGCGCTTTCTCCGGGTGCTGGAGGGACTCGGGGTGCCGAGAGACCGGCTCTTCGGCCTCGAGCTCGACCCGGCCGTCGTCGACCGCCTCCGAGCCGACGGCTACCGGGCGGAATGCGCGCGGGTCGAGGCCTCGACGCTGGTCGGGTCCGGCTCGCTCGACCTGATCACCATGTTCCACGTCATCGAGCACGTCGATCGTCCCAGCCGGACCGTCGCCAAGCTGGCCGACTGGCTTCGACCCGGTGGTGTCCTTGCGCTCGAGACCCCGAACCGCGACGCGCTCGACGCCCGCTGGTTCTCGCGGACCTACTGGGGCGGTTACCACTTCCCGCGGCACTGGCACCTCTTCGACACGCCCGGTGTGGAGCGCCTGCTGGCGCAGGCGGGGCTCGAGCCGATCGCGGTCGTCTACCAGACGGGGCATTCGTTCTGGCTCTACTCCTTCCATCACTGGCTCCGCTACGAGAAGCGACTGCCGCGACTTGCGCGACTGTTCGACCCGATGGGCAACCTGGTCCCGCTGGCTCTCGTGACCGCCTGGGACAAGCTGCGAGCCGCCTTGCACTTCCGGACGTCCGGCGTGCTGGTGCTGGGCCGGAAGCGTGGGTGAGGGCAGGGCACGGGGTTTGCCCCTGACCCAGTCATGACGTCGCCTACCGCTGTCGCCACCTCGCCGCTGGGAAGGCCGGTCGCGCCCGACGCGGCCAGGACCGCGGATCCCTACCGCCCGCACCGGCAGGAGCTGCTCTCGGCCGACCGGGTCCGGGCCCTGAGCCAGCTCCGGCCCTGGCGGGTAGTGGTGGATACGGTCGGCTGCTGGGCGTTGATCGTCGGCGCGTGGGCGCTGGTGGCGGCCGCGCCGGGCCTGCCGGCGGTCCTGCTGGCGATTCCCGTGGTCGGGTCCCGCTACTACG
Organism: Gemmatimonadales bacterium; assembly: GCA_041390205.1. Taxonomy (GTDB): domain Bacteria; phylum Gemmatimonadota; class Gemmatimonadetes; order Gemmatimonadales; family GWC2-71-9; genus SHZU01. The sequence continues at coordinate 36,427 of JAWKQJ010000043.1, forward strand.
CGCTCTTCATCATCGGGCACGACGGGATGCACCGGCGGCTGTTCCGGCGCCGCTGGCTGAACGACCTGTGGAACGATCTCTTCTGTCAGGGCGCGATCGGGTCGATCACCCGGCTCAACAACCGGAACCACCTCCGCCATCACCAGTACCTCGCGACGGAGGACGACCCCGACCGCCACAAGCACGCCTGCTTCAACAAGGTCGAGCACGGCGAGCTGCTGGGGTTCCTCTCGGGCTTCGGCGGCCTGGTCCGTACCGTCCTCAACGTCTTCAGGCCGACTCGCGCGGCCAGTCGCCGGGCGAGCGACGAGAGCGAGGGCGGCTATGCCGCGCGCGACGTCGCCATCGTGCTCGGGGTCCAGGCGGCGATCGCGAGTGGACTCACGCTCGGGATCGGGTGGTGGGCGTATCCGGTCCTCTGGCTGCTTCCGGTCTTCGGATTCACCTATCTGGCCGACAACTTCCGCTCCTTCGCCGAGCATTCCCAGCCCGCGGGCGACCAGGCGGCCGACCGGCACCGGCTGATCACCTACACCAGCAATCCGGTCGAGCGCTGGTTCGTGGCGCCGATGAACATGAACTTCCACGCCGCCCACCACCTCTGGCCCTCGATTCCCTATTACCACCTGCCCGCGGCCGACCGGGAGATCCGGGCGCATCCGCGATCCGCGGGGCTCGAGTGGCGAGCCAGCTACCTGGGGTATCTCCGGCGGTACTGGCGGGCCCAGCCGCTCGAGGAGTGCCGCGGCGGTCGTTAGGCGCGCGTCCCACGCGGAGCGAGCGTCCGCGACACCGCGCGCCGGAGTCCTGCCGCGGAAGCGGAGAGGCTATACCGCCAGAAACTCGAGGAAGGCGCCTGCCGCGAAAGTCGGCTCGACCAGGATCGATCGGCGGCCGAACGGCGCGAACGGGACGGCGTCGGCGGCGAGGAGGCGCCGAGTGGTGTCGAGGTCGCCGACCCCGACCGTCACGCCGATCGGGCGGTCGGGTCCGGCGAGGTGACGGCCGAGACGCGACTCGGCGTAGCTCCGCTCCACCAGCCAGACCTGCGTCGGTCCGAGCGACAGGGTGATCCCCCCCGGCCGGGGGTGGACCCGGGCCGAGCCGAGCAGCCGCTCGTACGCCGTCAGGTGGTCTTCCGGCCGATCGACCATCACCGTGAGACCTGCCACCGAGCGGGCGGTGTTGGCGTGGCGCTGATAGGGCGGTCGCCAGACCAGCGCGGGGGTGTGGTGCTGGCAGAAGAACGCCGGGATCGCGGGGGTCGCTTCGTCCGGCAGGAGGACGGCCGAGAAGCGGGCCGCCTCGATCCCGGCGTCCGTGGCGACCGGTCGCTCGAAGTGGATCGGGCGCTCCGCCGGCACCCCGCGCGACTCGAGGCCCCGACAGGTTCGATCGGCGTCGGGGGTGTTGATCACCATCGCGCCCGGGCCGTCGCCGCGATCGATGCCGGCCGCCCAGCGCTCGTTGGACGGGGCGCGGCTCAGCACCGTCAGGAGCTCGAGGTAGTCGTGCTCGAACACGATGGTGTGATTCGCGGTGCCGAGCGTGGGATGGCCGCCCCGCGGCGTCAGGGTGAAGCCCAGGCGCTGGTACGCGCGCGCGGCGAGTGCCAGGTCTCGCACCAGGATGATCGCGTGATCGAGCGCGTGCATGGCGGTCCGGGGAGAGCGGTCCGGCGAATCTAGAGCGGTGCGGGGCTTGATACAACGCGGTCGGCGGCCGAGCTTTCCCGCACCACAGACTCGAAGGTCGGCATGGCCCCGACGCTCGCCAATCCGGACAAGATCCAACATCATTTGACCACCACCTCGCTCACGCTCGACGGCTATCGGATCGTCGAGACGCTGGGCGTCGTCCTCGGCATCACCGTGCGGTCCCGCTCCGTCATCGGCTTCATGATCGCCTCGCTCGAGACGATTCGAGGCGGCAAGATCAAGCGCTTCACCGAGCTCTGCGAGCGCACCCGGGCCGAGGCGTTCGAGCTGATGCTCCAACACGCCGAGCAGCATGGCGCCAACGCCGTCGTGGCCATCCGGTACGACGCGACCGAGGTGATGCAGGGCGTCAGCGAGGTGCTCTGCTACGGCACGGCGGTGCGGGTGGAGCCCGTCGAGTAACGCTGGCCCGCCGCGGCGGGTTGCTACCAGGCTGCGGTCGTCTGGTACGGAAGATCCCGCCGCTCGGGGCTAGCGTTGGTCGCTCAACGGAGAGCGGCCCATGCTGGCGCAGGTCCATGCCCTCGCGGTGTCCGGCATCGACGCATACCTGGTCGAAGTCGAGGTCCATCTCGCTTCCGGGCTCCCCTCGTTCACCACGGTCGGCTTGCCCTACGGCGCCGTCAAGGAAGGGCGCGAGCGGGTCCACGCCGCACTGGTCAACTCCGGCTTCGAGTTTCCACTCAAGCGAATCACTGTCAACCTCGCCCCCGCCGACGTCCGGAAAGAGGGCTCGGCCTTCGACCTCCCGGTGGCCATCGGGATCCTGGTCGCGAGCGGGCAGCTCGAGGCGCCCGGTCTCCCGGAGGGCGCGTTGGTCGGAGAGCTCGGACTGGACGGGGAGCTTCGCGGCGTCCGAGGGGCGCTCCCGATGGCGTCGGCCGCGGCGCGGCTCGGCCTCCGCTGGCTGACCGTACCCGCGCCGAACGCGATCGAGGCCGCCACGGTCGACCGGATCACGGTGCTCGGCGCCAGGGGCCTGGCCGAGGTCGTGGCGCATCTGAAGGGACAACGGGGGCTGGCCCCCGCCGCGGCTCGTCGCGACGGCCTCCCGGCGGACGGGTCGAGCGGGGTCGATCTGGCCGACGTGCAGGCCCAGCCGGCTGCCAAGCGGGCGTTGGAGATCGCCGCGGCCGGCGGGCACAACCTGCTCCTGGTCGGCCCGCCGGGCACCGGCAAGACCATGCTCGCGCGCCGGCTGCCCACCCTCCTGCCTCCGCTGGCGCTCGACGAGGCGATCGAGGTCACCAAGGTCCACAGCGTCGCCGGACTGCTCCGGCCTGAGACCGGTCTGGTCGTGGCGCGCCCCTTCCGCGCCCCCCACCACACCATCAGCGACGCGGGCCTCTGCGGCGGCGGCTCGCCGCCGAAGCCGGGTGAGGTGAGTCTGGCCCACCGCGGCGTGCTCTTTCTCGACGAGCTGCCCGAGTTCCGCCGCTCGGTGCTGGAGACGCTGCGGCAACCGCTCGAGGATGGCATCGTCACGATCGCGAGGGCACAGGCCGCGGTGACCTTTCCCGCCCGCTTCATTCTCGCCGCCGCGATGAACCCGTGCCCCTGCGGCCATCGCGGCGACCCGCGGCGCTCGTGCGTCTGCTCGGACGAGACAGTACGCCGCTACCGGGCCCGTCTGTCGGGGCCGCTGCTCGACCGGATCGACCTCCATCTTTCCGTGTCGGCGGTCGGCTATCGCGACCTCCGGGTGTCCCAGTCCGCGGAGTCGAGCGGCGCGGTGCGAGCGCGAGTGGAGGCGGCCCGCGAGCGGCAAGCTCGGCGCGTGGCCGCCGGCCGGCCCCGGCTCAACGCTGATCTCGGCGCCGCCGACGTGCGGCGGTGCTGCCGGCTGCCCCCGGAAGGCGAGCGCCTCCTGGAAGCCGCCATGGCCCGGCTCGGCCTCTCGGCGCGCGCCTTCGTCCGGACCCTCAAGCTGGCCCGGACCATCGCCGATCTCGGGGGCAGAGACGCGATCGCCCCGGCCGACGTGGCCGAGGCGATTCAGTACCGGGCGACCGATCGGGGGCCACCCTCGGGCGAGCCGGCCGGCTAGCCGCCGTCGTCCGGGAGCACGATCAGGCGCACCCGGTATTCGTCCTGAGGAATCTGCCGCTCGGCCGTCGGGGAGGGTTGCAGCCCGAGCAGCTGGATCACGTAGGCCCCGTCCGACCAGCGGTCCAGTCCGGCGGCGCTCTCCAGCACGATCGGGCCGGCCTGGGCCGCGCCGAACACGTCGAGCTCCACACCGGCGGATCCCTCCACGACGCAGAGCAGATCGACCGGGCACCGGCTGTCGCCGACCACCCGCCGAAAGCCGATCGTCAGGTCCGTGCCCGAGATTCGGACGGTCTGGTTCGGGGCCAGCAGGAACTCCGTCCCGACCTCGATTTCGGACGGACCGGTCGCGCTGCACCCCATGCTGAGCGCCGCGCCCAATGCCATGCCGACCACCGCTCGCCTAACTGTCCACATTCCGCCTCCCGGCGAGCGAATGGCAAGCGCCGTACCAGGGCCGGGGCTCCGCTAACTCGCGACCGGCGAGGGCCGGGGCCACGGGGTGCCAGGGATGGCGTGTGAGAATGACACGCCAGAAGGACACATGCGGGGGGGTGGGGCGGCTTCCGCCCCGATGTCGGCAGTGCAGTGGTTGGCGCCGCCCGAGCCTACTTGGTGCCCGGGAATCGCGCGTCGAGCAGGTCGACCATCTTGAGCTCCAAGCGCCCGGTGGTGGCGCAGGCGATCCTGTCCGGCCGGCCGCCCGGGACGTCCACCGCCTCCGCGTACATCGCGAACTCGAAGGCGGTCTTCCCGTTGGCGGGCGCGAGGTCCAGCCCGAAGCGGACGAAGACGTGGTAGGTGTTGGCGTTAGGCCCGGTGATGTTGTCGCCGCAATCGAAGTAGCGGGAGAGCGGCTGCTTGGCGAGACGCCGCACGGCCCGCTGGCGGGCGTTGGCGAGGCGGCGCGGGGCGGTCGACTCCGCCGACTCGAGGCCCAGCTGGTCGAGGATCTCGCGGAAGGCGTTCCAGACGGTGTCGGGCGGCGCGGGCACGGCACCCTTGGTGAGCCCCTTGTCGCGGTAGAACTCGACCAGACCCCAGTCGCCCGGCGCGCCGGGATCCTGCGCCTGCAGGGCCCCGGTCGATCCCGAAACCAGCGCCAGAGCGAGACCAATCGCCAACCCGTATCGCATCGCTTCCTCCCAGCTTCACATGGCGGACCGCGGTCCCAATATTACCGCTCCCCAGATCCTGGACTACCGTGGACCCGATTTGTCACACGCTGGTCGGCGCCTGTCTGGCCCAGAGCGGACTGAAGCGCCGTGCCCGACTGGGCACGGCGGCCCTGGTGGTCGCCGCCAACGCCCCCGACGTCGACATCGTGGCCGGCTTCCTGGGCCGCAGCCTGGAGCTCCGTCGCGGCATCACCCACGGGGTGCCGGCGCTCCTGATCTGGCCGTTCGTGATCGCGGGTGTCCTCTGGCTGATCGGCCGGGCGCGGGGTGGGGAACCGGCCCGCTTCCGTCCGCTGGCCGGGCTCGCCGCGATCGGCGTCCTGACCCACCCGGCGCTCGACTACCTCAACACCTACGGCATGCGCTGGTTGATGCCGCTGGTGGACCGTTGGTTCTATGGCGACACCCTGTTCATCATCGATCCCTGGGTCTGGCTGGCGCTCGCCGCCGGGGTCCTGCTGGTCCGGCGGCGGGAGCGGCGCGTCCTGCCGGACCCGTCGCGCCCGGCCCGGATCGCCCTCGCCGCGGTGGCGGTCTACATCGGAGCGATGATGACCTCCACGCTGATGGCGCGGCGCGACCTGGCCCGGATGGCGGGACCGGATGCCCGGGTGATGGTCGCTCCCCGCCCGGTCGATCCGCTCACCAAGTCGGTGGTCGTGGCGCGGGGCGACTGGTACCTCGTCGGCAGCTATCGGTTCGGACGGAGCCCGGCGGCCCGGATCGAGGACTCGGTTCCCGTCGGTCTCGACCAGGAGACCATCGCCGCCGTCGCCGCGGCGCCCGGTGGGCCGGCCTTTCTCCACTGGGCCCGGTTTCCGGTCGGCCGGCGCACCCAGCTTGGCGACTCGACCCGCTATCTGGTCTACGACCGCCGCTATTCCAGCTGGGAGGGCGGTTGGGCGTCCTTCGAGGTGACGCTGCCGAACGGGCGTTAGGTGCCCCGGCCGGCCCCCGTGGTGTCGGGCGCGGTCGGCGGGACGATCTTGAAGGCGAAGCTCTGCTCGACCCACTGGCGGACTTTCCGTGAGCCCTGGATCGCGGGCCGGAAGCGCATCTTGGCCAGCGCCTCCCGAACCGAGACCGCGAACGCCTCGTGGGTGGTGCGGATCACCTTGATCGTGTTGGTGTCGACCCGCCCCGTGGTGTCCACCACGTAGTTCACGAAGGTCGACCCGGAGATCTTCTGGTCCAGCATCTCCGGCGGGTAGACCGGCGACGCGCTGGTCGGGTCCCGCTGGACCATCGAGTCGACCTCGATCTCGGTCAGCGCCGTCTCGACCGGCTCGGGGTCGCCGAGGGGCTCCGGGTCGACCGGAGTGGGATCGCCGGCGATTCCCTCGGTGAAGAGCGGCTCTACCGGCTCGACGGGTGGGGGCGGCGGCTCCTCGATCTGGCCCTGGTCGCCCACGACCCCCGTCCAGTCGAGGCCGCGGCCGACCTCTCCCCGCTGCCCTTCGACGTCCGGCGGCACCAGGAACACGACCAGCTGCTCGATCCGGTCCTTCTTCTCGGTGACTTCGCGGTGGGGGAGTACCAGTGGCAGG